>JBCCQY010000288.1:0-2548 GCA_039208735.1 Myxococcota bacterium | reverse complement strand
GTGTAATTTATCACGCGCTACCTCCACTGACGGTGGTGTCGCTGGGACTCGACCCAGCGACACTGCACAATACTGCAGCTTCAGACCGCACGGCCTCAGAGTAAGGGTTGACCGTTGGCGTTATCCGTGGAGGTCGACCATGGCATCAACCAAAGGCCGCGTCCTGAATCTGCTCGGAAGCTGGGTGTTGAGCGAAGCCGAGGTCCTCTCGGTCGAGCCCGTGGGAGACCGGTTCGTTCACCTTGACGTCCAAGGACCAGACGCCGCCCCCTACGCGCCAGGAACCAAGATCCAAATTGTTCTTCCCTCGCGGGACGTTCGGACGTACACCCCGATCGGGTGGAACAGCGGTCGATTTCAACTCCTTGCGTTTCGTCACGCAGGCCAGACCCCCGCGATGCGGTGGCTCGACACGGTGAGGGCCGGCGAGCGGTTGCGATTTGTGGGTCCGCAGCGCTCGTTGTCCCTGCCCGAAGGACCCATCACCTTCATTGGGGACGAGACGGCCATTGCGGTGGCGGCTGCATATCGCAAGGCCCGCGCAGACTTCAAGGTCCTCTTCGAGGTTGAGGATGGATTGGAGGTGCAGCCTACCCTGAACCGCGTGGGTCTCGAAGACGCCCAGGTCGTGTCGAGAGGCGATCGAACGGACCCCGTGCTGCTGGATGCCGTAGCCCCAGGGGCGCAAGTCGGCATGGCGGGCGGTGGTGCAATGGTCCAGCGCGTGCGAGCCGCACTCCGCGAGCGAGGAGTGACCGCGTTCAAGGTCAAGACCTATTGGCTTCAGGGTCGCGCGGGACTGGATTGAGTGGCGTCCGGTCCCAACGATCGACATCCTGCGTCTCGAGTAACGACCGTAGGCGTATCCGATCCCCACCCGCACGCCGTAGGCCAGATGCCGCTTCACCGACACGAAACGCCGTGCATGTCGAGCACCGCCTGGTGGATCCGCAAACCGACAACCTCGCCACCGTACTCATCTTCGAAGGACGTACCGGCTGGGTGATCGGGACCTTCGACGCCAAGAGCGACGAGGTGACCTTCTACGACGGAGGCCAGGCCAAAGGCCTGACGGTCGGCGGTTGTGCAGCCCCGTAGCGAAGCAACTACCACTTCTTCCGGGGCGCTCGTAGACGGATGACCACGTCGCGAGACAACGGGGCCCCTAGCCGGCAGGTGAGTCGGCTCCGCAACTCTGGCTCACGAAACTGCAAGGTAAGTCCTTCGTTCTCTACCGAGCAGGTGCCGCCCTGCAGTTCGCCCGAAGCATCCGCCCAGCCAGGCACCCAAAAGCGAACCGTGTGGACCTTCCGCAGCGCATTGGGGCCCCACATGCGTGTCACATCGACGCCATCGGAAGGATCGTCAAACGGGTCATGTCCGGCAATAAAGCGGGCACGAAGTTCGTGGCCATCGCCGCGGCAGGTCGCTTTCGAAGCTCCCTTCGGCCATGACGCATCAGCTCCAACGGTCACACAGAATTGGGTGGCGTCGTCGGTCGACGAGCAAGCAAACGCGACCCCATCGCCTTCGATCACCGTGTCTTCGGTGTCGAGGCTGGGCTCCAGCTCGATGCACATGGCCATCGATCCCTTAGGAGGCCGAGCAATCGGAATCGGCATCCAGATTTCGATGCTGGAGCCAAGCACGTCACCGCTTCGCGGATCATGGGCAAACGCAGCTCCAAACAGCCACAACAAGATCATGGTCATCCTCCGATTCCACCTAAAACGGTGGGGCTTCGGAACGCCGCGTTCACGGATGGCTCGGACATGGCTCAAGGTCCATCAATGACCGCCGAGACTCATCGTGAGCCGAAGACTCTCTGATCCCCGACCCACGGAACGGCATGGCGACCACATCGATCAACGCCGAGGTCTGGGCGACCTTCAAGGACGACGCCGACCGCATCCTCCACAGCATCGAGGAACAGCTACTGGCGCTCGAACGCGATGCGTCGGCCTCGGGGGCTCTGCGTCACCTCCTCCGCGACCTCCACACGATGAAGGGAGGTGCAGGATTCCTCGGCCTAGACGCGATCAGTCGGCTGTGCCACGTCACAGAAGACCTGCTCGCACTGGTCGTGGACGGCGCGGTCGAACTCGATGGCCAAACGGTCAGCCTCCTACTCAGCACGGTCGACATGCTGCGGCAAATGGTCGAGGAGAGCGCGGACGGAGCGGTGCCGGCCCACCAAAACCTCATCGCGCCGGTCGTTCAGCAACTGCAAGCCCGAATGAAGGTGGAAGAGGGCTCCCTGCCCGACTTCCAGCGGCTCCGAAAGGTCTCGATTGAAGACGCTCGAGACCTCGCGATGACCGTCGAGGGGGCGCTCCTCACGGCCATCCAACTCGTTGGCGACGGGCCCTTCACCCCGCACACCAAGCTGTACCACGCCCTCGCTGGACTGCAGGGGCTCTCTGAGCATCTAGGCCTCGAGTCGTATGGCGAACTGATGCATGCGGTTCTCCACTGCAGTGAGGAGGGCATTCCTTCGGTGGTCGAGCTGATGTGGCGGCTCGCTCAGCGCGAAGTGGCCGCCGCCGCC
>JBCCQY010000287.1:0-3162 GCA_039208735.1 Myxococcota bacterium | reverse complement strand
GGCGTTTCGGCTTCGGCACATCATGGAGCTGCCAGACTTGTCGGTGTTCCGCGTGGAAGGAGCGACACGGAGGGTGAATCCTCCGAAGGTCCCACTGAACCTGGATGAATTGGTGGCGATGATGGAGGCGAGTCGGCCGAAACATCGCGCGATGTGGGCGGTTCAGGCGGGTCAGGGGCTCCGCCCGTCCGAGCTGATGCGCGTGCAATGGGGCGACATCGACTTTGCGGTGCAGACAATGACGGTACGTGGGGAGAAGACCGAATCGGCGTGGGCCGAGGTGCCACTGACGCCGATTGCCCGTCGTGAGCTGCTTCGCTGGCGCGCGGTTGCGGTACCGGAACCGACCCCCGAGGGAGTCGTGTTTCCAGCGCGAAACACGGGCGAGCCCTACACGTCGATCAGTGGCTATAAAACCGCACTTCACGCAGCAGCGCGACGGGCTGGGATCACTCGTGCGGTCGACCCCTACTTGTTGCGTGCTTCGTTCGCGACGATTGCGTGGTCCATCGGAATGGAGGAGGAAGTCGCGCAAATCATCATGCGCCACACCGACGAGAAGATGCTTCGCCGGGTTTATCGAAGGCCACGACCCGCGGACTTAGTCGAGCGGGCGCGGATGTTCGATGTGCCCGAGGACGAGGACGACAAGGACTAGACCTGCGCGACAGAAGTTCTAAGCGCGATGTGGTCGGCCGAAGTTGAGATTGCCCGATTCGGATCGGGCAACCTCAGCTCTCGCGCGGCTGCCTGACCGATGGCGTAGGTCGTTGGATCTGGAATGGTGACCGCAGGAGGTGCGGATGCCACCGGCTCCAGTTCTCGTCGTGATGAGCGAACTGCAGAAGTCGATCATGGTGCGCTTGTCCCGAGCGCGCTCGCGGCCTGCCCGGGTGGTAGAGCGCTCGAAGATGCTCATCCTGGCGCTCGAGGGTCTCAGTGATGCCGAGATCGGCCGGCGGCTCGACATGAACGCCCAAAGACCTCGTCGCTGGCGTCGTCGATGGAGGGCTCTACGACCCCAACTCGACGAAGCCGAAACTGCGGGTGTCGCCGAAAGACAGCTGGAAGACCTGATCGTCGACGGGCTGGCGGATCGAGGCCGTTCCGGAACACCGCCGACGTTCAGCGCTGAGCAAGTCGCACAACTGATCGCTCTGGCGTGCGAGCCCCCCCGAGACAGCCAGCGGCCGACGACCCACTGGACACCTACCGAACTTGCACAGGAGGCCGTGAAGAGGGGCATCGTCGAGTCCATCTCGCCGCGCCACCTTGATCGGCTCCTGAAAAGAGGTGGATCTGCGACCACACAAGAGCCGCTACTGGATGACGTCCAGGGACAAGCTGGATGATCCGGAGTCATTCGAGAAGCAGGTCGCGGAGATCTGCTCCGTCTACCGGAACGCCCAGGAGCTCCACGAGCAGGGGGTGCACGTGATGTGCACGGACGAGAAGACGGGCATGCAGGCTCTCGAGCGCAAGTTCCCCACGAAACCGTCCCGTCCAGGACTGCCTGAGCTGCGGGAATTCGAGTACATCCGGCACGGCACGCTCTGCCTCACCACGAACTTCGAAGTCGCTACGGGCCGCATCGTGGCGCCAACCCTCGAGGAGACCCGGACCCGCGAGCAGTTCGTGGCGCACATCGACCGCACCATGGCCAGTGACCCGAACGGGCAGTGGGTCTTCGTCGTCGACAACCTCGACACCCACAAGTCGGAGGAGCTCGTTCGCTACGTCGCGAGCGCCATCGGCGATGCACAAGACCTCGGCACCAAGTTCAAACGCGGCATCCTGAAGAACCGAGCCAGCCGAACCGCCTACCTGAGCGACGAGAAACACCGGGTTCGCTTCGTCTTCACGCCTCGCCATTGCTCTTGGCTGAACCAGATCAAGCTCTGGTTCAGCGTCCTTGCTCGTCGTGTGCTGCGAAGAGGCAGCTTCACATCCAAGGCGGACCTCAAGGAGCGAGTCCTGGCCTTCATCGACTATTTCAATCGCCTCTTGGCCAAGCCCTACCGCTGGACCTACGCCGGCAAGGTCTTGGCCGCCTGATGCGATCAGCACTTCTGTCGTGCGGGTCTAGTTGGCCAGTTGTCGCTCCAGGGCTTTGCTTTGAGGAGCGTCCAGCCCGAGCGCTTGAATGGCTTGGGAGCGATCCGCGGCGGGGAGACGGCTCAGAATGCCCCGGGCCAAGGCGAGGCCTTCGTCACCTGGCACGAGAGAGGCGAACGCCTGTGCACCGCGCAACCAAAGAGGGAGTGCCGCGGCCCACGCGGCGGCGTGACCTGGGTCCTGCGCGCGCGCAAGGGCGACGGTGGTTTCGTCAACCAGGGCCCAGCGGTCGTCGTCATCGGGTTCGGGGAGGCGTGGCAACGTCACCTGTAGGTTTTCGTTTCGAGGCAGGTGCGGGAGGAGGGCCTCGAAGTCGCTCCGAGCCGAGTCCAGCAGGGTTGCAACCTGCTCGAGGAGGTTGGGCCAGTTTTCGGCGGGGATGGGACAAGCCTCGGGCCGCGGGAGTTGCCTTGGGTGGGTGAGGAGCTGACCGGGGGTGGGCGCTTGGGCATCTGCGGTGGCAAGCACGGAGGCCGCCGGTCCTGCTGCCCCGCGGAGGACGATGCGGAGGGTCAGGGACCGCAGGTGGTCCTCGCGAAGAGGACCTGCGACGGCGCAGGCATGCGCGACGTAAGGGCCCATGGGGGCCCCGGGGAGGGTCGCGTTGGCTTCGCCCGCGTATTCCGCGACGCGGGCAAAGAGCGCATTGAGTTGGGCCACGTAGGGGTGATGGGGTTGGTCACGCTGCAGGATGGCGTGGCCATGGCGCAGCAACGGAAGGGCTTCGGCGACCTGGCGCAACTCCAGGAGCCAGAACCCTAGCGAAACCTCGCGGGTCGCATAATAGAGGTTGTCGGTACCGCCATACACCCGAGCCGAGGCCGCTAGTGCGTAGCGCATGGTCGCTACCGCCTCGGTCCGCTCCCCTTGCGCCCACTGCACATGCGCCAGGTTCGCCAACGTGACCACGAGGCCCGGATGGTCGTCGGTCCCGTACAGGCGGCGGTCCATCGCCAGGGACTGCACGAGGTGGTCGCGGGCCCCCGACAGGTCCCCTTGGGCCTGGAGCACCCCGGCGAGTTGGTGCAGGGTGGCCGACACGCCCGG
>JBCCQY010000286.1:0-3172 GCA_039208735.1 Myxococcota bacterium | reverse complement strand
CGCGCGATCCCAAGGCCGCCGAAGCGGTCATGGAATGGGGGGCTTCGCAGCACCTCTACCCGGTCATTGAACACCGGGGAGGGCGGCGAATTTGGCTGCGCTTCGTGCTGTTGCCGAGGGCATTTGGCGGCCTTCCCGACTGCACCCAGCGAGAGTTGTGCCGCGCTCGGGGAACCCGCACCCCATTGACCATCCAAGCTGCGCCCGTTCTGGTGTGACTACGATGGGGAGACCTCCGCGGCGTCGCGCAATGCGGCCCGCAGCTCGGCGGGGTCGAGCGGTTTGCGCAAAATGGTCACGCCGTCACGGCTGGCAAACCGGTTGGCGTTGGGGGTGTAGGCGCCGCCCGTCATGAAGACCACCCGATGGGCTCGCTCGGGGGCAGACATGCGCAGGATGCGATGGACGTCCACCCCGGTGAGGTTGGGCATCATGAGGTCGCACAGTAGTACGTCGACCTCGTCGTTGAGAAAGGTGGCCACGCCAAGGCTGGGGTCGGTCGTGGCGACCAAGTGATGCTCAGTCAGCTCGGCTTGCAACCACGCGAGGATCGCCGGCTCATCGTCGACGACCAGAATGCGGAGACGAGGCCCCCGAACGCCCGAGGTGACGGAGGACGAGGCGGGTTCGAAGGGAACTTCGGCGAGGGGAAGCTCCAACCAAACCGTGGTGCCTCGTCCAAGCTCGCTGTACAGACCGATCTGACCGTCCATGCCTTCGATCAGGTTTTTGCAAATGAACAGGCCCAGACCGGTGCCTTGGCCCACGTCCTTGGTTGTAAATAGCGGTTCGAAAGCTCGATCTCGTGTTGCGGGCGTCATGCCGGAGCCCGTATCGATGATTTCGATGTAGACCTTGTCGTTGCGCTCTTCCGCGACCATTCGAACCGCGTTGTTGTTGCGGGCGCCGGCCTCGATGGCGTGAGCGGCGTTCGTGAGGAGGTTCACGAGCACCTGCAGCAGGCGCGCCTCTTGGACGACGCCCGAGAGATTGTCCGGCGCATCGACTTCGACGGTGGCCCGATGCTTGAGTTCGGCTGCGGTCAGGGCCTTTGCGCGCTGCAGAAGGGCCCGAATGTCGACCACTTGGTGGGCTTCACGTGGGCGGGTGTACCCCCGCAGATCGTAGACGATGCGCTGCATGCGTTCGGCGCCGTCGAGGGCATCGGTGACCAAGGGCATGAGCGCATCTTGTGTGGCCCGCGGGGTGCTCCGCAGCTCTCGAAGCAACACCTGGAGGTTTCCCTTCACCCAGGTCAGAGGGTTGTTCATTTCGTGCGCCATGCCCGCAGTCAGCGAGCCCATCGAGGCCATGCGTTCCGAGTGAACGAGGCGGGCCTGCATTTCGGCCGACTGGCGCATCTCGGCGAGTCGGTCCTCGTTGGCCTGTCGAAGGAGCGTAGCCGAAAACCGCTCGCGGGACGCCAACGCAGCGAGGATCACAGCGATCGCAATGATGGCGGAAACGCGGTTGAAGAGGCTCTGCTGGGCATGAGATTCAGGGGGAACCAAGTCCGGTACGACGAATCCAGATTGCTCGGCGAGCCAAAATGCGCTGGTCGTGACGATGACCAGCGCCGTGAAGGCCCACCCCGCCCGCGCGTTTACCGTCAGGGCGGCCAGCATCGGAATCGTGTAGAACCACCCGAAGTTTGGGTCGTAGAAGCCGCCCGAATGCAGGTTGCTCGCGAGCAGGAGCAAAAACAGCACGCCCGTTCCAATGACGCCTGCCAACGAGGTGTCTCGTGATCGGTAAAGCACTGCGAGATTGCCCAATCCCGCGAGGACCGTGGCGGTGACGGCAGCGGACATGCTGGGAATGCCCAGTCGCCAGTACTGCACGATGAAGGGCAGGGCGATCGCCACGATCAACGTGGTCACCAGCGTAATGACCTGAATTCGTCGACGATGGTCCGGAGCCACCTCCTCGCGAGACACATACAGCGCGAGAAGATCGTCGAGGCGTGCCGAAAGGGCATCGAAAACGACCGAGGGGCGGAGTCTGACCAAAACGCGAATAGTTTACGACATCTGGCCGTCGTCGCATCGTGAATTCACAGTCTGCTACGCGGCGATCGCTTCAGCCACCAGCGAGAGAACACGGTCGTCCGTCAGCAAACCGGCATGACCGATCTCGGTGATCACCTCGGTGCGACCGGCTGGATCGAGCGCATGTTCCACCGGATAGACCACCATATCGAAGTCTCCACCGACGGTGACCACCGTGTCGGGATCCACGAGTTCCGTCAATGCTGGAAGATCAGCGAGAAATTCCGAGTCGGGATGCAAGGCTCGCCATTCTGGCAACAACGGGAGCTGATCTACGGATGCGGTGCCGAGATGAGGGGTCCCTAGCGTCACGACATGGCGGATCCCTTTGCGAAGGTCGGGATGCTCATGGAGCACCAGGCGCAACACGATCCCCCCCATGCTGTGGGCCACGATATCGATGCCATCGGGCTCGTTCCGAAGGATTCGCCGCAGGGCCCGTTCGAGGCGCCGTCCGTAGCGGGGGAGCTTTCCAAGCTGAAAGCCAAGTTCAATGCCGATGGTTGGTCGGCCGAGTTTGGTCAGGTGGTCGCGGAGCCGCCAGAAACTCGCCGCTTGGTCCAAGTAGCCATGGACGAGGGCCACGGTGCGACCGGTGCGTTTGGGAGGAAGTTGCAGGTCAGAGGCCCGCCACCGCAGGAGCCGCAGCCACCCCACCTCGACCAGGCTGCTGACCTCGTTCCGGACGGCGTTCGACGAAAGCCCAGGTCCGGGCAGTCCTCGAGCGCGATGGTACGCCAAGTAGCGCCCTACGTGCCAGGCGAGACCGGCCACCGCAATGACCAAGGTCGCCACAAACCCCCAAAGGGCCCACGACAGCATGAAGCCCACCTAGAGCGCGACGGCGAGAATGTCCTGCTCGCGGACGAACAGGTACGACGTGCCATCGATCTTGATTTCGTCACCGGCCCATTCGGTCAGCATGACCGTCATTCCGGGCTCGACCTTGAGCGGGGTGACGTTGCCATCCGGCCCAATTCGGCCCGTGCCGACGGCCACAACTTCGGCCAACTGGGACTTCTTGCGTGCCGTTTCAGGAAGGAACAGCCCGGTCTTGGTCTGAACCTCGGGCTCCTTGCGAGTGAGCAACACCCGGTCGTGCAGTGGCTTGAGTGTCATGGCGG
>JBCCQY010000285.1:0-3199 GCA_039208735.1 Myxococcota bacterium | reverse complement strand
CGATTCGCCAGTTTGCCGTGTATCGATAGCCCCATTTCGAGCTGGTGAATACGTCATCCGGACGGCGCTGGGCGAGCCAACGACCGAGGAACGCTTCGGCTTGACCGTACGATCGAGCAGCATCGAAGTAGCGAATGCCCGCGGCTAGGGCGGCATCGAGGACTTCCCAGGTGCGTGCCTCAAGAGCGGCCACGCTTTTGTCGGGCCCGAGGTCCTCATCGTGGCCCAGGTTGATGTACCCGGGCCTTCCCAGGGCCGCGAGACCAAGCCCCAGCGAGGCGCCACGTCCAAAGGGTCCTGGTTTCAAAGGCGCTCCACGATCGCGTTCGGTAAAAGGTTGGCAATGGTCCGGCGGGTATCGGTCGGGTCGATCACCGCGTCGAGTTCCAAGAAGGAGGCGGCTTCGATGGCCTTGCCCCGATTGTAGAGGTCCTGAAGGAGGCGATCGAACAGCGCCTTGCGTTCATCTGGCGTTGCGGCGGCATCGAGTTCGCGGGCAAACCCCAGCTGCACGGCTCCCTCAAGCCCCATGGCCCCAAACTCGCCTTGCGGCCAGGAGGCTGTGAACGTCGGGCGGTCCAAGCTGCCCCCCGCCATGGCCATGGCGCCAAGTCCGTATCCTTTGCGGAGAAAGACACAGAACCACGGCGTTTGGACGCGGGCCCCGGCGACGAAGAGCTGGCTCATGTGCCGAACCGCTCCCTCGGCCTCACTGTCGGGCCCCACCATGAACCCTGGGGTGTCGCAAAGGGACAACACCGGGAGTTCAACGTCATCGAGGAATTCCAAGAATCTCGCTGCCTTGAGGGACGCGGCAGAGTCCAGCGCACCGCCGAGCACGCGGGTGTCGTTGGCGAGGACACCCATGGGTTGTCCTTCGATCCGGAGCAATCCCGTGATCACGCTTCCGCCATACTCGCGTCGAAGTTCGAGGAACGAGTCGGAATCTGCGATGTGTTCGATGATGGGACGAATCTTGTAGCTAAACCGACGATCCTCGGGCAGCGCGGTTCGGAGAGGCTCGGGGTCGGGGGCGGTCCAGTTGTTGGTTGAACCTTGAAAATAGCTAAGCAGTTGCCGTGCTTTCACCGTGGCCTCGGCCTCATCCTCGACCACGAGATCCACGACACCATTGCGGGATTGGACCTCGATGGGCCCGATTTCCTTTGGAGCGAACCGGCCCAGGCCGCCACCCTCGATCATGGCGGGTCCGGCCATGCCCAGAAAGGACTGTTTGGTTGCGATTCCGATGTCTGCACTGCCGAAGAGTGCCGCATTGCCCGCGAAGGTGTAGCCGTGAGCAACCGCGATGCGGGGTACCACTCCTTGCAACGCAGACCAACGAAGGAACGTGGGAACGGTGAGACCCGAATTGGCGATCTGCACATCGACATCGCCAGGTCTTCCACCCCCGCCTTCGACAAACATGAGGATGGGACATCGCTCGGCCCGCGCCACATCGAGCATGCGATCGATCTTCTTGTGGTGAAAATAGCCTTGGGTGCCCGCCAAGACGGTGAAGTCGTTGATCACCACTACGGTTTTGGCCTGGGCCGGCGTGAACCGATCCCCATTGACGGATGCCACGCCGGTGATGACTCCATCACCGGGCGTCGCGGCACGGAGATCGTCGACGCTTCGACGTCCGCGTTGAGCGGCCACCGCGAGCGCGCCGTACTCCACAAACGAATTCGGGTCCACCAATGCGGCCAGGTTTTCGCGGGCCGTTCGACCTCCCCTGGCGTGACGCTTCGCGACAGCATCAGGACGGGCGACATCTTGAGTTTGGTGCTCCCGTTCTTGCCACTCCTCGAGCGGCGTTCGCGGTTCTTCGGCCATTGGCGTCCTCCGCGAGTGCATGCGCACCCCATCACCGTTACCCGGCCTCCATGACGCAAGCTTCTGGGGCCCGCTCATTTGACACGCAGGCCTTCGCCGCGGACCTCGACGCATTGAAACGACGCGTGCGCGAGGATTTGGCACCCGAGGATTTGGCTCATCGATCGCAAATTGCGTGGTGGGGACGGCTCTGTACGCTCGGAGGCCTTGCCACTGCCTGGATCGTTCCCAATCCGCTCTCGGTGGCGTTGCTATCGCTGGGCACGTTCACCCGGTGGACGATGATCGCCCACCACACGCTGCACCGTGGGTACGACCATGTGCCCGGAGCGAAGCCGCACCAAACGAGCCGCAAGTTTGCCCAAGGATGGCGTCGTTGGGTGGATTGGCTCGACTGGATTGAGCCCGAGGCGTGGGCGCACGAACACAACCAGCTGCACCATTACCGACTGGGTGAGGTCGCGGATCCCGATCTGCTCGAACACAACGTGCAGTGGATGCGTGAATCCTCTTGGCCGATGTGGGCTCGCTATGCGGTGGTCGGATTCTTCATGCTCACGTGGAAGTGGAGCTACTACGCACCAAACACCTTGCGGGCAAAGCTGAAGTCGAACCGCTCGCTGTTCGGCATGTGGTCGCTTCCCGCATTCTGGTTGCGGTGTGTGTTGCCCTACGGGCTTTTTCGCTTTGCGGTCCTGCCGTTGCTGTTTCTTCCCTTGGGCCCGGTCGCCGTGGGAAGCGTACTCGTCAACTTGCTCTTGGCGGAGTTCCTCACCAATTTCCATAGCTTCGTGGTCATCGTGACCAATCACGCCGGTGGTGACCTGCACCGGTTTGCCGATCCCATGGCAGACAAAGCGGAGTTCTACCGACGTCAGGTGGTGGGGTCGACGAACTTCCGCACCGGCGGAATGATCAACGATTTCCTGCATGGCTGGCTGAACTACCAAATTGAGCACCACCTCTTTCCCGATCTTCCCATGCGACAGCTGGCCCGCATCCAACCGGAAGTCGAAGCGCTGTGTACCAAGCATGGGTTGACATATGTTCAGGAGTCCGTGTGGGTTCGGCTTCGGAAAACGGTAGCGATTGCCGTTGGCGAGGCTTCGATGCGGGCGGAAGCCCCGCTGGTTGGTGACCCGGCCTAGGGTGGATCGCATTGCGGATCACGCTCTGAAAGTGCTTCAGAGCTCTGTTCTCGCGAAATACGATCCCGGGGGTGATCTTCTTCGTTGACGCCCCAGGGGAGGGCCCATACATACCCCCCATCACGGAGACGCTGGGCGTCGCCGTGACGCACTTCGGACTACGCGTCCGAAAAAAGTTTCTTGACGCTCCTCACTTCTTCGATAGAATGAGG
>JBCCQY010000284.1:0-3314 GCA_039208735.1 Myxococcota bacterium | reverse complement strand
CGACCGCGTTCCTTGACTACACCAAAGCCCAGGGCAACGATCTATCGACGCCCCGCCAACGCTTTCCGGGCCTCAAGGCTGGCGACCAATGGTGTCTATGCGCAGCCCGGTGGGAGGAAGCTCGACGGGCGAGCGTAGCGCCAACGGTAGTACTCGAGGCGACCGACGATGCCGCACTCCAGATCATCGATCGTGCTCATTTGGCTAGATCCGCCGGGGTCTCGGAGGTTCCGCCTCTCGCCGAGGCCACGTGCCCGTGACGTTAGCGCCCCGCTGGGTTTAGCCCACCCGTATGTGGCCATGCTGGGAGGCTCCATTGAGCTCGACAGTGCTCCGGGGCAGGGTACGAAAGTTCGTGTCGATTTTCCCGTGCGAATCGACTCCCGGAGCGACGGACCCATGCCAAACTGGCTCCCCCTGCAGACTTGCAACGTCGACCTTGAAAGCGGTCGGCTCTCGGGCGGGCGGCAGGGACAGCTGACCGAGCGGGAACGAACGCTGCTCGCGTACCTTGTCGAGCGCCCTCGCCAGGGTGTGAGCCGGGCTGAATTGGCCAAGCAGGCGTTTGGCTACTCGGCCAACAGTCGCACTCGAGCCGTCGACAAGACGATGTTCAACCTGCGCAAAAAGGTGGAAGCCGCCGGGGCCCCGGTTCACCTCCTGACACGCCATGGCTCGGGCTACATGTTTGTCCCGCTCGATGCGTCACAAACCCCCTCGCCGCCCCCTCGCTCGCCCAGCGTACCGACGCCGCGCGGGCGCTTTGTAGGCCGCGTGGGCGACCTTGAACTGCTCGATGCGCAGATGCAGACGCATCGGCTGGTGTCGGTGGTCGGGCTTGGCGGGTTTGGCAAGACCCGACTGGCCGTCGAATGGGCCGGTCGGCAGCGCGCCGCATGGCCTGGCGGAATCTGGTTTTGCGACTTGTCGGAAGCCACCAGCCGAGACGGGGTACTGTTCGCAATCGCAAGGGCCCTCGAGACTCGCCTCGGCGCCAAACCGACCGATCAGCTGGCCAACCTCTTCGTTCATCGCGGCCGATGCGTGCTGCTGCTCGACAACGCGGAAGGGGCCATTGAGCCCTTGCCGGGCTTGCTCGAGGTGTGGACCCGCGAAGCCCCCGAAGCCCATGTGCTCGTTACGTCACGGGTCCCTCTCGGCATTCGCGACGAATGCGTCCTCCCCCTTGGACCATTGGATCCTCGCGACGCTCTCGAGCTTTACACGCAGTCCGCCGCCCTGGCCCGTCCGGCCCGTGCGCAATCCGACGCCGATGCCGAGGCCCTTCCAGAGTTACTGCGGCTCCTCGATCACGTCCCGTTGGCCATTGAACTCGCCGCCGCTCGGGTTCGAGTGCTCCCACCCTCCCGGTTGCTTCCTCGACTCACCGACCGTTTTCGGGTCCTGGTCCGGCGTCACCAAAGCGAAGACCGGCACCGCAGTCTGCAGGAAATCCTGGATTGGAGTTGGGAACTGCTAACCCCCGCGGAGCAGCAGGGGCTTGCCCAGCTCTCGGTGTTCGAGGGAGGGTTCACCCTCGACGCCGCCGAGGCAGTCCTCGAGACCGAGGTCTGGGCGATCGACGTACTCCAACGGTTGGTCGACCTAAGCTGGGTTCGCGACCACGGTGATGATCGCTACGATCTCCTGGTCAGCGTGCAAGCGTACGCGGCTCGCCACCTGACTGACCCGCGCCCGGCCGCCCTTCGTCATGCGACCTTCTACGCCAACCTTACCGGAGACGGGAACGGGCTCCATCCTCCCCCGCTTCCCGAAGCACTATCCTGGGACGTCGACAATCTTGTGGCTACCTGCCGAAGGGCGGCGGACCTTGGCGAAGCCAACCTCGGCATCCATGCGTTGTCGGCATTTTGGTGGGTGGTGCGCTCCCGGGGGCCTTACCAAGCTTGGTTAGACCTGGCCGACGAGTTCGAAACCACGACGGAGCTTTCAGAGGCCCAGACGTTGCAGCTCGACTGGCGACGACTGCAGCTCCTGATGCGGTCCGGTCGTATGGAGGAGGCCGAAGCCCGACTCGAAGGTTTGACCGAAACCGCAAGCCGAGTTTGCCTGGGCCAGCTTGACGAAGCGCGCGTGCACCTCGAACGCTGTCGGTTCCTCATCGGCAAGGGCCGCCTCGATGAAGCTCGAGCCGCCGTCCTGGTCGCCCTTGGCATTGCCAACACCGTCGGCCATGCCAGGCTGGAAGCCGCCGCACTCGCAATGTTGGGTGATCTACAAAGACAAACCGGTGAACTTGACGAATCGCTCGCCAACCATCAAGCGGCCCTCGATCAATACCGTGCGATTGGGGATGCGCTTTCGGAAGCGACGGTTCTGACCAATTACGGCAATCTGCTTTATCGACAACGCCGGCTTTCGGAGAGCGCAGCGTACTACCAGGCCGGCTTGCAGTTAGCCCGTTCGGTGGGGGATCATTCCATCGAACTGTCGTGCCTCAATGGCTTGGGCATGGTTCAGCTCGACCAGCAACAGTTGGGAGACGCACGACGGACGTTCATTGAAGTCCTCCATCTCGTCCGGGCGACGGGCATCTTGAACGTTGAAGCAGCGGTGCTCAACAACCTGGGTTCGGTCACCCAAGAGCAGGGCGATTTCGCCGAAGCCCAACGGCACTTTGACGATGCGCTGCGCTCGGCAAGAAAGGCCGGGCAACGGTTCCGGGAGTGTGCGGCGCTCGTCAATCTGGGGACCTTGGCGCATGAGCGGTCCAACCATGAAAAAGCAGAGGAAATCCTCGAAGAGGCGCTCCACGTGAGCCGCGAGATCGGCATGACCATGGCCGAAAGTCTGGTGCTCATTCGGCTCTCCCAGATCCACATCGCCAGAGGGGAACTCGACCAGGCGCTTGAGCGACTTTCCGAAGGAGAAGCGGCCGCGGTCGCCTCGGGTAGTCCATCTCGCCTTGTGGGGGTCTTGGTGAGCCAGGTCGACGCGCTTTGGCGGCGAGGCGATCATGACGAAGCCCAGCGGGTCCTCGAACGTGCAGAGTCGCTGGTTCCCGAGGAAGATCTCGATTCACAACGGCGCGTCACTGAGGCGCGAACGTGGGTGACCCCAGGCTTGCAACGCTTGCCGTCGTAGGATTGAGGCCCATGTCCAAGAAACTTGGACGGGTGTACACACCACGTGTCAGCGGTGTCATCAACCCTTGACGCCCGAAGGCCACGGCTAAGGAGCGAAGGCGCGTTCCGCGTTGGCCCCATCTCTGCATAAGACGGAACCGACCGAGGGCGAAACGGCCCCACCCGTGGAGAACGAATGCGTTGGCTACTGTGCGGCGTCACAATTGG
>JBCCQY010000283.1:0-3344 GCA_039208735.1 Myxococcota bacterium | reverse complement strand
CTCGATCCTCCCCCCGGGATTTCGCCCCGTTCAGCAGTCGGTCTCGGATGGATGCGACCAGCCGTTCGTCGGTCAGAGCAGGGCCTCCAGGTACGGGGCCATGACGTTGCTGACGCGACAGACGGCAGCGGCAGCGTAGAGCTGGTCAAGCTCGTGACGTCGGGTGCGGAGGAAGTCTCGAAGGGCTTCAATGGCTACGTCGTGGCCGACCCTCGACCGGAACTTGAAGCAGTCTGCGACCGTCCTGGCCGGTGTGGTCACTCGGACACTCACACCGTACACGCTTAGCTCCTCCACTCCATGAGACAACGCAGGCTCGGAGACCCGCACAACCTCGGTTTGAACGCCAAGTCGAGGCACGTGGCGACCTCGAGGCAGGGCGAGCCAGACGCGATAGGCCAGTTGGGTGGTCAGCTCGTGGACCTGAAGCGCAGAGAGCAGGCACACGATGGCCTTTGGGGCCCGGCTGCCGACTTCGGCCAGAGTGTGGTGTTCCGAGAGCTCGAGCCCTGGCAGGCGATAGAGCCCTCGCTCCTCGCGAACCAATGCGCCGGTCCGCACGAGCCGCGTCAGGGTGGCGCTACTCACACCGGCCTGGCGAGCATCCCGCGCTCGGAGAACCCCGTGTTCAGCAGCCAGCTCGAGGGCGCGACGGCCCTGGCCAGACTCTCGAATCCTAGGTTGTTCTGAATCTGCATTCATTGACTATAAGTAATGTAATTTTAGAGCACCGCCACGTCGTTTGGCCTCGCATCCCGCTAAGGAGGCCAAGCTATGAGTTCTCGGGCTCTTGTTTCCGGAATCGCATTGCGGGACGCGAAAGCGACGGATGAACCATCTCGCGGAACCACCGATCCCATCAGACGGTCCTTCGATGGGACGTCTCGGCTGTTTGGCGCCAAATCTCAGCCATGTTCCCCACGGGCCGAATAGCTAGAGCTTCGACCTCGATTTGGAGACTCGATTGGCAATTTGAATCCGCGTAAATCGCAAAGTGTGGCGGCTCATTACGGCGTGTAGAGTAGCCCCGGGTCGTTGCCTTCCCAGGGCCCTCACCAGATCCGGACAAGGAGATTTCCACCATCCGGGCTCTTCCACCACGACAGGCTCAAGGGGCGCGGGCCCACAGCTGGACACGAACCTCAGGCTTGGGAAGCGGGTGCTTCCGCAACAGCGCCTTGAATCGCGCCAGGGCATGTGGCCCTGCTGACTGCGTCGTTTCAGCCACTTTCGCCAGGTCCGCTGTACTCGGTACAGCAGCCGGACGAGACTCCGACGATTGTTGTTCACGCCGAAGTAGTTGTAGTGACCGTTCAAACTTCGTCTGAGCGCGGATGCCTGCTCCTTGACGGGAAGGTGTCGATGGCCACGACACCACGCTTCGGTCGCCGATAGCGACCGTCGGAGCAGGTCCTTCTGGGTCTTGACGCGAGGAACCCACCACCCTCGCCTCGTCTTCTCCCAGTAGCGGGTGAAGCCGAGGAAATCGAAAGTGCCAGGGCCCTTGTCGTCGGTCGTCCGTGGGCGACCGAACGCCAGGAGACGCGTCTTGTCGGGATGCAGCCTCCAGGATCCAATCGGCCTTTCCCTGATGCAGTGCACCGTCGAGGGCTCGAAGCGCATCGTTCGGGCCGCGGCCTGGGCGGTAGCCATACGAGCTGTCCAGGAACAGCGGCTCATAGACCGCTTCCAGGACCTCTCGCAGTGCTCCCTGGACAATCTTGTCTTCCAGACAGCTGATCCCCAATGCTCTCGTCTTGCCCTTCCCTTTAGGGATGTAGACCCGTTGGATGACTTGGTGGCGCCATTGGCCCTTCCGCAGCCGCTAATGCAGGTCGCGGAGGTTGTCCTCCAGCTGCTCGCCATCGTCCTCTTTCGTGACCCCATCCTCGCCAGGAGCCGCGCGGTTGCGTAGCCGCTGATAGGCGCGTCGCAGCGCATCCACGTCCAGCAGATGCGCCAGGGAGCGGAACTGGACCTCCGGATCCCGCTTCGCTCGCTCCTTTACCCGCAGAAGTTTCGTTGAGATGGACTCCGCCGTCGGTTTCGGGGCGGTCATCGGCCCCTCCTGTGGTTCCGTCGTGGCACCGCCTTTGCTACACGGGCTCCGGGCGCCACCCGTTACCCCGCTTCGTCGCTCGTATGCGGTCCTCCGACTTCCCCATCGCCATCGGCGGCGCCTCCGGTCTCCCTTGGCGCTCGCCTACCGAGGGCCGGTGCTTGTTCTTCGCCACGAAGGCCCCTCCGGGCGCGCACCGACAAAGCGCTCCCGCGGGTTGGGGTTTGGTCTGCGGCGCCTCTTCTTCGCCGCCGCTTCCACTCGAAACGGTGGGGCTCTCCCAGGTTACCTGGCCGTCTTCTTCACGCGCGCCACGGGGCAACACCTCGCCGGGTAGACCCGCTGCTCGCCCAAAAGCGCAGCTGTCCTCGTGGTCTTCAGGAATAACAATTCCCTGGACACCCGGAATGACCCAGATTTCGCGGCTAAGTTCCGTGGCTCACGTGCTCGCGTGCCTACGCTTCGCCTCCAGAGTTGCCTCTGATGGCGCAAGGCTCACTACCGGCTGGCTGGGCTGAGCCCTACAGGGAGCGCTCTCACGCTCTCTTGCCGGGCGGGATTTGCACCCGCTAGACGACAAATCAAGTTTCGATCAGTTCTCCTGCTGATTTCCTCCTGAACAGGCATTGCCTGGTCGCACTGTTACTCCCGGGCCATGTTGCCCAGCTCGATGCGGTCGCTGCGACGATGGCGGGGCCAACCCGCGTGGTGCCATTGGACTTGGCTCCGCGTGGAGCCTCGGAGCAGCTCCAGGTCGAGCTGGCTCCCCAGGGGGTCGACGTCTGCGTGGTCGCCCCAGGTCCCACCCAGACTGGGTTCTTCGAGACGGCGGGCATGACCGCGGGGTCAGCGTCCTCTCTTGCTGCCTGACGGGGTGGCGTTTGCGATTCGGACGGCCTTATCGACGGCGCCGCGCTGGCTCCGCGTTCGCATCATGGGTCAGGTCATGCGTTCGATGACTGACGTTCCACGAGTCGTCGATAAATCCCCTCCGTCTGCATGAGGTCTTCGTGGCGGCCTCGCTCCGCCACCTGGCCGCCGTCCAGCACCACCACTTCGTCGGCATCGCGAATGGTCGACAACCGATGCGCGATGACCAGCGTGGTGCGGCCCTCCATGAGGCGGTCGAGGGCTTCCTGAACGAGGTGTTCGCTTTCGCTGTCGAGCGCCGATGTCGCCTCATCGAGCACGAGAAAGCGTGGATCCTTGAGAATGGCCCTGGCAATTGCGATGCGCTGTTTTTGCCCCCCCGACAGTTGGACACCTCGCTCTCCGACCAAGTTCT
>JBCCQY010000282.1:0-3464 GCA_039208735.1 Myxococcota bacterium | reverse complement strand
CGGGTCAAAACAGCCGTCAAGCCGACGCTCCCAGGCCTCGTGTTCGCGAAGGGAGGCCATTCGAGATTGCTGGAAATACAGTTCAGCCAATCGAAACAACATCTCCACCCGAACTGCGGCCGGAGGGTCGCGCGCAAGCAGCTGTTTGAGCCGCTCGATGGACTGGGACCTTGAGGGCCGGCGGGTATCAGACAACGGTTGAAACAAGACCCGATCATCATCGGCAGCCTGCGCGTGCATGGTGCCCATCATGAGCCAGACGAACCCTACGCTTTGCCACATGTCGTCCCCTACATCGGCAGACATTGGACCCGCCCCTTCCCAGACGGTTCCCGGTCAAGATCCAAACGTCGCGGTTCCTCGAGGTCGGCACCACCGCCGTGGCACAAAAGACCAGTCCCTCCCTCGACCAGGCGAGCTGGCACGAAGGATGCAGCCACGTTGCGTAGGCCCTTCAAGGGCCTGTGGGAGGAGAACGTAGATGTCGATGGTGCTTTGGGCCCTCGTTGGATGTGAGCTGTTTGAGACACAGTGGGAGCCAGTGTCCTACGTGGATGAAGGGGCGGTATGTCTCGAAGCCTCGGGTTCCGATGTCACCGTCACCGTGACGGCCCCGGACTGCCTTTCGTCGAGCTGCAGCCGGGATTTGGGTGGCAGCTGCGAGGCGGTCGTCGACGGATCGACGATTACCGTGACGAGCGAGATCACCTGGGAGGAGGCAGTGGCTGGCTCCAACCTTGATTGCACGGACGACTGCGGTGCTCCACGGGTCACGTGCACGATCGAAGGCGGCCTTGCCGATGGCCCGTACACCGTGGAGATCGGCGGCGAAGCCACGTCGATCGAATTCCCAGCCAACGCCTGCGACCTCGGCTACTTCTAAGCCTTCGCTTAGGAGGCACGCGATGGCGGGGGGAGCGACTCGGACCAGGTGGCAGGTTCCCTTTGACGAGACCTTCGATCTCCGCCAAGCTCCTACCCAACCTGACGATACGCCTGACCCGCATCGCCTTGCCAAGGCATTGGCGGAGCAAGTCGACGCCTTGCGAAAGCTGCAACGAGCGTTCTACGCCGATGGTCGTACTGCCCTGCTGCTCATTTTCCAGGGCATGGACGCCTCGGGAAAAGACAGCACAATCCGGCGGGTGCTAACCGGCGTGAATCCCGCAGGTTGCCGCGTGGTGTCCTTTGGGCCGCCATCGCCCGAAGAACTGCGCCACGACTTTCTGTGGCGTTGTGTTCGGGAGTTGCCCGCCAAAGGACAAATCGGGATCTTCAATCGCTCCTGGTACGAGGATGTGACGATCGTTCGGGTGCATCCTGAAGGGCTCGATCTGCGGGAGGACACCTGGACCTCGCGGCTGCGCTCGATTCGGGAGTTCGAACGGCACTTGGCTGACAACGGTACCGTCGTGCTGAAGTTCTTCCTCCACTTGTCTCGCGAAGAACAGGCTCGCCGACTGCTTTCACGCATCGATCGACCCTCCAAGAACTGGAAGTTCGACAACAGCGACATCGCCGAACGCGCCCACTGGGACGACTACCAAGCCGCCTACCAGGCTGCACTGGCCGCGACCTCACGTCCCGAAGCTCCTTGGTACGTGGTTCCCGCGGACGACAAGCCCTTTGCCCGCCTGCAGGTTGCCCAAACCGTGGTGGAGGTGCTGCGACACCTAAAGCCCCGTTTCCCGACGGTCGATGAGGCACGTCGCGCTGAGCTGGACGGGTTTCGCGACCACCTTCTCGCCGAGCTACCCGAAGGCGAGCTCAAAGGCTCATAGCCGAGAGCTGCTCTTCAAAGGCAACGGCGGGAACCGTCAGTATGAAGGCTGCTCCCCCAAGGCGACTTTCACCAAGTTCGAGGGAGCCCAACGCTTCCATCGCAAATCGCCGGCAGAGGGGCAGGCCAAGTCCGGTGCCCTCCCCAGGGGGCTTGGTCGTAAAGAACGGCTCGAAGATTCGCTCACGCATTTCAGAGGGAATTCCTGGCCCGTCGTCCTCCACCCGGATTTGTACGAGGCCATTCGCGTCTCCCTCACACTCGATCCAGACCCGCTCGGCAGCGGCGAGTCCATTGGAAATGAGGTTCAGCAACACCTGGGACAAGCGGGGCCCGCTCATCGCGAGCCAAACGGGCCCCCGCATTTCCTCAACGTCGCACCGTCCGGCCTTCACTGGCCCCAACATGCGAAGGGTGGAACGAAGCGTCGCGCCCAACTCGACTTGGGGATCCGACCCATCGTCGGCCCTTGAAAACCCAGTCAGATCTGAAGAAATACTGACCAACAATTCGGCCGCGCGCCTCATGTCACGAAGCACCGCTACATCGGACGTCCCTTCGTCTTCAAGTTCGCCGATGCCCAGTCGCAATGCACCGATCGGACCTCGCAGATCATGGGCGACGCCCGCGGTGAGCGCACCGAGCTGGGCTAGACGCTCGGTATGCGCCGCAACATTGGCCGCTTCTAGGCGTTCTCGGGCCCGCTGCGTCCGTTGCTTCGCAACCTGCCAGGTGAGCTGAACGATCGCCGCCAGCGCGACGCCAAACGTCAACACGAGTCCCAAGGATGCTTGAACGAGCGAAGCCAGGCTTCGGCTTACCCCGGAAAGCGCTTGCGCCTCACTCGCGGACACCGCGACACTCCAGTGGTCCGTCCCTGGCACTGGTGCGAAGGCGCCAAGCCGCAGCTCTGGCGCCGCGTCGGGTTTCCAGTGCCAAAGGTACTCTGCCGTCCCCGAATCGCCACGGATCATGCGTCGCAGCATCTCCGTCAGCCTTGGATCATCCTCCGCACCGGTAAACGGCGAGGTTCCCAGCTGGCTTGGATCGTGGTGACCAACGATTCGAGCCTGATCGTCCAACATCCAGCCATTCGCCGTCTCCAGGACCGCGGACAGCCGGTGGGACGGAAACGTCACCACCAGGTGTTCCCCTCGGGCATTGGCCTCGGAGGTCCACGTCAGCATGCCGGCCGACACGCAACGCTCGCATGGCATCTCGAGGCCCGCGGCGTGTCGGTGGACGCCAACATCGATTCCGGGTTCGTGCGGGGTGCGGTCCACGTGCACCACAACGTCTGTAGGCAAATCCAGCCGCAATGACTCAGCCGCAACCCATGCCTCGACATCCTCGGTCGGGATTTGCCGGATGTCGAACGCTTCCACCCAATGCCGCTGGGACTCGAGGGCCGCCGCCGCACGGGAGGCGAGGAGTGCGGCGGTCTGGTGTTGCTGGTTTGTAAAGGCATCCACCGCGGCGGCACGAGCCTCTTGGTAGGCCATCACGGTGGCACCGAACGTCACGATGAAAGACAGTCCGACAAATACGATCCAGGCCCTCAATTCCCATAGTGCATGCCGCATGCCGTCTCCTCGGACCACGCCGTCCATCTTCCACAGCACGGCGTTTCACGATGGGACAGGAACTCGTCAGAGTTCGGTCAGGTCTTTCGCATGCATCTGCT
>JBCCQY010000281.1:0-3519 GCA_039208735.1 Myxococcota bacterium | reverse complement strand
GAGTGGCCGACCACGAGGTCAAGGTCACCGTCGCGGTCAAAGTCCGCCGCGACAGACCCGTGGCTCCTTGGATGACGAATGCCAGTTCGTGGCGGTACGGCGGTAAACTTGAACTCACCTTCGTTATGGTAGAGCAGACCTCGATTATCGGGGTACTCGGATGCTCCGATCCAGACGTCCACCCGCCCGTCGTTGTCGAAATCGAAGGCATCGCCAGTGATGTCTCCGTGGTCCCAGGTCTCATTGGGTTGAGCGCGAACCAGCCCTGTCGACTCGTTGTCGAGGCGTTCGAACGTCAACTCGGCGTCGCCCGTATTGCGTAAGATCTGTGAAGGATCGCTACTCGTGCCAACGTCCCAATGTACGATTTCGGAGGTCAGCAAGTCGAGATGACCATCCTGATCGAAGTCTGCACACACCGTTTGGCCGCTGTTGCCTCCGAGGCGGGAGGCTTCGCGGTCTGTTGCGTGGTTCCAGCGAAACGCATCCGTGTCGGTCGAGCAGGCGATCCGCTCGGGCGCGGGAACGCCGGCGCAATCTTCCGCGTCGGGATGGAGGGTGCACCAGCAACGTGCACTCTCGTTGTCGGACCAATCGGCTGCCTCGTCGAACGCGTAGCCAGAGGCGACCGAACGATTGGTGAATCGGCCTGTACCATCGTTGACCCATAGGTGATTGGGAGCGCGCCCGTAGGAGCTCGACAGTAGATCGGGGCTGCCGTCGCCGGTCAAATCGCAGGCTTCCACGGCCCAGGCGTTCGAGTGGGCCAGGCCTTCATTGAGGGAGGTCGGATTGTTCCAGGATACGGTGGTGAGGCCCCGATTCTCGGTGCGGTCCCGGAACGTGCCGTCACCGCGCCCCATCAACAACCGATCTTGGTCGGCCCCAAAGGTACCCAGGAACACATCGATCGTGCCGTCGCGGTCCACGTCGGTGAAGACCGCCCCATACATCCGGATGCGATCGCGAAGATCGCTGCCTCGCGGTCCCAACTGGAAGGTCCCGTCCCCGTTGTTGAGCATCAGCTCGCTCGTTTCTTCGTTCGTAGGTTCGGGCAGTCCGGTGAATAGGTCCAGATCGCCATCGTTGTCGACATCCGCCCAAATCCAGGCGGTGCCCCCACGGACGCCATCGCCGCCGTTGCGGGTCGTGAGCACCCCAGAGGCTGCGGTCACGTCCTCGAACGTTCCCTGGCCCGTGTTGCGGAGGAGCCACATGCGATCATCGTCTCGGCGCACCGCGAGATCGGGCCAACCGTCCCCATCAAAGTCGACCGCACTGAGCCGAACCCCCGACAGCGAGAGCTGGTCGAGCCCCCAGTCGGCCGTGGCGTCGCGAAACGCTGGTTCCGAGCCATCCCAGACCGATCCCGACCGGCAGATGGGCTGAAGCCCAGCCGAGCAGGACCACAACATCAGTGCAAACCACATTGGCGTCTCTCCCGAGGCCTCAGTGAACAAGATGCATGGGCGGAAGTCCAGACCGCTGTTCGTTGATGGCTCAGGTAGGCTTGGGCATGCCCAAAACTCCAACCATCACCCAGCTGATCAGTCTGCCTGCTCCCACCGGCGGACGGGTCTCCCCTGACGGCCATCGAGTTGCCTACACCCTCAAGCGTCCAAATTGGAGACAAAATCGGTACGAGGCGCATGTCTTCATCTATGACACACGAACGCAGCAGACTCACCAGCTGACGCGGCACGGCAGTGTCTCGCAACTTGCGTGGCTCGGTGAGGAGACCCTTGCCGTCCTTCGTGAAGCATTCGAGGGACCCGACGACCGCGGAAAACAACAAGTATGGTTGTTTGAAGGTCTGGTGGGCGAAGGGTGGCCAGTGACGGACCATGAAACCAATGTGTGGTCCTTCCAGCCATTCGCAGAGGGATTCCTCTACAAGGCGGCGCATCCCGCGCGACGGACCAACACGCCCCGCACCGAGCGGTTTGGGACCTTTCGGCACCAGGAGCGGGAGACCAGCGCTCACGCGCTGTACTACGTGAGCCTTCCTCGACTGCGAGATTACCTGGCGGCGTGCGACCAGGCATCGACAGAAGCCGCCTCCAAGCAACTGCAACGACCCGTCGTCGACCTAAGTGCTATCTTTTCCGAACCTCGCACCCTTCGTCGCTTCGAAGGCTCCTCGACGGGCAACACCATCTACCTGACGTGCCGCGTTCGCGACGATCTCGTCTTCGATGACGACCCCGAGTGCTACGAGCTTCGGCTCGACCCCGAGGCGGCCCTCGAAGCGCAACTTCGGCTCGACGCGGAGCCGAATTCGAACGGCGACGAGCCCACCGTGGATCACCTCGGCACGCTCACCCGAATCGCGTTGCCCCCTGGAAGCACACTGGGTCCGTTGTCTCCAGATGGCTTGAAGATCGTCGTCGAACGGCGACTTCGGGATCGATACTGGTACACCCAGCCCGACCTGTTCACGTTCGACATTGCGGACGCGCAACTTGACTCGGATGACCTGGCGAACCGGCTCGTGCAACTGACCCACGGTCTCGACCAAGATCCTCTCGAGGCCTGCTGGTGCAACGCCGGTGTGGTGGTTTGGGTCCTGGAGGGCACCCGGGCTGGATTCTACGTGCTTGGACCTGATGCTCCTCCTCGTCGACTCGACCTTGGGCAAACCATTCCCGGACCAGGATTCCACGCCAACCACCAGGGCCATTTTTGCTTTGTGGGTTCCGATCCAGATCACCTCGACGAGGTCTACACCCTTGCGCTCGAGGATGGCACGGCGACACCTTTGAAAGTCACGGCCCTCAACGAGCAGGTGGAACCCTTCGAATGGGGTACCGTCGAGACGATTCAATGGACCAGCCGGGATGGCACCCCCATCGAAGGGGTCCTGCGAAAACCTCCCGGGTTCGAGGCCGGAAAGCAATATCCATTGGCGTTCGTGGTTCACGGCGGGCCTGCTTCGGCGAACCGGGAATGGCTCCTCGAAGGAGTCGATCGCCGGTACTACCCCTCTGTGGAACTCGCCTCGCGGGGCGTGCTGGTGCTCAAGCCCAACTACCGAGGCAGCCTGGGGCGCGGACAGTCATTCGTGGAGCTGAATGCGGGCAACCTCGGCGTCGGAGACCTCTGGGACCTCGAGAGCGCGGTCGATGCCCTTGTCGAACGGGGAATGGTGGACCGGGACCGCGTGGGCTGTATGGGATGGAGTCAGGGCGGCTATATCAGCGCGATGGCGGGCCTTCGGTCGGACCGATTCACGGCGGTCAGCGTGGGGGCCGGAATCAGCGACTGGTACACCTACCGCGTGAGCAACGACGTCCCGCAGTTTACCGATCATTACCTGGGGGCCAATCCCTACGAGAATCGCGCCATCTACGAAAAGACATCGCCCATCTCGGGTCTGTCAACGGATGCGCCCCCGATGCTCATCCAACACGGAGAGAAGGACCGCCGAGTGCCGTTCTCGAATGCGGCGGATGAGCGTTAGCCCGCGCTCCGCCGCGATGGCCTCGCCGCGTTCCTCCCGGCTCTCCCCGCCGGCGCGGT
>JBCCQY010000280.1:0-3620 GCA_039208735.1 Myxococcota bacterium | reverse complement strand
GCATGATCTTCCTGCAGAACGAAGTCATTGCGATAGACTTTTCAGAATACTCACCCATCTTGGATGATCGTCGTCGTAACACGGCCAATACAATCAGCAGGCTTCAACGGCCAGACCATCGATGCGAACTGGCGTTTCTCGGTAACCGTACTCGTACCGTTCGACAACGGTGAGTTCCTCTTTGCCCTCGGCATCCACGCTGAATTGATTGCGTTCTTGCAGGAGAAATCCGTCGTAGACGAACTCCACACGTGAGTCCACCCGCCTAAGGTCGGAGGGCGTGACCAGACCATCCTCGGGCGGCTTGGCCACTCCCGACCAGCAGACGGTGACGCGATTCTGCCCGTCGACCTCGCAAGCTTCGGCGACCCCCGAGAGGAAATTGACGACGGAGACTTTCGGGTTCAGCCGCGTTCGGAATCGCATCGTCACTCGTTGATCACCATTCAATCCGTCGATGCGAACCTCTTGGACCCGACCGGGCGTCGGCCGTTGAAGAGGAATGACCCGGATTCGTCGTCGGCCGAGCTTTTCGATCGCGGCGGGAACATGCACGTGGATGCTTCCCAAGGGGGATTCAAGAGGAACGTCCACGGGCTGAATGCCCCACGTCAACCAGCGGACTCGGGCATCGGCAATGCTGATGGGGCCCTGAAACTGGATTTCGATTCCCGATCCCGGCAGCACATTCACCGCGCCAGGGGGTGGGTTGCTCTCGGCCACTACCACACCACAATTGCCCGCACAAGCGGTCAAAGCCATCGTGAACCAAGACACGAAGCGCATGATCTCCCCGTCGTCAGTTTGCCAAACTCGGCACTCATCCTACAGGGTACGGGCAACGAAGGCGATCAGATTTGAAGGCAATCGGGTGACGCGATGCACACCCACCGTGTCGAATCATGAACGCCCGGCCGACGGAACAAAGAGGAACGTTGGCACGACCGACCAAATCCCCAGCGCCAAGAAGTAAACGCTCTCGGGAAACAGCCCCTGGATTTGCCCAAGTACGAGCCCACCCACCATGATGATGTGGGCAATCACGCCCCAGGCCACGCTCGCTAGGACTTCGCGCGTCGACGCAAGGTTGGCTTGCCGCACAAACGCGTAGACGTAGCCGCCAATCGGCAAGAACACGATGAGTGAGGTGAGCAGACCAGGATTGTAGTCGAGTCGCACGATGCCAAGCCCGATGTGCGCAATCGCATTCACCACGATGATCGAAGCCATCGCAAGGGCGGGAAACCGATGGTGGGGCGCACGCCAAACCGCGATCGCACCAACCAACCAGACGAGCGACGTGTTGATGACAAAAATGCCTTCTGGAGTCAGTGGGCCAGGCCCCGTATCGAGACCAAACACGCCCATGAGCAGCTCATTCACGCTGGCATGAAACGCATACACGTTTCCTTCAAGGTCAATCCAATGTTCTTCAAACTGATGAATGAGGTAGGCCACCAACATCCAAAGCGAGAGCACACGCAAGTCTCGATGCACCGGGCCAGCATTCGCCGGTCGGAACGCGACCGCGATGAACAACAAAAACGGAGCGAGAAAGGTGCCGAACTTCATCCAATTCGGCACCAAGAACGCATGTTGCCCCACAGGCACCCAGAGCATCGCAAACGTCGCGACCAAGAACCCGAGCGCACTTCGTGACGACTCCGACATTGCGCACCTCTCTCGTTGTGCGCGGCCTGACTATGCGTCCGATGTCGTTGCGAAAAGAGCGTCGGAAGGCAATGCAGCATTGCCGATTCGCAATGGAGCCCCATGGACCTCGACCACCTACGGACCTTCCACCTTGTGGCCCGTCGCGGTTCACTGGCCGGAGCGGCCCGAGATCTCGGAGTGCCAACGTCGACCGTCAGTCGGAGTCTGTCTCGCCTCGAACTTGAATTTGGCGTGGATCTGCTTCACCGGGGGACCCGAGGGGTCACGCTGACCGAAGCAGGGACCGAACTCCTGGCGCATAGCCAAGCCCCCCTTGCCGAACTGCTGGAATTGAAAGAAATCCTATCTAGCGACACCCCGCGAGGCGTGCTTCGCCTGTCCGTGCCAAGCAATCTGGCCAACCTCGAGTGGTTCGCCGAACTTCTCCTCGGCTTTCAGCGTCTCCATCCGGCCATCGAACTCGACATTGCCCTGTCGGCGCACGGCATCCACTTGGTCGATGAAGGGCGCGATGTGGCATTCCGGCTCACATCGCAATTGGACCCATCGACCGACGTGATTGCACGGGTCTTGCCCTCGATCGAAGTCCGACTCTTCGCCTCGAAGGCCTACCTCGCCAAGCATGGTCGCCCCGCAAGCCTCAACGACCTCGGAGCCCATCGACGACTTGCCGTGCGTCATCAAGCCTCCGATCCGCTGGTGCTCTACCGCGATCACGAGACCCGAACCCTTCCTGCACGGCCCTCGGTGGTCGGTGACGACCTGTCCTTCATCCTTTCCATGGTGCGGGCGGGTGCAGGCTATGCGCCCATTCCCCTGCCCTACATCGAGGGAGCGCCGTTCGAGCCCATTCTCCCGGAATGGAAACTCGCCCCCTTGCAACCAGCGATCATCTGGCCGCGACGTCGCTTCGATGTGCCGCGGGTCCGGGCCTTTGTGGACTTCGCCGTCGCGGGCTTCGAGAGACGGCTAAACGCAACGCGATAACATCCCAACCATGTTGGTCATCGACACCGATCTGTACATCGACGACGTCTTATGCCTCGCACTGCTGCCCTACCTCGGATTCGCGGCCGATGACGTAATCATCACTACGGTGGGGAGCTACGCGCCCGTGACAGAGACCGCGAACCGGGCGGCAGGGTTGGTGCAGGCAATGGCCTTCCCCGCGCCAGTGTTCCGCGGCGCGGACGCACCGTGGAAGGGGCTAGGGGAGCTGCCACCATCGCTCGCCATCCCCCAACCATCGGCCGCGATTCCCTCCATCCATGAAGCAACGGCACGGCTCGAATCCCACCCGGGCCCCATCGACATCCTGGGCATTGGGCCGTCGACCAACCTGCCCCTGCTGTTCGACGCCATCGCCCCGTCTCGCATCGGCCGCATCACGCTGATGACCGGGGCCATCTTCGATGGGCACGATGGTCAGCCCGAAGCCGAGTTCAATGCCGCACGCGACCCCGAGGCCTTGCAAGACATCCTCCGCTCGGGACTGCCGATCACCCTGGTCCCGTTGGATCTTTGCAACAAGGTCCAGATTCCAGCCTCCCGAATCCCAAACCTGGAACAGCTTGGCACCATTGGTCCCATGCTGATTTCCGCCCATCACGCCCTTCGCGACGAGACCTGGGCCCAGGCCATGATCGATGGAGTGGTGCCCTACGATGCAGTGGCTCTGCTCGTCGCGCTCTACCCCGAGCGCTTTCTCACCGCAGGCATGCAGATTCAGGTGCTCGACTCCTCGAGTCCACACCCTGGAGCCTTCGTGGCTGAATTCGACGACACGTCTCCGGTCCGCGTGGCGCTGGGCGGCGACATCAAGTGGGCCCGAAAGCTCTTGTCCTTCCCAATGACGTGAGACCCCGCCGAACGACCCTCGTCCTGTTCCAGATTCTGGTGTCGCGAGGCGGAAACGGATAGAACCCGCCTCCTTGGCTCCGTCACTG
>JBCCQY010000279.1:0-3814 GCA_039208735.1 Myxococcota bacterium | reverse complement strand
CTACGCCATCGTGCCCCTTGGGAACCTGCCCATTGGGTCGACCATCACTGCCATCCGGGTCATCGCCTCCCCGAAGACCTCGGCTGGCGTCGGGATTACCGCAACGCTGCGGTATTGGGACGAAACGGCCTCGCTTGGCTCCGGAACTCCGACGCTTGGTGAAGTTCAGAATCCACCCACCGCCTACGTCGCGACCACGCCGACCGCGACCAACGTAGGTCAGCCCGCTGTCTACACCTCCGAGGTGACGCTGACGCCGAGTGCGGCGGACGGTGCCATTCGGCGGGACCGGGCGCATGAGGTGCTCATCGAGGCCGGGGCGTCCAACAACCGCCTCGCTGGCGACGGGCTTCTACTTCGTCGAAGTCGATTACGTTCTGGAGGCCTCGTGACTACCAATGCGTTTTCTTTGGCCTCTGAGCTGGCCGTGCGCATGGCCGCACGCAAACCCGCATGGGTGGTTCAGGCGGGTTCGTTGTTCGAGCCCCCCAACAGCGCAACCGACGGCGTGGCGCTGTTTGGTGCCCCCACGTCGCTCGTGGCGATTGCGCTTCGCCAGGTCCTGACGGGACGCTCGGCGGTGCTCACGTTCGGCAGCTGGGTGGCGGGCCAGTCGTTTACGGTCACCGTCGATGGGGCCAGCGTGGTCTACGACAGCACCGGCGATGCAGACCTTCCCGCTACGCTCACGGACTTCGCAAACGCCATCAACGGCGATCCGACGGTTGGGCTCCTGGTGCAGGCGACACCCGAGGACAGCACGGGCAACGGTGCGAACGACCGCTTGCGGCTGGTGGGGCGCAACCCTGAAGACTTCTCAATCGGCTTCAGTGGCGGCGTGGGGGTCACCTGTACGGCAGATGCGGCGTCTGCCGTGGTTGCTCTAAGCTACGCGCTGGATGCGGCTCTACTGACGACCGCACCTGTCGACTGGTTCGCCCCTCCCGATGCCCTGCACATCGTTCAGTCACCAATGGCGCGCCGCGTGCTGCGGGTGTCAACCGGCGGCTACCTGCGTGGCCACGTCACCCTTGCCCAGCTCACCGGAGTCGGTGGGGATGCGGCTTCCACCTTGCTCACGGCGCCCACGGTCACGTGGGGCCCTGCCTTTTCGGAGACCTGACCATGCCCGCCATTGAATCCAGCACCTCGGACGGTCTCGACTTCGCGCGTCACACCGTGAGCAACACGAACTGGGACACCTTCACCTTTCCCAATCCGAACGATGAGGTGGTCTTCATTCGCTCCTCGGCCGAGTTCTACGTGTCTCGGACGGCGACAGGGGCCCTTGGCAGCACCGGCGCAGGGTACCAAACCGTTCCGGTGGGCGGAAAGTACAAGCTGGTTCGACGTTCATCCCGAAATCCGCTTTCGCTCATCCAAATCATCCAACTTACGCATTCGAGCGCAACCGGCGTCTTCGAGTTCGAGCTGAGCGCACTTGGACGGGACCAGTAATGCCGCCCATCATCGACGAGGTCATCGGAGGCGGTGGAGGCAGCGGAAACACCGAAGTGCTGTTCGAAACCTGCGACTACGTTCGACGGGTGCAGTTCACGAAGACCGTGTTCGATGCAGCGTTCGCGAGCAAGGTGACGCGACCAACGCCGACCATCACAACGGCCGTCATGACGGCTGGCGGTGCACTGAAAATCACGGGCCCAACCCTCACCTCGGCTTCGCGTGGCTGGGCCAACAGCGACCAAATTCGCATTCCGATTTCCACCATTTTCGCCGATTTCGATTCCACGAAACACAACGTTCGCATTTTGTGCCGACGGGTGAACTGGACGGGATCGTCAAACTATGGCTTGCCGCTCGGCGTATGGGACGAAGGCTCTTCGGCCCAAACGGCCTACCTTGCCTACATCTCTGGTCCCGCCAATCCGTTCATCGGTACCCTTGGTTCAACGACCCAAATCGGCAGTGATGGCATTGGTGGACTTTCCGCAACCAATGCCGACTGCTTGGTGGACGTGAAGTGTGTCACAAACTCACCCATCGTGATGGGCGCTGCGACCACTACGGCGTTGTCGGGTCGATTTAGGTTTGGCCAGGGTCGAGACACCCTGGTAAATACTACCATGAACTCGGCAGACCTTTCGTTTGTGTTGAGTGCGGCCTGCATCAGCGGTTCGGGTGCGCCCGGACCCACCGACATCGACATCGACGAGGTCTACTTCGAGCTGCACCTCAAGCCGTCTGAGACCCTTCCCGCCTGACCCCCAGGAGCCCGCCATGAATCTCCCTCCCTTTGTCCGGTTCTCGAGCTACGAAATCACCGATACGGTGGTGGATGGAGCCGGGTCCTTCGATGCGCCCGCCGTGCTTCTCGTGGTGGAGAAGCGGGCGGACGGCACCTTTTCCGTCAACCTCTCCGACGCCGCCTCGTCGACCAATGTGGTGCTGGAAGCCGCTCGGTTCCCAACGGTGATTCGCATCATCGACAGCATGCTCGACGAAGCCGACCTGGCCGAAGCGGACCGGCTGGGCTTCGAGCGGAAGCTCTTCAACGACCCGGCCACCGATACCGAGCCGCAGCGGCTGCGCTACGACGAATCCGCCAACCTCATCGTCTTGGTGGGGCCAAGCGAAATCAACGCCGCCGGTTCGGTCGCGATGAGCCCCGCACTCGCTCGGCATTGGCGCGACTACCTCGCCTTCGAACTCGACTTGCCCGCCTACGTCTCCCCGTCTGAACAGGCGGCCATGGCTGCGGCGGCCTGAATGCAGCTGTCCGCCCACTTCACCTTCGCCGAATTGACGCGCACGTCGCAGCCGTTCGACAACACCCCGCGGACCGCCCACATCGAAGCACTGCGGTGGGGCGCGGTCCACGTGCTGCAGCCACTCCGCGACAAGGTGGGCCGGCTGCGGGTGACGAGTGGCTACCGCTCGCCTGCGGTCAACCGGGCGGTCGGCGGCGCTGCGACGAGCCAGCACGCCCGCGGCGAAGCGGCGGACCTGATTCCCCTCGACGAGTCCCGCGACGTGCTGTGGCAGGTCGTGCGCGACCTCGCCTACGAGCGCGTCATCGACCAAGCCATCCTTTACGAAGACAAGCCCCACGTCCATGTGTCCTGGGCGCCCGGGGTGCCGCACGGACGCGGGCAGACCCTCGTGGCGCTGGCCGGTGGCGGCTACACGCCGTGGTCGACCTACACCGGGCCCCTCAAGCAAGCACCCACACCCCTTCCACGAACCCCAACCCCTTCCCCCCAAGCCCCGGTGGCCCTGGCCTCCGAGGAGGCCGACATGGCAATCATCACCGAAGAAGACAAGCAGCGGCTCGCAGACGTCGCCAAACAACGTGCCAAGGACGTCCTGGCCGCCACCGGCGAGGCCGTGCTCGATGGCGACCTCGATGAGGAAGACGCCACCGAAATCCGGTCGCGCGTCGTCGATGCGCTCATCGACGTGGCCATGACCGGCGCCGACATCGCCACCCCGCTCCCGAGCCCTTGGGAAGAGGCCAGCGACATGGCCCTCGAGGCCGCGGGTGAGCGGGCCAAGCTCGCCATCCCGATGCTCTTTCGGAAGCTCGGCCGCCGGCTCCGTTTTCTGGCGACCAAGAACCCCCGGAAGCTCGTTCGCCTCCTCGACGACCTCGTCGAAGAAGATGCCCTCGACAACGTGTTCGGCAACCTGCAAGTGCCCTTGGCGTACGCCGCCGCAAAGCGCGTCACCGAAATCGATGCGATCTACGCGAAAAATAGCGGCATCGTCTTCGCCGGTCGCCAGCTCATGATCGACGGTCAGCCCTACGGCCAGCCGCGCCCCAAGTTCAAGGCGCCTGCCGCCTGATCGCGAGGCT
>JBCCQY010000278.1:0-4115 GCA_039208735.1 Myxococcota bacterium | reverse complement strand
CGTCAAGGCCATGGGAGGGGGGGTGACCCTGGAGATGGTCGAGGCGCACGACGTTCGGGTGTCGAGTACGCAAGGAGACATCCGATGGATGGGGGCGCTGCTGCCCCAAAGCCGGCTTCGGTTGGATTCGCACGAGGGCGACATCGAGGTGCGGATTCCCGCAGAAAGCGATGTGGCACTGAGCCTTTCGGCGCCTCCAGGGCAGATTACGTCGGCTCATCCTGGCGTCACGATTCCCACTCTGGAGGGGGCGGCGATGCCCGTTCAGAAGCTGCGCCTGAAGGTGGGCCAGGGGGCTGGCGCAACGGTCGAGGTCTCGACCTTTCGGGGTCGGGTGACCCTTGGCGAGCCCTGATCCGTGGTTCAGGGTCGGGCCAAGGCTCGGACCCCATGAACGAGTCCATCGAGCACCTGGGCGCGACGTTCGGACGACAACCCACCGCGCGCCTGGACGAAGAGGCCCAGGGTTGCACTGCCCAGACTCGCCGCGGAGGCATCGAGGGCATCCGGTGCGACGGTGTGCCGCAGCGCATTTCGAAACGCCGCTTCGAGCCTCGTAAAGTAGCGTAGGGCGCGCGTCTGGACGGGCGCGGAGTCGGGGGACCGCCCCACGGCCGCATTGCACAGCATGCAGCCCGCCAAAGCTCGCTCGTCCGAACCCCCGCGACAGCCATCGAAGAACGCGATGACGTCGTCGATCGTAGCCTCGGGCCCCTCCATCGCGCCCAGGTTGGCCGTGACAACGACGGCCTCGTAAACCTCGAGCGCCGCCTCAAACAGCCCTTCTTTGCTTCCAAACTCGGCAAAGAGGCTGTAGCGATTGATGTCGAGGGCACGCTCGAGTTCCTGGATCGTGGCCGCTTCGTAGCCCTTTCGCCAGAACACGTCCATGGCGCGTTGGGCGACGTCATCGCGATCGTAAGTCTTCCGCCGTCCCATGGTGTGACCTCCTTTTCGCTCTATATCCAACTGAGCGATTGGAAATGGCACGCGGCTGCATCAATAACCAAACATTCGGTTGGAAATTTCTGGAGGCCCGTGTGAATCGCTTTTCATCCTTGCTCTTGGCCGCCGTGGCCTTCATGGCGAGCGCATGCATCACCACGCTCGTCCCCTTGCTGGCTCCCAATGTGGAGGCGGAGCCCAATCTCTCGGCCGCCTTCCCCTACGACAAGCGCGAGGTTGCGGTCCTCGACAGCACCATGACGTACTTGGACGAGGGCTCGGGGGCGCCCATTGTGCTGCTGCACGGCAATCCCACCTCGAGCTACCTGTGGCGCAACGTGATTCCGCACCTGCAAAAGGAAGGGCGCCGCATCATTGCGCCCGACCTCATTGGCATGGGCGATAGCGGAAAGCCGGATATCGACTATCGCTTCGCCGACCACGTGCGGTACTTTGATGCGTTTGTCGAGGCCCTTGACCTCGAGAACATCACGTTTGTGATCCACGATTGGGGCGGTGGCATCGGCATGGACCATGCGATGCGCCACCAAGACAACGTTCGGGGCATCGTGTTCTTTGAAGCCGTGGTGCGGCCCACGGCCTGGGCCAAGACGGACCAGCCGGCCCGTTCCTTGTTCAAACGACTGCGAAGCGAGGCGGGGGATTCGTTGTTGATCGACGACAACTATTTCGTCGAAAAGCTGCTTCCTGCGTTCTCTGGCCGCACGCTCTCCGATGAAGAGATGCAGGCCTACCGAGCCCCGTTCATCGAGGTTTCCTCACGGCGGCCGGCTCGCGTGTGGCCGCAGGAGATTCCGTTCGATGGGGAGCCGGCCGACAACCAGGCTCGCATGTCGAAGACCTACGAAGCGTTGCAGGCTTCAGAGATTCCGTTGCTCTTGCTCACCGCCGAGCCTGGCGCCATCTTCACCGAGGCCGTGGTGGCCGAGTTGAAAGCCGAGTTGCCTCGGTTGAAGACCGTTTCTGTGGGCGAGGGGCTTCACTACCTGCAGGAATCGTCTCCGACCGCCATCGGTACCGAAGCGTCGGCCTGGATCGACACCCTTCCCGCCCCTCCGGTGAAGGTACCGGACGAGGCGGAAGCACCCGCGCCTTAGTTTTCGGGGACTGGTCGTCTCATGGAGACCGATCGTTGAGTTCGTCAGTGGGTCGTCAAGGAGGCCCAGGCGTAGATCATTGCGATCAGTCCCGCACCCGTGGCCGTGGTCAGCGCCGCCGCAAGGACGCCCCTGGAAACTCGAGAAAACCAAGCCTCGTCTTCATGAATCGAAGCGAACGCGTCACGGGCGGCACGCAGCCAGAGCAGCATCAGGTAGAGCCCCGAGCAAGCGTTGAGAGCAGTGAGCGTAAAGAAGCCCAAAGCCGCTCTGGCGCCCATGGGGGTGTCGGTAGATGCGGCCATGACGAGCGCGCACAGAAAGGTAAACCCCAGGGTCATCACGAAGGGGAGGCCGAGTTCCGACCAAGGTGACGTACGAATCCCTTCGATTTCGCCTTGACGAAAGCAGGCTACGCAACGGGCGCCTTCGCTGGTGACGTACGCATCAGCCAGGGCCAGACGCACTTGGCAGCCCCCGCATCGGGTCTCGCCCTCTGGATCCGGCGATTCGCCAATCGGGGTCCGACGCCGCGGGCGAGACCGGGCGGCCGCGGCGGCGCGCTCCTGTTCGCGCAGAGCACGGCCCACTCCAATCGTCGGCATGCGAACCTCCTTGGGATGTTGCTGGCGCTACGTTGGTTCCCCAAGGAACATTGCACCGGCTACGCAAGGCCGGCGAGGTTGCGTAAACGGTCCTTCCTCCGATTCCAATACGCCTTGGCGCGAATCCGCTCTGGGGGAATGCCGCGACGCTCGAGCTTCTTGCGACAAGCGTCGATGGCGCCTGAGTGGCCCGAAAGCCAGACCGTACCTCGGCCGGAAGGCACAGAAGCAGTGTCGAGCCAGGCCAACAGTGCTTCTCCATGCACCGACTGGCGTGGTGCGAAGTCCAGGGGCAACGCCAGGGCTGGGAGCGCCTGCGCATCGTGCTCGTCGAGTTCGACGGCTCCTGCCACCATTGCCGAGGCCGGCAGTGCGTCGGCCAGAGCACGGAACAACCCTACCGTAGTTTCATCGCCCAAAAACCAAGCCCATTCTTCGTCACCACGTGGCCCGGCGAGGCTCGGCACTGGGCCAAAGATCGTGGTGTGCTGTCCCGGCTTCGCCCCGGCGGCCCATGCGCTGCCCGCGCCCCGGCCATGCACAAAGGCAATCACTTCCAGTTCGCCTCGCCCGGGGTCGAACGTCGCGGGCGTGTAGGACCGGAACCGGCCCCCACCCACGTTGATTTTCACCTTGTCACCCGCGCGGAAACTGGCCCCTACGAGTTCGGGGCCACGCAGCGTCACGCCCTGCAATCTCGGCGACAATCCACGTACTTGTGCCACTTCGACTTCGTGGCCTCGTCGTCGCATCCCGCTCATGCTTTCCTCATGAAAATGAATTTCATTTTCAATTATGACGGCAGGAAAAACGTAGCTCCTAACTAAACGGGCAGGTTGCCGTCAAAGATAGGTAAAGCGGCCCGGTCTCGTTGATGCAGGAGGAGGGGACATGACGTGGTGGTTGGTTGCGTGCATGGGATGGGATGCCGACGAACTCGTCTACGATCCGGCAAACTACGGCGACGATGATAGGGCCGCCTGGACCTCGTTTGTCGCGAGAACCCGCTCCTGCCCGACTTCGGAGGTTCGCCCCGGATCGATCCCGTCGGTGCGTGGTCTCTGTTTGGCTCGACCACACGGTCACCCCGATCACCGGCGTGCGCCAGGCGGAGTGTGACGACTTCGCGGAACAGGGTTTTCTTGTGCCCTAGAGCGCTTGACTTGCTAGTTTGACAAGGCGGGGGCTGCGTCGAAAGGGGCCTGTATGATGGGCATGTGGTGGTTGGTATCTTGCTGGTTGTCGGGCTCAGACGAGCCTGATTTTGTGCAACGGCCAGTGTTCACGGTGGAGCTGCCCCCGCCGGTGTGCAATCGGGTCGAACGCAACGGCAACCTTTACAATTGCGACACCCTCGACCGGTGCAACGAGACGAACTTCGAATACCGCCTGGCTTGCTGTGACTGCGATCCGATCCTTTGCGAGCCAGATCCGAGGTGTGAGCCGG
>JBCCQY010000277.1:0-4277 GCA_039208735.1 Myxococcota bacterium | reverse complement strand
CGTCGACCTGTTCGTATACCCCGAGATGGGGCATAGCATCACGAAGCCCCGCGAAAACCGGTCGGTGATGTGGCAGAATCTGACTTGGTTTGCCCACTACCTCCTCGGAGAGCCCTTGAATCTGTTTCCGGACGACGAGGACTTGGGCCTTGACGATAGCGTCCGTCGCTAAGGGCGGTCAGGCTCGACTGGCCCTATCGCTCGAGCCGGCAATCCAATATGCCGCTGACGCCAACAAGTGCCTGGGGCACGCCCATCGAGCCGATCAAGCGGTCGTCGTCTGACCACTCGCCTGTGAGGGTCAATCCCTTCACATCGGCAAGATCGAAGGTCAGTTCGAACGATACGCCGACTCGAGTTCCTGAGACGTCGCCTTCGAAGACCTCAATGAAAGACGGGCCTCCGGGCGAGTACGCCACTTCGAGGTCGAACGTTCCTCCCAGTTTGCCATTCGTATCGGTCAACGTGAGTTCGAGCGTAGGTACGTCGAGCTGGGTAGGCAGGGGAATCGGCTGGGGCATGGCGTCCATACAAGAGCCTGACCACGATCCTTCGAGCGGCCCTACCTTGGCGCCCGTATCGTCGGGGGCCGGCTCCAGGCCATCATCGTCGTCCGACGAGCGAGGGGTGGCCGGAACCTCCGGAGGGAGTGGGCGCTCGAGCTCTTCGTCTGCTGGTGACATCGTGCATGCCATCCACCACCACGAAACCAACATCAGGCACCTCCAAGCTGCGCGTCATCCACAGCTTGAAGGTACCTGATGTCGAATCGAGCTGCGACCCCTCCTTTTTCGCTGGGATCTGTTGCAACGCTGCGCGCCGACGTTCGGAATGGTCGCAATGGCGAGCCGCGATCAATCCAGATCTAGAGTCATTCCCATTTCCAGGAAGAACGTATCGAATCGATCATATGCGGCGATATCGCTCGTCGCTCCCCCGAAGGTTTGGTTGAGATCGATGAAGCGTACCGCGGTCTTAGCGGGCACCAGCGTGTGTACGAAAATCGCCGTGTCGAGGGCGTCTAGGTATGCCTTGAATTCGTTTGGTGTAATGACCCCATCCCGGCTTGCGTCGTCGGAGTCTGCGATGAAGACGATGTGCAGCTCGGCATCCGCTCTTCGAAACCCAAGAGGTTCCATGACGCTTGAGTTCTCACGTTCCAACAAGAACAAGATTGTCTCGATCGCATAGTTGATGTTGACGCTAGCATCCACGTTGATGATGGAAGTCAGGATGGATGAGGGGTTCGCCAACTGTGCATCGATAATGGAAACGCTTCCGTCGCCCCGAATGAGATCGGTCCCCGTTCCCTGTGGTTCTGTGGTCACGGCCGCGATGTGCCAGTCACGGTCCTTCAGGAATGGCAAAATGAGGGGGGCCTCGTCTGCGACAAGCGGCCTCGCATTAAGCATCGAGCAGGATGTGTCCACCACGAACAACACGTCGACGGGCGGTGGCGGAACCTCCTTCAGGCCGGTGTCGGCGGTGGAACCAGTATTAGCTGCGTGCGAGTCGACGGGTTGGGTCAAAGCCGTGTCGGCAGTTGTCGAGGTATCTGATGGCTCGACTTGTCCGGCGCAGGCGAACATTGCGAAGAGTAGGGAGTGCACCATGGTATCCGTTATGCGGTTGGTGAGTATCATCACGGGGCCTCTCCAGTGCCATTGCCTGCCATTGCGTCAAAGCGAAGGGGGGTGCGCGGTAGTGGGCCGTCGGCGGGTAATTTGCGACGTCCCACCCACACGTACACCTCACCGTCCCGCCCTCGCGCCATCTCGTAGCGTCGAGAGACGGTTACGCCACCGTAGGGAATCTCCTCTTCATACAGATAGAACGGGCCTTCAGGTTCCAGAATTCGACCCCGCGGCTGAGGTGATTGTCCGCCAACTACGGCGATTCGTCCGCGACGAAGAAACATCTCATCTGGAAGCTTGGTTTTGGGGTACTGACGAAGCACCGGGACCAGCGGAAGCCAGTGGTCTGGAACCTCCGTAGCCAGACGGTAGGTCCATTCGTCGGAAGCTGAAGGGCCTTCACCTGTGGTGATGTCGTTGCCACGTTCGACAGGGCGACCTGTCCAAGTCTCGATCGTCCGCTCAATGCCCCACGCCAGGTTGGCCATTTCATCACGACGGAATGTCACGCGTTCGAGCGGCGCCGCTGCCGTCACGGCGTCGACCGTAGGTACAAGCATCAGCCATGGGGCGCGTCCCGAGGCCACCGAATCATCACCCGGCAGTTCGAACCAGCGCCAGTTTCGGTCACCTGGCGACTGATGGTCTTGCACAGCCATTGATGGGATCATGTGCCAGTTTGTATCGAAATTGTCGAGGACCCGGACCCTCGAAACCTGGACGAGGGTGCCGGTCGGTATGCTCATGGGAATACGGAACCAATCGTCACCAGCGACCATGGCGAAATAACCTACGATCGACCGAGCAAGATCTTCGGGTCCCGCTGCGAGGTCCCCGAAGTAGACATCTCCGTCTTCGAGCTCCCAGTATCGCGAAGCCGGCATACCGGCATATTGTAAGGGTGTGGGGAGGACACGGACCCGACGGGTCTCGAGACCGCTTGGGTTGAAGGGCGACTGATCCGCAGGTGGCAGCACACCAAAGTGATACCAGTCCAACCGACCCCCCGGATACTCCGGGGCGGTCAGGTCAACAGAGACGTTGGCGTCTGTGGCTCTAGCTTGGAAGGCGTACTCTTGCCGCCGCGGCTGCCATGAGGGAGGAGAACCTTCGGGTGCTTGGACAAACAAGCCCTCAGTCTCAGTTTGCCACTTTACAATCACGTTTGTTGCTAGTGTGGCTTCTGCTCCAGCGAGAAATTGTGCAATCTCAGGCAGCGGAGGAGGGACTGCGCGAATCAGGTCTGGATCCACGCAACGACGTGCGATGAGGCGCAAGCGCGCGGAGCCAAACGCATCGCCACCGTCCGTTTCGGGTGGCGTGATAGAATAGCGGGTGGTCAGGGCTTCAATGAAGGACTCCGAGATGTGTGCCTCCCGAAGCCTGCGCACCAGCGTCAAGCCGTCGTCGATCCGATACGCCTCGGATGCTGGGCCCGAAGTAATGGCTTCTCGCTCCACCATCGCTTCGAGAGGCACCGTACCAATCGGGGTGGTTGTTGAGCCATTGGTCACCTCGGCGAGAGGAACCCAGTGTGCCTCCGCTTCGACAAGCGCAGGGCTCGCTGCATCTTCGCCATGGAACTCGCCCACTTGCCACTGACGACAGAGCATCCACACCGGATCTGCAATCCGTGAGGTGAGTGCTTCCTCAAAGTTCTCATCTTGGAAGTCAACCTCAAGTCGCTTGAAGCTCATGGTGTCCCTCCAGAGATCTCGACGTCGTCAGCCAGGTAGAAGGTAGGCATGTAGTGGCCCAGGGATGAGTAGCCACCCGTCCCGTTCGGATTGACATCCTGAAGTTGAGACATCGGGACTGCGCGTGCCCTAGCCATTTCCAACACGAAACAAAGCTGGTCGGAGATTTCGTCTGCCGAGAATGCCTCGTCGACCATCGAGATGAGGATGGCGTTAGGAGCTCGCGACGTGGGCGCATCGAAGTGCATCGCGATGCCTGTGAGCTGTTCGGTTGATGGAACCCCGTCCGTCCAACTGTCGATCAACATGCCACCCATATATTGCGATGGCTCAACCAACCCCGTCAGCGACAAAAGGCAAAGTCGGTCGCCGGAGGTTGATACGCCATGCATTCCCGCCCACGGTTCGGAACCTGAGTACGGTGACTGTGCGAGTTCGATCGAGGCCGGTGTCTTGAGAATCAGTTGTGAAAGCTCGAGAAACTCCATCATGGCCCTAAGGTTTGGGCGCGCACGGCTGACCTGTCGAAGCCATTGTGGGGCTTCGTTTTGGGCTGCGCTGGCCAATGCTGATGAGGAGGCCGCCCGTTCGGCATCGGGCGGTGGAACAAAGTTAGGACAGATTGGTGTCAGGCGGTGGGTCAGGTGGCGAAGGCGCGCCATGTGCGCTCGCAGAACCTCCGCATCGATGGGAGTATCTACATTTTCTACCGGTGCTTCACCGGCCGCCTGGTCTGAAGACACGGTGGCGGTCACACGGTCCGAAATCTCCGCAACGACCTTGTCGCGCTGTTCGCCGCTGTCGATATCCTCGAGCAGGCTGATGGAACCTGGAATTCCAAGCGACAAGGCCTGCAGCGCACCGGCGGTTCGCACCGCGGGGTCGGTATTCAATAGTTGAGACTGGATATGGTTGTAGGATGACTCAATGTCCGTGATCCGATTGG
>JBCCQY010000276.1:0-5109 GCA_039208735.1 Myxococcota bacterium | reverse complement strand
CGTGCGCCGCCATGCACGGGCCCTCGACTACCGCATGCACGAAGGGGCGGCCGCGCGGGCCTGGGTACAGCTGGTGGCCGCCGAAGGGATCGCGCTGGATAGCCGGGTCCTCTCGCCTGGAGCTTGGTTTTCGACGGCGGTGGACGGCGTTGCCATCCACGCAGATGCCGTCGATGTCGAGGAGGCGATTCGCAATGGCGCCGAAGTCTTCGAATCGCTGACGCCCCTCGATCATCTCGTCGACGCCCATGGCGAAATCACCGTTCACGCTTGGGGCATGGATCAAGCCGAACTTCCCGCTGGCGCCACCGAGGCCATCTTGGTCGACCCGGGAGGCGAGGACGCACGTCGACTTCGGCTCCGCCGCGGCGATGTCGTGGTGTTCGAAACGACGCGCGGGGGAGCTTCGTGGCGACTCGAAGACGCCGACCCGACCTTGCGCATCGCCGTGCGGCTGGTGGCCGACCCCGAACCCCTCACCGATCCGCTCCTCGGCGAAGCCCTTCTGCGAATCCGTTGGGGCACGCGCGATGCCTTGCCCCGGGCGATTCCGACCCGAGCGTGGGGGCTTGCCACGGCAGTTGCCCGCGCCGACATCGTCCTGGTCAGCCACGGTGCGCCTCGGGTCGAGACGGGATTGCGCCCCGAACTCTGGGGAACCGGCGAGTGGGAGTCTGGCGAAGGCACCGTCCTGCTGCACCTTCGAGGCGGCGACGTCGCGTGGCGAGCCCCTCTTCAGGTGCCTCGGCCGGGTCCTACGAGCACGAGCGCATTGGGCCTACCTCCAGGTTCTCCCGAGTGGTCAGCTCGCGACCTCCTCGAAGCGGAACCGCGATTGGCCACGGCCGCGATTCGATTGTTCGAGGACGGCTCAAGCGACGATTGGGTCTCGGTGCCCGACCTCCTCGATACCGATGAGGGCGACCTCGCCGTCTTCGTCGCCGAGCGCGAGGAAGACGGAGCCGTGACCTTGCGTTTTGGCGATGGGGTCCAGGGCCGACGCCCTCCCGAATCCGCGGTATTCCGGGCTGAATATCGGCAAGGGGGAGGTCCTCGAGGCAACCTTGGGGCGGGCGCGCTGCGCCATGTCTACTCAGATGAACTTGCGAGTGGGCTCATCGCCGCAGTTCGACAACCCTTGCCTGCCTTTGGCGGCGCCGAGCCCGAAGATCTTCGAGCCGTCAAGATTCTTGCCCCCAAGGCCTACCGCAGCCAGCTTCGTGCGGTCACCCTCGAAGACTGGGCCGAGGTCGCGGGTCGCCACCCCGAAGTCCAGCGTGCGGTGGCCCGAATGCACTGGACGGGCACCCGCCACCTCGTCACTGTCCACGTCGATCGCGTGGGCATGCGTCCCGTCGACGAGGACTTCGAGCGTGAACTCAAGGCTTGGCTCGAGCCCTATCGCCTCACGGGCTATCTGCTGCGGGTCACGGGGCCCGTGTGGGTCAACCTCGAGGTGGTGCTCACCGTGGTCTGCGCCCCAACGGCCTATCGCAGCGAGGTCGGCCGGGCGCTTGCGCAACTCTTTGGTGCCCAGGTCCTCCCTGATGGCGAACTCGGCTGGTTCCACCCGGATCGATTCACCTTTGGCCAAGAGGTCTACCTCTCGCCCATCGTGGCGCGAGCGATGAACGTGCCCGGGGTTGAACAGGTCGAAGCCAGCCCCGCCGACCCGCGACACCGGTTTCGACGGAGCACCGAAGCGACCGACCACCTCGACACGGGACGCCTCGAACTCGACGAACTCGAGGTAGCCCGGTGCGAGAGCGATCCGTCCGCTCCTGAGCGCGGCTACATCTCGTTCATTTTGGAGGGAGGGGCATGACGCGACCGGCCATCCACCAACGGATCGGAACGTGGGCGGTTTCGCGGGAACGCATGATCGCACGCATCGCGACTCAGGTCGTCGGCTCACGTCGGCCCTTGCAAGACTTGGCCACCCGGGAGCCCACCGACCCCACCATCGCGCTGCTCGACGCCACGGCGGTCGTGGTCGATGTACTTGCGTTTTATGCCGAGCGCACCGCCCACGAGCATCGCCTGTCGACCGCCACGACGCGCCGAGCGTTGGTGGAGTTGGCGCGAGGCCTTGGCTACGAGCCCGGCATGGGGGTGGCGTCGCAGGGCTTCCTGGCCTTCGAGGTAGCGCCGGACGAGCCCACCGTGCCCATTCCCGTGGGTACCCGCGCCATGAGCTTGCCCGACGGCGCGGACCCTCCTCCACAGTTCGAGACGATCGAGGAAATCGAAGCCTCGGCGACGTTCAACCAGATCCCTGCGATGCAGTTCTTGCCAGTCTCGCGGTGGCCGGTGCGCACCGACGTCGTTCGCGTCGAAGGGGTGGCAAGCCGGCTACAGGACGGCGATGTCGTGATGCTCATCGATCATGACGACCCTGGCCCGCCCCAAACCGAACGGTTCGAGTTTCGGCGCCTCCGCGAGGTGGAGACCGAAGACGATCGGACCCGTCTGGTCCTCGACCGACGCATTGGCTTCAAGACAGGCGGAAGCCGGGTGCCCGGGTCCCAGATCGCCGATCCGACACGGTCCTTGTTTGCGTTTCGAGATTCGGCGTCGCTGTTTGGCCACGATGCGGCGGATTGGTGGTCCCAAACCGAGGACATCCAGTTTGCGGCTTGGAAGAAGCATTATCCAAGCCGTACCGCCTCCCAGTTCAGCCGCCCCCAAGATGGCGGTCCGGGCGAATGGCCTGGCTTTTCGCTGTCGTCCGACCCTGCGGTGAGCTTAGGGGCCATCGACCTCGACCGGGAGGTTCGCAACCTGGCCCCTGGGTCCTGGGTCGTGCTCGAAGCGGAAGCGGAGGTGGAGGCCTTTCGGATTCGTCGCATTCGACCCGTGACCCGTTCTCAGTTTGCCTTAAACCGTAGGGTTCACCGTATTTTTCTCGAACGCGATGGCGCGTCCGCCTCGAAGATTCAACGCATGCTCAAGCGGTTCGACCGTCGAGGTACCACCGTGCATCTGCAGGCCGAACGCTTGCATAGGGCGGCCGATCCCTGGACTACCCATGTTCAAGGTCGAAGGATTCCCGTGGCTGGCCCACTCGATGAGGAACTCGTGGGCCGACGGGTGGCGGTACGGGGAGCCGACGCCGATGGCATCGAGCAGGGCATCGTCGCGCGGGTTGTCGCCCTCGAGCCGGAACTCGACGACGGTCGGGTGGACGTCACGTGGGTGCGGCTAACCGAGGCAGTCCCCCGCTTGCTGCGAGACACCGTGGTGGTTCTCGGAAACGTTGCCGAGGCGACCCACGGGCAGCGAATGCCGGCCGAGGTGATCGGTTCAGGCAGCGCAGCCGAGGCCTTCCAACAGTTCCGCGTCCAACAGCGGCCCATCACGCACGTGCCTGACGAAACCGCACCTCGGGGGGCGCGAAGCACACTCGGGATCACGGTGCAGGACACCGAATGGACCGAAGTGCGGACCCTGGCCGACGCACAGCCCCGTGACCGGGTCTTCCAGACCCAGCAAGACCAAGATGGTAGCACCTTGGTCACCTTTGGGGACGGAATCCACGGTTCCCGACTGCCGACGGGCGAGGGCAACGTCGTGGCAGGACTCCGTATGGGCATCGGACGGTCGGGAAACGTTTCGATGGACGCGGTTTCGATGTTGCCGGTGCGTCCTCCAGGGATTCGGGGCGTGACCAACCCGGTCCCGTTTCGAGGCGGGGCTGACGCCGATGATCCCGAGAACATTCGCAAAGCCGCACTCGAGGGCGTCGTGGCCATCGATCGGCTTGTTGCCCTGCGAGACTACGAACTGTGGGCTGCGGGATTCAACGGTGTCGCAAAGGCCTTGGCTCAACCGGCTTGGGCAGGGCAACGCCGGCTCGTCTTCCTGACTGTGGCCCCCTTCGACGGCACCTCTGACGAGGAAGCCGGCACGTTGCTGTCGCGCGTCCGCGAAGCGGTAACCGTACGCAAAGATCCTGAACATACCGTCTTCGTCGACCTGCCCATACGGGTGTCGTTCGGACTGGAGGCGGTGGTTCGGGTCGCCAACGATGCGAGCTGGTCGACCCTCAAGGCCTCCCTTGAGCAGCGCCTGATTGCGGCCTTTGGCTACGATGCGCGTACGTTTTCACAGCCCGTCACGGCGAGCGAGGTCCTGCGCACGATGCACGAGGAACCTGAGGTCATCGCCGTCGACCTCGATGCGCTATTCCGTCGCGGGACGCTCCGACGCTACCGCGACCGGCTGCGGACCAGGCCTGGGTTCACCGACGGAGTGCGGGTTCGCCGCGCCCCGTTGCTCGTGCTGGATCCCGATCTGGTGACCCTCGATCGAGGTGAGCCGTGAGCCGTCTCGCCGACCGCCTGTATCGGCTGCTTCCCGTCGTTCACCGACTTCGGGATGCGCAACGCGAGGACGGCGGTACAGACGATGCGCTTCGGGCGCTCATCGGGATCCTTGGCGACGAGCTGGATCGGGTTCGTCAGGAACTCGAGTCTCAATACGACGACGCCTTTGTGGAAACCGCGCGCGCGGATGCGCTCGACCGACTCGGGCACGATCTTGGCCTGCGCATCCTCCAGCGACCCCAGACCGGCCAAGGTACGAGCTTTCACGCACGGGGATGGGTTGGCAATGCCGTAGGTTGGCGGCGCCGGAAGGGAACGACAGGCTCGCTCGGAGACATTGCGGGGCAGGTCACCAGCTACGACGCCTGGGTTCTCGAGCACGCCGATCAACTCGTGACCACCGGATCGACCCGTCACGAGCTGCTTGGGATGGGGACCTACGACGTGCGCGGGGCTCCGCAAAGTCCGATCGGACCGATCCCCACCGTGCCCGATGTTCGCAATCCCGATGGCCTTACACCAAGGGCCAACCTGCCCAACGTCTCGATCGTGTTGTGGCGAACGTCGCGGTGGTTGCTGCAACGGTCCGAGGCTGTATCGATGAACGTGCCAGGCGTGGCCGCGTTCCACATCGACCCTCGAGGCAAGGACGTTCCGCTTTACGCCACCCCACCGGACGACGATTCCGGCTCGTTCCTGCGTCGACTTCCGCTCCCCTTGCCCCGGCGAGATGTCGCAGCTCTGATGGATGCAGGCGACCCTCCTCCGGTCTCGCTGCAGGTGG
>JBCCQY010000275.1:0-5124 GCA_039208735.1 Myxococcota bacterium | reverse complement strand
CGATCATGCGTAATCCTCCGTGGAACGAGCAGCCTAGCCGAAAGAAGCCAGACCGTCCCCCTATGCAGGGGGCGCCACCCGCCTACGGGTGGCGATTCAACAACCGATGTTTGTAGACCACACGGAAGTTTTGCAGACCCTCAGGGGTGCGTGTGGCGGTGGTGCAGGTCCGGTTGGTGCGCGTGAACGTGAACGATCGCCTGATGAACGTGCTCATGGGTGTGCCACGCGCCAGGCGGTAAATCGATGTCGGGATGGGTGTGGTCGTGATGCCCATCGTCGTGGCAGTGCAGATGCGTGTGCACCATCGAGTCATGCGCATGGTCGTGTTCATGGTGGCCGGTGAACAAGATCGTCAAGCTGCCGATCAGCAGCGTCATCGCAATGACCTGGACGAGCGCGACGGGCTCGCCCAATGCCACCCACGCCACCGCCACGCCAAGGAAGGGTGCGGTGGCAAACAGCATCTGGGAACGGGTCGCACCCAATTGCTGGGCGCCTCGAATGTAAAGGACGATCGATGCCCCATACGCCAGTCCGCCCACGAGGAGCGCCAGGACGGTTAGACCCACGCCCGCCACCGGTTGGCCCAGGGCCAGGCCCAGCCCGAGATTGAACGTGCCCGCCACCACGCCTTTGGCCAGCGTGACTTGCTCGGGTGTGAACCCGTCGATGGTCGCCGTCCAGTTGTTGTCAAGGCCCCAACACACCGCCGCGGCGGCCACGAGCAATGCCGCGGGGGCCAAGCCGAATCCGTCTGGTGCCGCGAGAACCACGCCCGCCACGACGACGCCTAGGTTCGCCAACCAGTCGCGCCATTCGAGGTTTTCCTGGAAGAACCAAAGCGCCAGGACCGCGGTGGCTCCGGTTTCGAGGTTGAGCCACAACGACACGGAGGCTGAGGGGGCGAGGCGGAGCCCGTAGAGCAGAAGGGCCGGTCCAACGATGCCGCCAAAGACCACCGCTCCAATGAGAGACCCGAGGTTGTGGGGGGAACGGCGGCGTACCGCAGAGCCTCCCGACAACGAAAAGGGGAGCACCGCCAATGCGGCTCCGAGGTAGAGCAGACCCGCCAACGTGAGGGGCCCGAATCCGTCGAGCAAGGCCTTGCTGGCCGGTGTGGATGCGCCAAACAACAATGCTGCAAGTAGGCACCAAACCACGGGGCGAGTGGCAAACATGGCTCCCTCCTCCGGACCTTAGCGCCCGAAACCAACACCGACGTCGAGCTGCACGAACCCGTCTCGACTGTACCCGGCTTCGACCCCCGCATCGACGAAGAACGAGGTGCGGCCGAACCGAATCCCGCCAAACGCAACGCCCCCTGGTGCAGCCGCCTGCTCGGCGTGGCTGGTCAAGAGCGCCAAGGCCCCGACAAACGGTTGGACGGTCTGTTGGCCGAGCCAGACCCGGCCCCCAAGGTGCGCGCCAGGGATGAACCGAACCTCGCTTGCGGCTTCGGCCGAAATGCTGGTGAACAAGGTGCGCAGGCCCGCATCCACCGCGAATCGGCCGCCGGCTTCAATGAGGGCCCGGGCGGTCAGCCCACTGCGGACCGGCCCCAGTTCGGCCATCGCCGCTTGAACCACGCCGGACGTGACGATCTGCCAACGGCCGCGCACGTAGCGAAGGGGATAGGGCCATCGGCCCGAGTCGACGGGCCCCAATGACGTGGTGCGAATTCGACCGCTTCCGTCTCGCCATTGCAGGATCCATGGAAGCTCGGCGGGCACTTCATCGGCGGGCCGTCCATTGACCTCGAGCCAGCCCTCGGCAGGTTCGGGCAGGCGGTCCGAGGCCGGTTCGCTCACCTCGATGGCCTCGAAGGCCCGTCGCAAGGGGTGGCGCTCGGGAATGAGGGCCTCGGGAAGGTTGTAGGACGGTTCGACGCTGCGCGCAGCTTCGAACCAAACGGTGGCGGCGTCACGCTCCTTGCGCACGAACAGCGCGATGCCCTTGAGTCGCATGAAACTCGCCACATCGGACGGGCGGAGGGGGCCATCGAGGCACGGCAATTGGCGCTCGGCCTCGGCCTCGGCTGCCTCCAGGGCACCCCGATCACTTCGTCGAAAGGCTTGCTCGGCCTGAACGAGTGATTGGGACAGGGACTGGAAGGTCGCCGGGGAGGGGCACGTGGCCCACGCTGAATTCAACAGGAGCCACAACATCAGTCGGCTCCGCGCACGCGACAGGTGTAGAAGCTCGCGTCACAGGCCACCGTCCAGCGCTCTCCGTCGCGGACCCGAAGGCCCAGCTCGATGGGGACGGCCGGCTCGTCTTCGAACCACACCACAAGGTCGTACAGCCCGGTGGGGACGCTGTCGCCCGGTGAACTCTTGGCGCCATCGAGCCGCCGCACGAGATCGACGCGTGTAACACCACTTCCCGTGACGCGTACCGCTCCTTGCGGGGCTGGTTTAGGGGGCGGTTCTTTGGGCGCGCCGAGGGGTCGAGAAGGGGGGGCGACGCGGGAAGGAGGCGCAGGGACCGGTGTCTCAGCCGGCCCTGGCGGGGGCGCCGGGGGGCCCGCTAGCTCGACCGGACTTGGGTAGATCGCAACGGGGAGGGGCGCGTTCTGTGGAGACACGGTTCGCGCTTCAATGGCGCTGGGCGGTGGGGGCGCCGCCGTGTTTCGATTCCCGAACAAAAGGAGCACAAGGGCTGCGCCGAGGGCCGCACCCAGGCCTGCGATCGCGAGGACTTTCCATTGGCGCGCTCGCGGGGTGGGGCGGGACCGAGGTGCAGGGACCAAGGTTGGGCTGTCGTCGGAACCCGTTCCGAAGCTGTCCGACAATCCGAGCCGGCGGCCCTGCTCGAAGCCCGAGCTGACGACGACGGGAGCCGGCTCTCCGCGCCACATGGCCAGCAACTCGGCCGCGGACTGTACGCGCGCCGCAGGATCCGCCTGGAGGGCGGAATGGACGGCTCGCCGCACGCGTTCGGGCAGCTCCGGAGCCACCTCCTCGAGGGGCGCATAGCGTACGTTGGCCACGTTGTAGATGACGTCTGCGACCTTCTCACCCACGAACGCGGGCTGTCCCGAGGCCAGTTCGTACAGGACCGCCCCGAGGGAAAACAGATCGGAACGGGCGTCGATGTTGGCCGGTTGTTCGATCTGTTCAGGCGACATGTAGTGCGGCGTGCCCATGATCACGCTGCTTCGGGTCGGAGAGCTTCCCAATGCGGGGCCTTGGCCAGGCAACAACAGGCGAGCCAGTCCGAAGTCCGCCACCTTGGGCTCCACGCGCTCGGGCGTGACCTCCAACAACACGTTGGCAGGTTTGAGGTCGCGGTGAACCAATCCAAGCTCATGCGCGGCTTGGACGCCGCGAAGGATGCCCTGTCCGAGATCATCGATATCGGCGAAGGCGGGCCGTCGGTTGTCGAGCAACTGCTCGAGGGTGCCGCCTTCGACAAGATCGAGGATGAGCCCAGGGATGTCGTCAATCTCGATGACGTCGCGTACCGACACGACGTTAGGGTGCGAAAGCTTGGCCTGGACCCTGCCTTCTTGAAGCATCCGCTCGCGGAACTCGGGATGACGGATCTTGAGAAGCTTCAGGGCATGGTCGGTGCCAAGGGTGGTGTGCCGCACCCGGTAGACCACCGAAAATCCACCTTCACCAATCAGGTTCTCGACCTTGTAGCGATCGAGGGTTTGCCCGATTTCGAGTCTCACAGGGAATCCAGGCGGCGGCGCCACAAGCTGATGAGGACGATCAAGCTAAGCCCGCCCAAAGGCATAGTGCCACCCGAAGCGCACAGGGTGTAGCCAGGCCGTGGCACGGCGGGCGAGGCGGGAGGAGGCGCCGGTTCGGGGTCACCCGTTTCCAGGCTGCTCGTATCGACCTCGCCGGTGTCTGCGGGCGGGAGATCGGGCTTGCCGTCGCAGTCGAGATCCGGCGGGTCCTGGTTCGGGTTGATGCGAGGATTGAGGTCGTTGCAGTCGCCGTCGGACAGCCGAAATCCATCGCCGTCGTAATCGGGGTCGGGGCTGTTGAGAGCCGCCGCGCCACCGCCCGATGAAGCCGAGGTTCCCTTGTTCACCCCTTGACGATCCACGCCGGCCGGACCTCCTCGGGTCCGGAGCAGGCATTGCCGAACATCTACGCCCATCGTGGTGATGCAACCGCCGCCCCCGCCCCCGCCCGCGAGGTCGTCGGTGGAGTCCCCGCCCATGCCTCCGATGACCGAAACCAGGCTTTCGCAGGTGCTGCCGAGTCCGCCGTGCAGCAGAATGCCTCCGCCGGCTCCGCCCCCGCCCCCGGGATCGGTACGATCCTGACCATCCCCCCCTCGGGCGAGGAGGTTGCCGGTGATGGTGAGTCGACCGAGGGCGCCCAACTCGATGGCTCCGCCGCCGCCCCCGCCAAAGCCGCCGTTGGACCTTGCCGCCGAAGCACCGGAGGAGCCTCCGGTGAGCCGTTCGAGGAGGTCGCCGTAGATCATTCCTCCTTCGAGTTTACCTTCGTCCGCCGCCCCTCCGAGGCCGCAGTGCCCCCCTCCGCTTCCCGAGAGTCCGGATTCACCAGCTCCCGGGCCGTTTCCTTCACCCGACTGGGGCCCGGTTGCACCTCCGGGGCCTCCCATTCGGCGCATGGCCGACACATTGATCCGGCCTCGCACGGTCAGGTCTCCGGTCGTCAGCAGGGCCAGGGGGCGCGTGCCGATCACCGTCAGGTCTTCGTCGACGTTGAGGGAGCCAAACGCAAAGATCGCGATGCCCTCACGAATGACGCCGGTGTACGGGCCAAACGTGACCGCATCGGTGTCGATCGTTTCTTCGCCCGACGTGTAGGTTTGCGCCAAGGGTTCGAACGATTCAGGATTGAGGGGCTCAGCCAACGCCACGGGCCAAGCAAGGAGCCAGGTGACGACCATCTCCGCCTCCGGGACGTGAGGCAAATCAGGGTACGCTGTGCGGCGGGCTTCGTAAAGGGCTTCCGCGGTTGGTCCGTGAACTCGTCACCCCTCCTCAGAGGGTTTTGTCAACCCCTTCCACAAACCGGTTGAGGGCATCGAGCGCACGTCGGATTCCGGTGGGATCTCGTTGGTTCACCGTTTCAGGGGTTACGGCGCAGCCGAATAAGGGCAAGGGCGTTGGGCTCCGGCCCAGGTCCAACT
>JBCCQY010000274.1:0-5180 GCA_039208735.1 Myxococcota bacterium | reverse complement strand
CGGTTACCATCTGGGTCCTCAACCACTGTGGCTCGCGCTCGCTCTGAGAGGATCGGAGCCCCTTGCTCGCGAAGATGGTCCACTGTCTCGGATACCGACGACACGGTGAAGCCAAGCCGGGTCTGCGTCACGGGGCGGCCTTCGGATCGGTACAGTTCGCGGACGAGCGTGCCTAGTAAGCAAGCGTAGTGTTGAGGCCCGTGCCCATGTTGTTCGCGAACCAGTAGGTCCCTACACCGTTCATGATGTTGACCGGACAGACGGCGGGCGTGGTTGGGGTTCCGGTGTCGGCGTCCGTGTCCGCGTCGGTATCGGCATCGGAATCCGCGTCTGCATCGGCGTCGGAATCCGCATCGGAATCCGCATCGCTGTCGGCATCGGTGTCCGTGTCGGCGTCTCCATCCACTTGGCCCGAATCGGCCTTGTCATCATCGTCCCCGGTGCAGGCGGTCAGTCCGCAGCCCAGGAGCAGTGCCATTGTCCATCGGTGCATGGGCGTCCTCCGCCCGAACCACGTCCAAGGTTGGCAAGCCGGTTCAACGGAGGATCATCTTGAACGATGTACAGCCGGGAAAGCCGTGATTGGCTCTTCTACGTGCCTGGTGGTGGATCGTCCAGGAGTTTGTTTAGCCGCCTACGTTCGTGGGCGTGGACCGGCATGTCTAGGTCTTCGGCCAGTTTTTGCGCCCGCCGCAGTTCGTTCTGAAAGCCTTCCGCATCTCCTTGGGCTCGGGCCAGTTCAGCGAGCCACGCCGCGATCGCCACTCGTTCGCCCAAGCGTTCAGCGGCCAACGTCAGCCGATCGGCCTCCTCAAAACATGGCCGGGCCTCGTTCCAGCGTTGTTTCTGGAAGTGGTACCGCCCGACCAGCGCTTTGACGCGACCTTGGCCGCCTACATCTTCGACCTCCACCGCAATGGCCAGGCTTTCGTCGAGGTAGGGTTGGGCCTCTTCGGGCTCGTTGAGGTCCAGGTACATCGCCGCGATGTTCGAAAGGTGCACCCCCAGACTCCGCTGGTTGCCTACGGCGCGGCGGAGTTCGGTGGCCCGAATGGCCAGCGGAATCGCTTCTCGGTTGCGCCCCGCACGATGGTAGGCGGTGGCCAGACCTCCCAAGGCATCGGCTTGCAGCGAATGCTTGTCGGTATGTTCGGCAAGTTCCACCACGCGTTCGAACTCGTCGATGGCCCCGTCCCGATCGCCGATGAGGTCGAGACGAATGGCCCGGGTCATTCGGACGTATCCGATTTCACTGGGGTCACCGCTGCGCTCGGCTCGCTCGAGAGCCAGATCGCACAGTTCACCGACCTGGTCGAGCTTGCCCACGTTCAAGTAGATGTATGCCAGGGCCTGGGCGGCGAAGGCCACTTGCTCATCAACGTCCGATTCCACCGCCAGGTCCAACGCCAAATGAAGCTGTCGAATTCCTTCTTCGGTACGGCCAAGGATGCGCAGCATGTGCCCGAGCTGGGCGCGACTCTTGATTTCAAGCTCGCGCAGTCCGGTTTCCGCACACAGAGGAATGGCCCTGGCCAACCAATCGGTCGCCACCTCGGCATTGCCGATGGTTTTGTACACAAACCCCAGCAAGGTCGTAAGCTGGGCGCGATCGCGCTTCGAGAGGGCCAGGGCCAACGTTCCGTTGACGAGTTGTACGATGATCTGCGCCCGCACGTAGGACTGGGCCATGATGAGACCAAACACAAGCGAGGCAGCCCAAGCCGTGGGCATGTGGCCGATCGCAAAGCGGCAGGCGGCCAAGTAGTTTTCGGCGTCACGTCGGCGGGGCCAATCCTTGGCGAAGTAGGTGGCATGCCGCTCACGAAAGGTATCCAACACGTCGTCGGATGATTGTTCCCGAATGAACCGACGTACCGTTAGAAGCATATCCCAGCGCCCGTTGTTGGGCGCTGACAGGAGGCTTTGGCGTACCATGTCGGTGAGCCACTCTCGTCGGCTTCGTCGGCCTGAGGAGGCGCCCAGTACGGCCTCGGCCGCCTCGAGCGACCAGCCTCCTTCGAAGACGGCGAGCCCCGCGAGTTGTTCGCGGACCCCGGTTCCGAGCTGGTTCCATGAGACCAGCAACGCGGCTTCGAGGGTGCGGTGGCGCTCGGGACGGTCGCGTTCGTCCGTCCGTAGGAACGTGAGGCTCTCACGGATCTGTGCCAACAGATGAGCCACATCACCTTCGTCAGCTCGGGCGGCAGCGAGCTCGATGGCCAAAGGAAGGCCGTCGAGTTCAGACACGAGGTCGATCACGCTTTCGACGTTTGTGGCGGCGAGTTCGAATTCCCCCCTGCGAGCGCGAATGCGCGACACCAACAGCGCGATAGCGTCACTCTGATTCGCGCCTTCGAGGTCACGGGAGGTGGGAAGCGACAAGGGTGCAAGCGAGAATCGAAACTCCCCCATCAGGGCGAGGGGCTCGCGGCTCGTGGCTATGAATCTTAGTTCTGGGCAGGAGTCAAGACAGATCGAAACGATGTTGGCGGTTTCATCCAACTGGGTCTCGCAGTTGTCCAGGATGACAAGCGCGTTCCCGAGCTTCGAGAGTCCCTTCGTGAGCTGTTCCTCGACCGCCCCTCCGAGCGCAATGTCCAAGCTCCGACCGATCGTGTCAAGCACCTCGCCCGATTGGGCAAATGTCAGGTCTACCCAGAAAATGCCTCCAGGAAAGTCCGACGCGCCGGACGCTCCAAGTTCGGTTGCCGTACGGGTTTTTCCCACTCCGGCGGGGCCGAGCAGGGTGACCAGGCGGCTCTGCCCCAATCCCCTTCGGATGGCAGCGAGTTCGGACTTCCGGCCCACAAGGGGGCTTCGGGGGCGCGGAAACTTTCGCAGGGAGGTGGGCAGAAGACGGTTGGGAGGGGGCGTGGGTTCGCGCTTCGTCTCCACGACCTGAAAGCCGCTCCCCCGAATCCGCAACAACGTTTGTGCCTTTGAGGGATCTTCCTCGATCTTCCTTCGGAGGCGGTAGACGGCATTGGTGATGGCGCGCGTTCGGGTGGTGCGGGCGTACCCCCAAACCTTGACCAGAATCTCGCTCTCGGGGACGACCCGGTCGGAGTGCGCAGTAAGAAAACGGAGAAAGGTGCATTCGAGGGAGGTCAGGGAGACCGGTCCATCCGGACGGTGAGCAATGGCGTTGTCGAAATCGACGACGGCTCCCGAGCACACCAAGTGCCTGGGGTAGGGGCAATGGACACGGAGCTGATCGAGCAGAGGGGCGTCTTGTAGGCGGAGCGTGGGAGGGGGCTCGTCGGTCTCGCGCCAGAAGTGCTTGGGTAGCTCGACGTTGGGTCCCAAGACGACGGCGTGAGGAAGCCGCTTGACCGCCTCTGTGCCGTCTTCGAGCGAATCGATCCAGGTCGTGGTGTAGCCGTACTTCCACAGCTCTTTCTGGAGTCGGTCGCGCGTTCGCTCCGGAATTCCAATCAAGAGGAGCGAGGGGCTTTTGGGGGTACTTCCGACATGTATGGATCCGCCAGTGCCGCGGGGGGCTCCCAATCGGTCGAGAATGGTGGCGAGACCCATGGTGCGCACTTGCGTGGCCGCCAATTCGATGGCGGCAGGCAGGCCGTCCAGCGCGCTTACGAGGCTGGCCAGAGCTTCGGGGGCCTCCTCTTTCGGATCGAAGCCTGCGTCGGCCGCGCATGCTCGCTCAATAAAGAGCTGTTGGGCTTCGTCGGGAATCAAAGGCCCAAGGGAAAGCAGGTGCTCGCGGGGATCGCCGAGCGGCTTTTGGCACGTGACGATGAACTGGCACATGGGTGCGAGCTTGGTCCAGTTCGCAAGGTACGATCCCAATGGACCGGCCACCGCATCGACTCCATCGAGGGCTACAATGCAGCGCCCTCGTGCCCCCAAGGCTTGCGCCACCCTTGCTGCGGTCATTGCGCCCGCTGCACTCAGGCCGATGCGTTTGGCGATTGTGGCGAGCAAGCTTGGCGTATCGCGAGCGGCGGAAAGCTCGCACCAATGGATGGGCCCTAGGTCTGGGTTGCTAAGAAAATGCGCGAGTAGACGCGTCTTTCCTACGCCGGGAAGCCCGGTGATGGTTAGTCGTGCTTCCTGCTTCAATGCGGCGGCGAGTCGTTCAAGGTCGTGGGTTCGACCGACGAAAACATCTCGGGCCGGCGGAGGGCGCGAGTTCGGGTGCTTTCGGGGGGAGAGGGGTTCGTTCGTTTCACGGAACTGCGCGTAGTGCGCTTGAACCGCCTGACCGAGGGGTGCGCTGACATCAAGGCGGTCTCCTTGGGGTTCGAGTGCAGCCTGAACTTCGGCGGCGGTAGAGAATCTCACCGCGGGGTCTTCGGCAAGGAGTCCGTGCAGGAGCATGCGCAATGGCGGTGGGGTCTGTGAACTGATGCGGCCTGGGCCCTCCGGACGCTCGCCGACCAGCATTTCGTGAAGCAGCACGCCCAGCGAGTAGAGGTCGGCTCGCGCGTCGACGTTGGCTGCGTCCTGCTGCTGCTCCGGAGCCGCATAGGCCCGTGTACCGACGAATGCCCCATCATCGCTTAGGGTCGAGTGCCCGAAGTACGCGGTGCCAAAGTCCGCGAGTTTGGGGACAACGCGGCCCGAATCAGGATCGAGAAGCACGTTGGAGGGCTTGAGATCGCGATGGATGATGCCGAGAGCATGGGCGGCCGCCGCCCCTTCCACGAGGCCGACGAACAGCGCTTGGGCTTCTTCGGGGGTGAATCGGTAGTTCTGCAGGAGTTGCTTCAGCGAGCAACCCCGGACCCAAGGCATGAGAAGGGCTGGCTCCCCACGGACCTGAAGTACGGATTGCACCGGCAACACGTTGGGCGATCGGATTCGAGCTTGCAGCTCGCCCTCCGTTTCGAGTCGAGGTCGAAGGGCGGGGTCGTTGACGACCTTCAGAGCGTGCTCGGTGCCCAACCCACGATGCCGGACGCCGTACACGGTGGAGCTGCCTCCTTTGCCAAGGAGTTCCAACACCACGAATGCGCCTACGCTGGTACCTGCGGGAATCACGTTTGAATTGTAAAGTGCAGAAGTACGAATCCGCCAAAATCATCGGTCGCGTGGGTACGACAGTGACGGAGCCAAGGAGGCGGGTTCTATCCGTTTCCGCCTCGCGACACCAGAATCTGGAACAGGACGAGGGTCGTTCGGCGGGGTCTCACGTCATTGGGAAGGACAAGAGCTTTCGG
>JBCCQY010000273.1:0-5895 GCA_039208735.1 Myxococcota bacterium | reverse complement strand
GCGCGGGGGGGTTTTTCACCCCCACGCCCCTTCTCCCGCCTCCAACCCCCCGCGGTGGTGTTCGTTGTGGCGGTTTTCGGCCCCCCCTCCGGTCGGTGGCTCCCCGCTCCTCACCCCCACGACCGCCGTGGACACTTTGTCGACCGTGCGTTGCCACCGGTCCTCATCCGCTGCCTCGGCCGCCGTCACGAAGGCGACCGTTGCTACCATCCACAGCATCGTGCTCCCGTACCTGTGCCCCTCGAATCACGTGGGGCTTCCGGCGCCGTAGCACCGTTGGCACGAATGCGGCACCTGCCCGTGGTCTACCCGCGCGACTTCGAGAACGTGACCATCCCCGAGACGGCGCCCTTCACCACGGTGGATGCGGCAGCGTTGGCCCCTTTCGTCAAGGCCTGCCACTTCAGGAATCCCACGTCGTCACGCTTGGGCGCGCTCGACAGCGCGTAGCCCACCACGCCGGGCTTTACGAGCCATGCGCCCGAGTTGTAATCGCTGCGAAAACCTGCTTTCGCGGACAGGGCATCGGTCTCGCTGCGCAGCACGTCACAGGCCACCACACGGAATCCGTCGCGTTCGCCAAGGTCTGCGAGCACGAGTTCGTGGTGGACCGACCCCAGCATGGGGATCGTGAGCTTTTGGTAGAAGCGCTTTTGCGTGGTGCCGTCGTAGCGATCGTCGGCGATCATGCGGCATTCGGTGACGTGGTCGATGTTTCCTACGTAGTGGTCGACATCCAACACGGCGGCCACCAGCTTCTCGGGGTCGACGTCGGCCACCGGCTGGATGCCAAACCCCTCGTCGGTGGGGCGCCCCGAGTGGTTCCAGTGTTCGAACTTGAAGTCCGACGGGTTGGGGTTCAAACGGGCAAAAACACGATCAACAAACGGCTGAGGATTCATGGGATCACTCGCACTCGGGCCCTTCGGGCACGATTCGGTAGCGGGGAACGAACCAAAGGGAGTCGAAGGTACGGCCGAGCGTCTTGCTCTCGAAGCCCTTCTGTTCGGCCCCTTCTTCGGCGGTGACGAAGTGTCCGACGCGCAGCACGGAACTGGGGCCAGCAAGCCAGCGCTCGGTTCCGCACGTGTCGATTCGGACGTAGCTGTAGTTGCCCACGACCATGGTCTCGAGAACCTTGCCGTGGAACTCGGGCTCCTCGTCTTCGGCCTCGGCTTTGGCAGGCCGGGCCACGTTGTTGGCCGGCTCGAAGGTGGGGCAGTCAATTTCGGCTTCGTCGGTCATCTTGAACCATTCGACCATGATGATGGCGTCGAGCTTTTCCCCGAGGGCTGCGGCATCGAAGTCGGTCATGACGATGCCCTCGGGCATCTTCACAATCTTGCCTTCTTCAAGCTCGGTTTTGGGCCCTGCGACCCAGGCTTCCTGACCGCAGTAATCGAGGCGTGCGTAGGTGTAGGTGCCGGCGACCTTGGTCTCGAGCACCTTGCCGCGTCGCTCGAGCTTCGGAGCAGGGGCGGGGGCGGGGGCGGGGGTTTCGGTCTTCGCGGCCGCAGCGGGAGCAGGCTCGGGCGTGGGCGCGGGGGCTTCAGGGGCCGGGTTGTCGCCACAGGCGAAGAGGGCAGTCAGGCCAAGCAGCATCGATCGTCCGGGGTGAGTCGTGGGCGCCATCATACGACGGCGGTGCATCAGGGGGCGTTGCGGAAGCGTTCGAGGTGGACGGTTGAGGCTTCGGTCGTATGCAGCCGGGCCCGCACGACGAGGCCTTCGAGATCCGCCTGCGCCTCGCTGTCGGTATACGTCACGTCGAGTTCGCCAGGGCGGATCGGCTGCGCCTCAACCCAGCGAATGCGCGCAAACCCCCCTGCCTCGGCGTTCCGGATGTCGCACGACAGGTCTCGGTGGTACGAGTCGCGGTCTTCGCGACACGCATCGACGGTGAAGCCCTGCGCCACGAGCGTGCGTTGGAAGTCGGTCAGGGCGATCGGTCCAAGGCGTACCTCATCCGTCAACACGCCGCGCACCACCTCACTCGCCGCCTTCTGGTCCGTACTTCGGACCTTGAGAACCTTGCGGCTCTTGCGAAATGCCACCGCTCCTCGCTCCCAGGGGGCTGGCTTTTCGGCCAATCGCGCATCGGCCTTGTCGGCGAACACCGTAAACGTGATGGCAACCGATTCGTCGGCATCGGCAAAGCGGCAGGTTTCGGTCTGGTAGCCGCTCTCGCGGGTGCGTTGGCAATTCTGAGGCGTCAGGCCAATCGCCTTTCCACGGTCCGGGAGATCGGCGGAGCCGGGCCAAACGTCGGTGCCATCGATGCGCAGTCGTCCCGCCGCGGCGGCTTGAACGATTTTGCGGGCGTCGGCCTCGGCCTGCCGCTTGCCCAGCAGTTCACCTTCATGGAGTTTGAGGCTGGCCACCCCGAAGCCTTCAGCGAGCGTTTCGAGTCGCGCCACCTCGTCGTCCGAAAGCGTGTGGTCCACGAGGGCTCGGTCCAATTCTGCCACGAAGGCACTGGCGTTCACGATGCCCACATCGGACGCTCGAACCCATCCTGCGTCGGTCATGGTCAGAACCTTGGTGCGCGCCGGGCCCTCGGGGACGCGGTCGAGCTTAAGCGCGGCATCCACGAAGACCTTTCTCGTGGCACCATCGGACAACCCGGCACAACCGGTGAGCAAGGTCAGCAAGGCGATCATCGTGGCCTCCGAGGGGTTGACCGTAATCGATTTCGCCACGGGCGCCTTGTGCGTCGTTGCACCCCCGGAGGAGCGCGCTGGGTCCTCCGCATCGCCAAGCCAGGCTGCGGGGCGGCGTCGATCCTGTGCTGAGGCGCCAACGGCCCATGGTCCAGAGGCACCCTCCTCGAATCTTCCGCGTCCGATATGGCATTGTTCGCGGAACCCCGTCGTTGTTGTGCCTATGAAAACTTGTTGGTTGAACCTTGATTGTCGCGAATTAGGAAGTCCTCCTTGCTTCGGAGGGATGCGCAATGGCCGACCTGTTCGATGCTCTCTTTTCTGCCAAGCCTGATGTCCGGGCGGCCGCACTGGCCGATCTGCCTTCGGCCGATCCCGCTGAAGTCGATGCCATCTTCCTGGGACTTGTGGCGAACGGCGTCGAGGGCTTTCGGTGGCATGACCGCTTCCGGTCCACCCCGTTTGTTCGCGACCGGATTCACCTACGACGATACCTGAACGTGATCCTTGGATATGCTCCGGCACGCTGCAAGGTGTTGGAGTGGGGCGCGAAGAAGCTCACCAACCTCGTGATTGGGGGAAGCCAGTCCGCCCCTGTTCATCTGGATTCAAGCTTTGCTTTCGATCGATTCGAGGCCGCGATCTTCTTGGGGATTCGGCATGCCACGGTGGACGCCCCACCTGCATTGGCGACGCTGCCGACCCTTCGCAGTGTGCGTTTGTGGGACGTTCGAACCCGAACCCCAGGCGTCCTTCGACTGGCCAAGGGGGTTTCGACGCTGCGCTTGGTCGACGTGCCAGGAGGCGTGGAGGGCCTCGAGGGTCCTTCGCTCGAGGTGGTGCAAGTCCTGCGGGGCCGCCTCGACCCGAAGGCCCTCAAGGGGCTGGAGATGTTGTCGGGACTCGACCTCGATGGACAGGACGAACTCGACATCACCGCCCTGCCGAAGCTGCCTGCACTCTCGTCGCTGACGCTCTCGGGTTGCTCAACGGTGAGGGATTGTGCCGGATTGTCTCGGCAGCCGGCCCTCCGGCAAGTCGGATTGCACGATTTGCCAGGGTTGACCTCGCTCGAGGGACTGCCCAAACGGCTGTCTCTCCTCAAGTTGTCGCACGTTCCCAATCTGTCGTCGTTGGCGCATTTGCCCGAACTTCCCGACATGCGGGCCTTCGAGATCAACGGCGCGGATCGGCTCACCGACGTGTCGCAGTTGGTGGGTGCGTTGCCGCAGGCCGAACAGGTAGGCCTGCGAGGGCTGAAGCGGAAAGTAGAGATCGCCTCGCTCGCGGGACTCGAGGCGATGACCGTGCTCGACCTTCGGGACAGCTCTGGCATAGGCAAAGTCGCCGATGCGATGTCGCCCTTTCTCAACCACGGGTCCCTCAGAGCCATTTTGTTGAGAGATACCGGCATCGATCGCAGTGCGATTCCCCCTCGCGAACGGTGGCGATTTTCGTGGGCGCGTCATCCCAACATCGACGAAATGGTGGGGCGCACGCCTCCCGACCGCAAGACGTGGGATGGGTTGAAGGGTGAAGGACGCACCATTCTGGCCAAGATTCGGAAGTTGGTGCGGTCGCCCGACATCGACGTCATCGAGCAGGGGCTGGAACTCCTCACTATCGTCGACGACCCGCACGTCTACGATGCCTTGCTTGCCGGCGCCGACTATCGCCAGGTGCGCCTGTCCTCGCGACTCAACCGTCGGCCCTGGCGGCTGGGCTCTCGTCGTTTCACGGGCCCCACCCGCTCCTACGTTTTGCACAGGCTTCTCGCTGAGGCCCCCGAAGACAGTGCCTACGCGACGGCGTTGCGGGAGCGGATCCACACCCTCGACTTCGTGGAGCCGCACTACCCTGCGCAGCCGCATCCGCTGGACCTGAGTAGCTTGGCGCGGTTGCCGAACCTTACCTCACTTGCGTTCGCCCGATTCGGACCGTTTACGCTTGTGGATGAGGATGAACCCGGCACGATTCCTCGTCTGGACACCCTCGAGATCCATCACCCGCAAGGCGTCGTGCCGGCCGCATGGCTTGCGGCCCAGACGGCGGTGCGGCAAGTCCGGTTGCTCGGAGAACACGCAGGCTCTCGCGACCTTTCGTTCGCTCGATCCATGGCGAACCTCGATGTGCTCGAAATCAGCCAGCAATCGCAGCTCGACGTGACTCAGCTTGCCGGCAGTCGGCTCAAGGAGCTGTCGATCACGAGCTGCGGCAGCATCACCTCGCTGGACGGGCTTCCCGACGGAATCGAGTCGGTGAGGGTGTCTTGGTGTTGGCAGCTCACCGACATCCAGGCCCTGCTCGATTTGCCGTCATTGAAGTCCTTTCGCCGCTACGGATGCGCGATTCCTGACGAACAGCTCGCCCTGCTCGAGGCGCGCGGTGTGACCATTCTTAAGTAGGGAGCTGCGGTGAAGTGGAGCATGAGCGAGCTGCATCGTCGGTTGGCCACGATTCGCGGCGACGTCGAAACGGGCCATCTCTCAATGGCCTTGCAAGGGCTGGTCGCGGTGTGGGGCGAGACCCGAGACCCTCAAGTGGCCAATGCGATCTTTGCGTTGGACGCGATCTTGGCTCCCCACCGACCCCGGCTTCCGCGCACCGGCTCAGGCGTGATCAGCCCGACGGGCTGGCTTCGGCGGGCCTCTGATCCCCATCCGGCCGACATTTCGGTGCTCGCCGGAACGTTCTTTTTGCATGGTGGCGGTCGACCGGCCGTTCGCAAACGCCTGCAAACCCTGCAGCAGATGCCCCCTGATCCGCGGATCTTCCAGGCGCTCGTTGAGTTCTTGCCGCGTCGTTCCGATCGTGACCCCACCTTCAATCCTGCCTTGATGCGGCACGCCGATCCGTTCTGTCCCGACGTCAAATCGACCACGCGCATCCCCACGGGCGCCCATCGCGAGCTGCAACGCTGGAACACGGACCATGTTCCGGTCCCGGCCGATGCCTGGCAGCCGATTGCGGACCTCGAGCTTCCAAGGCCCGGGACCAAGAAGCGGAAGATCTGGTTTGAACTGCGGCAGCCGGTCCCCAATCGCGAACTCGACGAGTTGTGGCGTGCGGTGATGGACGCCCCCGACGAGGATGGCCCACGCCACGTCTTTGCCGATTGCCTGGCCCAGACTGACCCCGAATTGGGACGGTTCATCCAGCTTCAACTCAAAGCGTCTCACCAGGCATTGACCGGGGCCGAGCAACGAGCGGTGCGAGCGGTGGTGCGCGATCGTCT
>JBCCQY010000272.1:0-6060 GCA_039208735.1 Myxococcota bacterium | reverse complement strand
GATCGAGCGGCGGATTTTGTCGGAGGCGTTGCGGAAGGTAGGGGGTGACCGAAATGCGGCCGGTAAGTTGCTTGGGGTTGAACGGAATACGCTGCGCTACAAGCTGAAGAAGTACGGCTTCATCGAGTAGTATGCTTTTGGGGCCAACTTTTCAGTCCGGCCTTTCTGTGGGTGACCGTTGATGATCCGCATTCGACCCTAGAGGCCCGCACAGGCCCGACGCGGGGCGGCTTACCGGTGATGCCGCGCCCGAGGTCGAAACCGACTTTCGGGTCGATCTCGTGCTTCGGGAGCTGCTCCCACAGCTCCGACATAATGTCGGCGATGGTGCCAGTGGACTTCCCGATGTGGTTCGCGCCACGCCACAGTGCCGAGCGCTCTGGGACGGTGAGGTAGCGGCGTTGCTCGCGGGTGTAGCAGAGGAAGTCGAGGCGGCGAACCTCGGTGGCGTCAGCGAGCTGGTGCGACGGGGTAACAGTCCAACGGCGAGCATCATGGAGGCGACCATGACGTCCAGCAGATTCCGCATGTGGTAATCCTTCGTGGCAAGGACCACGAGGCTTATGAACACGACATCCCTGTTCGCCGAGATCTTCGTAATCGGGACTGGAGCGGCTATGGTTGTTGTTGCCTGGACCTGGGCCACTCTAGGGGCAGATGCTCTTCCCCTGGAGCCAGGAGCGAACGGCATGTTCCTGTTTCTCGTTCCCCTGGTCTACCTGTTGGGGCTCATCGTGGATCGGGTTTCAGACATGAGCTTGTCGTGGTCGGAAAGACTGCACGGTCGGCGGGTTTACTCCGCATTGATCAAGTCGGGGCAGACTTGGCCCGCAGTCTTCCACGCGGATCATCGCCTCGTCCGGATGAAATCCGAAGAGCTGACTCAAGTTCTGAACTATGCCAGGTCCAGGATCCGAATCTGCCGCGGATGGGTGGTGAACGGTAGCATGATTGCGGGTGGAGTAGCCGTTGCGGTCACGAAGGCGCGAATAGAACCGAATGTAGGCGTCGCGGCACTGGGCGCCGCGATCGGCGTATCGTTGCTTTGCCTGGTAATTTACCAAGTCGACGCTCACGAGTACGCAGCCAAAGTCCATCGGCAAGCGGCCTGGCTGCGGGGAGTCAACGCGTAGAAACACCTGTGATCCCGGCTTTCGTTCAGGACATCGGAAGCCATCTACCGTCTTACAGCTCCCGTCCCCCAGCGGGACGCCGCAAGATGGCACCTTAGTAGCCTCCCTCTCGTCGTTCAGCCTCGTTCCGCATCTCCCCAGCCAGGATGTCGCGCTGACCACGAAGGACCCGCAGAAGATGCGGTCCCGAAGGCTCTTCTGTGAACGCATCGGCGTCCAGGTAGTACACATGCATGCCCGTGAGCCTTGACCGATGCACGGCTTCGCCCCTTGCAGGTTTCGTGAGCCGGGCTCGCGGTGCCACGATCAACACGTGTGAGACTCCGAGTCCGGATACCGCGCCGATCTCCCGGTCCACGCGATCCGACGAAACCGGCTGATACGGCGCCACATTCTTCGCCTGGATGGCCCAGCGTTGGTAGCTGAGATCGGCGACGCGGTCCGCGATGAGGTCGATCTCGGCTTCAGGTGCCCTTTTCCGCCAGTGACGGACTTGGAGTCCGAGCATGAGACACAGGTGAACCGCGAGCATTTCCCCGAGCACGCCGAGTTGATGTCCCTTTCCTGTGCCGATCGCGGCGTGTACTTCGGCAAGGGGTCTGAGCTGAGTCAAGGGAAATCCGAAATCGGACTGCTTGTGAACCCCTCGCAACTCCTCATCGGCCGCGTGAAGGAATTGGGGTCCGACTTCCACACCGCGTCTTGTCCCTCCTTTTCCGCTGCTCATAGAGGACACGAGGACACCTCTGGCCTCGAGCTTCTTGACCCACTGGGAGAGCGACTTGCGCGGGATGTCGAGCTCGGGACTCCGGCTTTCGGCGAGATCGGCGGCGTCCGCTGCGTCGACGACCTGGTTGCCAGACTGCAGGTGAAGCACCCGGGCGGCGAGCACAAACTCAAGTTCCGTTGCATCCAGCCCCGCGACCGTCTCGACATCCTCACCGAGGATGTCGGCGACAACGACCTCGTTCACCGAGTAGCGAGCGCCGTCAAAGACCCCCGCGCGCGAGAGCCAGGCCTTCATGCTTGAGATGCTCTTGGCGACTCCGCTGGTGTCGAGTCGTCGGGCCAGCTGTTCCAACCGCGGTGTGGTGCCTCGGCGCTCGTACTCTCGAATCGCATTCACCAGGCGTAGACCGTTGCAACGCGTCAGGATGTGCCGGGCGAACGCACGGTCGATGCGATTGCCACCCACTTGGATCAAATCCCTTCCAAACTCACTTAGGGTCAGCCACCCAGCGTCGTTTGAGTCGACCAGGAGGTAGTTGCCGAGTGCCTGCACGACGTGTGAAGCCATGTCCCTTCGATCGCGCTCGGTTGCGTTGCCATGGGAGAAGCCCTCCGCAACGATGGTGTCCATTACGTCCTGCTTCCGAGCGCCCTGCTCCACGAGGCCTAGGAGCCAAGGCAGAACTTGATCTTCCCGGTGTACACCAGCCTTCGCCATCTGAACCGGCGAGAAGTCAGGCGCGTACGGGACCTTCTCCTCATTCACCACAACCTCCGTTAGGCAGTCCCTCGGCGCAGGGACGCGTTGGAGTGGCTCCTACCGGATCATCGGCGCATCCTCGAGCAGCGCCGTTTCAAAGAACGCCGTCCATCGCGACACATCATCGAGCCCCACCCCGTGGTCGCCGTCCACATACTGCACGATCCCTCCGGTGACCGCGGACCCATCGAACCCCATCGCATTGGGTTCCTCCACCGGAATGGAATCGATCACAGGTGGAAACACCTGATCCGCAGGAATCCGGTAGTCGCCAAACGCGACGGGGACCCCCGCGGCATGGGCCATGGCCTGGGTGGTCAGCGGCGGCGTAAAGGGATCGGCCGTTCCCAAGGTGACCAAGGCCGCAGGTAGCGGACGGTCCTGCAGTCCGGCTTCGGCGAACCAGAACGGTGCCGTATTCAGCGGATCCGCCTGATCCGCGGCGTGTTGGATGAGCGAAGCGAGGGGGTGGAAGTCGTCCAACGTTTCGCCTTCCACAAAGTCGAACAGCAGGCCGACTAGACCGGCCACATCGATGCCGGTGGACTCGTTGAACAATGCTCCCTGAAAGGTGCCACCACCCGTACCCGAAAACATGGCTGCTTTGACCTTGCCATCCCAGTGGGCAGCGGCCAGCGCACCATGAATGCCCCCCTGGGAATGGCCCTGGAAGCCAATCCGCGTTGGATCCAGCGGTACTGGGCCTAAGGGGGTATCAATGGCCACGCCAGACGCGATGCGGTCCGCCAGCCACACCTGGTCGGCTGCGCCTTGCAGCAGGCTCATCACCGATGCCAGTGGGTTGTCGAGGTTGACCACCGCTTCGAACGCCGGTCCTACCCCTCGCTCTCCGTGAAGGGGCAAATCGATGCCAATGGCTGCAATGTCGCCCTGAGCGAGCGTTCCGCCAAACAAATAGGTGAGCACATACGAGCCACCGGTGCCGTTGAGGTGGATGAGCACGGGCCAACCCCCGGCCGGCGGCTCCTTGTTGGGATGAACGAAGGCGACATCTACCTCGTCGTAGCCATCGACGATGGGAAGGCCGGATGCGTCAAGCGCGATGTCGCCCCCCTCCGTCGCATAGGGCACGGTTCCCTGTTGCCAGCGAGGAATCGTGAGGCGTCCCCGGAACGCCAACGTGCCTTCGAATGGAGGCGTGATCGCCGTGAACTCGTCCCCGAGCCGGGAGGCATCGGCAAGCTCGGCCCGTGCGACAGTGACCATGTCGCGAAGAAGGTCGGTGTTGGGGGCGATGGTGAGGGGAATGGTGACCCCGTCCGAGTCGGGGCTGGTACACCCGATGGTCGGGCTCAATCGCAGTTCGTACGCAACACCCGGGCGCATTCCGCGACCCCAGGCCGGTCGCACCGCGAGCGTATTGGCCGGAAGCAGACTGGTTGGGGCGTCAAACCACCGGACATGAACCGGAACGGCCGAGCCCTCGGCAGGATCGACGGGAACCAGCTGCACGGGGCTGTCTGGTCCTAAGCTCCCTGCAAGATCCGGCAATCGATCGGTGTCAATGGGCGCATCGAAAGGAACGTAGAGAGTGCCGTAGCCAGACCACCCGAAGGACCGCTCGGCCACCTCAACCACATTGTTGACGAGGGAGACGTCCCGTTGAGGGAAATCTGCATAGCTCGCTCGGCCGTCGACGAGCCGGTTGTCGTGCGGAAAAGGGTGCTCGAAAAACCCCTCTCCGTCCTCAACGATGGCCTCACACAGCGCCGGAGGGTCCGCCTCCAAGGTCGCACGGTCGCAGCCAGTCAGCGCAAAGATGAGGGTCCACATGGCGACTCCAATCTCGGGAGCTTGAGAATAGCGGACATCTTGGGCCCCTGTGCCGGCGGTTTGGATTGTTGAATTTCCCATGCTCGAGTCAGGAACCGACCTTGGCCGGTGCGTGTCGGATCGAAGGTTCGTCGCTCGCATCTTTCTGCGTTCTACTTAAGGTTATGACCTTGGACCTCCGACTGCTCCGTAGTGCCGTTGAGCTTGAGGCCTGGGCGGAGGCGCTAGAACGGGCGTTGGTATTGTGGCAAGTTTCGCGTCACCCGGAGCTTGTGCCTGTCATCCTTCACGCCTCGACCGAGGCCCTGCGGACGTTTGCGGAGCCGCGGGCCCGGACCCGTCACGATTTTGACGCAGCCTGGCGGCGACTGGCCCTCGATGACGCAGGCAGCGTGGCCACAGGGTGGCTCGCCAATCACCTCTCCACCAAGGTTCCGGAGGTCGATCCTCCTGGTGGGAACTACACCGAGCGCGGATTTGCCCGCACGCGACATGCCGCGTTGCTCCTCCGTTTGGCCACGTTGACGGCCCGTACGCCCGACCCTCGCGTAGCCAGAGCGGGGCTGGCGCTGCTGGAGCGCGGTCGATTAGGTGCTTGGGACGAGGACCAGACCCGCGATCTGTACCGGCCTGTCTTGCAGATGATCGAACGCGCGGGCGACCCCACGATCGGTCCCTCCCTCGAGCGCATCGCCAGACAACCGCCTTCTCGACGTGCAAGCGCCCGCACGGTGCTGCGCGCGGATCTGCCATCTTCGATTGCGCGACTGTCCAAGGTGGCCCCCCACGGAACACTGGACCCCGAGGGCCTCGAGGCCGTGGCTCCCCAACCCCGCCGTCAAACCACGAGTGGGGGGGACATCGCGGGCCTATTGGCGCAAGTCTGGGCCAATCCCTGGGATGCCTCTCTGCGTGAGGTCCTTGGGGATGCATGGCTCGATCAAGGGGGACCGCAGGCCGAACTCCTCTTGCTTGAGCGGGCGGGAGCGGCAACGGACGACAAGCGCATGGTGCGGATCATCCGAAAGCACGCGGCAGCATTGATGGGCGCTGATTTGGCGTCGGTCCTGCTCAAACCAAAGTTCCGAGGGGGCCTCCTTGATGCGGCCACGGTTCGGGCGACCCAGGCGGCGTCGTCAGAGGTCTGGCAGCGGGCGCCGGGGGCCGAGGAGTTGTCTACGCTTCGGGTGTTGCGCCAGGGACGCGCGAGTGGCGTACGGTACGCGACCCTGGCCCTCTCGAGCCGAGCCCGGTCGCTCGAGCAAGTCGACGTCGATCGGAGTGAGTTTCTCATTGCGCTTAGCGAAGGACCGCGGCGTCCGCTCAAGGGCCTGCGCTTCCTCGATATGCCAAGCTACGAAGACATCCTTTTGGTACTCGCTTCCGCTTCACTCGATGAGGTCACGGCCATCGATGTGCCGTGCTTGCACGGGTCGTGGTTGCACATGTTCCGACGGACCGAGTGGCGAGATCGCCTCGAGTCGCTTGCCGTGGCCCCGAGCCTCGACTGGCTAGGTCACACGGGCGATCCGCTGTTTCATCAGGTGGGCGCTTTGATTCGCTGGTTTCCAAACCTGCGGCGGCTCGCGGTGCATGACGAATACAACGTGTCACCCATCCTGCAGCGTGAAGCAGACGGTTGGG
>JBCCQY010000271.1:0-6091 GCA_039208735.1 Myxococcota bacterium | reverse complement strand
GGACGCGGCGGTCTTGTCGGACCGGGTGCCCACCCGCCGCCAGCGCTTCCACCGTCCGAAGAACCGCTCGATGACGTTGCGCATCGCGTACATCGACCGGTCGAGCGGGCGGGGCACACGCCGATTCCGGCGGGCGGGGATCACCGCAGCGACATCGTGCACAGACCACCAAGCGAGGAGCGCATCCGCGTCGTCGGCGCGGTCGCCGAGCACCGCCAAGGGCGTTGGCACGGACCCCAGCAAGGGGATCGCCTGCGTGACGTCGCCGTGCTGGCCAGGTGTCAGCGCGAAGGTCAGCCCGCGACCGCTGGCCGAGACCACCGCATGCACCTTGGTGGTGAAGCCGCCGCGGGACCGACCCAGCGCTTCGCTGTCGGCCTCTCCGCGGTGCGCGCCTGCCGCGTCGGGGTGGGCATGGACCACGGTGCTGTCGAGCATCAGGACATCCGCACCGTCGACCTCCCGTCGCACCTGCGACAGCACCCGTTCCCATCGACCCGAGAGCGCCCACCGCAGAAACCGGCGGAACACCGCATTCCACGAACCGAAGCGCTGCGGGAGATCCCGCCATGGCGCACCCGTGTGCAGGAGCCAGAGAACGCCACCGAGGAACCGATCCAGGTCCCCCGCCGGCCCACGTCGAGACAGCGAGCGCGCAGCGACCACCAGACGTTGAAAGAGAAGCTCGACTCGGGTCATGGGGCGAGCTTACTCAGAAACTGAACAGGTGTCACCCCTCCGGTCAACCGTTGACCGGATCCCGGAACTGTCCACGCGCCTTAGCCGCCGATCGCCTTCTTCAGCGCGGCGACCTTCGCATCCGACGGCTTGCCTGACTCCTTGAAGGTCATCTTGCCGCTCTTGTCGACGACCACAACGGCAATGTCGCCCTTGTCGCTGATGCTGAACGCCTTGGTGACGGCATCGGCGGACGACCACACGGGAGCGACATGGGCCCGCGCCACCTTGTCGCTCACCCCGAGGTCCATGGCCGCCCCAATCGCCATGCGAACGGGTCCCGACACGTCCAGGAACGCAAGCTCGAGCCAGTCCACCTGCCCGCCTTCGGCGAGCTTGGCGAGGTGGGGACGCCACTCATTCGAGGTTTGCTGATGCTCGCGCTCGAACGACAGCACGAGCACCGTGTGGGCCTTCGACAACGAGCCGGGCAGCGCCACCTTGTTGCCCGAAAGCGTCTCCGCCTCGATGCTCGGGACGGTCTGGGCAAACGAGAGGGTCATACCCAACAGCATTGCAATCATTCAGAAGTCTCCTCCCCGCGAGGCGAGCGTACCTCGTTTGCCGCGCGGGTCGTGCGGATAGAGGAAGCGGGACGACGATCGAGGATCCTCATGCTGCCCGTCCGCCCGCCGTTGGCGCCCATGCTCGGCAAACTCGCCGACACCTTGCCTGAAGCCGAGGGCTTTTGGTACGAGCCCAAATGGGATGGGTTTCGGGTGATCGCGTTTCGGGACGGCGACGACCTCGATCTGCGCTCTCGGGACAATCGACCCTTGCTTCGCTACTTCCCCGAACTTGCTCCGGCGTGTATCGAGGCGCTTCCCGAGCGCTGTGTGGTGGACGGTGAGGTCGTGATCGTCTCGGATGGCGCCCTCGACTTTGACGCCTTGCAGATGCGGTTGCATCCTGCGAAGTCTCGAATCGATAAGCTGGCCGCGGAAACGCCATCGGCCTTGGTGCTGTGGGATTTGTTGGCGCTCGGTGACGACGACTTGCGGGACCGGCCGCTCTCGGAACGGCGAGCGCTCCTCGAAGCCCATGTGAAACCTGGAGAACGGCTTCGCATCACCCCTGGAACCACCGATCGGACGATCGCCGAAGATTGGTTTTCAAGGTTCGAGGGCGCAGGTTTCGATGGCGTCATGGCCAAGGCCCTCGACCAGGCCTACCTGCCGGGGCAGCGAGGTCTGCTGAAGGTCAAACACGTGCGCACCATCGACTGCGTGGTGGTGGGGTTCCGCTGGCATAAGCACGGCCACGGCACCGAGGTGGGCTCCTTGGTCTTGGCGTTGTACGACGGCGACGGCAAGCTTTGGCCCATCGGCGTCTGTTCCAGCTTTCGCAAGGCGCAGCGCGTGCAGCTGGCCGAGGAGCTGGCCCCGCTGCAGACCACCGATCCCGATCACCCATGGGTTCGGCATGAGGGTGAAGCGCATCGGCCCGATGTGCGGAGCCGATGGGCGGCAGATCGGTCGCTGGCCTTTGAGGCCCTGCGGCTCGAACGCGTGGTCGAAGTGAAGACCACTCAACACGGATCTCGTCGGCTGCGGCATCCCGCCAAGTTCCTCCGATGGCGCACGGACAAGCCTCCCGCGGAATGCTCGCTCGAACAGCTACAAACCGCGCCCGCCCCCGAACTGTCGACGGTGTTCGAAAATCCCTGAAATGTCTGCGCCCGTCGAGCCGTATGGCGAGGCAGGAGCATCGCGCCTTAGAGATCTTCACCCGGAGGCATCGTGGGCTCGCTCACCAAACGCAGCAACAACACCCTTCCCGTCCTGTTCGAGTTGCTCCCTGGGGTGTTCCTCCAGGTGTTCGGAATCGGACACATCATGCAGGGCCGCGTCACCACAGGGCTGTTCATCATGTTCAGCTACTGGTTTTTGCAGATCATCAACTGGCTGTTGATGTTCGTGGGTATCGGCTTTGTCACCGCGCCCCTGACCTGGCTATTCTACGCGATTGCCGCCCCATTACACGCTGCCGACTTCAAGGGCGATCCGTAGGCAACGGGTAGACTCCCCCCGACGTGAGGTTTGGGGGCACCATGTGGATTGGGTGGTTGACGCTGGCCGCGGGCTTCGCCGCGGATTGGCGAGGGCTCGATGCGGCGACGCGTAAGGAACTCGCGAGTGAGGCCAGGGTCGCCCTCGTGGTCGGCAACGCGGCGTACGAACGCGGGGCCCTCAAGAATCCCGTTCGCGACGCCAAAGCCATCGCAGAACGTCTGGCATCGCTGGGCTTCGACGTCGAGTTGGCAACGAATGTGTCGCGTGATGAATTGGTCACGTTGATCCGCGCCTTCGGCAAGCGACTGTCCGCCGGCGGCACTGGCATGTTCTACTTCGCCGGGCATGGGGTGCAGGTCGACGGCGTGAACTACATGATTCCCGTCGACGCCGAGATTGACGAAGAGGCCCACGTCGAAAGCGAGTCGGTGGCGGTCGAGCGTGTGTTGGGACGCATGGAGGGAGCCGGCAACCGGTTGAACCTCCTCGTGCTTGATGCGTGCAGGAACAACCCCTATGAACGTGGGTTTCGGTCGACGGGACGCGGTCTTTCGGGGATGGATGCACCCCGGGGCACCATGATCGCGTTTGCGACGGCCCCCGATACGCTTGCGAGCGATGGCAGTCAGGGAGGCCACGGCCTGTATACGGGGGCCCTGCTGAAGGTGTTGGGCACGCCAGGCCTCGATCTTGAAGACACCTTCAAAGCCGTTCGCGCCGAGGTGAGCCGTCGGACCGACGGAGCCCAGCTGCCGCAGGAATACACCTCGGTGACGGGCGACTTCTTCTTCGCCATTCCCGCCGACGAGACGGATCCCGCGCCCGGTCCCTCCCCCGAAGGGCCCACAGCGGGTCAGATTCGCCAGAACCAAGATTACGTCGGAGGATCGCGTGCCTCAGTACGCACCGATTGGGATGACGATGCCCCCATCTTCGGCGTAGGGACCGTTCTTCCGTTCCTGACGTTGTCGGTCGATGCCCCCCGGGTGCCCTGGTTTGGCCGAGTTGGCATTGGAGTCTTCGTGGCCCCTGGCATTTCGCTTTCGACCGGTCCGCAGCACGGGTTTGCGCTCGACGAGGCGGCGACCTACAACGGCTCGCTCATCGCAGGCTTGCGGTTGTCGGATCGTGTGGTCCTCGGACCCGCGGCGGCGCTCACCATCGGCGTGGTGGCCACGCATCCCTTGCTTCGTAGCGAAGAGAGCTTCGACCCTGGCTTTGGCGGTTCGTTTGCCCTCGACCTTCGCGCCACCAACGTGGTCTACGTCGATCTGGGCGCCACCTTTTCGTATGACGGTGTGGTCTGGCTTTGGCCAACCGCGGGCATCTCCCTGCGCTACGGTCGCCGATCGCCGTAGGTGACTATCGAGAGTGTGCGTGCTTGGCGGCCACGTCATTGAGGAGACTGCGCAACGCGGGGCCCGAAAGGTGAGCGGAGTAGGTCTCGAGCAGTTTGGGCATCGTGCGCTCGCGCGTGGTCAACGACATCTTCTCCCCGTGCTGGCGAACCGCATCGCTCACGACCGCGTCGATGAACTGACGCCGCGTCTTAAACCGCGTCCGTTCACGTGCGACGAGAAAGTCGTTGGAGAGCGGATGGGCGGCCGTCGAACTGGAGGTTCGCTTCGGGGGTGAAAAGAGGGTCTTGATCTCTTCCAGGAACGCCGTTTTGCCCATGCGCTCGACGTCGAGCGCAAGGGCTTCAAAGTAGGAGACGTCGAACTTGGGCTTGGCTCGGGACGTCCGAACGCGGTCAACCAACTGGCGTGTTTTGGATTGCATGGGGGTCTCCGTCCGTGATGCGGATGATCTCGTTGGCAAGCCGCCGTAATGGCTCGCCGGCGTTGTGAAGGCGCTCTTCAAGCGCAGATGCTGGTGCGCTAAGGTCGAGAAATTCGGCGTTCCTCGAAAAGAGTGGATTGAGCTGCACCAGATGATTGGACTGCGGAATGATGGTGCGCAACGTCTGACCGTTGACGAAAGCCAGATCGCGCGAGATGGCGTCGCCCGGGTTGGCCGTGAATCTGGTAGCATACTGCTTTTCGGCGGCTCGTCCGCGCCAAAAGTTAAACACCGGATGCACTTTGCGGTCAATGTTGTGGTCGAACACCAAGCGCGCGGCTCGACTCATGGTCACGAGGCCTCGCGTTGCCGAAACGTCAGCGCGAATGGGAGCCACGATGCGGTCCGCGAGCTGCAGTGCACAGTGCGATAGCAAGGATGCCGAGGGGCCACAATCGAGCAGCACCATGTCGTAGGCCGTGGCGAGCAGCCTTAGGTTGTGCTGGAAGTTGGTCCGATAGACGCCGTGCAAGTCTCGACCCGCTCGGAAAAACTTCACCATTCGAAGGTCTGACGGAATCAAGCCCAGACGGCGCGGTTGGGTGGGAGCGAGGTCGATGGGCACCGACAAGATGTCTTCGGGTGGAACTTCCCCGTCAAGCGCTGGCTGGAGTTGAAAGTCCTGCTCCGTCGGGATCTCTTGGAGGAGCCGCACCGGTTCAAACAGGGACAGTGCGGAGCGTGACGTCTCTTGAAGCTCGTTGAGGGCTTTTCCGGTCAGCAGGGCATCGGACAGGTTTTCTTGGGGGTCGAGATCGATGAAGAGGACGCGCTTGCCTTCTGACGCGGCCAGAAAGTACCCCGAAAGCGCACACAGCGTGGTCTTGCCGACCCCGCCTTTGAAGTTCACGAACGAAACGATTTTTCCGGAACGGGGCATTCGAGCCACCCATTCGATCGCTTCCTTCAAGGCGCGCTGTGACTTAGGGCCAATGGCCTGGTTGAACCACACGACTTGTTTGGTCTCGCAAAGCCTGGCCGCCCAATCGGGCCGCTTGATGGTGGCCGGGTCCAACCCTCGGACCATGGGGATGATGGGCTTGCTGAGCCGCTCGGCGAGTGCAATCTCATCGTCGACCCATTTGCTGCCCATGGATTTCTCCGAAATGATGACCAGAACGCAAAGAGCGTCGCGAATCTCGCGCTCAATCCGCTCTTCCCACGACTCCCCGCCGATCAGCTCTCGCTTGTCGACCCACGCATGATGTCCGGCTTCGTGGACCACTTGCTGGATCGTGTTGATGTGCCCCTGGTCATCGTGAGAGTACGAAACAAAAATCCGGCCCATCGTGCCTCCGCACCGACGCACGGAGTTATCGCAAGGCCCCTCCTGATAAGTTTGCAGGGTGTGAACCGCTCACGAGTCCGGGGTCGGAGGGCCAAACCCGGGTGCCTCGTCAGGATCCAACGGGCCTTGCGCCGGTCGTAGCGCTTCGGGCACCGCTTCGAGGTTGATGCGAACGCGGTACCAAACCTTGAATCGCCCCCGCATCTTGTCG
>JBCCQY010000270.1:0-6371 GCA_039208735.1 Myxococcota bacterium | reverse complement strand
CTGAGATCTCCGATCGAGAGGCCCGGCGTGTCGTCGATGTGGACGTGGGTCTTTCGAAGGGCTTCAGAGGCCTCGATGAAGCGATCCCAATCGTCGGTATCGAGGGTCCCGGTGCGCACCCGGCCCGCTTCGACCAGCCCGTAGCAGCAAAGCATCCGTGTGACGAGCTGTCCGCGGCTCATCTCCAGCGAGAACAGGGCCACGGGCAACCCCTCGAGCAAGGCCACGTTCTGCGCAATGTTGAGCGCAAGAGCGGTCTTGCCCATGCCAGGACGTGCGGCCAGGATCAACAGGTCCGTGGAATGGAGCCCTGCAAGTTTCTTGTCGAGGTCTACAAAACCTGTGGTCGCACCGGTTGTCGTGCCGCCCTTCTCGGACAGCTCCTCAATGCGACGCAGCTCCTGGTCCACGATGAGGCTGATCTGATGCCAGGTGCGCCTGCCTCGACCTTGACCGATGGTCGCGAAGTCCTTGGCCGCGCGATCCACCAGTTCGCCGACATCATCTGGCTGTAGATAGGCATCTTCGGCGACCCCACGGGCCGACCGAATGATGTCCCGCAGGATGCTCTTGTCTTTGATGACCTGCGCATAGTGGGGCAGGTTCGCGGTCGAGGGAACGTGTTCGGGGAGCTCGGTGACGTAGGCGATCCCGCCGTAGCGTTGGGCCTGGCCCTGACGAGCGACCCGATCCGAGACAATGACCAAATCGATGGTCTCGCCTCGTCCATGCATCTCCACGAGCAACTCGAGCAGCGCGGCGTGCTCGGGACGGTAAAAGTCTTCCGGCTTCACCACCTCGCTGACCGCGAGAAGCTGATCGGGTTGTTGGAGCAGGCCCCCCAACAGTGCACGTTCGGCGTCCACCGCTTGGGGGAACGGCTGTTCCCGGAGATCCATACGCCCCCGTCAGGTCGCGCGGATCACGTAAACGCGAACGTTCGCCGTCACGTCGCGATGCAGACGAATCGGCACGGTGAACAGTCCGATGTTCTTGATCGGCTCGTCGAGCTGGATCGTGCGACGATCGACCTCGAGACCCTCATCGGCGAGCGCCTGAGCGATGTCACGGTTGGTGACCGAGCCAAAGAGCTTCTCGTCCTCTCCGGTTTCCCGGCGGATGGACACGGCCGTCGCCTCGAGTCGTTCGGCCAAGCCCCGCGCTCCCGAGAGGTTCTTACGGCGAATCGCCTCGGCCACGCGCTGCTGATGCTCCAGCTGCCGCACGCTGCCTTCGGACGCAGGAACCGCCAGCCCCCGAGGGATGAGGTAGTTCCTGCCGTATCCCGGCTTGACGTTCACGATGTCGCCCGCGTCGCCAAGCTGGGCGACTTCTTGCTTCAGAATCACGCGCATCGGAACCTCACTCCGCGCTGGGGGCTTCCCGCTCGGCAGGCGCAGCAGCTTCGCTGGGGGCCTCAGAACGGGGTTCAGGACGGGATTCAGGACGCGCTTCGGGGCGACCTTCGGGACGACCTTCGTATTCGTTGTACTGCTGCCCTTCGAGGGCCGCCCGCTCAGCTTCGAGACGCTCGCGCTCGGCCTGCTCCTCAGCCCGCCGACGCTCCTCTTCCTCGCGCTGGGCACGGTGGACCGCAGCTTCTTCAATGCGCGTCGGCACGTCGACGGCGTCCGCCAGCCGCACCGTCATGAAGCGGATGATGCCGTCCTCGATGCGCATCCGGCGCTCGAGTTCAGCGATATGCGCGGAGCCCGCGAGGTAGTTCATGCGAACGAAGTGTCCGCGAAGGTGCTTGGCAATGGGGTAGGCAAGCTTACGGCTACCCCAATTCTCGCGGTCGAGGACGTGACCACCCTGTTCGGTGAGCACGCCTTCGAACTTTTCGGCCAACGCCGCTACGCCGGACTCTTCGACGTCCGGGCGGACGATGACGATCGTCTCGTATTCGTGGTGAAGCACAGGTTCTCCAGTGAGCCGGTCAGAGGGGCAGGATGCCCGAGAACCCGGCCATGAAGGGAGCGATGACCAGCGCAACCACGCTGATCAGCTTGACGAGGATGTTGAGGGAGGGTCCCGCCGTGTCCTTGAAGGGGTCGCCAACGGTATCGCCGACGACGGCCGCGGAGTGGGCATCGGAACCCTTGGGGTGGACTTCGCCATCGGCCATCTTGTAGCCGCCGCCCTCGAAGGACTTCTTGGCGTTATCCCAGGCGCCACCAGCGTTCGACATGAAAATTGCCATGAGAACGCCCGTGACGGTGACCCCGGCGAGCAGGCCGCCGAGGCTTTCAGGTCCAAGCAGGAAGCCGATGAGCACAGGGCTCACGACCGCAATCAGACCCGGAACGATCATTTCGCGAATCGCAGCGGCGGTCGAAATATCGACGCACCGTGCGGTATCGGGACGTGCGTTGCCTTCAAGCAAGCCCGGAATCTCCCGGAACTGCCGGCGCACTTCCTCGATCATGTCCATGGCGGCACGACCCACCGCGTCCATCGCCATCGAGCTGAAGAGGAAGGGCAGCATGCCGCCGATGAACAATCCGGCCATGACGACCGGATTAGAAAGGTTGATGCCGGTGATGCCGGACTGCTGCTGGAACGCGGCGAAGAGCGCAAGGGCCGTCATGGCCGCCGATGCGATGGCAAAGCCCTTGCCGATGGCCGCCGTGGTGTTGCCAACCGCGTCGAGAGCGTCGGTCCGCTCACGAACCTTCGGATCTTGATGGGTCATCTCGGCGATGCCGCCCGCGTTGTCCGCAATGGGGCCGAATGCATCGACCGCGAGCTGGATGCCCGTGGTGGAGAGCATGCCGAGGGCCGCAATGGCGATGCCGTAGAGGCCAGCAAAGGAGTAGGCGACGAGCACACCAACCGCGATGAGAATGATCGGGATGGCGGTGGACTGCATGCCCACGCCGAGGCCCGCGATGATGTTCGTCGCCGCACCGGTCTTCGACTGGTTCGCGATCTTATCGACGGGCGGCTGGCCCATCGAGCAGTAGTACGAGGTGACGACGCCGACGAGCACGCCCGTGACGAGGCCAGCCACCGTCGCGACGCCCACCTGCCACCACTCGACCGTAAGGCCTTCGCTCATGCCGCGAATGACCTGCGCGCCTGGGGGCCAGACCACGTAGGCCAGACCGAACGTCGCGACCGCCATGACGCCCGCCGCGCCAAACGCACCAAGGTCGAGCGCGGTGTGAGCGTTTCCGCCCTCTTCGGTGCGAACGACGAAGGTGCCCAGAATCGAGGCAATGATGCCCACGGCAGCGACGAGCAGCGGCAGCACGATGGGACCGAACGACATGCCTTCGGCTGCGCCCTGAAAGCCAAGGCCCAACACCATGGTGCCGATGATGGCGCCCACGTAGGACTCGAAGAGATCCGCGCCCATGCCGGCCACGTCACCCACGTTGTCGCCCACGTTGTCCGCGATGACCGCAGGGTTGCGGGGGTCATCCTCGGGCAAGCCGGATTCCACCTTACCGACGAGGTCAGCCCCCACGTCCGCGGCCTTGGTGTAGATGCCGCCGCCCACGCGGGCGAACAGCGCGATCGAAGATGCACCGAACGAGAAGCCAACCAGGGTGTTGAGCACCGTCTCGGCGCGATCCAGCCCCTGGGCGGTCGGGAACAGGCTGTCGCCGAGCAGCGAGTAGCCCACATAGAGAACGGCCAAGCCCAGCAAAGCGAGGCCCGTCACCGCCATACCCATGACGGTTCCGCCGCCGAACGCCACGTCTAGGGCTTTCGAAAGGCCCGTCTTGGCTGCTTCGGTGGTGCGCACGTTGGCAAGCGTCGCCACCCGCATGCCGGCGTAGCCCGCGAGGGCCGACGCGCCGGCTCCCAACACGAACGAAAACGCGATTGCGGGCGACTGGTTGTCAACGAAGAAGCTCGAGATGGCGAGCAGGACCGCCACCACACCGACAAAGACCGCCAAAACCGTGTACTCGCGCCGCAGGAAGGCCATGGCGCCTTCTTGGATGCGAGTGGCGATCTCTTGCATCTCCTCGTCGCCCGGGCTCGCCGCGCTCGTGGTGGAGGCCTTGTAGCCCCCGAAACCCAGCGCGATGAACGCCGCCAGGGGCACTAGGTACACCAATTCCACTTGAAATCTCCCCGCAGGGCCCTGCGCCCCGCCTCTCTCAATCAATCGGTTGAAGGCTCGGCATCCGCCGACCGGCCCGGTCGGCGAACGTTGAATTGGTTCATGGCGGCTCGTGGTCCGTCGGACAGCACCGCCTCGAGGACTTCCACCGCATGGTCGACGTGGCCATCGAGCACATCACGTTCGGCGGACGACCACTTGGCAAGTACGTAATCGGAAACCTCCCACCCCACGGGCGGTCGGCCGATGCCAAACCGCACCCGAGCGAAGTCTCCTCCTCCCAGCTGGGCCAGAAGATCCCTCAGACCATTGTGTCCGCCATGCCCTCCACCAACCTTCACGCGAATGTCGCCAAAGGGCAGGTCGAGTTCGTCGTGGACGACCACGACATCACTCGGAGCCACTTTGTAGTAGCCCCGGAGCGAAGAGGCGGGATGCCCCGAACGGTTCATGAACCCTTGTGGCTTCGCGAACATCGCATCCGTCGTTCCAACCCGGCTCTTGCCCACCAATGCATTGAACTGACGCTTGTCGCAGCTGAATCCGTGTCGCTCGGCCAGACGGTCGACGACCAGAAATCCCGCGTTGTGTCGCGTCGGTTCGTATTGGCGGCCTGGATTGCCAAGGCCCAAGACGAGGTGCATGACGTCCGGAGCCTCTACTTCTTCGGTTGGGCGCCGCGCTTCTTGCCGTAGAGCGACATGACCTGAAAGTCATTGTCGGCCACCAGGCTCACGCCCTCGGGAAGCGGGATCTCGCTCGCCATGATCATCTCGCCAATGTCGAGGGGCGAGATGTCACAGACCAGTTCGGTGGGAATCTTGTCGTACTTGCAGGCCACCTTGACCCGACGCCGCACGATGCGCAGCCGCCCACCGAGAATGGCGCCCTTCGGACGTCCCGTGGCGCGCAGCGGCACCATCACCTCGATCTCCGACTCGGGATCGACGGCGTAGAAGTCGACATGCAGCAGCTCTCGGCTCACCGGATGGCGCTGCACTTCGCGCACGAGGCAGGGGGTGGCATTGCCATCCACCGTGACCTGCACGATGGTGTTGCGGTCCCCAGTTTCCTTGAACAGGTTGAGGAGCGCGTTCGGGTCGACCTCAAGAGCCTTCGGCTCGGTCTTGGGTCCGTAAAGCACGCCCGGCAACTTGCCAGCGGCGCGAGCCTTGCGGGCCCAACCCTTCCCCGTTTCCTCGCGGGGGGTGACGTTCAGCGTCGTGTCCATGTCCACACACTCCGGACGGTTCTTCTGCCGCCCGGGACTGGCCATGGGATGATCGAGGCTGATGGATGGGGCGCACGACGGCTGACCCCATCCCTCGGACTCGACGGGTCCACCATGGCAGGGGACCGGGACAGCGCAGGAGCACTCGAATGAAAAACGCCCCGGACCGTACTGCGGACCAGGGCAACGGTCGGGGCTTATCGAAGGACCCCAACATCTGCAACTCCGAGCTTGTGGACCTGGCTCCTACAAGTCGTCGGCGGGCAGAAACAGGCGCGAAATGGAGTCGTTGAAGTGGATCGCCCGAATCGCCTCGGCGAACAACGAGGCCACCGTGAGGACCTTGATGTTTGGCATCGCTGCCGCTTCCTCAGAGAGCGGGACCGAGTCGGTGACCACGATGCGATCGAACACCGACTCCTGGAGCCGGCTCACCGCAGGACCCGACAACACGGGGTGGGTGGCGAGGGCATAAACACGTTGAGCCCCCGCTTGCTTCACCGCGTACCCGCCTTTGGTGAGGGTGCCCGCCGTGTCCACCATGTCATCGACAACGATCGCCACCTTGTCGCGCACGTCCCCCACGATGTGCATGACTGCAGCCTCGTTGGGGCCACTCCGGCGCTTGTCGATGATGGCGAGACCCGCGCCGAGCCGAGACGCATACGAACGGGCCCGCTCCACCCCGCCCGCGTCGGGCGAGACGATGACCGTCTGCGACGGATCGGTCGTGACCAGCTCTTCTTTCAGGTACTGAAAGAGGATCGGCTGGGCGTAGAGGTTGTCGACGGGAACGTCAAAGAACCCCTGGATCTGCCCTGCGTGGAGATCCATCGTGAGGACTCGGTCGATGCCTGCCGTCTGAAGCAGCGATGCGACGAGCTTCGCCGTGATGGGTGCACGAGCTTGAACCTTCCGATCCTGCCGGGCATAGCCGAAGTATGGCATCACCGCAGTGATGCGGCCGGCGGAGCTGCGCCGACACGCCTCGGCCATGATCAGCAGCTCCATCAGGTTGTCATTGGCCGGCGCACAAGTGGATTGCACGAGGTAGACGTCGCG
>JBCCQY010000269.1:0-6458 GCA_039208735.1 Myxococcota bacterium | reverse complement strand
CAAGCGGAACGAGCGCGCGCAGGCAACCACACGATCCAACCGTGACGAGAGACCCTTCATGCGGAGGCATCTATCTGTTCAGTGAACAGTTGTCTTCTGCCGTCGCGGAAATCTGGGAGGGGAAGTGTCCACGCGCCTTAGTGGGGTGTCCCCGAAAGTTCGAAAACAATTCGCAAGGATACTGGCGCTTTCGTGGCCATCGGCGATCTTGGTGGCGGGGGGAGCGATGCCACGCCGCCAAGCCGGTCCAGGACCCATCGAACTAACCAGTGAAGAGCAGGCTTATCTCGAGCGGGTGGTTCGACACCCGAGCACGAAGAACTGGGACGTGCTCCGGGCGAAGATCGTGCTGCTGTGGGCGGAGGGCCTTCCGCCAGGTGAAGTGGCGAAGAAGGCCGGCGTCTCCAGGCAGTCCGTCTACAACTGGGTCCGACGCTTCCGCGAGAGTCGGCTGGCTGGTCTCTCGGACCTCCCCCGGTCCGGCCGCCCGCGAACGGTCTCGGACGATGATGTTGCCAAGGTCGTCGAGCTGACGCTCGAGTCCTCGCCCCGCGGCGCGACCCACTGGAGCACACGCGGGCTCGCCAAGAAGACAGGTCTGAGCAAGTCGACCGTGGGCAGGATCTGGCAGGCGTTTCGGCTGCAGCCGCATCGCAGCGAGTCCTTCGAGCTCTCGAACGATCCGTTGTTCGTCGACAAGGTCCGCGACGTCGTCGGGATGTACCTCGACCCGCCCGATCGGGCCGTCGTCTTCAGCGTGGACGAGAAGACCCACATCCAGGCGCTCGAGCGCACCCAGACGGTGCTGCCGATGACACCGACTCGGGCTCGAGGCCCAACCCCGATGTACGCTCGGCACGGCACGGTCGACCTCTTCGCGGCCCTCGACGTCGGCACAGGGCGGGTTGTCGGCAAGACCTACCCCGAGCACAAGTCGGAACAGTTCATCGACTTCCTCCGCCTGCTGGACGAGTCGGTCGACGACGAGCTCGCGATCCACCTCATCCTCGACAATCACTCCATCCACCGCTCACGCGAGACCAACCAGTGGCTGGCACGTCACCCGCGCTTCCAGCTGCACTTCACGCCGACGTACTCGTCGTGGCTCAACCAGGTCGAGGCCATCTTCTCCTTGCTCGAACTGCGCCAGCTCCGGCAGGGCGTTCACACCTCGGTGGCCGAACTCGTGCAGGCCATCGAGACCTTCATCGAGGACCACAACGACGACCCGCGGCCCTTCAAGTGGGTCCGGACCGCCGACGAGATCCTGCACAAGGTGGCGCGGTTCTGCGGGTCGGTCCTTGACCGCCACGGACCAAACTACAAGACTGAAGTACCGGAGCTCGAAGAAGACATGGACAAATCGTCCTAGAACTTTCGGGACACCCCATTAGGCCTCAGACGGTACCAGGCGGAGGATCGTTCCTTGGTCTGTCGCAAGGTACACAAACCCGTCCGGCCCCACCTTTACGTCGCGCACCCGGGTGCCAACGTCGAGCCATTCCTCGCTGTAAACCTTGTTGTTTCGCATGGTGAGGCGGACGACAACCTCGGACCGGAGGCCGCCGATGAGCAAGTCTCCCTTCCAACCGGGGAATGCGTCGGCCTCGTAGCTGGCCATGCCCGAAGGCGCGATGACGGGATCCCAGTAGTACACGGGCTGCTCTAGGCCTTCTTGGGCCGTGATCCCATCCCCTACGGGCAGGCCATTGTAGTTTTCACCGTACGTGATGACGGGCCAGCCGTAATTCTTCCCGGGTTCGGGGTGGTTCAGCTCATCGCCGCCCTTGGCCCCATGCTCGACCGTCCAGAGGCGTCCAGAGGCGTCGAGGGTGGCCGACTGAAGGTTGCGGTGCCCGTAGGACCACACTTCGTCACGGGCCGTTGCGTCGCCAACGAAGGGGTTGTCCTCGGGAACGGAGCCGTCGGGCCGAATGCGCAGCACACTGCCGATGTGGTTGGACGGATCCTGCGACAACTCCGACGCGCTGCCCCGTTCGCCAGTGGTCACAAACAGGTTGCCATCCGGCGCGAAGACGAGTCGTGAGCCAAAGTGGTGCGAAGAGCGCCAAGCGGGCTGTTGCTGGAAGATCACTTCGGTGTTTTCGAGCCGGGTCTGGTCATCCGACAGCCGGCCGCGGGCGACTGAAGTGCCGTTTTCTTCGTTGCCGCGGAACTCAGAAAACGAAAGGTAGACCATGCGGTTGGTCTCGAAATCGGGATCGAGCGCCACGTCGAGTAGTCCGCCTTGACCGGTGGCATGCACCGACGGCACACCCTGTAGCGGAGCCGAAAGGGTGCCGTCCTTGGAGACGACTCGCAGCCGTCCCTCTCGCTCGGTCACGAGCATCTCGTCCGAGCCGATGAATTCGATCGACCACGGAATGTCGAGCCCATCGGCCACCGTCTCAATCGAGAAGCGGCTTGGAGCGGCGGGCTGGGGGGCTCGGGTTTGCCCGTCAAAGGCTGGGGACTGGCTCGGCGCGTTGGGAGTGCGTTGCTCCACCGGGGGGCGCAGGTCGTCGCTGCTGGGGGTTTGAGCGTCCGGCGGGGTCGGGGTCGTGCCCTTGGAACACCCGACAACGACGCTCGCGAGTAGCAGATTCAACATGATCCGTTCCTCCGATGGTGGAGCGTATGGTGTCAGTTGGCGGTCGGTTCGCCCTCGGGAGCTTCTAAAGGTTCTTCCAGTCGATCCACGGCCATGATGATGGTGGCATGGTTATCGGCGCTGTCGGGTCCCCAAGCCTTGGTGGGGCCGCCAATGATCAGAGGCCGAAGGCCGGGAGGATTCGTCTCGGGCGGCATGTACTTTAGCTCGCCCTCAAGCACGAGATGCACCAGCTCGGCGCGCTGGCGAGCCTCGCGGCACTCCGCTTCGAGAATCGCTTCGCTGTCGTTGGTGTAGCCCACAACCGCAAGGTCTTTGCCCATGCGCTGGGCCGCCGCGATGCTCGCCCGCAGGATGGGCCCCATCTGCCAGTCATCCCGAGGCTCCGCGCCGTCGCCAGGACCGAAGTACACGGTTCCCAAACGGCTTCCTGCGACGTCGGTGGTCACGGGCGATTCAGGGCAGGCCTCGGTGATGGGGGCAGCTTGCACATCCTGGCTCGTGACGTGGGCCATGAACAGGGGTTCGAAGACGGCTCGTGCATCGGCACTCTTCGTCCACGCCACGAAGTCGGCGGCGGGGCCGGTGACGCCCTTCGTCAGCAGGCGGAGCGGACGGGCCAAGGGGTAGCCGTGATCGATGTTGTAGACGGACGGCTCCAGGGCTTCTCCTTCGTCGTTCGCCTTCACCTCGAGGAAGCGGAATCCGCCTTGTTCGAGCTGCTCCTGGGCCGAGACGTAGTACACGAAGAAGCCACCTTGCTTCCCGACTTCCGTGAAGTCGTCGGCCGAGACGGTGGCCCCGCCCTTGAGTTCATCGAGGCCCAACAGATCTCGGAACGCAGCGGAGGTCCCCGAGCCACTCTCCGCCCGTTGGAGCACCCGGAGTCCTTCGGGGAGAGCTTCCCCCGCATACCACTGGGTGAGCGTGGGCAGCGCGATGGCATCTTCGAGTTCTGAACCCGAACTCCCCGTCACAATCATGATGGCGTCCGAGCCGACATTGTGGCCCTCGACGCCAGGGTTCGCGTCGCGGATGGTCTCCCAAGGGCCCGAGTACATCCCGATGTCGCAGGTGCCGTTTTTGACGCCTTCCAAACCGGAACCCGAGCTTTCATAGGTCACGCAAATCTCGGTGAGCACTCCGCCCTCGGGAGTTCCTTCGACACACCAGCGGACACCCTTGTCGAGGGCCGTCGCGTCGGCAAACGCGTACGACTTGCCAAGCCAACGGGTCGCGAGGCGAGGCATGAGCCGCGCGCCAAGGGTCGACGAGCCGCAGATCTCGATGTTCAGCGGGGTCGGAGCCGGGGTTTCGAAGAGATTGCAGCTCGTGAGAAACGCGCACCCGAGGGCAGCGCCGGCAGGCCAGAGATTTGGCCATCGAAGGGTCGGCAAGATGACTCCTGCATTTTCGGACGGATTCGCCGGGAGGTTGGAGCAGTTCGGTCGCATCTTCGCACGCCATTGTGACGATCTTGAAAGCGCCCGGTTTCTCCCTTACGAGTTTGGTTTTTCCTCGTCTTTGGTCGGGTCTGCCCCGCCATCCATGGCTTGGAAGAGTTCCGCCACGCGCGCGACCGTTGCCTGAGGATCGGGCGTGCCGGATTTCGGCCCCGGGCTGATTTCGTCTGACCCTTACATCGACGGGCGCTCGCACCGAGAGGGCAGGTGGATGCCAAACCTGGAGACCCCGATGTTCGTTGCCCTCATCCCCTCCCTCTTTGCCGCTCCTGCCGCGGCCCAGTCCGCCACTGTGGCCTCGGAGAATATCAGCCATCAGTTGGAAGCTGTGGGTCGCTGCAGTGCAGCCGGGGAAACGAGCCTCGCAACAGCTCGCCGACGCATTTCGTTGAATGGAACGCTCGCTCAAGACTTTGTGGCGGATATGCAGTCGGCCGTCCCTCCCACGTTGAGTACCCACGCCGTGGGCGGCGTGTTGTTGGTCAAGGGCACTGCAGGCATTGCGACCGAATTCAGTTCGATCGGGGTCTCGACAACGTCGACTCCGGTACCTGCTCCGTTGGCCCCCAGCACCTTCTTTGCGACGGTCACGGTGTCGCTCGCCGACGGTTCGTTATCGTCGACCACCCTCTCCTTTGTGTCCACGCCCTCGGTCACCATTCCGCCGGCATCGTTGGGCTTCGTCAAGCGGCAGTCCATCACGATCGACCACATCGAGCCGCTGGCGAGTGGTGCATTCGATGCGCTTGACCCATGCGACGTGGCCTCGGTCCAGATCGACATCGCGGCCAGTGCACTATTGACGGCGGCATGCAGCTCTGGACGGAACCAGGCCCGGGCCGAGTGGGAGCTGTTTGGCAACCACGACAACACGGTGTCGTTTGGCATCGACTTGGCAGGCTGTGCGCTGCCTTAGTTGAAGAAGGCGCGGACGCCCGTGTAGCCCATGGGCACCGTCACCCACAGTTGATCGTTGGCTCCGCTGGCGAACCCGTAGTTGATGTTCAATTCGGCCCCGATGTCGACGCCGATCGAGGGATTGGCAGGGAGCAAGATGCCGGCCCGGGCCGTGCCCGAAAGCACGTTGAGGTCGGGAAAGCTGTACGGGCTCGGCGCATCATCAAGCTGGCGCGTTCCGTAGCCGACGCCGACGCCCAGGTAGGGGGCGATCCATTCGCCAGGGAAGAACCGATCGAGTCCAACGCTAACGCCCGCATCGAATCCTTCGACTTCATCGACCAGCAGGTCCAAATCGAAGCGAACAAGGGTGTTGTCCGAGGCAAAGAAGCCGCCACTCGGAGAGATGATGAGGAAGACATCCGGGTTCTCGTCCAAGAACGCAATGTTGGCCGTCGCGGCCCCACCGATTTGGACCGTGCCTTGTGTGAGGTCGAGCGCGTAGTCGGTCTCTTCGTTGTCCTGGGCTAGGGCGACCGTCGAAGCGGTCACCAGCAGAAACAGCGTCATGAGTTCACTCCTGGGTTGACGTCACTTGAAGCGTAGTCCGTCGACCGTTTGTCGGCTGGTTGGCACCGTTCGTCGGCTGAGCCTGGCCAGCAGCGGATCATCGCGACATCCGAAAGGTGGAGGTGGCATGTTGTTCGGATGGTGGATGCTTGCGTGTAGTGGAATGTCGGAGGATGCCGTAGAGGTCACGACCGAACCTACGGAAGAATCGATAGATTTGGCCGACTGGGTGTCTGAACTCCCAGGTACGTGGCTGGGAAACGCGGAAACCCCCATGGGCAGCATGCCGTTTGCGATGGAGGGCGAAGCCACGGAAATGGGTGTTCGGACTTCCATCGAGCGCTCAGGGTTGTTGATTTCGTTGGCGTTCACCTCGACGCCCGACGGGTGGGTGCTCACCGAGCGGGGGGAACTCCCGGGGGGCTTCGTGCAGCAGCACGACCTCGTTCCTGTCTCGATCGATGGGTCCGAGGTGCGATTCCTCTCGATCGAAGAGGGCTTGATGGACCTGGTCACTTCGGTGGAAGATGGCACCTGGGACCTCGAGGTGGATGTGCGCGGACTGCCCCATGTGTCATGGACGTTGCAGCGGCTGTGAAGGACGATGCCCCGCAACGGCTCTGGTCGCCGCTTACCGAGGCGCGACCGCTCTACATGTACGCGGGGCTCTTTGTCGTGGTGCCACTCGCGTTGAGCCTGCTTTTGGGTTCATGGTCCATGTTCACCATCAGTGCCCTGGTGACGGCGGGGATCACCGTGGCCATCGTCACGATGTACGTCGTGGTGGTCCCTCGATTTCCGGCTCCTCGGACGACCGTGCAGTTGTGGATGACCCACGGCATCGCGTCGGCGGCGGGAACGACCATTGGGGCTCTGCCTGCCGCGGCGATCTGGGCGTGGGCCTACGACTACCCCTT
>JBCCQY010000268.1:0-6573 GCA_039208735.1 Myxococcota bacterium | reverse complement strand
GTTGAGTTCAAACGTGGGTTCTTGCACGCTGGGAACGTCATTGCGACCCGGCGTGAGGCGCAGGAATTGGGGGAGCATCCTCGCTGGCGCACGGCAGACGCGCTGTCTTGCAATGACGGTGCGTTCTTTGCCGGAAAGGGGGTGGCGAACCTTCGGTGTGCGGGGACCAAGTTTGCCTTGCGGGAGGTGGAAGGCGGCGAAATGACCTGGGTCCGACGTCGCGGCGGCAACGCGTTGAAGACCTCCGTTCTGCGTGTGCTGCACAAACTCGGGGTGGTTCCGCCGTGGCAGGTGCTCCAATTGGGAGCGTTCTACTATGATCTTCCGGCGGGGCTGTCCCTGCCTCACACCCATACGCTGCTGATTGCGGACAGCCGCTTTGTACCGAATCTCACGAGCTTTCGAGGGTTGCGGCACCTCGTCATGCCGCTGAACTTCTTGCTCGAGCCCTTGCCCTTGATGCGCCCACTCGAGCGGATCACGTTCATGGGCCAACACGTCCACTTCGCGTTTGACGCCGCTTCTCCACAGGGGAGGGTGCTTAGCTTGGATGCGAAGTCTTCTTCCAAAGGGATTCAGCTTTATGACCGGGGAGGGTTGACTTCACCCGAGCAGGTTCTCGAGCGGCTTGCCGCGTGGGTGGCTCGGGGGAGAATTCCGTTCCGGACAGTTCAAGGCGTCGAGGTCGAATAGGGCGGCCCCATGAAACGGGACCTCTACGTCGTTGGAACGTCGAAAAATAAGGTTGCTCGGGCGGCCTACCAGATTGTCGAGAATGGCGAAACGGTGCGGACCTACGGGTTGGCGGTCGATCACAGCACGCCCTACCGCATGACGTTGTTTGCGATGGTGGAGGGATTGAAGTCCATTTCCAAGGGTTCGGTGACCATTCACGTGGCCAACGAGAGCCTGCTGAAGACGGGGCGAGACTGGATCGAAGGCTGGCGGCGTCGAGGATGGCGCAAGAAGGGCGGCGCGATTCGCAACCTGGATTTGGTTCAGGCGCTCGCCGCGCAACGAGACCGTCTCGAGGTCCAGTGGGTGAGCTTCGACAAGGCGGGCCCCTTCTATGATTCCGTTCGCGAAGTCGCGTTGGGGACGTCCCCCACGGCCTCTCCTCCGGCAGGGGCGGTCCGTCCCGAACCGCCCGAGCCCGAACCCTGTGCCCAGCGGCTCGTGGCCTACACGGACGGGGGCTGTCGAGGCAATCCTGGAGGCCTTGGGGCGTGGGGGGTTCTGCTCATCGATGTGCCGAGCGGTCGTGCGCTTGAGGGGCGGGGTTCCCACGGCGAGACCACCAACAATCGCATGGAAGTGCAGGCTGCGATCGAGGCGTTGTCCGCCGTCAAACGCGATGGTTCCGCCATCGAGATGCGAACCGACAGCAAGTACCTCAAAGACATGGCGGAATCTTGGTTGCCTGGTTGGAAACGCCGGGGATGGCGCAAAGCCGATGGTGACCCCGTTCAAAACCGTGATCTGGTTGAGCGGCTCGATGTGCAGCTTCGTCGATTGAAGGTGGTGTGGCGCTGGGTCCCTGGCCACAGCGGCGAGCCGGGCAACGAGTATGTCGATGCGCTAGCCAACGCCGCGATGGATGCCTTCGAGGGAAAAGCGGAATCGTCATGGGTTCGGCATCCCGTCAGCCCGGTGGTCGTCCGGGCCGCAAGCTCAGGCTCGCCCGGATAGTTGGAGCCCAGCGCAGGAGACCCCCCATGCTGCTCGTCATCTTCTCCCTCGTGGGCTGTGAACTGTACGAATGGGCCACTGGCTCGGTCAACGAAGCGGTGTCCAGTCAGGGCATCGATGCGCTGGAGGGCGCGCGTGACGTGGTGAAGGCAGCTGAGTCTTCGCCAGGCAAGCGCCGGGTCCTTCGCATCATCCGCAAGTTGAAGTCCGAGATTGATGCAGGGGAGCGGTCCGGGTTCAACGGCAACGTCTTCGCCGCAGCCGTTGAACGAGTGGCCAAAGACGGCATCATCTCCAGCACGGAAGCGGGCATCGTTGAGGATGCCTACCAGAAGTTCTTGGACGGCGACATCAGCCGGGGCAAGTTCAAAATCAAGATGAAGGCCAAGGCGGCCGACGATGCATTGCCCGATAACTAGCGTTCGCCAAATCGAAAGCCTAAGCGCGTCCAGGTGACGCCGGGCTGGCGATGGTCACGGCCGGGTTGGTCGGTCGAGTGGAACACGAAGTGGCGGAACCCGTAGGTCGTTGCCAATTCGATGGTCTCGGCCTTGCTGACGTCGAACATCCGGCGGCCTTCTGGAATGGGGCCATGACGAAGCGAGAGCCCTAAGCAGGCATGCGGGCGGGCCAATCGCGCTAACGTGGCCATGCTCGCGGCGCGCTCTTCGCGATCAAAGTGCATCCACACCGCCGACAGCAAGATCAGGTCGAAGGTGAGATCGCCGAGGTTCGAGAGGTGGGGAAGATGGTCGTCGACCCACCGAATGTGGGGATGAGAATGAAGCAACCGGGCCCCTTCCCGCAATTCGGGCACGGGCTCCACCGCCACCACCCGGTGGCCCAGGTTTGCGAGCCATCCCGCATCTCGTCCGGTCCCCGCACCGATGTCGATCACATCCGCGGGTGCCTCGGGGAAGTCGGGGGTCAGCCACGCATAGAGCTTGGCGGGGTCTACGGCCTCGTAGCGTTCGAAGAGCGCGGATGACTGTTCGGCGTATCCCGCCGTGCTGGTTGGTTTTGAAGCCATGAACTCGCGATCTAGCCGGGGCTTTGGTGCCTAAAGTGGGTCGGGATGCCTCCGATAGCCGTAAACGGAGGCATCGTGCCCATCAAGCTCCTGGTCGCTGGGGATCGCGATGTCGATGTCAACGTGATGCTGTCGACCCTCCAAAGCCAAGGAGTTCGGGTTTCTCTGGCCCGCGCCAAAACGCGGACGAGCCTCTATGCCGAGCTGGTCCAGGCTCCACGCCTCGACGTTGTGCTTGCCTGCGACATGGAGGACCTGCCGAGCGTCGACCTGGTGGAGATTGTGCGCGTGGAGTGTCCCTTTGTCCCGGTGGTTGTGGTGACCCGAAGGCCCGGGGTGGAGCAAGCCGTCATGGCCATGCGGATGGGAGCGTCCGACTACCTGCGGCAGGATCGTCTTGAACGATTAGGCCATGTGATCATGCGAGAAGCTCGTCGTAACCGCGGTCGTCGCCGACAGGAGGCCGACGATGAGACCCGAGATGGGTACTTCCGAGCCATGCTCATGGCCTTGCCCCAGCTGATTATCCGCTTCGATGCCCAAGGAGACGTGGTTGATGTGCTGGGCGGGCGTGAGACCAAATGGCGGCCCAAAATGGGTAAGAACCTCGCATCCCAGCTTGGCGGGTTCAATCTCGAGACCGAAGAACCGATCGTGAAGCTGATGACCAAGGGTCACATCATGTGGCTGACCCGGCTCGACAATGGAGAAGGGATCGTCATCCTAGAACGGCGGCGCTAGCTCGAATGCACCTACTGATGGCCAATGCAACTGGGGCCGTGCGGCATGCCGCGCAGCAGCTGATCGAGACGGCCTCGATTGCGTTGACCATCAAGTTTGTCACCATCGGTCCGCCTGCGCCCGATTGGAGCGAGATCGAGGAGAGTGACTTCTTCTACCTGCGTTGTGCACCCGGAACGGTCGATGGGTGGAGCAAGCGCTGGGCAGAGCGCACATTGTCGACCACGCTCATCTTCGAGGCGCCCTTTGCAACGCCGGGTGAGGTGGTTCGGGCATTTCGGGCAGGATGCTCCGATGTGGTGCTCAAGACACCGAATCTGACCGAACTTAGTGGGGTGCTGCGGCGGAACGGTCTGTTGCCCGAGGGCGAGACGACCCTCAAGGAGCTGATGAAGAACGTCAAGCGGTTCACCCTGCCGTCCTTGTCGGACATTGGACCGCAGCTCAAGGCGATCGACGAACGAATTCGCGATCCCAACCTTGTGATGGACGACTTGATCGAAGTGCTGACGGCCGACCCTGCGTTGGTGTCCAGTGTGCTGCACGTGGCGAACTCTCCGTTTTGGATCGGCGCGCGGAAGGTGACCACGCTTCGGGATGCTTGCGTGCGGCTGGGCACGACCCAACTGGGTGAGATTGCCAAGCAGGTGCTGGTGGGGCGGGCGTTCCAGCTCAACGATCCGATTCTTGGCGATCTACCCGGGCAGATGTGGTCGTGTGCCGTGGGCACTGCCGCCTGTGCACGAACCTTGGCCCCTCACGTGGACCTCAGTCCCTCGGTCGCACATGCCGCAGCACTGCTGCACAACATCGGAGAGATCGTCGTCCTGGCCAACATCTCTGCCGCATCCCTCGTTGAGCGGAGCCACCCTGGCTTTCGCAACCAAGTGATCGATGCGTATGTGGCGTGCCACCAGGACGTTGGAGCCCGCGTCCTTCACCGGATGGGGGTTCCGCAGCGGGTCATCGAAATCGCCCGCGCCCACGGCGTTCGCAAGGTCCCTCGCAACAACGAGCCCTCCACACGGCTCGAGCTGCTGTGCCTATTGTGCTGGGAGCTGACGCACAAAGCAGGATTCACTTACCCTCGCCGCGACCATCGCTTCGATCCGGAGCCCATCGCAGAACGCCTCAGTTTGTCGCTCGACACGGCGCGGACGGTGGTAGATGAAGCACTCAGTTCGCTGCAACTTGCTCCGCCGGAGGCGGTCGAAGCCTAACGGTGCAGCTGTGAGGGTTTGATGGCGCGCGCGGGCCTCGTAAAGGTGGATGGGCTCGCAACCTTGCAGATCGTGTCGGGACTGTTCAACCTGTTCGTGATGAGTTGGGTCACGACAATCGCGGTGGCGGGGGCGTCATCCGTCGTCGGGCTGCTCGTGACCGTGTGTGGTTGTCCGATGAGTCCGTTGGGGGTGCTCTGTGGGCTTTGGCCCATGACTTTGGTGCCGCTCGGGGTGCTCGAGGTCACGACGGGGGTGTTGTCTGTGTTGCGGAAGCCTGGTTGGGCCTGGTTGGCTCCGCTGACCGCACTGGCCGAGTTGGGGAGTCTGGCGTTTGGAGGCTTGGGATCGTTTGTGGTTGGGCTGGTCGCGCTCCACGTCCTGCACGACGCGGCGGTGCAGAACGCAATGGAAGACGATGCAACAAGTCAGCCGCGGCTTTCCGACGCTTATCGGGATTCGTAGACCTCTCGTCTGAGACACAGGTTGTCCCGCCGCTGGGCGCGACATAGCGAGAAGCAGGAGCTGTGGTAAGGGACCCGGCTCACTGGAGGAAACCGATGTCCGAGTCTGCATCCTCGAACTTCATTCGTTCGATCATTGCCGACGACCTCCAGCAAGGCGTCGTTGACAAGGTCGTGATGCGCTTTCCGCCCGAGCCCAACGGGTACCTCCACATTGGCCATGCCAAGGCCCTGTGCGTGGCGTTTGGTCTGTCGGCGGAGTTTGGCGGTCGCTGCAACCTGCGTATGGACGACACCAACCCTGAAAAGGAAAGCGACGAGTACGTTCAGGCGATCGAGCGCGACATTCGCTGGCTGGGTTTCGAATGGTCAGGCCGCCACAACGCGTCCGACTACTTCGAGCAGCTCTACGATTGGGCGGTTTTGCTCGTCAAAGAGGGCCTCGCGTACGTCGATGAACAGCCGCTCGAAGCGATTCGTGAGCAGCGCGGCGATCGTGAGAAACCCCATGTACCGGGGGTTCCTGGCCCGTTTCGGGACCGGCCCGTCGAGGAGTCGCTTTCGCGGCTCGAAGGCATGCGTCGCGGAGACTACCCCGACGGGGCCATGGTGCTGCGAGCCAAGATCGACTTGGCAAGCCCTAACTTCCAGCTGCGTGACCCGGTGATGTACCGCATTCGCAACGTGCACCATCAGCGCACGGGCGACGCCTGGCACATTTACCCGACCTACGATTGGGCCCACGGGCAGTCCGATGCCATCGAAGGGATCACCCACTCCACGTGCTCGCTCGAGTTCGACGTGCACCGGCCGCTGTACGACTGGTTCATCGAGAACCTGCCCATCGAACAGCCGGTTCCGCGGCAGTTCGAGTTCGCGCGCTTCGTGCTGCCCTACACCGTGATGAGCAAGCGCAAGCTCACCCTGCTCGTGCAGGAGGGCCACGTCACCGGCTGGGACGACCCCCGGATGCCGACCATCGCGGGCTATCGGCGGCGCGGCGTGCGGCCCGAGGCGATCCTCCGGGTGTTCGAGGAGGTCGGGGTCTCCAAGGCCAACTCGGTGGTCGAGCCGAGCTTTGTCGAGAGCGTGATCCGCGACGATCTCAACCCCGAGGCGCCCCGGGTGATGACGGTGCTCGACCCGATCGAGGTCGTGATCGAGGGCGAGGTGCCCGAGGAGACGCTGGACGCGAGCTACTGGCCCCACGACGTGCCCAAGGAAGGCACCCGGCCGGTGCCCTTCTCGGGCCGGGTGTTCATCGAACGGAGTGACTTCGCGGTCGACCCGCCCAAGGGCTTCAAGCGGCTCGCGCCCGGGCGCGCGGTGCGCCTGCGCTACGCCTACGTGATCACCTGCACGGGACACGAGACCGACGACGCTGGCAACGTCACGCGCATCCGGGCGTCGATCGACCGATCGGTGCCGC
>JBCCQY010000267.1:0-6585 GCA_039208735.1 Myxococcota bacterium | reverse complement strand
GTCTGTCCCGAGTGCTCCCACTGCCAGACAAGCTCCCGCCACTCCTCGCGACTTCGATTCGCCATGCCGATCTCCGTGCTGTTGCGCCATCGCTATCGGCCATGGAGATCCCCGTCAGCACGGGTTCGTCGAACGCCTTCTGGGCGGCGGACTCTGCCGTGTTCGCTTCGAGCGACTGGACCGGCACAGGCGTGCAGGAGGTCCCGGGCACCGGGGAGCGCGGCGCCCCCAGTGACACCGTCTTCGTGGACTAGCAGAGCTTTCCCGTTTGGTAGCGCCTCCGAGGGGAGGTCGGAACCGTCCGGCCTCTCACCTCAGGCGGAGGACATACCTGGGCGGCACTGCCTTGATGGCGAGTTCGTGGATTTTGCTCCGGCGGCACGACCCGGAAACGCACAGATGCAGGCCCCAGAGAGGTGGGCATTGGACAAGACTGTCCCGAACTGCCTAGAACAATCAGGGCTTGGATGACTGTGAGGGATGCAATGGCAGTGAGTCAGGCGAGTATCGCAATCGATTTTCAAACGGTTCAACTCAGCGCTGTTTTGGGGATGCTGGGTTCATTGACGGTGATCGTGTGCAACACAACCCTTTATTTGCACGGTGATCCTGCGCAGTGGTCGCAGTGGAGTCTAAACCTCGCGTATTGGGCGGGCTCGATCGCCCTACCTGTCGCATCGTTGGGCTATTTACAACTCCTGGTGGGACTGCGACCGGCGGGGAGGTGGTGGTCTGTGCCGCCGGTGATCGCGTTGATGTACTTCTTCGCATTGGGTTCAGCGGGGCATGGCTCATGCTTCCCGGTTTATGAATTTTGGCAGGGCTTCGAACAGTCGGCTGAGGCGCTGACCATCGCGCCAGTCGCCGATCTCAAGACGGATCTGGAGCGCCATATGGGCGTGCTGATGTCGGTAGCGATGGCGGCGATGTTCATCGGCTCGATGTGGTTCTCGGCCACGGTATGGTTCAAAGAGACGCTCTATCCTCGATGGATGGCTTTCCTTAATGTATTCATGATTTCAGTCCCGGTCGTCGTCGTCTCCCAAATCGACGTTTTGCCGGATATCATCCAGATCATCGCCGCGGGGCTTGGCTTCCACCTCGGAGCCATCGCGCTGATGATGACGTCTCTGCTCATGTTGCGACGACGGTTCCAACTCGATTGACATCGGGTGCGGTTTCATGGATGTGACTTGATCAGGTCAGTTCCTGACGAACCTCGCCACCTGGGCCTTGAAGCCCGCCAGTAATCGTCGACTGACGGGAAGTCGTTCGTCGACTGAGCGAAGACGAACGTACGTAGCGCCAGTTCCCGTGACGTCGAGGGCCTCGAGGTAGTCCAGATTCACCAGCGTCGAGCGATGGCATTGGGCGAAGGGGTCAGGGAGCTGCGCCATCCAATCTCGAAGGCGACGGTGTACGAGGGGGGTCGCTCCATCGACTAGTCGAACCTCGGTGTAGTCGTTCGCCGCACGAATAAAGAGAATGTCGCCGACCCGGCAGAATCTTGTGCTGTGTGATTCACGCAGGCGAACCCAGTCTCCGGGGGTCAGGCGAACGGGATCGAGGCTCGTGGCGCGCGCTGTACCCTGCGCCCGAGCCAACGCGCGGTCGAGGTGTCGAGGCCGCGTCGGCTTGACCAAGTAGTCCAGTGCGTTGACCTCGAACGCACGCACCGCATGCTCGTCAGAGGCGGTCAGGAAGATCACGTGCGCATCGACCGGAACCCGATCGAAGAGCTCGAACGCGTCTCCGTCGCTCAACGTGACGTCGAGAAAGACCACTTCAGGGTTCCACCGCTGCAACGCCACGACCGCGCTCTGAATCGAATCGGCTTCTCCCACCACGGTGACGTCGGAGCGCTCGGCGAGGAGGTCCTCCAGCGCGGCCCGGGCGAACTCTTCATCATCGACGATCAACACTCGAAGGTTCATGCGGGCCTCACCCGTTCGGCCGGATCGTAGTCGACCCGAGCGACCACCCACCCCTCGTCCTCGAACAACGCGAACCGACCTGTCTCGGGGTAGAGAGCGGCGATGCATTTGCGCACCAGCTCCAAGCCATTGCCCGACTCTGGTGCCCTCACGGGAGAGGGCACCAAGGTGCCCGAGTTGCGGACTTCGAGTCGGAAGCCTTCGTTTTTGCGCCGGCCGATAACTTCAATCTCGAGCAGCTGAGCATCGACCATTCCATGCTTGACCGCGTTCTCGACCAGCGGCTGCAGTAGCATGCTCGGCACGGACAACGAACGGTCCTCAGCGGCGGCATGGACCCGATACGCGAGCCGTCCCCGAAAGCGAATGCGCTCGCAGCGCAGGTAGCTCTCCAGGAACTGAAGCTCCTCGTCCAACGTGGAGGCCTCGTGCCGCACCGAAGCGAGCGACCGCCGCAGGAGGTCGGAGAGGTCCCACAGCATTTGCCTCGCGTGGTCTGGGTTTCGTGGGACCAGGCCGATGACGGAGTTCAGAGAGTTGAACAGGAAGTGTGGGTTGATCCTAGACCGTAGGGCTTCGAGCTGCGAACGGTGCGCCAGGCCCTCCATGAGGAGGGATCGCTCGCGTGCCCACCGCAACCGTTCGTAAAGGGCCACCAAGACGTACAAACCACTCCACACGGACATGAGCATCGCGTAGTCCGTCGTCAGCATCACGGCGGTGCCCGTCCGCGTGCCGACACCGTACCGGCCGATCACGCCCAACACCTCAAAACACACCAACACCGCCGTCGCACACACGAGCGACGCGGCAAGCGTCGGGAGCGGTATTCGCCGAAGCCAGAAACCGGGGCGTTGCTCCGACCGTCGGGTCGCGGAGCGGGCGAAGAGGGCCGCGAGCGCCGTCGACACAACGACCGTGCTGCCCAGGCTAACCATGGTGACCCAAAGCACCTCACCGACGGTCATGACCTTGGTGGCGAGGGCCAAGAAGACGCGGTCGCCAAAGTAGGCCCAGTGCGTCACCGCCCATCCCGCAAGCTGCGGCGTCCAGAACTGCCAGGGGGAAGGGCCACCGGCGTGGGGACCGTTCACCGAAGGAAGCCGACCACTCGTCGAATGCTCGATGAAGTTGAACATCACTTTCAATAAACCCCCGAACGTGAAGACCCCCATATCTCTCTGCCTGGGCAGTACCTGCTGCCGGGCCACCCTCAAGATTGGAGGACGATGATGACGGGATTCGGAACCTTCGGGGGCGTTCGTCGCCCCGCGTCCACCACGGCCTTGCCACCCCTGTGGTGGCTCGGCATCATGGCCGCCTCGGCGGCGTGCACGTCGGACATGGTCGACCCACCACCAGGGGGCGGTTCGAACACCGACTCTGTCGACACCACACTCCCCGACACGGGGGGGCCCGACCCCGAAGAACCGCCCGTCTACGTCGTGCAGACCGGGGTGAACACCCCGGACGGGCGGACCGTGTACATGCATCTGCTCGACAGCCTCGCGGGCTCGCTCGACCCTTCGCTCGCGGTGGAGTTTTCCGGGGCCTCTCGGGTTCGCGCCGCCTTTGGTGACGTCTTCAGCTTCGACAGCGAGACGCTCGAGGTCACCAAGTGGCGTGTCACAGACGATCTGCTGCCCGTCGAGGTCGATCGATTCAGCATGATGCCGACCGGCATCCAGGGCTTCAACGGCAACGTCGTGTTCGCCTCCGAGACCCAAGCCATCACAGTCAACGGAGGCAGCAGCCAATTCGTGGTGTGGAACCCCGAGGCGATGAAGATTGTGACAACGGTACCGTTCCCCGATGAACTTCTGACCGGAGCACGCTCGTTCCGCCCGGTACTCGACACCGCTGGCCAGCGCATGTTTGTGCCGTTCCTCGAGGCGAGCCTCACCACACTCGAGACAGTACCTGGCGCCCGCGTCGTGATTCTCGACCTGAACACCAACACGGTCGAGTCGGTTCTCAAGGATACCCGCGTGGCAGGTGGGGACTCGATGTTCGTGCATCCGCAAACCGGAGACGTGATTTATGTGGGCGACAGCCTCGGGGGCTTCGCCCACCACCTGGGCAACCCGAATGACTCGGTCCCGGGGCTGCTCCGGATTGGGCCCGGTGAGTCCACCTTCGACCCGGACTGGATGTTGACCGGAGACCAGCTCAATTCCGCCGGCTTCCAGGACATCGGCTCGTTCGGCGGACTGCTCGGAATCGGGGATCGATATGTTCTATCGGTGCGGGACGAGGTGGCTTCGCCCGATCCGTCGACGTTCGCGAGCGACCCCTTCGGATTCTTCGCCAGCTCCCAGTATGCCCTGTTCGCGGGTCCGATCGACGATTGGTCGGCCACCCCCGTGACCGTGCCCGAAGGGGTGGAAGCTCGCTTCACGGGATTCTCCATCGACGACCGCTTCATCGTTGGAGACTTGGAGGGCACCTTGTACTTCATCACCGAAGACAATGAACTCGACCAGTTCAACGCGATCGAACTGCAAGGCGGGTTCCTGGAGTTCTTCGCCCAGCTGCGCTGAAGCGGTCACCACGGATGGGGTGGCTGGTTGACCTGACTGGGGACCAAGACGCCGCTCCGTCCCAGATGCTGCATGCAGGTCCACCGGCGTTCCACCCATGGAGGACGCGTGCCCCTGTTCCCGAGAAAAGACCGCAAGTACCAAGTATCTTACGACGTACACACCTGGGTCGGCGTTATCGTGGGCCTGTTGCTCTACACCATGTTCTTCATGGGCGCCATCGCCCTGGTCTATGACCCGCTCGCCCACTGGGAGGAACCTGCGCACCACAGCGTACCCGCGGCGTCGATGGTCGATTGGTGGGAAGCCATCCCCAATGATGGAGACGACGTCGAACGCTTCTCGATGTCGTTTCCGTCTACGGACTACGAGACGGGCGCGCCCACCGCCACCGTATGGCGGGATGGCGAGCGCACCGACCTCGTGTGGCGCGACGGAGCTTGGCAATCCAAGGGCTCCCATGCTGCGAGCTTCCTCTTCAACCTGCACTACCTGTACCACCCGGCCGCATCTTGGATGATGTACGTGGCCGGATTTGTTTCAATGGGGATGTTGCTCGCCCAGCTCACGGGGCTGGTGATTCACCTTCGCGACCTGTGGACACAGCTCGACCAGTTTCGGCCAAAGCTTCCGACCCGGGCCGTCTGGATTGACCTGCACAAGGTGACGGCGGTGATCGGGCTTCCGTTCCAGTTTCTATTCGCGTACACCGGAGCCATCTTGTGCCTTGGGAGCATTCTGCTCGCGTCGGTGGCGGTTCCGCTTTACGGCGGCGACCTGGACCGCCTCATGACGGCGTTCATCGAGCGGCCTCCTCCGATCGACGCTGAAGACGCCCGGGCGCCGACCTTGGCCCTGACGTCCTTGCTGGATCGAGCCACCGCAGCCGCCCCCGGGCTCGTGCCAAGGTTCGTTGCGGTACAGAAACCCGGTCAAACCGTCGCGGAAGTCCGGGTGGGCGGGGCCCGTTCCGAGCACGACGATCAACGGGTCAACGTATTCTTGGAAGGCGCCACCGGCACGGTCCGCCAGGTCGAGGGCCTCGAACCGCCAACCACTAGCCGACGCGTCCTCGAGTGGACGTTTGGGCTGCACTTTGCTCACTTCGGAGGGAGCGGCACCCTCGCGGCGTACATGCTCCTTGCATTGGCCACATGCGCTACGATCTTGTCGGGCATCGCCATCTGGCTCGCCAAACAACGTCGCGCCACGCACTGGAGTACCGGTGTGCTGCGTGGGTTGACCACTGGGGTTGGGGCCGCCGTGCCGCTGGCCAGCGCCACAATCCTGCTAGCGAGTCGCGTACTTCCATGGAACCTTGACAATCGCACGACGTGGCTCGAGGCCGTCTTCGTTGTGACATTGGGGGTCACCGGTGCATGGTCGCTGGCGGACCGAAACGAGCGGCGAGTCTGGGGCGTAATGCTCGGCCTCACCGCGGTGGTGTGCCTCGCGATGCCGCTGGCTCAAGCGACGGTGACGCCGGCGGGGTTGTTTGGTGCGTCCCCCATAGAGGATGTCGTCGCGGTCGACGTTGGCTTCCTCCTGTGCGGAGTTGGTTTCGGGCTCGCGACGATCGCAGTCGTTCGCCCTCTGCGTCGGCGTCCGGCCACGGCAGAGCCTACGCACGTCGACGCCATCGACACGAGCGACGTTTCGGATGCGACGGTGGCCCATGGTTAGCGCGAACTGGAACGGTCGCTGGGACACGGTCGGGCGCAACGTCGCAGCCCTGGTCTGCACCATGCCGGTGGCGATTCTCACGACGGTGGTGTTGTGCCGGGTCCTACCCCTCGCAGAAGACTTGTCTTTGACGATCGGCATGCTGGTCCTGCCCTTGATCTGGGCAACCGTGGCCTGGCTTGTGTATCTCGTGCCAAACGCCTTCCGAGCATGGACGGTAGTTTTGGGGGCCTTGGCGGTGCTCAGCCTCACCGCCTGGGGACTCGGGCCTGTGCCCTGAGCCGACGAGGGTCTCAGCTTGCGACGAACCTCGCAATGGCAAGGGGCCTTGCGGCAAGCGGACAGCTGTCGCGCTCTTGGATAGTCAGGGCACCAAGCGAGATTTGAAGTCGGGGTGGAGTGATTCGAACACTCGACCACTTGCTCCC
>JBCCQY010000266.1:0-6659 GCA_039208735.1 Myxococcota bacterium | reverse complement strand
GGCGACGCCCTTCGACATCCCGCGACGGCTACGACGATCACGGTGCGGGAAGGCACGCGACACGTCCAGGACGGTCCCGTCGCGCACAGCCGCGAACAGCTGGGCGGTTTCCTGATCATCGAGGCCCCGAACCTCGACGTTGCCCTCGACTGGGCGGCGAAGTATCCGTCAGCGCGGACCGGCCGCTTGGAGTTGCGCCCCTGTGGCCTGGACACGCCGGAGTGAGTCGGGCCGAAGTGTTGCGGGTCGCTGGCGAAGCGACCGGAAGGCTCGTTGCGCTGGTCGCGCGTCGCAGCGGCGACCTGGCGCTGGCCGAAGACGCGTTCTCGGATGCGCTGGTCGTCGCGTTGGAGATGTAGCCGGAGGTGGGTGTGCCGGATGATCCCGAACCTGGCTCTTCACCGTTGCCCGGCGGGCATGGTGATGATCCAACTCGCCAGAGCAAAGGCCCCTCTTGGTGAGCCCATCATGAGCGAGCGCGAACTGGCGGTTTTCGTCTCCGCCTTCGAATCCAGCAGCTTCACGGCCAGCATCCATTGATACCGGAACCTTGACCGCAACTGGCACCAATTGGCGAGTGCCGAAGGTCGTGCCGAACGTCGAGGTGATTGATCTGGACTGCGGACACTGGATCCAGCAGGAGATGCCGGAGGAGACGAACCAAGCCATCCTGGAATGGCTAGACCGGCAGGACGCACGGCGCGGGCCCTGTGCTCCTATGGTCGGGTAGACGGTTGGGGTGATCTGGCGGGACTATCCCACTCTGCTGTTTGACATTGGGACATCGTCGCTCTACGCTCCGACGGATGCGACCGATCCGTCCCAACCCGACTCACAATCTGCTCATCCCGAGGCCATGGGGCCTGGCGCTCCTGTTCGGTTTGGGCGCCTGCGGAGCACCATCGGAGGTCCCACGCTCTCCATCGGACGCGCCGTTACCGATCAGTGACGCAGACCAAGACGGCTTCACGGTGGACGACGGGGACTGTGACGACCAGGATCCGACCATCCATCCTGGAGCTCCAGACGTCCCGTACGACAGTGTCGACTCCGACTGTGACGGCGCCTCCGACTTCGATGCCGACCGGGACGGTTTCGATGCTGCGTCGCATGGCGGGCTGGACTGCAACGACACGGACGGCGCGGTCTTCCCCGGCGCGACCGAGCGCTGCAACCACATCGACGACGACTGCGATGGTGCCATCGACCTCGACGACGACGATCTGGTCGACGGCCTCGTGCGGTACGTTGATGGGGATGGCGACGGTTTCGGCGACGTCGACACGCCCGTGATGGTCTGCGCCGAATCAAAGGGGTTCGTCGCGGATGCGTCCGACTGCGACGATCAGTCTGCCGACACCCATCCCGGAGCGGTCCCCGTCGCGTGCGACGGAAGAGACAACGACTGCGACCCTACCACTCCCGAGCCGCCGGTCGTCCGTGTCGATGGCGTCGTCGAAGCCGACCTGGACGATGCGTTCCAAGCCGCGTCCCACCACTCGACGATCGTGCTGTGCGAGGGGGTCTACGAGGCGCCGTCCATCCACCTGTCCGAGGACCGGCTGACCCTTCGTGGGGCCGGTCCCGAGCTGACGCTCATCGACGGTCAAGGCCAGGACCGCGTGCTGTATACGCGGGGTGAGGATGTCGTGATCGAAGGGCTGACGATGGCCAACGGCGACGTGCGCACCCAGGGAGATGACGAGCGCGGCGGCTGCATCTGGGTCCGAGGCGGTCGTCTCACGCTGGTCGACGTGGTGGTGCGAGATTGTCGATCCACCGACAACGGCGGCGCCATCTATCTTGATCCCGGCACCGAGCTTGTGCTTGAGCGGGTCACGCTCCGGAACAACGAGACCGCGAGGTACGGCGGCGCCATTGCCACCGCGGGGCACCTGTTGTCCGAGGGCGGCACCGTGCGGGCGACCGACACGGTAATCCGCGAGAACCGAGCGTCCTCGGGAGCGGGGATCCAGATCTGGGACGGCAGCTTTGACGGAGGCGGCTCGACGCTGATCGAGGGCAATGTCGCCGTGGGTGTCATCGGGGTAGGGGGCGCACGGATGCTCGAGAGCGACCTCATTGGCGTGGAGATCTCGAGGAACCATGGCGCCATGATCGGCTTGTACGACAACGGCGCGGGCGGGCTCGAGTTCGTGCGGGATGGGCGTATCGAGGACGTGATGCTGGTCGACAACGTCGGCGAGCCTCCCGGGGCGGTGATCGGCCGCGGCGACACCACCGTCACGCGCCTCACCGTGCTCGACCACACCAACGCAACGTCAAGGGCAGTGCTGGAAATTCATGGTGGAAACACCGTGGTGACCGACAGCACGTTCCATCGCAATACCGCTGCGTTGGCTTTCCTTCGCTTCTCGATCGACGCCATCGCCCAGGAGCCAGCCACGCTGCAGCTCATCTCGACAGATTTCGGCACGGGCCCGACCGCCAATCCACCGACGGATATCGTGTTCTCCTTTGGAGATACCGTCGATATCGACGGTGTCATCGACTTGGAGTGCACGACCGACGACGTCACGGGCACTTGCATCTAAAGGATCGAGCTGCGACGGCAAGAGTGGCGGCTCGCTTCGAGGGTCTTGGGGTCGTGCACACGGGCGATGTTCGGGCCGACCTCAAGGTCGTCGTCGAGTTTACCCGTCGCTCATGGACGAGCGGGGAGTGGTTCGGGAGGTCTGGCACGCCTAACGAACGTACAAGTTCCTGACGCAGCGGTTGATGAAGCTGTTGAGTCCACGCCCAGCGCTGGCGAGTTGCTTCATGTGTTCGACATTCGCGGCTCCAGCACTGCCGTGGGAGTAGGTGTACGGGCTTCCGCTACTAAACTGGACCCTGATCCAGTCTGGGCCGAACTCGTAGGCAACAACGTTCGAGTCATTTCCGAGGTTCGCATAGCGTTCCATCTTCAATAATCCTTAAAAGTGGCATTCGTGAGGCTGCGCTGCTGCGTAAGCAGGAGCGCAACGACGCAACGTCGAGCAAGCCTCTTCCCCCTCACCGAGCCATGTGCTCGGCTGGACGCCAAGCTCACGCCGACCGGCGGGCCACTCACCGCTTCTTGTCGCGCGGAGGGAGCGGGTCGTTCCCAAAGCTGTGTGGATTGCGAATCCGACCGTTCGTACCGTGTGTGATTTCCCACGGACAAAGAAACCGATACCTTTACTGGAAGTTGCTGGATGGAGTTGTTGCTTACGGGTCTGCAAATCACGACGCAAGAGCCCAACCCTCACCCCTTTCGGTTGGACGTTCCGCCCAACCGGCCCGTCGTGGAAAACTGCCCTGGGGTCTTGTTTGATCGGTCCCAGTTCCCGGATCGAGACCCCATCCGAGGTACGTTTCCCCCCGACGTGCCCTGGTCGTTCGAATGGGGAGGCCCCCCTGCAGACGGCTTGAAGTCCTTCTTCACCGATGAACAAATTGCAACCTTCGATGAGGTTGCGGGGGCCTCGGTTTCGACACCACTGATTGGGAGGACTATGCCCACTTCATGGCGGTTCGAGCCATCCAGATCGACGAAGGGTTCACCGTCTTCGATGACGATGGACCGGTTCTCGTCCTGCCAGACGAGATGGTTCGCGCAGACGGGCGCTCACCAGAGGTCGGCTGGTTTTTCCGCATCCCTTGGGTCGTCGAACTCTGAGGGGCACCAACGACCAAAACAAAAGGAACTTGCGAACGCTCCTTGAATCCGAAATCGAGGTCATCGATGGCTCCTCGCCCTCGCCGAGCTGCACAACTCGCCTCACCCCGCCAAGTTCCACGAGCACGAGGACCTGCTCGGCCGCCTCGTGCCTGGGAAGGCCGCAGGCCGGTTGCGGTCCGCATCGAAGAAGTCTGCGAAGGCCGTCACCCAGGCGGCAGCGGAATGGGCTCGGGCAGAACGCGCAGCAGAGGGGTGGCATTCAGCTCGTTTTCGTCGCCCGGGTTGGAGATGAGCAGCGAGTAGTACCAGGCGGGCTGAGGTTCGAGAGGTGTCCCCCCAATCCAGTAGAGCGATGTCGTGCCGTGCCCAAGAGCGATTTGAATCTGCTCGAACACCTCCCGGGCGGTAAGGGTCGTCGAGTTGAGAGAAACCACTGGGACCCCGTCGCCCCCGTCAGCAAGGATCCATCCCGCGCGCGTGTCGTGGACGGGAGTGCAGAGGGCGACGCTGAGCGCAGCCAATGCCTCGTCGAACACTTCGTCGACCGGGCCCGTGGCTCTCGGCATGATGAGGGTAAGGTCGAGGGGCGAAGTATATGGGGAGACGATGCCAGCCGCATCTCGGAGTGTGGTGGGCTCGACATAGATCGAGGCCCCGATTTGCGTCACCGTGTATCCTCCGGGTGCACCGAGAGCGTTCCAGGCGTTGACGGCGGCTTGGACCGCGACCAATGGTGTCGCGTCACCAGGATACTGAAACGTGAAGCTAGAGTGCACCCGGAGAATCGCACCGCCGACGACCTGAGCATCAGGCCCCTCGAAGGGAACCCCGACGACATGGATCGGCGTGCCGTGGCGAGCGTTGAGCACGCTCGTAGCGGTCGCCAAGCCCCCCCCTGGACGTCGACCGTCAACAGAGGCGCTGCAACCGCGGAACGGAACAGAGGCAGCATGGTCAGGATGTGCATGGTCCAAGTCTTTAAGAGATGGATCGTAACGACAGTCAGTCGCTTCGTCGGCCGACCGTTCGACCTCAAACAAGGCCCCGATCCAGGCGATGCCTTCCTCGGCAGCAAAGGGGGCATTGGGTCGGGCTTCCACAAACTTGTCGCGGGCATGAAACCAGCGCCCACATTCAAGGATCCGCCCTTCGTCGTACAGCCGGTTCAGCAACAGCGGGGACGCAAACAGACGGGCCAGCAGGGCGTCGTAGACCGGTTCGAGCAAGTCAGCAGTGTGCCCCATTGCATCTGACATCGTCGAGGAAGGCAGCGTCACGCCTTGGTTCGCCAGATCTTCCGCAATGCGTTTCAAGGGCAGGTGCAGGCCACATTTGCTGTAGGCCAGATGGGCCAACATCGTGTGGTCCAGCTGCCCTTGGGGCACTGCGACGGACGGCATCGGGGCCGTCGACAACGCCTGGCAGCTGCGACAGCGCACCTTGGGCCGCTCGATGTGGCGAACGCGAACGTGGGCACGGATGTAGGCCAGGCTTTCGCTGACTTCCGTGTCCGGCGCCGCCACGTCCTCGCTGCCACACGAAGGACAGGCCCCGACCGAGGAGGTCTCCATGTCTCGCGGCAACGTGGCGTCGAGCGGCACCCGTTTGGGTTTCCGTCGCTTTGATGGCGCGGGTGGTCGCGATGAAGGAGTCCGCGGCCATCTGTCTAGACGCCCTCAAAAGGGAACTTCTCGAAGCCATGCTTGGGCATGCTTGGCGTCAGCGGATCCGGCTTGCGCCGCACCCGCCGCGTCGAGTCGCGCAGCCGGAACGTCGACAGCTTCGGCAACCGATCGATGTGTTGCAGCCGGTACGCCCGGTTCAGCAACGCTTGAATCGCCGCCCGCCGAATCCGCATCGTGTTGCCGCTCGCCGGCTGACCCTGCCGCGGGCCGCTCCTCACCACGATCTCGTCGAGGTAGTTGGCCACGAGAAACTCGTCGACGTTGCCGGGCTGTACGTCACCGCTCACGAGCAGAATCGCGTGCCACGCCCGCTCCTCGGTCACCCACGTCCGCGGCCGATCCTTCGCCCGCCACGGCCCGTAGATCTTCTCGACGTACCGCCGCAATGAGCCAATCGCATGACACGCCGACGACGGCCCGAGCAGCCGGTCGGCCTCCTGGTCGCCGATCAGGAACGCCGCCACGTTCGCCGGCTCGCCGTTGTAGAGCCGCAGCACCCGGACGACCGACCGCGGTCTTCCTCGGTCTGCATCATCTCCCGAGCGCGTTCCGCGGCTCGCCGCTCCACGACCCCGAGCGCCAGGGTCACGCGATCACAGCCCCGCCCCCGCTGAAGCTGATTCCCTTCTCGCGCTCTCGCGGAATGAGTCGCCAGGTCGCCACCGGCCCTCCATCGGAGAGGCGTATCGGCGATGTACAACCGGTTGTACTTTCGCCGCGTGAGCCGGTATCGCGATTATGGAGTTTGAAGCAGAGGCGAGAATCGGACTTGAACCGACGACCTGCTGATTACGAAGGAGCTGCTCCGACGAAGTATTCACCATCAACGACCACTGTGCGGCAGGATCCTCAGCCGAGTGCACTTCGTGTGTACTTGTGTGTACATCGCGTTGTGATGTCCGGGCACCAGTGGTCCACACCACTTGGCATTCCTCCTACTCACGGTTCGAGTCCAGCAGCGGGAGCCACTCTTCACCGGGCGAGAACCCCTTGACAGTGGGGTTGCCGTCAACGTTCCCTCCGCCTTCCGGGTCGCGGGGACCGACGACGACGCCGTTGCGGGTGACCTGGGCGAGGTAGCGGCTGGCATAGCGGCCATCGTATAGCTCGACGTCGACGCGGTCGGGGTAGACGGTGGCCTTGTGGACGAGGAGCTGGAGAAACTCCCGCTTCTCGGCGCTGGTGAGGTGCTCGAAGGCGTCGTCGAAGCCTTGGATGGCCTGGGTGACGAGCTCGAGGTCGAGGTGCTCGGTCTCCTTGGCGGCGAGCTCGCCCTCGGCGGTGGCGACGGAGGCGCGTAGGGCGTCGCG
>JBCCQY010000265.1:0-6721 GCA_039208735.1 Myxococcota bacterium | reverse complement strand
CCGTTCGGTGCCTTCAGCCCACGTCGCGGAGGGACCTTCGAGGAAGGGTAGGAACACCCGTTGGATGAGCGGCGTAAGCAACGCGGCCGTGAGAAGCGGCACCCCCCAAGCCCTGAATTGGCCGGTCAACCCTCCGTGTCGAACCCGGTTGCGCCGCGCCCGACGATCTGCGCGCAGGTAAGGATCGCTCACGCTCGGTCAGTCCACGCCGGTGTAGCGCTGGAGGACCTCGATTTGTTCGCCCGAGAATTGCTCCTGCGGCTCACACGTCCCATCAAAGTCACACACCGGAAAAGGGAACATCAGGTTGTTCCCAAGCAAGTTGATGCAGCGAGTCTGACCACCGCAACGCGGAGTGTCGGTCAGCGCATCGAACACGGACCAAGGCATCCCGCCCACCAGGGCTTCGACAGGATGGAAGAGACCCAAGTAGTGGGCGGTTTCATGAGCGAGCGTCTCGGCAAGCAATCGAATTTCCGCTTCACTGATGATGCCATCGGTCCCTACCGCAGCCAATGTGCTCACTTGCACCGCGGAACGTGGGGATGGGGTCAACGCGCCGGGAATTCCCCCGGAGATGCCGACGATCTGCCCTACCAATGAGTCGATGTTGAGCTGGCTCGTGTCGATCTCATCGGTCAGTGCCACGACGATCGTTCGCAGTCCTGTAGCCTCGGCAATCTCGGCGTAGCGGGGGTCGCCGGCCGTCGGTGGGGCCAACCCCTCATCGGTGGTTTGCCAATCCTCGATTTCGAGGGTGAGGCCGATGGACGCGTACAGGTCCGTCCACAGCCCCTTCGCTTGGTCGATTGCAACCTTTAGGCCCGGATCTTCGTCGACGGAATGGACCAGCGCAACCCGGACTGTGCCGGCGGTCGCGTCGGCATCGCTCTTGAAGAGAATGTCGACGTCGACATCCCCCTTGATGAAGCTGCCTTCTGAATCGGTCATCCCGATCAGGGCCCGCCAACGGCCCTCCCGCAGGGGGGGATCGTCCGCCGCCACCGGCCAGTTGAGATTGGAGACCGCGGCCAGAAACGCCGCGTTCGTCTTTTGTTCATCGGCAGGCGAAAACCACTCTTCGGCATTGTAGACAAGGTTGCCGTCAGGGTCTTCGAGCTCGCGAATGTGCACGAGATCGCCCGATCGCCGAACTTGCGCCGTCACCAACATTGAGGTTTCGCCCTCGCCAACCTCGATGTCGACGGTTCGGAACCCATTGTTGCGGGTCGTGACGGACCCTTCGAGGCGCCGCAGCCCACTGTCCGTCGTCTCGAGGAGCGGGGGGCGACACGCAACGAACGCAAGGATGAACAGGGCGTCCTCCTTCTCTCGATGGGATCTTTACAAGGCGGCTGGGTAGATGAGGCACCTTATACCCCCACGAGGAGGGTCCGCCGTGATGGTGTGGTGTTTGTTGATCGTGTCGGCATGGGTCGACGCTTGGGCGGCCGAAGAAGCTTCGGCACCACCTCCGCCTGCTCCAAGTGTGGATTTCCAGGCGCTTCCCGAGACCGCGGCCTATCGGCTTACCCAGCCCGACGGCTCGCCTCACCCCGTGCTCGCACGCTTGCTGCTGGACCGAACGGCCCTTGCCCCAGGCGAAACAGCCCGTATCGGGATTCATCTCACGCAGGACGAAGGGTGGCACACCTATTGGAAGTCGCCGGGCGACGTCGGCAAACCAACCGAGATCGCCTACACCGTGCCGCCAGGTCTTTCGGTGACGCCGCACACCTACCCCGTGCCCCAGCGTTTCTCGGCCGAAGGGCTGATTTCGTTTGGCTACGACAAGCAGGTGTTGCTCACGTCAGAACTGAAGGTTCCTGACGATGCATCTCCCGGTGAGATCCAGATCGCGGCCGAAGCGGACTGGCTCGTGTGCAAAACAAGCTGCATCCCCGGCCGCGCGTCGTTGACCCTGCCCGTGTCGATCGTGGCGGAAGGGACCGATACGAGCCCCTCTCCCTACGCCGGTCTGTTCGACCACTACGAAGCGCAGCACCCTGCCACCTCGCCGTCCACGATCGATTTCGAGTCGGCGCTCTCGGTCGAGCAGGTTCCCGCGGACGGTTCGTTCCGTGCGGTCTTCGCGATCTCCGCCACCGACGGGCACACCCTGTCCCAGCCGCCCGAGTCGCTTTGGCCGAGCTTCACCCCGATCGTCGCCACCGACTTTTCCTGGGGCGTGGACCCGGATGGGGTTCGCTTCGAAGTCCTCGAAGATGGCCGGTGGCTCGTCTCGATCGACGGCACGGGCTACGGCCCCGAGCCCTTGCCCACCCACGCGGTGGTTGGCGGTCTCGTCCAGGCCGAAGTCGATGGCGAATGGGTACGCACCGAAGTCACCATGCCGCTGCCTTTCGCGGCGGCCGGTAGCGAGGCCAAAGCTACCCGTCACCCACTCCTGTCGTTGGTCAGCGACAAGCCCGTGGCCGCCGATGGCCCGGCTCCTCCCGAAGAGGGGCCTGCTGAAGTCGTCGAAGCCGGCACGATGACGCCCCCCCCACCGGCAAACTCGTTGTCGATGGTCACCCTGGTGACGAACATCCTGTTCGGCATCATTGGCGGGCTCATCCTCAACTTCATGCCGTGCGTGCTGCCCGTGTTGACACTGAAGCTGTACGGGCTCGTCGAGCAGGTCGACATCACCAACCGCGAGCGTCGCGTCGCCGCCTGGGCCTACACGGGTGGCATCCTGTTGTCATTTTGGGCCATGGCGGCCGCCGTCATCGTGCTGCAGGTTTCGTTCGGGCAAACCGTCAACTGGGGCTTCCTGTTCACCTACCCGCCGTACGTCGCCACGCTCACCACGGTGGTGTTTGCGTTTGCACTCTCCCTGTTTGGCGTCTTCGAGATCCCCGCGTTGGGGACGGGGGCTGCGAGCGATGCAGCCAGTAAGGAAGGCCCCGCCGGCTACTTCGCCTACGGCGTATTCGCCGTGCTCCTCGCCACGCCCTGCAGCGCGCCGTTCCTCGGTTCGGCCGTCGCGTATGCCCTGCAAGCCTCACCCATTGAAATCGCCGCCATCTTCACGTCGATCGGCATCGGCCTGGCCGCACCGTTCCTCATCATCGGCTACGTCCCGCGGCTCTTCGCGCTTCTGCCACGCCCTGGCGCCTGGATGGAGACGTTCAAGCAGTTCATGGGCTTCTCGCTGCTGTGGACCGCCGCTTGGTTGTTCACGGTCCTCACCGCCCAGATCGGCGGAGAGCAAGCCGCGTTCTTTGCCGTGTTCCTCACGATGGTGGGCTTTGCATCCTGGATCTTCGGCCGCTGGGGGGGGCTTGCCGCCAGCCCACGCGACCAGCTGCTCTCGGCCGCGATGGCCTTCGCCCTCATCGCAGGGAACGCCTGGTACTGGGTCGACCTCACCCCATTCCAGGACGACTGCGACGACGGCACGCTGGTGACCGACCTGTCGTTCGAAGAGGAGATTCCCTGGCAACCGTTCAGCGAAGAGCGCGTCGCCGCCGCCGCTGGTCGCGTGGTGTTCATCGACTTTACCGCCGACTGGTGCCAGACCTGCATCGTCAACGAACAGACCGTTCTTTCGCAGCAGTCGGTGCGCGAGGCCATGGCCGAGCATGGCGTCATCCCGATCAAGGCGGACTGGACGACCGGCGACCCCATCATCACGGAATGGCTGCGCAAGTACAACCGTGCGGCGTTGCCGGTGTACGCCGTTCTTCCCCGCGACCAGGGTGGCGAGCCCGTGTTGCTTGGCGAAGTGATCACACCGTCCATGGTCATCGGTGCCATCGAGAAGGCCGCGGGGACCTGACGAACCCTAGGCGTGCTCTCGGATGATCTCGAGGATCTGAGAGCCGAACTTCGACATTCGCGCCGCCCCCATGCCCGGCAACGCAAGCAAGTCGGCGGGGGTGGCCGGACGATTCCTTACGATGGCATCGAGCAAGACGTCAGGAAACACCTGATAGGCCTTCCAGCGACGACGGCGGGCCTCGCGCTTGCGGAACGCCCTAAGCGCGCCGGAAAGGCCCTTAGGGGCCTCTGTTGGGGTACGCCCGCTCGCTGGACGCACCTCTCGCACTCGCTTGCCGGGAATCCACACCGTCGGGTACTTCTTGCCGCGGCGAGTGAGCCTCCCATCGTCAAGCATCGCTTCGATGGCGCGCACAATGGCGGTTTCAGGCTTCTCCTTCAAAGCGCCAAACTGCGGGTTGCCCTCGACCTTGGCCTTCTTGATGCGCTTGGCTTTGGAACCGCGAAGCCCTGCCGCGATGACGGTGCGACCGAGCGGCCGCTTGAGGTGCCGGACAAACGAAACAATCGTGTCGTGGTCAGCGTCGGTCAGGGTGACCCGCGCATCGGCCCTGCGCTTTTCAGCGTGGGCTTCGCGCGACGCCGTAATCTGGTCGCGCGCTTCGGTGACCATGGCCGCCACGTCGGCTGAGTTCAGACATGCATCACAACGCCCGCAAGGCTCGGTTTCAGACCCAAACCACCTCACGATCTGCACCTGCCGGCAGTCGGTACCGTAGACGTAGTCCTGCAGAGCCTTGAACCCTTGCTCCGCCCCCGGTGACGGGTTGGGACCTCGGATGCGGGCCTGCGTGAGGGCATCGCCAGGCCCGTACAGCAGCACACAGTCGGCCGGTGCACCATCGCGACCCGCGCGGCCCGCCTGTTGGTAGTAGGCCTCGAGCGAGCCGGGAGCCTGAATGTGTGCGACCAGGCGAACATCGGGCAAGTCAACGCCCATGCCAAAAGCCGTGGTGGCCACAAGTACGGCATGTTTGCCCACGGCAAAGCGCTCTTGCGCGGCGCTACGGGCCCCATCGGTGCGACCACCGTGGTAGTACCCGGCCTTCATTCCCGCCTCACGCAGCCCCTTGGCAACCGCCTGAACCCGTTTGCGGGTGGCCGCATACACGATCACCTTGCCTTGCTTGGGGTCGCGCCCGAGTGAGCGGGCCCGAAGCAATGCAACCAGTCGTTCAAGGCGCCGTTTGTCGCCTTTGAAGTGCTCGACCGAAAACGTGAGGTTGTCTCGTTCGAAGGTTCCCAGGACGGCGACCGGGTCTTCGAGACCGAGGCTCGAACGGATCTCCTGCATGACCCGAGGAGTCGCCGTGGCCGTAAGCGCCATGACGGGTACGCCCAACTCCGCCTTGAGCACCCCGAGTTGTTGGTATTCGGGCCGAAAGTCATGGCCCCATTCGCTGATGCAATGCGCCTCGTCGACCGCCACTCGGCATACCCCCACCTCGGCCAGCTTCTTGCGAAACCGTGCCTGGGCGAGCCGTTCTGGGCTGGCATAAATCAACGCTTGCTCGCCGAGCGTGGCGATCGCTCGGCGCTTCTGTTCGGTCGGAAGTCCACGATGCAGGGCGACGGCCTTAATGCCAATGCGACCGAGGGCCTGAACTTGATCTTCCATCAGGGCCACGAGGGGCGAGACCACGAGGGTGGGCCCTCGGCGAGCTTTGGCGAGGATCAGGGCAGGTACTTGGTAGCAACGCGATTTGCCGCCGCCGGTAGGGAGCAGCACCGTCACGTCTCGCCCTTCGAGACTCGCGCGCACGGCCCGTTCCTGGCCAAGCCGGAATCCGGCGTGCCCAAAGGTGCGACGCAGCTCGGCCAAGACCGGATCGCCATCGGGATGGAGGGGCTTTGGGCGAGGCTTCGGGGCGGGGGGCGGCGGCGCCATCGACGCAAAGAGCGGACCGAGATCCCGAGGTGGAGTGCCCATCGGGTCCGCATAGCCCTTCTGGTCCCCATTCGGCGGACGATCCCTGTCCGCCATGAAGACAAGCGCTTACGGTAGCGCCATGGCGGGGACACTCATCGTCCGGCAAGCGCGGCTGGCGTTGCCCGACCGCGTGGTCATCGGCGACCTCGCGGTGGAAGACGGCATCATCTCCGAGATCGCGCCGCGGGTGACCGGAACGGCTGACGTTGAACTCGATGGCACGGGGCTGGCGTTGTTGCCAGGTCTCGTCGACACCGACGTTCGACTCGATGCCTGCGAGGATCTGGCAACGCTTTCGGCGCGGGCGGTGCTGAGCGGTGTCACGACGGTGCTGGGCTCCCGAACCGCACAAACGCGCACCGAACTGAAGAGCGAACTCACCCAGGCGGTGGGTACGGCGAGCGCCCACTACGGGCTGTTCATCCGCGCGACCCTCGACAACCTCGACGAACTCCTCGCCGCGGAGCGGGCTCGAGCCGTGCTGGTGCCGGGAGAGGTCCTCGAGTCCGAGGGCGCCGAGGCCTTGTTCAAGCAGTCTGACAAGTTGCTTGTGGTGGATCACGTCCTTCCCGAACGCATCGCCAACCGGCGAGCGCTCTACCCGGAGGTCAACGATCCGGCCGAGCACCCCAAGATCGAGGACGTGGATTCCGCCGTTGCGGCCACCCGGCGCGCCCTGCAGCTTGCCAAACTGCACGGCGGGCGCACCCACCTACAGCACGTGAGCTGCGCCGAAGAGATCGCCCTGCTCACGCAAGCCTCGATTGCGGCCGTCACCGCGGCGGTACGCCTCCCGTACCTGACCTTCGACGACGCTCCCTACGAGCGACTCGGCACCCGAGCCGTGACCTCCCCTCCAATCCGCGGGCGACGGCACCGCGACGCGCTGTGGCAGGCGCTAAGCGAGGCCACGTTGGCCGTGGTGTCCAGTGGACATTGCCCGGTCAAGGCACCTTCGAAAGACCGGGCCTACCCCACGACCCACCCCGGCATGCCGACGCTCGG
>JBCCQY010000264.1:0-7184 GCA_039208735.1 Myxococcota bacterium | reverse complement strand
CCAATAGCTCATTCGCTTGCGTTTTGTGAAAATATCAAAACGAGTTTTTTCCGCCCCTCCGAGCTCCGCTCCCGAGGATTAATGACTGCCAGCGCTATGGCATAGTGCAGAGTTTTTCCCTGAGCCCGGGCCGCCCCGTTCTTACTGCTCGGTGCTTCATGTCTTATAGAAATTCAGAAATTGATAGGCCTTTCTGGCTGGAAACGAGTTTTCTCCTCTCCGTCCAGGTTTTTGTATGCAGTTCAGGCCCCCATTTCCCCGACCCCAAGCACATCTACATACCTCTCTCTCGTCCCCCCCACTCCACCCTTAGTTCTTTGCTATATGCTAGGCTTATCTATGCCATAGCATATGTGCTTACAAAAGTGCTGCCAGTGCGTTTTTAGCCGCTGCGTGGCCCGCCCCGCTGCAATGAGTCGTTCGCGAAGCACTTTACCCACGCCCTGAACCGCGTCTACGGCCAGGTCTGCACCAAACGGTCCGCGTTCTCCCGGCGCCGTCCACATGGGGGGAATGGCGACGAGGTCGCCGATCGTCAGCGCTTCGAAGGCGTCGCGATCCAGGGCCACTTCGAGGACGCTTAGGGCGTGCTGCAGCGTGCGAGCCGAGGTGAGATCGAGTTGGCCAGACGACCAGCTCACGAGCTCGGTCGGCTCGGTGGCTCCAACCTCCAAGACGCGTCGCCCGGACAGGGCTTCCGACGAACGGGGAACCCGAAGTCGCCGGACGAGCCGCGCCTTGGTGACCAGTTCACGGAACTCATTAGGATCAAACTCCGGTAGCGGTCGCAGAGGATCCTGGCGGGCGAGGGCGTCGACCGTGCCCAACCCTGCCCTTAGGAACGCCCGTCGGTTGTTTGGGCCAATTCCGTCGATCGCGCGCAACGGCAGGAATTCCCCAAACGAGCCTACCGTTCCAGATTCCACCCACATCGATTCCGTCAGCGCCACCCGACTCCGCTCCGCTGCGGTCTCTCCGAAGTCGAGTTCGATGCGCCGTTCCAGGACCGCATCGACCGAGAGCACGTGAGGGTCGTGCACGACCCGGTTGATCAGCGTGCCACTGCCCGCGTCCTCGGTCGCTTCACCGCCAAACAGACCGAATTCGTTGAGGGTTTGCGGAACGCCGGGCATGGCTCCGAGTTCGGCTCCACCGATGACGGCACGAATCGACAGGGTGGAGGTGGGTTGCGGAGTCGGTGCCCCCGACGCATCGAGGAACCGGAGGTCGCCGGGGGCGATTCGCTGACGGTAAATCTCGTCCTGAAGCCCCACATCGCTGCGGCTCGGGCCGCTGCCGGTCCCCCCACGACCGACCGCAAGGTAAGCCACGCCGGCGAGGGGGGTCTCGGAGCGCATGAGGCGCGCAAGCAGGGGATAGCACCGGTCAACCACGAGATTAGAGCGCCAGGGGAACCGCGACACGCCGTCGGGCGACCGAATCACATCGAGATATCGTCCACGCATGCTCGCCTCGTGAGTGACGAACCCACCTAGTCTTGCATGGTGTGAGTTGGGAGCTTCCTCCAAGGAGATCAGAATCTGATCACATTATGGTCCTACCGCGACTTGCCTTTCTTCCCTCGCGGGAATGGAGCCACTGGGCGTGGCTCCCATGTCCTTCATGCTACGACGTCGCATGGCAGCGGACATTCGAAAGCTCGCGGCGGAACTCAAGGCTCACATCGAGGAAGGCCGTGCCTCCGAACGGGTTGCCTGAGTCGCGAATCTCGTACCCAGGCCCCTTCACTTGGAGATGCGCCACTATTGTGGCATCGAATCGCTGTGCCCGTGTAGAGGTACGCATGTCGGTCGCGGGAACCGTTTGCGTAGAGACAGGAGGAGGTGTTCGTGCTCGTTCTGCTTCTCTCGCTCTCAACGTCCCATGCCAACGATGCGTTCCACTACTTCGGCAGCAATTCTGGCCAGGGGGAATACCCGCTACTCGCCTTTGTGCAACAACGCCGTTGTGACAGTTGTGACGACCCGGAATCCTCTTCTTCGAGCGCGGGTTCGGGACGGCAGAGCTGAATCGGCTGGGTGGGGGAACCAATGCCGTTCGTGGAACTCGAGACGTGCCGGATCGATCTTCGATCGCGAAGCTACGAAGGACCGGAAGGCGAAGGCGCACTAACCGAAACGGAAGCTCGGCTGTTCGCTTACCTCGTGCAACGGCCATGGGTCGACGTTTCGCGCGATGAGCTGCTGATCGAGGTCTGGCGCCATCCCGTGCACAGTCTGTCGCGGGTCGTCGATACGACGATGCGACGATTACGGGCAAAACTTGAGCGGATCCCCGCGCGACCACGCCATCTGCTGACTCGGCACGGCCACGGGTACCGATTTGAGCCGCTGGAGCCCACCGGTGCCCCGCCCGAGCCAGCGACCTGGATCTTGATCGGTCGCGATCGAGAGCGCGCCTGGCTTGCCACGTCGCAGGAGCGCTGTATTACCCTCTTCGGACCCGGGGGGATTGGAAAGTCGGCCCTCGCTCGTTCGGTGGTGGATGACCTGCCGGCTCCGGTCACGGAGGTTGCCTTGCAATCGGTGCACGACGAGGCCTCCCTCGTCGCAGCCATCGCGCGGGCTCGTGGGCTGCGACTTGACGTGTCTTCAATCGATCGGCTGGTCGATGCGTGGGATCCTGAGGCTCGAGGCACCTTGGTGCTCGACACTGCTGAGCACCTCGTGGTCGTCGTGCGGAAGCTCGTCTGTGGCCTCCTTCAAAAGGCGATGCACCTCAAGCTGATTCTGACCAGTCGTACCGTGCTTGGCATCGACGAGGAATGCCTGACCGAGGTCTCTCCACTCGATGAGGAATCGGGCGCTCAGCTCGTGCGGCATCATGCCTCCCTACTCGGCGTCGAGGTCGGTGAGGCTCCTGCGAGGGCGCTTGCCCGTCGATTGTCGGGGGTGCCGCTTGCGATCGAACTGGCTGTGGCTCACTGTCGGACCCTGTCTCCTGCGGATCTCCTCGAACGACTCGACCGGGACGTGGGCTGGCTCAAGTCGCGCCACCCTCCTCATGATGCGCGGCACCGAACCCTGGTCGACGCCTTGAGTTGGTCTTGGACACTGTTGGATGACGGACAACGCACCGCCGCTTGCCAGCTCGCGATCTTTCCGGGATCGTTCGATTTAACGTCTGCCGAGGCGGTGATCGATGTCCCCGGTCGCCAGCGGCTGGACTTGCTCGGGGACCTCATTGACACCGCCTGGGTAGAGCGCACGGATCGCCGTTACCGGCTGCTGGACCCCGTGCGGGACTACTTGCGCGGCAAGTCTGAAGACCCCGTCGCCCGACAACGCCACCTCAACGCCATGATCCACCGAATTTCGTCGCTCCTCGACGAGTCCGGAGCCGTGCGAAAGGCCGAGGCACGTCCGCAGTTGCAGTCGCACCTCCAAGATTTTCTGGTTGCGTTCGAGCACGCTGCGTTGAACGATGACGCCCGTGCGATGGCTCTCCTTGCGTTCGCGATCCAGCGGGTGCTTCGCCATTCGGGACCCGCCGACCAACTCGCCTCCATCCTTGCCCGCGCGTGGGCCCGTCGAACCGCGCTCGAAGACGACTGGCGCAGCTACCTGGGGTGTTTGGTCGCCCAGCACCGAGCCGACGCTCTGGTGGCCTACGACGAGCCACTTGCTGACGCCCGAGCCGCGGCCTTTCGAACGGATCACGATGGCGTCATCGGTCGTTTCTTGGCCCTCGAAGGCAGCTTGTGGCTCCGGGGGGTGGATTTCGAACGAGCGAGGTCCAGCCTGGTCGAGGCGGTGAGCCGCTCGCGAAGAGGCGGATGGCTGTACTTCGCGGCCTATGCCCAGGCCAACCTGTCCTATGTGCTCTGGACCCTCGGCGAGGTCGAATCCGCCATCGAGACCGCCGTGAAGGCCCGACGTGGCTTTGTAGACCTCGACGCGGTGGAGTCGGTCTCGGGGGTCGACGAAGTCTTGGCGGGCATGCAGTGCGCCGCCGGCCGGCACCAGGAGGGCCTGCCAAGGCTCGAACGGGCTCTGCGCGCAGCAAAGACCGTTGGTCGAAACCATGTTGTGTTGGCCACGCGCCTGCAGATGACGCTGCCTCTTGTCGAGTTGGGGCAATTCGATGACGCCACCATGCATCTCGACAAGGCCCTGAGCCTCGCGGATGCCATCGGCAGTCGAGAATTCCAGGTGGACGGCCGCTATGCACGAGGCGTACTTTGCGCCGTGAAAGGCGACCTCGAGGCGGCTAACGAGCACCTTCGTGACGCCCAGCTGCGCGGTGAAGACCACGACGCCTGCGCAGCAGGGATCTACGCATGGCGGGCATGGGTGTGCCTTGCACGTGGACATTGGGGCGAGGGGCGGGCGCTGATCGAAGGGCTTCCGAACGTCATTCCGAGAGATGACGATCGAGCGTTGGTGCAGCTTGCATCCACCCTTGATCAGCCACCTGGCAGGCTCGACGAGGCGCTCGCGAGTACGGCTGCGGTTGCCAGACGCTCCATCGTGGTGCGGCTATTCCGGAGGCGCCTCCTCCTCGGCTAAGCGCGAGCATGCCAATGCACGGGATTGTGGTCTGCTTTGGAGCCATGAGAGGTTCATGATCGGCGAGTAGTTTGGGTCAGCTCGACGATGCGACCGCTGCCCGAAAATGCGACGAGCAGGGTGAGAGCCGACCTACCTGAACAGAGCGCCCAGCACGCCCGCGCCCGCGCGCGCGACGCCCATCCACGGAATGCGCCCGTTCTCGAGCAGCGACAACACCCGCCGGGCGTCAGGGTCGTCGTGATCGTCCAAGACCAGCGAGGGCACGAGACGTCCCGAGAACAGGGTTCCGTTCACGCCGCTGTTCCCCCCGAACCCCATGTTCAAGATGAGGTTCGGCTGGCTTTTGACGCGACGAATGATGGGCGCGGTGTCGTGGGTCTCCTGCACCGCTCCTCCCCATACCGCATCGAGGCGACGGTCTGCGAGGAACGGGAATCGGGACAACATCTCTCGGTGGAGTTTGCGAAACGAGGCTTCGCGTCGATCGTCCTCGAGGGTGTTGTCGGAGGACCGGTCCAAGCCGCCGAACAGCAGGCGTCGGTCGTGCACCCGACCGTAGAAGAAACTCAGGGCCGCGTCCCCGAAGCCCTCCCCACTCGGGGAGATGCGCTGCAGCTCGTCGTCGGAGAGCGGCTCGGTCGCCATCAGGTAGGTGTGGAGGATCTTCGTTTTCGGGAGCGGCACGTCCAACGACACGTTGTTCTGGCGGATGTAGGCGTTGGTGGTCAGCACGGCGCGGCGCGCCTGCACCCCCCCCTGGGACGTCGTGACCGTCACCCCGTTCCCGGTGCTCTCGATGCGGGTGACAGGGGTGTCCTCGAAGAACGTCACGCCACGGCTCAGCACGAGAGTCCGCAGCGCTCGCGCAAGCTTGTAGGGCTGGATGTTGGTCGTGGGAATCGCGAGCACCGCTTTTGCGGGGAAGCCGACGTGGGCTTGGGCCGCGTCTCGTTCGTAGAACGGAGCGTCGATACCCACGGACGCCAGCAGCTCCCCGAACCAGCGGATTCCCGCAACCTGGAAGGGATTGCGTGCGACCACCGCGACCGCCGAGGTGGTGAATTCGGCGTCCAGGCCCTCGCTCGCAAGGCGGTCCCGAAGAGTGCGAACCTGCGCCCCCGCCATCTCGAGGGCCAGGTGCACGTTCTCGAGGTTCTCAGGCTTGGACAGGTCCTCCAGCAACCACCCCGCGGGCGGGAGATTTAGGATGTGTCCACCGTTTCGTCCGCTCGCGCCGTAGCCGACGTGCCGAGCTTCCACGATGGTCACGCGTAGATCGGGCTGGCGATCGACCAGACCGAGGGCCGTCGACAAGCCCGCAAATCCGCCGCCAACTACGACCACGTCGGTGTCGTGGACGCCGGTCAGCGCCGGGCTGGCATCGGTCGGCTGGTTCATCATCCAGTAGGACTGAACGTAGGGAAAGGCGTCCACGATTCCAGTGCTCACCTGCACCTCCTGGGTACGCTCCTGAGTTAGGGCCGACTCGCTGGATCGGAAGTGGCCATGTTAGGGTCACAGGTGACTCGTTCGTGACCACCCAAACGCAGGCGGAGGGACCCATGGATCTCGCGGACATCCAGGGTCTCATCACGCTGGCCGAGGCGGGGAGCCTCAAGGGAGCTGCGGCCCGGCTGGGCATGTCGCGGGCCACCCTCCGTCGCCGCATCCGAGCATTGGAGAAGCAACTCGGGGTCGCCCTGACCAGTGCAGGGGAGTCTCGCGTCGAACTCACCGAGGCCGGCGCGGTCTGCGTCGATGGGGGGCGTCGGCTTCTCCGCGAGGCGCGGGATCTCGAGGCTTGGATCCGGGCGAAGGGCACCCAGCCGTCGGGTCGGGTTCGTATCGCCTTGCCGATAGGGTCCGCCGGACCCGAGATCGCGCTCGCCATCCAGCACTACGCAACGCGCTATCCGGAGCTGCGCTTCGACCTCTGGTTCACCGCCGACCCCGTGTCGGCGCTCATCGCGGGGGCGGATCTCGCCATTCTGTTCGGCGCCTACCCGGTCGGCGATTGGAAGGTCACCTCGCTTGGTCGGCTTCGGCTGGGAGCGTTCGCGCATCGCGAGTATCTTCTCGACGCGGGGCGACCGCAGAGCCTGGACGACCTCGCCCGACATCGCCTGCTCCATGCGACCTCGGTGCCCACGCCTGCGTCGACCTGGCCCACCTGGGGCGGTGGAGCGTTGCAGATCGACCCTTGGCTCACGACAACCGACATGGACGCTGTGCGACAGGCGGTCGAGGCGAGATTGGGGGTGGGGTTACTCTCCGACGACTTGATCGGCGACCAGCTCGAGCCCGTCCTGGTCGAGGTCATTGGGATGAACGTACCCCTGTGGGCCCTGACGACACCGGTCGGCGCCACGCTTCCGAGAGTTCGGGCGGTGGTCGAGGGCGCGCGGTCCTTCATGCTGGAGGAGCCATGAGCACGAGGCGGCAATCGGTGGCTCCGAGCCGGTCGAGGAAGCGAGCAACGCGGTTCAGCAGTGCAGCGATAACCGACAAGAACAGCTGGTCCGTTCACCGGAGCTACAGCGTGCCCCGGCCGAGTTGATCAGTTGCGTCCACCGGCCTGCTGAGTGATCAGGGCTTCCTGCAGAGGAGGCATGGTTGGCCCGAGCATACCCGATGGAGCTGCGCGAGCGCGTT
>JBCCQY010000263.1:0-7347 GCA_039208735.1 Myxococcota bacterium | reverse complement strand
CTCTGGATCCTTCGGACCGGCGCGCCGTGGCGGGACCTCCCGAGCGCATTCGGCGCCTGGAACAGCGTGTTCCGCCGGTTCCGGAGATGTGAGCGGTCGGGCCGATGGGCGCGGCTCGGGATCCGGCTGGCTCGCGTCGAGGCGGGCGATGAGGTCGTGCTCGTCGACAGCACCGTGGTGCACGCCCATCCCGACGCGGCCGGCGCGCGTAGCGCAGACGCGGACCTCGAAGCGCTCGGCCGCTCCCGGGGTGGTTTCACGACCAAGAGCCACGCCCTGGTCTCGCCCAGGGGCCGTTGGCGGGCCTTCGTGCTGACCCCAGGGCAGCGAGCCGACGTCACGCAGGCCGTCCCCCTCCTCGAGACGATCCCGTCGCCGTCGGCGGTCGTCGGCGACCGTGCCTACGACGCCGATGGGGTGCTGGCGTGGTGCGCAGCGCACGACGCCACTCCCGTCGTTCCGGCCCGGCGAAATCGACGCTGCGCCCGGGACCTGGATCGGGAGGCTTACGCTCTTCGCAACGTCATCGAGCGGTTCTTCGGGCGTCTGAAGCGCTTCCGGCGGGTGGGCACCCGCTACGAGAAGACAGCGTCGTCCTTCGGCGCGTTCGTGACGCTCGCCGCGGCATTCGTGGAGCGAACGGCATGGCGTTGACCCCCGAGCCGCCCGAGCCTCGGTTCACGAGCTTCAAGTTCACGATGATGCCCACGCCCGAGCAGGCGGCGGGCTTCGCACGCCACGCGGGGGCCGCGCGCTTCGCGTTCAATCGCGTGCTCGGCGAGCACATCCGGATCAAGCAACACAACCGCGCGCGGCCCGAGGGGACGCCGAGCGTGATCGTGCCGTACGGCAAGCTCGGGGGCATCGACGCCTTCAACAAGTGGAAGAAGCGGGTGCTCGCCGAGGAGCCCGAGACGTACGGCTGGCTGCGCGAGCTGCACCAGCGGGTGCTGGAGGAAGCGAGCAAGGCCGCGGGAGAGGCCCTCGACGCGCGTCGGAAGTGGTACCGCGAGCACCGGAAGGGCCGGTGCCCGGGCCACGCGCGATTCAAGAAGAAGGGGCGAAGTCGGTTGGCGTTCCGGCTCCGGAACAAGGCGAAGGAGGTCCGGTTCCGGCGAAAGGGGGAGAGCGCCGACCCGGAGCCTGACCTCCCGGCCCGGGCGGTCCGGCTGCCGGCGAAGCTGGGCGGCGTGGTTCGCCTCCGGGAAGACACCCGGAGGCTGCGGCGGCTGCTCGCCAAGCCCGAAACCCGGCTCTGGTTCGCGACGCTGGCGTTCGACCAGGGCCGGTGGACGCTGACCGTCAACCTCCAGACGGGTCCGCTCCATCCCGCTACGCGCGTCGCGTCCGACGACGACGCGCCCCCCGTCGGCCTCGACCTCGGGCTGCAGACCTTCGCGGTGCTCGCCACCGCCGCGGGCGACGAGGTGGAGCGGCTGCAGCACCCCCGCCCCCTGCGGCGCGGGCTCGACACGCTGCGACGTCGCGCACGGGCGCACGCCCGCAAGGCGAAGGGCTCCAAGAACCGAGAGAAGGCCCGTCGTCGTCTCCAATCCCTCCACGCCCGGCTTCGGAACGTCCGCCACGACTTCGTGCGGCGTCACGCCTCCCGGTTGGCCCAAACCCACCGCCATCTGGTCGTCGAGACGCTGAACCTCGCAGGTCTGGTCCGGACACGCCGCGGCATCGCGCGGGGGTTCGCCGACAGTGCCAGCGCGCTGTTCCTCACCAAACTGAAGACCCGGGTCGGCTGGCATGCAGGCCAGCTGACCGAAGCCCATCCCCACTTCCCGAGCACCCGACGGTGCAGCGCCTGCGGCCACGTCGGCGACCGGGTCCCGCTGGGCCAGCGCACCTTCCACTGCTGCCGTTGCGGCTTCGAAGCGGACCGCGACACCAACGCTGCGAGCAACCTCGGCCAGTACCCGGGACTCCCGCTTCCGACCTCCGAGAAGCCCTCGGGGTCGTGAAACATGCCTGTGGAGGGGCCTTGCTCTGGTTCGTCACCGCTACGGCCACGACGAGCTAACGGGCCCTGTCGAAGCAGGAATCTCCAGTGTTTGCACTGGAGTTGCCTCCGAGAAGGAGGGTGTGGCGGCAAACTGTCCACACGCTTTAGCCTTCCCAATCCGGGAAGGGTCCCGAGCGTCCGGCCTTCGTACGAAGGGTGCAGGAGGTACAAAATGGACCTGCACAGTGAGATCCCACTCGATGTTCCCGCGAAGGAAGCCTGGGCGGTGCTTGGCGCCCAGTTTGGCGACATCGGCCAATGGGCGACCTCGATCCAGCGTTCCCACCTCGACCGACCGCTCGATGAAGGAGCGGTACGTACTTGTGAAATCCAGGGCTTCGGGCCCATCGGCGCGGCGACGATCCACGAACGCCTCACGCATTTCGATCCGTCGACGATGGCGTTCACGTACGAAGTGGTCAGTGGGCTACCGCCCATGTTTCGTCGTGCGATCAACCGCTGGCGCATCCATCCCGACGGTCCTACGCGCTGCCGCGTCACGAGCCATGCAACGGTGACCCTCGTGTGGTGGGCCGCGCCCTTCGGATGGTGGATCCGTCGCCAGTTCGCCTCGGGCTCACGCGACGTTTCCCGCGATCTCGAACACCGGGTGCGCAACGGGGTTCCGCATCCACAAAAACTTGCTTCGTGAGTCAATTGTCGCCGTTCGGCATTCAGCTTCGGGCGTGGCGTCGTCGTCGCGGCCTGTCCCAGCTCGATCTCGCGCTGCATGCCGGTACGACGCCCCGCTACGTCTCCTTCGTCGAAACCGGCCGCTCACGGCCTGGACGCGACCTCATCGTCCGCCTCTGCGACGCCCTCGATGTTCCGCTCCGTGACCGCAACGTGCTGCTGGCGGCGGCCGGCCTGTCGCCGAGCTACCCTGAACGCACCCTCGACGACGACGCACTCGCCCCGGTTCACCGGGTGGTGAGCCACCTGTTGACCCACCATGAGCCCTTCCCGGCATGGGTGATGGGGAAGGCCACGTGCTTGAGAGCCAATCCGGCGGCCAACCGGTTGTTTCCGGGACTCGTCGGAACGCCCCCCGAAGACCTGATCGAGCGGTTCTTTCGGCCCGGACCGCTACGAGAGATGATCGAGAACTGGCGGGAAGTGGCGCACCTGGCGCTTGGCGACCTTCGGTCGGAGACGCTCCGCAACCCCACCCCCGAGCGCTACGCCGCCCTTGCCAAGGCCGAGGCCATGGCAACCTCGATCGGGCCGACACCCGAGGCGTGGTCCGAAGCGGTCGCGTGCCCCATCTTTCGCATCGATGGACAACGTGTCCGCACCATCGCGAGCGTCCTTCGCTTCGACAATGCGGTGGATGTCACGGTGGCGGAGCTGCGGGTAGAACTCATGTTCCCCGCGGATGACGCGAGCGAAGCGTTCTTTCGCGCACACGCCCGCGTCACCCCTTAGGTCACGCCGCCAAGGCGTCGCGGAACCCCGCCTCGTCGTTACCCACGACCACCTTGTTGCCCACGACGAGGATGGGCCTACGAATCATCTTGTTGTCGGCGGCCGCTGCGGCCACGAACGTGGCGGTATCGGGGGGGTCGTTTGCCCAACCCTTCTCTTTGACGGCGGCGTTGCGAGGCGAGATCACGGCTGCGACTCCGCCTGCCACCTCGATGAGTTCGGTGAGTTCCGCTTCGGTAAGCGCTTCTTTGTTGAAGTTGCGCTCCTCGACTTCCACACCGAGTTCGGATGCGATGTCTTGCACGAGACCTCGTGCTTTACGACACGTTGTTCAACTGCTCTTCCAGTAGAACCGAGTCATGGGCCCCTCCTGTTGCGTTCAGACAGGACCGGCGTATCGCCCACACCGTCGAACTCACACCAATGCGGGTTCTCGGTCCGGAGCGTCGACCCAAACGGCGTCTTGGAGTTCTTGCAAGGGGAACGTGAACCGGAACTCCGTGCCGCGGTTGGCCTCGGAACGAACCTCGATCGCCCCTCCCAGCTCTTCCACCGCCTGGCGGACCGCCCCAAGCCCTACCCCTCGGCCGGACACCAGCGTGGCGGTCCGGCGCGTCGTAAAGCCATCGTGGAACAACACCTGGGCCCGCTCTTCAGGCGATTCGATCGGAAGGCCAAGCTCATTGGCACGCACTTGGACCCGCTCCCAGTCGATCCCCCGCCCGTCGTCCGAGGCGGTCACCACGAAGGTCTCGTCTTCGACCTGCGCTGACAACACCAATCGACCATGGCCAGCCTTGCCCGAAGACGACCGCTCCGTCGCGGTCTCGATGCCATGGTCCAACGCATTGCGTAGCACATGACCGAAACTCGACCAGAACCCTTGGAATCGTTTGCTGTTCAGCCGCACATCGTCGACCTGCACCTCGATGTCCACCTGCGACTTGTCCAACCGCGAAGCAATGCCCCTGGCCTGCTCCTGCATGCGTCGCAGGCGCAAGTTGACGGGTTCCAGTGCCAACGCATGGACGAGTCCGCGCAGCCGCTCGCGGTTCTCTTCGGCTTCCACCGCCTCGATGAGTCGCTGGTACTCGCTGGGAGAGAGTTCGACGCCGTCGGTCTGCTCCCCCATCAGTTCGTTGAGCTGGCTACACAACTCACTCCAGCGTGCGCGGAGCCCGTCGAGCACCTTACGACTCGGCGATGCTCCGGTTTCGATCACGACGTCCTCGACCGCATGGACCTGCTTCGAAAAATGGTCGAGCCCGAAGATGGCAGCGTTGCCCTTGAGGGTGTGCAACCATCGTTTGGCCAACACGAGGTCGTCGCCGTAGGACTCGGTCACGATCCACTCCACCAGTCGATCCGCGTCGGCGTAGAACTCGAGAAATCCCACCTTATCGGCGAGAAACCCTCCGATGACGGCGGTAAGTTCGCGCTGACGGGCCTCGGCCAGTTCATTGGCTTCTTGGGCCGTGATGTCGGACACGATGACAAGCAAGCTCTGAATGCCCTCCTCGTTCTCGTCAATCACCTGGTAGGTAAAGCCCAGCGTGCGGTCGTCGGTGACGAGCCGTTTCGGCAGTTGATCGAGGGCGACCTCGGTGGGCATGAACCCGTCCGTCAACACCTCCCAAGCAATCTGCAGCGCCTCGGCGAAGGTGCCGCCGGCCGGGGCGACCAATGCCTGCAACGTCATGGCACCGGGTTCGAGCCATGCGTCGAGCACCCCGGAGCGTTCCGTGGCAAGCGAGCCGTCTCGGCTCACGGTGACGAAGCCCTGATGCACATTATCGAGGACGAGCCGGAGGTCTTCGTTGCGCTGGGCGAGGGCGGCGGTGCGCGCCTGGACCAGCTTTTCAAGGCCAATCACGTTGTCGAAGAAGCTGCGCGCAATGAAGCATGCCGCGACCGACTCCACCACCACGAAGGAGGCGTGGATCCCCACCACCCAGAGGCTCGCGTCGTAGTTGAACACACTCCGCGGGATGATCGCCCACACCACGGTGTGGTGCAGGATCACCGTGACCGCGGCCACCACGATGACCATCGGGTTGCCGAACATCGCGAGCACCGCCAGCAACGAGAAGAAGTAGAAGTGCATCTCGATCTGGACAGGGCCCTGGCCAAAGTGCACGAGGAGCCCGCCCATGCACATGGCCGTGAAGCCATGGACCAGCGACACCGTGCGGGGATTGTCGAGCGTGTACAGCGCAAATGACGGCCCAAGCAGGGTCAATACCGTCAGCACCACGGCCAACCCCGGCTGAGTGTCGTTGAAGAACGCTACCGCGACGAACAGCGGAAGATTCAACCAGAAGAAGCCGAGCGCAATCCGGTTCATCCGGTTGAGGTAGCTGTGCTCGAACGTCGTGATTTCACGCGGAAGCTGAAGCGCGTCTAGCCACGATGTCATGGTCCCTCCACGCCCTTTGTCGGTTCAATTCCACTTCAAAGAAGCAAAGAGGGGTTGCACTCAAGTGGTGCCTGTCTGCAGACGAAGGGCCACATCGGAGGCCGTATGGTCGGACGTTGGGCGACTCTCACCATCGCTTTGCTCGCCGGGGGTCCGGGCTGCCAATGCGCAGACTCCGAACCCTCCTGGCTGGCCACCGCAAAGGCCACCGTGGTGCGGCGTCCCCTTCGCGGCTGGACCCTCTCGCAAGGCGACGGCACTCCGCTGTCGGAACGATGGTTCGTGGGCCACGTCAGCCTCGTGCTGGTCGGCTATGCGCGCTGTCCCGACGTCTGCCCCAACACGCTGACCCTCCTCGCCGACGCCAAGGCCCAACGACCCGACCTTCAAGTGCTGTTCCTGTCGGTCGATCCGGATCACGACCAGGACGACCTTTCGACCTACATTACGTTTTTCGATCCTGCACTCACCGCGGCGACAGGCCCCCGCAACGCCATTGACCATGCGGTCGCCCAACTCGGGGCTGCCTACACGTTTGTGGATGGGGGGGTCGACCACAGCACGAGCCTGTTCGTGGTCGACGAGAACGCGAACGTGGCGGGGGTCCTGCTTCGGCCCACACAAGGCAGCGCGGTGCTCCGAGACCTCGACACGCTGCTGCGCGAACGACCGGGCCAGGTGCAGGCGATGCTGAACGTCCCGATGCGCCCGCCCCACGCTCCCGGCATCGCGTACGGCACGCTCGAGACCACCGCCCCGTTGCGGCTCACGCACATCACAAGCCCCGACGTGGAGCGGATCGAACTGCATCGAACGGTGGTGACTCCAACCACGGCCCACATGCAACCGGTGCCCACCCTCGACTTGTCACCCGCCACCCCCACTCGGCTCGAGCCCGGAGGGCTACATCTGATGTTGCTGGGCGAGCGCCGGTCCGACGCACCGCTCCTCGAATTGCACTTCGCGCACGCCACCAGTGCGCTCGTGGCGACTCACGCGGCGCCTCGGTGAACCGCCAGATCGCGGTGCGGGCGCTGCTGGGAGCTTGGGCGGCGCTCCTCACCTTGGCCATCGGCAGTTTGATGGTCGACCACCTGGCTCCGCTGCCCCCGTTGGGCAACCCAAAGACCATCGCCCAAGGACTCACAACACACCTGGGTCCCGCGCAGGCTCGAGTCGTTCACGTGATCGCGGCCGGATGCAGTTGCACACGAGGCCTTCTCGAGCACCTGCACACCCGAGGACCAAGGCGCGATCGGCCCGAAATCCTTCTCCTCATCGGCGCCCCCGACGCCGCCCCAACCCTCGCCGAGCGTGGGTTCACGCTGCACACCTTGACCCGGGAGGAGCTTCGCCGTGACCTGGCCATCGACGGAGCCCCCGTACTCCTGGTGCAGGCGGCTGACGGCGCCTTGACCTACGCCGGAGGGTACTTCGACGTGCCCGCAGCGATTCACGCCCTCGACGAGTACATCTTGGCCGAGTTGGACCTGGG
>JBCCQY010000262.1:0-7482 GCA_039208735.1 Myxococcota bacterium | reverse complement strand
GGTGCCGCGTAAATGCGGCCTAGCCGCCCGCCGCTACCTGTACGGCCAGCCCTGCGGCGCCGAGAGGGTTGGGTTTGCGAACGGCCGAAGTCCGAGCGAGCAGAGCGAAGCGAGGACATGGAGGCCGAGTCGAACGCCGCTAAATGGGAGGCCGAGCCGAACGCCGCTAACTGCACAGCCCGCCCTGCCGCGCCGAGACGGTTCGCGCAGCGAACGGCCGAAGTCCGAGCGGAGCGGAGCGACGCCGAGGACATGGAGGCCGAGTCGAACGCCGCTAAATGGGAGGCCGAGTCGAACGCCGCTAAATGGGACGGCGCAGCGAACGGCCGAAGTCCGAGCGGAGCGGAGCGACGCCGAGGACAGGGAGGCCGAGTCGAACGCCGCTAAATATTTACGCGACCGCTTCGCGGAAGTGGTGGGCACGACCGTTCAGGGTTTCCCAGTACAGCTTCCAGGGACCGACACCGAGGAGGTCGCCATGGAAGTAGATGGGCGGCTTCACGGGGTCGTAGCCTTCGGGCAGGACGGTCAGTTCACGACGACGGCTTTCGAGGTCGTCACGGAGCTTCTCGAGCCGCTGGATTTCGCTGTCGACGAGTTCGTGGAATCGACCGAGTCGCTCGCTCAGCTCCTCGCGAGGCACCGCCGATTGAACTTCGTCGATCCAGTCCCCGGCCAACAGATCGAGGAAGTTGCGGAACGACAGGTAGCTCTTGTTCATGAGCGTGCGCGCCCCGGACCATTCCTGCGGGGTCAGCTCGTCCTTCGTCTTGAGGAGACGATTGATGCGGGTCAACCGAATGTTCGTCACCATGATGGCGGCCCGGAACAGCAACAGGACGTTCTCGATGCCTTCGACGCTCGGATGCGACGCATGCCACTTGATTTTGCGCCAATGGCGTTCCATGAAGCGCTGCACCCCGGCCGCCACTTTCACCTCTTCGTCGAAGGTGAGCTGGCGGGTCAGCGGCGCACCCGTGATTTCGGGGACGATCGATTCGAGATCCGTGCCTTCCGCGCCTTGGCTTCGCGGAATGTTGAGGCGATCAAAAAACTCGAAAATGCGGTCGACGTCGTCATCTTCGAAGATCTGACCCAAGGTCTCAACGAACTCGGCCTCACTCTTCGCCGCGATGCGGATCAGGCTGGCGATGGTCGGCTGCTTCGACATGAATGCTCCCTGACATGGGGCCACCCGGGGTCGTCTGCGGGTGGCAGTTAGATCGGCTGGGGTTAATCCGGTGAGGGTTTGATCACCCGGAGGCAAGGTGGTTTGGTGGATGCTGGTCGGTGGACTCGCAATGGCGGTCGAAACGGATACCGATACGGACTCGGACACCGATTCAGACACCGACACTGACGTCGATACCGACACGGACGCAGATACGGACTCGGAACCAACGACCGATGTGGGAACCGAAGACACGTTCTGCTATCAATGTATCCCCCTGTCCGAGGTCGCCGAGGAGGAGGGTGGAAACCCCTGCTCGGACGGGAGTGGGAGCTGCGATTCCAGCGGTGGCATGCTCCCCATGTTGGCCCTAGTGGGAACGGCGGCGCTCGTGACCCGCCGCCGCGAGCGCTAACTCCATTCGACCTCGAACTGCACGTCCGTGGCCTGAAGCCGCTCGGTGAGCGATGCACCCATCGCCGATGCAGGCGTAAGCACACCGCCCAGCGGGAGATTGGGCTCCTTCGCAAGCGTCACCGCGGACTGGGCCAGCATGCAAGATGTCGCGCCGTAGCCCGGATCGCGCGTGCCCGTCACGGTGATCTGGGCGCGTTCGGGGCGATCGTCGTACCGTCCAAACATCCGAAACTTGAAGAAGCCCTCGGCGATCTGTTTGGGCGTGGGGCCCTCACCCGGAGCGGGCAACAACTGGGACTGGGCCAGCTGACGAAGGGGCGGCACCGCCAGGCCCACCACCGCGGCCGTAAGCCCTCCGGCCAATGCGTTTGCCGCGATCCTCCCTTGGAGTCCGGCGCCCGTTCGCATCGATTCGCCGTATCGGAACCCAGCCCCGTAGCGATCGTCGAGAATAGCGTTGGAACGTCGCACGACCTTCTCATTGACCGTCGCCATAATGAAGGGACCCGTCCAGGCCCCCAATGCCTCGCTGTAGCGAGCCCCGCGCTGCTCGCCCTGGTCCGGGCCCCGCTTGCCCCCGGCCAAACTGTAGGGATCGCCCAGAACCCGGCGCACCGACTTGTCGGTCGCCTCCTCCATCATCTCGATCATGCTCGCGGCCGTTCCGCCGGAAAACCCACCGCTCGCCCCAAGAACCACGGCCTCGACTTCATCGAAGGGCGCGCCCAACCTATCGATCGCCGCCTGCTGCAGGTTGAACACCCCAAGATCACTCGGAATCGAGTCAAAGCCGCAACAATGGACAATCCGCGTTCCGTTTTCCGCGGCGGCCTCGTGGTGCTCGTCGATCATCCGGCGGATGAACTGGGGTTCGCCGGTGAGGTCCACGTAGTGGGTGCCTTGAGCCACACAAGAGGCCACCAGCGGAGCGCCGTACTTGGCGTACGGTCCCACCGTGGTGCAAACGACCTTCGTCTGGCGGGTGAGGGCATCGAGGCTTTCACGATCGGCACTGTCCGCCACGATTTGGGGAATCCCATCGATGCCGAGCTCGGCCGCCACCTTTTCAAGCTTGGCCCCGTTGCGACCGGCAATGGCCCACGTCAGCCCAGGCACGGGATGCCGGTTCGCAAGGTAGTCCGCCACCAGACGGCCTGTGAAGCCCGTGGCTCCGAAGACAACGACGTCGTAAGGTCGATCCGACACGTGAGGTTCCTCCCGGCTCTCGCGTATCCCCTTCCGCCAGGAGCTTAGAGGCGATTGACGCCGATGTACATCTGAAGGATGCCGCAGCTCGAAAGGCTTGGCGAGCGAGTCAGGAACCACTTTGGGACCTCGGCTTCGCCTCCTCGAGCCCGCGCAAGACACGGCACCACCGAGGCTCGCGCCATGAGACGTGCCACCGATTTCGTGGCGAAGGACGACCGAGAATCAAGCACCTGCAAGGTGCCCATTTGAATGCTGGGAGCGCTGTTCCGATCGAGGCCATCGATCTTCGCCCGGAAGTCCTGGGCGTCCAGCAGGTACAGGCGAGCGGCGATCCAGTAGTCGTCATTGGCACTCGGTACGCCGGCCGCCCCGGCCCCCATCAGTCGGACCAGGGCCTCGGCGACCTTGGCTGGTTCGGTACGAGCGTCGTTGCCATCGATGTACAGGCAGCTCATGCCCTTGGCCACCGGTGCACTCACGATGAGATCGTCCCGGATCTCAAACTGCGTTCCGGCCAAGGTGATCGTTTGCTCCAGGGCCTGGCGCTTCTCGGTCAATTCACTCGACTGGGCCAGCTGACTCACCACCAAAGCGTCGGGCTTGGCGTCCAAGCCGAGCGCCACGGCCATCCGGTAGGTCAGGTCCAACGGCCCCCGCCCGCAAACCTCGGTGTCTTCTGAGTCTGGGAACATCGTCCACTGGGGACGACGCCCCGGATGCGCCGCTGCGAACGCCAACACCCGCACCACGTCAAGGGGCAGGTTTTGCAACTCGAGGTCCTGTTTGAGCTTAGCGTAGACACTCTTGTCGTCTTCAAAGGTCCACGCGAACCGGTCTTGTTGGGCATACACGGTCTTCAATTGGTCGGCGTAAGACGCGAGCAGCGCACTGTCGTTCTGCAGCGTCTTCGCCCAAGCGTCTTCGTTGCCCAAGATGGTGCCTGCGAGAGACGGAACCGTGGGGTCACCGTCTAGATTCTGCGAGCCCTTCAATCGCTCGACGCGAGCCTGACACTCGGACAGCTCGTCGGTCAGGTAGTTCGCCCGCCAGTTCGTACGAACCGCAGCCACGCCCGAGCCTCCGGCGAGCAACCATCCCGAAACGATCGCCATTCCGGTGACGATGTAGACCGGCGAAAAAAGCGATCCGGATCGAACGAGCTGCCACAGCGTCTGCAGCCGATTGCCCAACGCCGTGGAAAAGACCGAAGCCAGGCCCCGTCGCCGAATTTCATCCCAGACGCCATTGAAGGTCCGCTTGGCGCGATCCCCTCCCTCCGCGGCCGCTTTGGCATCGGCGACGGCCTTCGGATCGCGCTCGAGCATGAGTACGAATCGCACCCCCTCGGGCTTCACCAGCGAAAACGCATCGCCGGATCGCAACGCGGTGGGTCCTGTGACGAGACGCGCCGGCCCATCGTTGCGAGCGTACAGGTAGATGGGGGCGTCACGATCGACGGGCGCCAAGATGAAGCTCGCGTCGTCCTGACGCAACAGTTTCGCGTGTTGGGGGGCCACCCCCAGCTTGTCGGGGAGCGAGATGTCGTTGCGGCCGCGGTCGGATCCAAGCCGGATCTCGACCGACTCGAAGGGCCCGAACTTCGTCCCGCCAAACTCTTCCGTCAGCTCCAGGAACGGCACCGAGCCCGCCACGTCTACCCCCCACGTCCGATCTCTGGCCGGATCCGGCACGGGCGATAAGCCCGGGCCGTGACCCTGCACCTGCTTCCCTACACGGTTGCTCGCCACCTCGCGATCGGACTGCAGCTCGGCTCGGCAGCCCTCGTGGCGTGGTGCATCGTTCAACTCGGCATCGTGGCGGGTACGTCGTGGAGCTACGCGAACTTCGGCGTGATCGGGTGGCGCGAACTCGACGGCCTCGTTTTCTTGTCCGCCCTGGTGATCGCCGTGACGTTCGGCAGTCTGGCCCTTCAGGGCGGGCTCGCCGGTCGGTCCTTACGCTGGCGTCTCGGCTGGGGCAGCGTCGCGGCCATGATCGGAGCGCCCGGATTCGCCCTTAGCCACATGCTCGGGAGCCTGCTCACCGAGTGGTTGTCAAGTTCGTCGCTGCTCGACGACCCGTCACTGGTCACACTGCGCTACCACCTGTTGGGCTGGCTGCTCGCGGGATTCTGGGCTGGCCTCGGCACCGTCGCCGCACGCTCTTTGGCCACCGCGGCGGCCCGTCGCTACGTCTGGGCCCGTGATGGGGTCGAGGCACCCGAGCGTCGCACCTGGGGTGAACGCGGCCTGTCGATCTTCACGCACCTTGGCGGAGGACTCGCCGCAGGCGGCTTCGCATCGGCGGTCTGGCACGCCCCAGGCCACTTCGCCCTTCTCGGGGGCGATCTGTATCTGCCCTCCGCTGCCGCCTCGGCCGTCTTCGGAGGCATCTGCGGCATGCTCTTCTGGGGCATTCCCGACACCTGGTACGAGGGATGGCTCCGCGTCCTGACGCCCACCCGATTCGGACTCCGGGTCCCCATTTCGGTCGACGACACGGCGGCGGAACGCTTCGTCGGGCACTACCCCCGTGGACTCGATCTCTACCTCCCCGAAGGCGAGGGACTCGCCGAATTGCATTGCTCGGTCGTCGTCGACAAGGAAGGCCACTACACCGTCCGCGGCCTGTCCATCATGGGTACGCTCGTCCGACGACCGCTCGAAGTGATCGACCTTCGCTATGACCCCGCGCGCCCTGCTCCGCTCGAGACCACGTTGCGCATGGAAGACCGCATCCTGCTTGGCGAAGACGAGCAGTCCGAACTCGAGTTCGTCCTGCTGCCCAAACGGACGCTGAAATGATCGCTTGGATGCTGCTCGCTTGCCAATCAGGAGACTTTCCGGCTCCGATCCTTGGAACCGCGTATCGCATTGAAGACGATGTTCCCGAAAGCGACGGCCAGGTCCGCATCGATGTATTGGCCAACCGAAAGCAGTGCGTCAACGCTGAGATCTCAGATCTCGACCATTGCTTGCCCTACGCCGATCGCGGCACGGGCTCGGTCCGGCTTGCGTTCCAGCTCCTCGATCCGCGCCGGAGCGTGCAACTGCATCGCGCAGTGCGAGAAGACCAGCTCATCGTGACCCACGATGAAGCGGTTCAACAGACCTACCAGCTGTTTCCGCACGATCCCGTTTCGCCAAGCCAGCTATTCGTGGTGGTGATCGACGGATCAGCGTCCATGTTTGCCAGCGGGGGCGCTCGCATTCAGGCGGTCTACGATGCCTTGCTACGCCCCAGCATCATCGACGCGTTCTATCCCCCTGGAACCTCGGGAACCGGCGTGGTGCTGCTGCGCTTCACCGAGACGACTACAGGCATCGATGGAGGTTCGCCCAAGGTTCTGACCCAGCGAAGCGAATACGAACGGCTCATCCGCGAGCATTTGCTCACCCCGTCCCGGGGCTACACTCACCTCTACGATGCCGTTCAATACTCTCTCGTCGATCTGATGCGGGTGCCTGCGGTCAGCGAGTTTGTCCAACAGCGCACCGCCGAACCCACCGTGGTCGTGCTCACCGATGGCTTCAACAACGAAGGCCCTGGCGAACGCTGTCGCGACAACGTGGCTCGTCTCGAGTCGACCGTGCGCCTCATTCGCACCGTGCGCAGTGAAACCAGCGCCTTTCTCCAACCCACGGTCTACACGATCGGGTTGGGAAGGCCGTATCGCCGGGGCAACAAGCCGCCGGGCGTCCAGCGACCCGTCACCGTCGAAGAACTGTGCGGCGAAAACGGAAACGCCCGCATCGATCCGGCCCTCGAACAGTACGGCATCGACCACCTAAGCTTGCAATGGATCGCCGAGGCCGGAGGCGGACGATCTGTCGTTCAGGACGACTCGCGTGACCTCCCCCGCGTGTTGGGTGAGGCCGTTCCTCAGCGATATCGTTGGTATGAACTTTGGGTTCAGGCGCCGGATCCCTTTTATCACCGCACGCGATTCGAACTCGGCCTGCGCATTGATCAGACCTCGACCACCATCGGGGTACTCCCGCATCCGTGGCTCGACGGACCTCGGGGGCGCAATCAGGCGGAGTCGGCTTGGCGAGAGCCCGCCCCGGTGCGCCACATCTTCACCGTCCTCGTGCCTGCGCTAGCCATCCTTCTGCTGGCCCGGTATCTCGGTCCTGCCTGGTTCGCGGCTCGCCGCCTGCTCTTCCGGGGCCGCCCCCGCCGTCGATGAAGCCACGCGGTACGCTCTCGATCCACCCAGGGTGACCATGCCATCCAACGATCGCAACGGACCTCCTCGCCCCAAAGGGGCACGGCCCACCGAAGCGCCTCGCCCACGACCATCCGACCGGCCGCGTACGCCTCGTCACGCCACCAAGGATGACGCAGGGCCCGAGGTCGTCCAACCTCGTTCGAGCGATGACCTCGAGATGATCCCCGTGGCCAAGGAGGGCGAGCACGAAGACCTTGCGCCTCCGCCGCCTCCCGGCTCTACGCAGTTCTTCGAGGTAGACCGGCCTCCCCCGTTCGTGAACGAAACCAAGCCCACCAAAAAGGAACAGGAAGTCAGCCAACGGGCCGCTCTGTTCACGCCTGGCCGAAACCGAACCCCGGAACCCGAACCTCCTCCGGAACCCGAACCTCGGCGCCGCAGTCGAGTCCCTCGTCCCTCGCTACTGCCGCCGGTCGCCGCCCCCCCAGGGCCGGGATCAGCTCCAGCGCAAGGT
>JBCCQY010000261.1:0-7505 GCA_039208735.1 Myxococcota bacterium | reverse complement strand
GGTCAGGCCAGTGATCGCGAAGCGCGGCAAAGGCAGGAACCTCGTTCTCCATCGCGGCCGTGGCCGCTCGACGTTTGGTGGCATCGGGTTCGGTGGCCAGGGTCAGCGCGGTGAAGAACTGCGGATCGAGGTCGGGACGGGTTCGCCGGTCCGCATCGAGGTCGGCCATCGCCTCGCCGAGTTCCTCGATCAGCGCGTCGAGCAGATCTCGGGACATGGCGATGGAGCCTAAGTTGATGCCTCCCCACAGTTCGCCGTCGCGTTCGATGACGCCCCGGCCGATGCGCTGACGCATCTCGGCGAGCGGACGACGTGCGAGAAACCCCGTGATCGCGCCATCGGCATCCATGCCGATCCAGTCTTTGTGGGCGGCGGTCTGCTCGGTCATGGGCTGCATCGAGACAAACCGGACGACATCGGCCCCTGCCAACCGAGGGTCCGTACCCGAAAGGTCGATCGACGGAATCTGGATTTCGTCGCCCCACTTGACCACGAATCCTTTGAAGCCCGATCGTCTAAGGTAGGCTTCCACCGGCAGGAACGTGCGCAAGGCGACCTCGGCGGTCGTGGCAAATCCATCGGGAGAGGCCGCATCCCGTACGAAGGTTCGGATGGCCGGTTTGTCGCCTCCTTCGGCTTCGGTGATCGGGGTCGCGCGGGTGCCCTCGCCGAAGACGAAGGCGGCCAGACATCCCTCGCCAGGGGCCACCCGGTCGCGGAGGCGTTGCCAGGCGAGCAGCACGCCCAGTGCTTGGTTGACGGGCCGGTCTTCGTGGAGCGAGAGGCCTTCCCGTGCTCCAAAGCGATGGGGTGCGGTGCGCATGCGCTCGGCCCAGGTGCGCACCGACGATGGATTGCCCGACACGAAGGCCACGACGGAGGCCGGGGCACCGTGATCGACCAGGGCGTCGGTGGTCGCGAGGTTGTGCAGGATGCGCCCGGTCGCGGACCAGTCATCATCGGCGGGGGGCACCGAGGCTCCGAGGACCTGGGTGCCAGGGTTCTCCGCAATGATGCGGAAGCTCACGCCGTGGGGCACGAAGCCCGCTTGGCCAGGCGCGAGCACGGTGCGACCGGTGATCGTTTCGAGGGTGACCGGTCCTTGGTTGGGCGGGACCAGCCAGGTTTCGGGCCCTTCCGCCGTGCGCGTGTGGCCCTTTGGACCGAGCAAGAGCCGCGTCAACCGGAACGCGTCGGTGGGCGCGGGGACGATGGCCTCGGAGTAGGGGTCGTCGGGCACGCTGCGGCAGGGAGCGAGTTTGGGGGCCGGGGCGAGCCGCGCCGTCCGCACGAACTCCGCCATGTCCACATGCTTGCCGGTCAGCCCGGCCCGTACGACGTTGTCGGAGTTGGCCATGACCTCCACCGCCGCACCATCGAGGTAGGCATGCACGGTACCGGGGCTGACGAACAGGCACTCCCCGGGGGCAAGTCGGCGAGGCGCGAGCAGCAGAAGGAGCAACAGCGCGGAGTCTGGACCGTACGCTTCGTGGGCGCGCAACACCCAACGGCGTGGGTCGTCGTCGTCGGTGGCCAGGCTCAGGGCGGCCCGGAACCGTTCGAGCACCGGGGCCCATGTACGGGCGACCGCCTCGGCGGGGCAGCGAACCAGGCGGTCCAACAGCGTTCGGAGATCGACATCGGCGTTGACCTGCAGCACGCTCGTCCACTCAGGCAAGGCGGCGAGGGTCTCGCGAATCGCTTCTTTCGGTCGGAACCCGCACAGTGCCCGAAACGGGGTGATCGCGTAGAGCAACTCTGGCTTTGCGTTGGGATCCCGGTAGCAACGGGTGGGATCGTCCAACGCGAGACCTTGAGCATTCTCTCTAGTGAAACCGCGCTTGGCGTCATCGGGCCCTGGGTGAACCTGGATCGACAAGGGGCGCCGTGGCGTGATGATCTTGAGCAGGTAGGGCAACTGGCCAAACCGTGCGGCAACCGTAGGTCCCAACATGGCCTCGGGATGCCGATGAATCGCGTCGCGCAACGTCTTATGGGAGGGCTCGACAAGTGCAGAGCCCGTGGCATGGGCGCCGTACCACGCCTCAGCCCAAGGACGTCCATCGCGGGGGGCTCCCAGCAGGTCGGGGAGGAACTCGGGGTCGCCCCAGGCGTAGTGCCGCACCAGCGGTGCGAGGCGAGCCGGCGATAAAAGCGGCAAGGGTTTGCGTCTCATGAGCCCATCACTCCGAAGCCGGAGGCCTCGTGCGTATCGCCATCTACGGAGGTAGCTTTGACCCCCCCCACGTGGGGCACCTGATGGTGGCTTCGTGGCTGCGTTGGACCAACCAAGCCGATGCGGTTTGGCTCGTGGTGAGCCGAACACATCCGTTCGGCAAGAACTCGGCGCCCTACGAGCTTCGACTCGCCTGGGTGCGCGCTGCGGTCGCAGACCTGGAGGGCGTCGAAGCAAGCGACATCGAAGGGCGCTTGCCCGAGCCTAGCTACACCATCGACACGCTCGAAACGTTGGCGCAGGCCCATCCAGAGTCGACGTTCCGATTCGTGTTGGGCAGCGACCTTCTCGAGACCGTGCACCGTTGGAAGCGATGGGACGAGGTGGTCCAACACTACGCGCCGATCGTGGTGCCACGAGCCGGTCATCAGCCCGAACGGGTTTCGGGACCCGTGTTTCCGGAAGTCTCGTCGACCGATGTCCGGTCGCGAGCCCGTCGCGGCGAGTCCATCCACGGGCTCGTACCTCATCACGTTGTTGACCTCGTCCTTCAGCATTACGGCTCGTCCCCCGGAGACGCTGGATTGCCCCCGTCTCCCTGAACCTCGGGGGCGTTTCGTGGTGTCAGCGTGACCGCGGTTGGTCGTCGCCGTCGGCGGACTCCGCTTCGGCGGCTTGCCACATTCGAAGGGCGACGAACCCGCCCAGGGCGAACACCATTCCCCCGCCGGCCAATGCGACGGAAAGGGGGGAGGGCGTCCAATGGGTCCACGCCGACGCTGGGGCTTCGGCGAACCCGCGGTAGGCTCCGTCGTGGAACAGTCGTTCTTCGGTGGACGAAGGCACCAGATGATCATCGCGGATGCCAAGTTCGTTCACGAAGGCCGCCTCTACCGCGTACCGCAAGCCGATTGCCACAGGCAACGCCAGGATTAGCCGCCAGTCACTCCAGATGTGACGATTCAAGAGCACGGTTCCTCCGAGGTCGCAGTTGGTTCATCGGCGGCAAGCCGTGCTACCTTTTCGCCACGGCGTGAGGGATGGTGATTAAGGCGAGGCTGCAGACGAGCTGCATGTTCGCCGCCCTCGGGCGGGTCGCGCACGGGTTTAGCACGCGCCACGGGGGCGTGTCGAAGGGGGCGCGTGCGTCTCTCGACCTTGCAGATCCCGATGAGGCGGCCCGGATGGAGAACTATCGGCGGCTCTTTGGCGACGCGGGCTTGGTTCCCGAACAGGCCGCATGGCTCGAGCAGGTCCATGGCAACACGGTCGTCGAGGTGAGCTCTCCGGGAGGCCCCTTGGTCCCTGTGGCACAGGCCGATGCGTCCTTCACCAGGTTGCCGAACCTCGCGCTGGTGGTTCGTACGGCCGACTGCGTCCCTGTGTTGCTGTCGGGCCCCGGAGTGGTTGCGGTGGCGCACTCCGGCTGGCGGGGGACGGCCGTCGACATCGTGGGGGCACTGGTGCGGCGTCTTCACGAGGAGGTGGGGGTCGCCCCGGCCGACCTGACGGCGGCGATTGGTCCGGCGATTGGGGGCGATGTCTATGAGGTCGGTTCCGAGGTGGTGGACGGTCTCGAGGGAGCCGGCTTGGCCGCAGAGGACTACGGACGCGCGCCGAGTCCCCGCAGCCCCGATGACCGCTACCTGGTGGACCTCAAACGGGCCGTGCGCACCCAGCTCGAGCGGTGCGGGGTGGACGCCATCGACGTCAGCCCGCAGTGCACCTTGCAAGACCCCGCGTTTTATTCGGTGCGACGGGATGGTGCGCAAACGGGAAGGCAGATCGGCTTCGTGATGAGGCGCCCGTGATGTTGTGGTGGCTCGCGTGCAGTACGCCGGACCCCGACCTTCGGACGAAGCACGACGCGGTAGAAGCCTTTGAGCAAGCGAAAGCTCTTCTCAACGCTGGAGATGCGGCAAGGGCTCGCTCGGCGTTTGCCGAGATTCCGGGCGTGCATCCCATCATCGGCGCCTGGGAAGCTCGAGCCGCCGCCGAATCCGGCGATTTGGACGCGGCGCTCACCCTCCTTGAGGCGGTTGTGAAGGACGCGCCAGACATGGGTATTGTGCGGTACAACCGCGCCGCTTACCTCGCCCGCGCGGGTCAGCCTGAGGCGGCGGGCCGAGAACTCGAGGTCGCCATTGAGCTGGGGGCGACGACGGTGCGAGAAGCGTTGTCTGATGCGGACTTTGCCCCGCATCTTGACCATGAGGCCTTCGGCTTCCTCGCTGCCAATGCGCTCATCGTGGCTGTCGAGCCGCCCCCCGTGTCGACCTTTCTCGGCAGTGAAGTACGGCTCACTTTGCGCGTGTCGGGCATGGGCAAGGAGGAGCCTGTGACGGTGTCGAGTGCGGCGGCGACCGGCCCTGTGGTGTTGGTGAGCCACACCGAGAGCCTCGATACCAAGGTCGCCGATGGCCGGCGGACCCTGACGTGGACGTGGCGCGTGGAAGGTCCGGGCACCATCGTGCTCGATCCCATCACCGTGACGTCGGGGCGCTGGTCGTCTGAGGTCACAGGGGGCCGGGTCGAAGCTTCGGCGCCGCCGGATCGCGGGGATCCCACCTCTCGGCCCATCGCCTTTCCCGTGTCGAGTCAGGTGGCTCGCGGCTTGGAGGTGGGCGACGCGCGTTGGGTAGAGGGCCGTTTGCAGGTTCGGGCCCAAGGCGATGAACGGCTGGTCCGAGAACCGCCCGGGCCGCCTCCCCAGCGCTTTTCCTTTCGTCAGGACGGCGCGCTTTGGTGGGTGATCGAAGCCCACGCCGATACGCCACCGATCGCGTCGGTGAACCGAACCAAGGGGCCAAAAACATCCGTTCCGGTCGATCTTCCTCAACGACCCAAGGCGGCCCCGCAGGAGAATTGATGGACCGCAAGGATCTGCTCGCCCGTCTCGAAAAGGCCGAAGCCGAGAGTCGGCTTGGGGGCGGTGAGGCCCGCATCGAACGGCAGCACGCCGCCGGAAAGCAAACCGCTCGTGAGCGCATCGAAGCGCTGCTCGACCCAGGGTCGTTTCGTGAACTCGACGCGTTCGTTCGGCACCAAAGTCACGACTTTGGCCTGCAAGAGCAGCGCGCGATGGGCGATGGCGTCATCACCGGGCATGGCCGCATCGATGGGCGATTGGTCTATGTCTTTGCCCAGGATTTCACCGTGTTCGGTGGATCGTTGTCGGCGGCCCATGCCCGCAAGATTTGCAAGGTCATGGACCACGCCATGCGCAATGGCGCGCCCGTGATCGGCCTGAACGACAGTGGAGGGGCCCGGATCCAGGAAGGGGTGGCCTCGCTTGGAGGTTACGCCGACATCTTCTACCGCAACACCCGGGCTTCGGGCGTGGTGCCCCAGATCAGTGCGATTCTCGGTCCATGTGCGGGAGGCGCCGTCTACAGTCCGGCCATCACGGACTTCATCGCGATGGTCGACCAGACCGCGTACATGTTTGTGACGGGACCCGACGTCGTGAAGACCGTGACCCACGAAGAGGTCACGAAAGACGAACTCGGGGGAGCCGGCACGCACACGTCGAAATCCGGCGTCGCGCATTTTCGAGTGCCTGATGAGGCCGCGATGATGGCGTTGCTTCGCGAGTTGATGTCGTATTTGCCGTCGAACAACCTCGAAGAGCCGCCCGTGCGTCCCACCGACGACCCCATCGATCGCAAGGGCGATGACCTCGTCGAGCTGGTGCCGACGAACCCCAACAAGCCCTACGACATCAAGAGCGTGATTCTGTCGTTGGCCGATGAGCGCCGGTTCCTCGAGGTCCAACCGGATTTTGCGGGGAACATCGTGGTCGGCTTCTGTCGGCTCGATGGGCATCCGGTGGGGGTGGTGGCCAATCAGCCCATGGTTCAGGCCGGTTGTCTCGACATCGACAGCTCAACCAAGGCGGCCCGCTTCGTACGCTTCTGCGACAGCTTCAACCTTCCCCTGCTCACGCTGGTCGATGTGCCAGGGTTCTTGCCCGGAACCGGTCAGGAGTATGGTGGGATCATCCGCCACGGGGCCAAGCTGTTGTATGCGTTTGCCGAAGCCACGGTGCCGAAGGTCACGGTGATCACCCGCAAGGCCTATGGCGGGGCCTACGATGTCATGAGCAGCAAGCACATCGGCGCAGACTTCAACTTCGCGTGGCCCACCGCCGAGATCGCGGTGATGGGCCCCGATGGCGCGGTCAACATCGTGTTTCGCCGGGAACTGAAAGATGCCGACGATCCGGTGGCGAAGAAAGCTGAGCTGGTCGCTCACTACCGGGAGACCTTTGCCAATCCCTATCGAGCCGCTGAATTGGGGTTCGTCGATGCGGTGATCCGACCCGAGGACACCCGGCAACGCGTCATCGAGTCGTTTGCAACCCTCCGAAACAAGCGCGACGAGTTGCCCCCCAAGAAGCATGGGAACCTCCCGCTGTAGGGCTTGGGTTGCGGTCAGGGAGCGATTGGTATACTGGCCGCAGGATACTGCATGTTTCCGGACACGCCCGGGTGTTGGCTCGGTGCTGTTTCGGCTTCGCCGCGCGCTAAGCGCGGAACCCTGTCCGGCGTGTGGTGGTTTGGTCCTCTCTGGGGCCGCTACCTCACTCCGACCGAGACCAATGCCCGTCGTTGCGCGGGACCCAGGAGTCACCCCACATGGTTCGCATCCGTCTCACGCGCAAGGGCGCGAAGAAGCGGCCGTTCTATCGTATGGTCGCCGCCGATTCTCGTTCGCCGCGCGACGGTCGCTTCCTTGAGATGCTCGGCTACTACGACCCGATGCGGGAGCCGATGACCATCCACCTCAAGCTCGATCGGATCGACCATTGGTTGTCGGTCGGCGCCCAGCCTTCCGAGACTGCGCAGAAGCTCATCGAACGAGCCCGGAAGCTCGCTGATGAAGCGCCGCCGTCGCCGGAGGCTTGATGGAAACGCTGGTCCGTCACCTGGTGGAGCCCATCGTGGCCGAGCCCGACGCCGTGAGCATCCAGACCGTCGACGGCGAAGCGGTCGTCATGCTCGAGTTGGTGCTCGATCCCGACGACAAAGAGCGCCTTGAAAGCGATAAGGGCCGCACGCTGCGGGCCATTCGCAACATTCTGTCGGCCGCTGCAGGTCGGCGCAAGGCCACCCTCGACCTGGTGGACGAGCACGGGGATGCCTTCGAAGAGTAGGAAGGGGGGAGGTCCGGCCCCTGACCCCGATGACCTCGAACTAGGCTACATCTCTGGGATCTTTGGGATCAAGGGAGAGGTCAAACTCTTCTTGTTCAATCCCGAATCAGCCATCCTGCAGGAGCCTCGGACCGTGAAGCTCCTGGGAACGGGTGGGGTGCGCGAAGTCTCGAT
>JBCCQY010000260.1:0-7562 GCA_039208735.1 Myxococcota bacterium | reverse complement strand
GTAGACCCGTCCGCGCCCCGCCGGAATCCACTTCGACGAGAGCAGTGATGCCACTGGGATGGGCTGCAATCGCCCGCGCCACGGTCACATCGTCGGTGAGCAGCCGCAGTCGCACCCCCGCATCCATCAACGCCGCGGCCCGGTCGAGCTTGTCGGGCGTCGTGCACACCGCGAGCACCAGGTCGGTCACGCCATGGTCGGCGAAGTAGGAGGCCTCCCGAAGCGTCGACACCGTAGCCCCGGCCCCCGTCATCGCCAGTCGGGCCACCGCGGCGGACTTGACGGTCTTCAGGTGAGGCCGCAACGCCACGCCGAGCCGGGCGGCCCGGTCCTTCATCGCCTGCGCGTTGCGCAGCAATCGGCCCCGGTCGAGCACGAGCGACGGCGTCGCCACCTCGGTTAGGTCCATCCATCCCTCCATCGCGAGCATACCGTCCCGTAGGCGTTAGGGGTTCCTCCAGACTCGTTCCGGAGACCGGACGATGCAGTACCAACACGTCTACATCGAAGCGCTCGAGACCCTGACCCCGCCGGTTGAGGTGACGACCGCCTCGCTCGAGAAGATGCTTTCGCCGCTGGTGCGTCGGATTGGCCTCAAGCCTGGGGTCATCGAGGCCCTCACCGGGGTCCGCGCTCGCCGCCTGTGGAGCGACGGCATGCGCCCTTCGGAAGCCGCGGCTCAAGTGTGTCGCGATCTTCTTCAACGGCATCCCGCTCCTCCGTGCGGGGTGCAGGCGTTGGTCAGCACGTCGGTCAGCAAGGACTACATCGAACCGCCCATCGCAAGCCTTGTCGCGGGCGATCTCGGCGTAGGCGAGGACTGCCACAACTTCGATGTGGGGCATGCGTGTTTGGGGTTTGTGACCGGCCTCACCATGGTCGGAAACATGATCGAGCTGGGCCAGATCGAATGCGGCATCGTGGTCGCCGGTGAAGGAAGTCGAGAGGTCACCCAAGCCACGATTCGCCGTCTATCCGCCCCTGGCGTAGACTTTCGCCAGTTTGCGGAGGAACTCGCCACCCTCACGCTGGGGTCGATGGCAGTGGCGGCCTTGGTGGTTCACGAACGTCATGCCACCAAGGGCCACAAGGTACTGGGCGGCGTCACCAAAGCCGCCACGCACCACTCCCGGCTGTGCCTCGGCACCCGAACCGAAATGCGCACCGACGCGGCCACCTTGCTTCGCGCCGGCGTGGACCTCGCCGAGGTCACCATGGGCGCCGTACAGCGAGAACTCGAGTTCGATCGCAGTGAAATCCGCGAGTTTGTGCTGCATCAGGTCGGCAAGGCCAACCACGACGCCATTCGGGACCGGTTCGCACTTCCCGAAGAGCGAGCGCTGCGGCTTTACGTTGACAACGGCAACGTAGGCGCGGCTGGCGTGCCCTTCACCCTCGCCACCGCAGCCCAGCAAGGTCGACTCCGCGCCGGCGACAAGGCACTTCTGATGGGAATTGGGAGCGGACTCAACTGCGCGATGATGGGCGTCCAGTGGTGATAGGGTTGAAGGGGAGACCGACGGCATGAGCGAATCGAACGACACCGCATCCGAACTCGATCTCGGTTCGCTGCCCGCCCGTGCGGCCCGCCGACTGCTGCGAACCGCCAACGAGTTGGTCGAACTCGCACGTTCGAGCAAGATCGGGGCAAAATCGAGGGCTATGGCCGACATGTTGCTCCTCGATAGCCAGCGTGCGTTCGTCACCGAGCTGCACCGCCGGTTCACCATCCGCGCCAACGAAGGCGAGGGCGGCCTTGACAGCGCGCTCGAAGCGCTCGACCTCATCTGGGAGAACGTCCGAGCGCTCCGTGCGGGAGCCTCCGCGCTGCTCCACACCCTGTCGACCGACGAAGAAATGGTCCGCGACCACCGCGCCCGCTTCTACGTCGAAAGCACAGCCCTACTGAAAGAGGGTATTCGCGAAGTATTTTCGGCCGATCTTGGACACCTGGCCCTCCCCCCCGAACGGCTTGCGGTGCTCGTGCGGGTGTGCCTCGAAGGGCTCGTCGTTGAACTCGCCCAAGCCCAGTCGCCTGAAGACGTCGCGGTGGTGGACCAAGCCTACGCCGACTTCCGAACGCTGTTCGCCCGCTACGTCGTCATGGGCGAAGGCACCCCAGCCCTTGAAGAAGTGCACATGGAGCCCATTCCCCTGCCCTGGTGACCCCTACTGGGTGCCCGGTTCGCCGGCTTCGGGCGAAAAGGCGGCGATGAAGTCCTCCATGGCTTGCTCCAGCGTGGGGTTGTTGAAGGGCACGGGCTCTTCATCGAGGCCATCGAGCAGGCGCCAGGTCTCGGTGGTCCCATCATCGCGCAAAATAAGCTTCTGCTGACGGTTTCGCACCGCCCGCCACACCGTGTCATCGTGGTGGGTCACATCGGCGTAAAGAACGTCGCGATGGTCCGCGTCGGGGTTCTCGAGGACGGGCATGAGGCTCCACCCATCGATTTCACCAATGTCTCCGCCCACTTGCTCCAACACCGTGGGAAACACGTCCAGGATGGAGACGAGGGCTTCGGTCGACTCCCCGCGGTGGGTCACCCCCGCCCCGGACACGACCATGGGTACGCGAACCCCGGCCTCGTACAGGGACCCCTTGTGGCGATTGATGGGGTCGTCGGGTGGCCGGCCTTCTTCGACCGAGCCATTGTCGGCCATCGTCCAAATCTGGGTCCGCGCGAGGACCCCGGGCTCGATCTCTTCCAGCAGTCGTCCCAGCTCGGTGTCCGTGGCCTCTACCATGGCCCGATGTTCCTCGCGCTCGGTCGCGTTTCGAGGGACCCGGCCATCGACCAAACGTCCGGGCGGACGATGAAACGGCACGTGCACGCCGTTGAACGAGACGACGACAAACCACGGCTCCGGGAGCGCTTCAATGCCATCGAGGGCATCATCGACGGTCGCCGACGTCAGGTAGCCCCGACGAGACGAAAACTCCCCGTTCTCTAGATGCTCCCAGCGAAAGTAGTTTCCGCGACGCTGTCCTTCGGCGGGCCGGATGTTGCCAAAGGTCCCGGCGAAGTGATGAAAGCCCTGGAGATTAGGGTGTTCCTGGGCGCTTGGGGCCGTCTTGGCTCCGAGGTGCCACTTTCCAAAGAAGGCGGTCCGGTACCCCTCTTCACGAAGCGCCTCGGCCAAGGTGCGCTGGGGCAGCGGCAGCTCCCACGTGCTGTTGTCAACGTTGTTGAAGCGCCCAATGCCCTCCCGGCGCGGGTGAAGCCCCGTGAGGAGCGCCGCCCGGGCCGGTGTGCAAAACGGAGAGGCCCAAACGGTGTCGAATCGAAGTCCGGTCGAGCAGAGGCAATCCATGGCTGGGGCGGGCACAGGAACCGACGACGCATCCCATTGCGCGTACTGGTCGATTCCCGCGTCGTCGATGACCACCAAAAGGATGTTGGGCGTCTCTGGATCTTCACTGGGCTCTTCAAGCGCACAGGTTGCTTTATTGGCACAACCCCATCCGACCGCCATGATGGCGATCCAACCCAACCAGCGCATCCAACCTCCTCGCCGCGTCATGCAACCATGACGCGACGTCAGAGTTCCGATCGCATTCTTCACCGCACCACCGCGACCCGCCACAGCGACGTGTCAAGTCACGGTAGGGTGAGCGTCTGCCGGAGCATCCATGCAAGACGACGCGACGATCACAACGAAGACCACCTTCTGCCGGATTTGCGAGGCTTTGTGCGGCCTTGAGGTCGACGTCGACACCGCTCGCAACACGGTTGTCGACGTCCGCCCCGACCCAGACCACGTGGTGACAAACGGCTTTGCGTGCATCAAGGGGCTCAAGCAGCATGAGATGTACCGCTCCCCGGACCGACTTCATCGGCCACTCGCCATGAAGCCCGATGGCAGCCACCATGAGGTGTCGTGGGATGAAGCGCTTGAGGGCATCGGAAAGAAGGTCCAGCAATTGCGGGCGGATCACGGGCCCAACAGCATCGCGATGTATGTCGGAACGGCGGCCGGCTTTGGAGCGCTGCATCCCATCTTCGCCCAGGGCTTCATGAACGGGATTGGTTCGGGGAACATGTATGCGTCGGCCACTCAGGACTGTGCCAACAAATTCGCGGTCGCTCGTCACGTGTACGGGTTTCCGTTTCTGCAGCCGTTTCCGGACCTCGACCACATCGACACCCTTATCATCGTAGGGGCGAATCCTGTGGTCTCGAAGTGGAGCTTTGGCCAGGTCTCGAATCCCGTCGAGCGCATCAAGGACATCTGGCGGCGGGGGGGACGCGTCATCGTGGTCGACCCGCGACGCACCGAGACGGCGAAGATCGCAAGCGAACATCACTTCGTCCGACCGAACACCGACGCCTTCTTCTACGCGGCGTTCCTCAACGAGATCATCGCGCGTGGAGGCACCGATTCGATACAGGTCGACGCTCATACGGCGGGCTTCGACGAAATCGCGGCGGTGGTGGCTCCCTGGACGCCCGAGCGCGCCGCCGAAGTGACCCAAATGCCTCCTGAAGCGCTGCGCGCCATCGTGGATACGTACCTGGCCGCGAGCGGTCCCGACGGTGGAGGCGCGGCGCTGTATTCCTCGACGGGCGTCAACATGGGCCAGCTTGGAGCCCTCGCCTTCTGGCTGCAGGAGGTGATCAACGCGGTGACCGGAAACCTGGACCGCCGCGGGGGAACCATCGTCGGCAAGGGCGTGGTGCCGTTCCCCGAGTTCGCCCACAAGCAGGGCGTTCTCATGCGGTCAGACACGTCGCGCATCGGTGGATTTGGCGCGGTGAACGATGCGTTTCCGGGCGGGATTCTCGCCGACGAAATTCTCACGCCTGGCGACGGACAGGTTCGTGCCCTCTTCGTGACCGGCGGCAATCCACTCATCACCATGGCCGACGCCGGAAAGCTCAAGGAGGCCTTCGAGAACCTCGAGCTGTTGGTGGTGCTCGACATCGTGCAGAGCGAGACGGCTTCACTCGCCCACTACGTCCTGCCCTGCACCACGCCGTTAGAACGACCCGACCTTCCCTTCGTCTTTCCGTTGTTCCTCGGCATGCAGAGCCGACCCTACGTTCAGGCCACCAAGGCCCTCGTCGACCCCCCAGGGGAACAACGCGATGAGGCCACGATCTACCTTCAGTTGGCGCGCGCTTCGGGGGTCGGCATGTTCGGCAGCAGCATCGCCCAACGCATGCTCGAGACGATGTGGTGGTGGTACCGCAGCAAGGGCCCCAATCCACCCCAGGAGGCCGTGCTATCGCTGATCCTCCGGCTGGGTGGCGCGGGTTCGTTCGAAGCCCTCGCCAACGAGCCTCACGGGCGGAAGCGCGCCGATCACGCGCCAGGCAACTTCCTGGGTGAGCGGGTGCTCACCGAAGACGGCCGGGTGCAGCTTGCCCCACCCACGCTCGTGGAGGCAGCCAAGACCCGCATGGACGCCCACTTCGAGGCTGAGAAGGCCGTGGCCGACAAGCTCAAGCTCATCACCCGCCGCCAGGTCCACACCCACAACTCCTGGACGCACAACCACCCCCGCATGGTGTCCGGGAAGAAATCCACGAACTACCTCTACATGCACCCCAACGACGCGTCCGCCCGGGGCGTGGCGGAGGGCGACCTCGTGGATGTGACCTCACCCACTGCGACGGTGCGCGTGCCGGTTTCCCTCCTAGACGAGCTGATGCCCGGCACCGTGGCGTTGCCGCACGGGTGGGGCCATCAACATGCCAAGGGGCTTTCGGTCGCAAAGCAGACCACCGGGGTCAACGTCAACCTGCTCGCCGCATCAGGCCCCGACGACGTGGACCCGCTCTCGGGGATGTCCCACCTCACGGGCGTGACGGTTGAGGTCGAGGCGGCCCGCGGACCCCTCGTCGAGACCTCCTGGTCCGGGACTTCCCCCGTCTCCGCTTGAACCGCCGCGTCCCCTCGTGCATCGTGGTCCACGGACTCCCGGAGGGGAAGCGGATGAAGCTTGGCATCGCCAAGGACCAAGGAGACGAGACGCGGGTGGCCATCGCCCCTGGCAGTCTTAAGAAACTCGGGGCGGCGGGCTTCGAAGTCGTGGTGGAAACCGGTGCGGGCGAACGCTCGATGATCGCCGATGACGACTACGCTCAGGCCGGCGCCACCGTCGTGAGCAGCGAGGAAGCCCGGAAGGCCGACCTCGTGGCGTCGGTTCGTCGGCTCGACCCGGCGACGCTTCCCGAAGGCGGCATGCACGTTTGCATCGCGGACCCCTTCCGGGATCCCGACGGCGTCAAAGCCTGCCTCGAACGGAAGATCGCGTTGCTGTCCCTGGACATGATCCCGAGGCGCTTGTCCCGGGCCCAGTCTATGGACGTCAACTCAAGCCAGGACAACCTCGCCGGCTACAAAGCAGTGATGTTGGGCGCCGCCCAGCTCGGCAAGGTCATCCCGATGATGACGACATCGGCCGGCAGCGTTCGGCCCGCCAAGTTCGTGATCATGGGCTCGGGCGTCGCCGGACTTCAGGCCATTGCCACCGCCAAACGCATCGGCGCGGTCGTCTACGCAAGCGATGTTCGCCTCGCCGCCAAGGAGCAGATCGAGTCGGTCGGAGGCCGTTTCATCCACGTTGACGGCATGGAGGACTTCGAAGATGCCTCGGGATACGCCAAGCCACTGACGCCCGAGTTCATCGACAAGGTCAACGGCGTCGTCAACGAAGTGGCCTCGGACGCAGACGTGGTCGTCACCACCGCCCGCATCTTCGGTCGCAAGGCCCCCATTACCGTGCCCGCAAGTGCGGTGGCCGACTACCGAGCCGGTGCGGTGGTGGTGGACATGAATGCGGATACGGGCGGCAATTGCGAGCTGACGAAGGCCGGCGAAATGGTGCGGACCGACAACGGCGTGACCGTGGTGGGCCTGCTCAATCTCCCTGGTTTACTGCCGCAAACGGCCTCGAACCTCTTTTCGAACAATGTCACCCAGTTCGTGACCACGCTCGTGAAGGAAGGGGCCTTGCACCTCGACCTCGAAGACCCCATCCTCACGGGCCCTCCCGAGGGAGACGCACTTCACGTGCCCGGCATGGGCGGCATCCTCGTCTGCCATGACGGGGCCATCGACGAACGACAGACCCGACTCCAAAAGGTGATGGCATGACCCTGACCGTCTCTGCTCTGATCGCGAGCATCACCCTGTTCATGATGGCGATCTTTCTCGGCTTCGAACTGATCACCAAAGTGCCGCCTACGCTGCACACTCCGCTGATGTCGGGGGCCAACGCCATCAGCGGCATCAGCATCGTAGGGGCGCTCATCCTGTCGAACGTCCAGTTTTCGGGGCTGTCGACCGAAACCGCGGGCTGGCTTGCGTTTGGAGCCTTGGTGCTCGCCACCATCAACGTCGTGGGTGGGTTTGCCGTGACCCAGCGCATGCTCCAGATGATCGCAGGTCGGAACCGTCGGAACAAGGAGCAGTCATGAGCTTCGATCCAGCGATTCTCGACCTTGGCTATCTGATCTCGGCCGTGCTTTTCATTCTCGGCCTGAAAGACCTCGGCCACCCCCGGACCGCCCCTCGAGGCAACCAGCTCGGGGCCGCGGGCATGCTCGCGGCGGTGG
>JBCCQY010000259.1:0-7621 GCA_039208735.1 Myxococcota bacterium | reverse complement strand
GCACCGTGTTGACGGTTGGCGGAGGCCCGGCCCTCACCGTGTACCGGGAACCGGAAGAGGCGTTCGAACTCTTTCCGGGGGCCCTCGCCAGTCTCGGCGGGTCCTACTGGCTTGGACCCGACAACGGTTGGGGCATCTTGGCCGAAGTAGATTTCGGAGGATCGATCGAGCCCGAGGGTCTCGTGCCCGAACTCGAACTCGCAACCGGCGTGGTCTTCGCCTTCTAACGAGCGTCGATTAAGCCGCGCCCATCGACGTGTCATCGACGCCTTCGCTTGCGAGCGTCTCGTCGAGGAAGCGCACGATGGCGTCGACCCGGTTCGGGTGCGGGGTGGCTCGTGCGTAAGCGATGGAAACCACCACGGGCGCGAACCGATAGCCGGGCAGGACCGGCACGAGCAAATTCGCGTCGACATCGCGCTCGAGGTTGGGCCGCCGCACAAGTCCGATGCCGAGGCCGGCTCGAATCGCTTCGTGGCGCAGCCGCGCATCGCTCGAGGCGAATCGCCCCGACACGACCACTTCGTGCGGCTCCTGTTCGGCGTCGAGGAGCGTCCATGCACTCTCGGCCTGGCCTCCCACCACTCGGCGGATGATCGCGTGCTGGCCTAGGTCGGCAGGTTCCGTGGGCGTGCCGCGGTCCGCAAGATAGGCCGGCGACGCCGCCAGCACCGTGTCGGCCAATGCCGCGATGCGGTGTGCGCGGAACACACTGTCGGGCTCGGGCCCAATGGTGAGGGCCACGTCGAGCCGATGCTCTTCGAGGTCCAGGGGCGAGTCGCTGACCAGCACCTCGATGTTGAGTTCGGGATGGGCCACGAGCAAGTCAGCGATGCGGTGGGCCTCGTCGGGCCCCGCAACGGCACTGCACAAGCCGACGCGGACCGTTCCGCCCACGGTGTCTTCCGGAAGGATCAGCGCTTCTTCCGCGCGCCGGACCTCGGCGAGGATCCGCCGGCCATGGCGCACGAAGCGCTCGCCCTCATCGGTGAGGGCAAGGTCGCTCGCGCCACGCCGCAACAGCTGCCGCCCGAGTCGTGTCTCGAGACGGGCGATGCGAGACTGGACGGTCTTGCGAGTCAGACCGAGCTGCTCGGCCCCTTCGTTCAGGTTGCCGAGTTCGGCGACCGTGACGAAGACCTCGACGTCACCAAGATGATCGATTCGCAAGGGCGCATGCTCCGGGGCCGAGGCGGACCACTGGATGCGGGCGGCCCGACCAGGCGAACTCGTCCCGCGCTTGCTGCGACGAAGGCGGTTTTTCGGCAAACTTCAACCCCACTGGGACCCAAGTATCCCAATGCGACCCGGGTCGAGGGTCAAGCCGCGGGGATGTAGCCCCGCTGCTCCAAGAACGCGATCACTTGATCGGCACATTCGTCAATCGACCGTTCCTCGGTGGTCATGACGATCTCGGCGTTCAGGGGCTCTTCGTAGGGGGCAGAAATCCCTGTAAAGTTTGGGATCTCGCCTGAACGCGCCTTCTTGTACAGTCCCTTCGGATCACGGCGCTCGCATTCTTCGAGGCTCGTGTTGACGAACACTTCGATGAAGCGACCCTCGGGAAGCCTCTCCCGAGCTGCATCGCGCCCCGCCCGGTACGGCGAAATGAAGGAGGCTGTGGTAACGGTACCTGCATCAGCGAAAAGCTGGGCGACCGCACCAATACGGCGGATGTTCTCGGTACGGTCCTCGGGCGAAAACCCCAGGTCTTTGTTGAGTCCGTGCCTGACATTGTCGCCGTCGAGACTGTAGGCATGAATGTGACGAGACAGTAACTTCTGTTCGACCCGACGGGCGATCGTCGACTTCCCGGAGCCGGACAAACCCGTGAACCAGAGCACACAGCCCTTCTGTCCGATCAGCGTCTCACGCTGTTCCTGGGTGACTTCCGCCGCATGCCAGTGGATGTTCTTGCTCTTTGGTTCGTCGCTCAACGGTTCCTCCGGCGCCTTGTCGCGCGGTATCCGTCCCTGGTATCCGATCGGTTCGGTGGGGCTCGCTCGCCGTACGCAGGAGAGCGCATCGTGATTCGAGTTGCCCTGGACGCGATGGGGGGAGACCACGGCTTGGCGTGTGCGGTGGAGGGGGCCGCGCGGTTGTCGCTGGAACCTGTTGATATCGAAATCGTGCTGGCTGGTGATCAACCCTCCGTCGAAGCGGCTCTAAAGCGCCATCGTCATGATCCGTCGCGCTTGCGGATCGTCCATGCTGAAGGTTGCGTGGCGATGGATGCGAAGCCGGGTGAGGCGTTGGCCGAGCAGCCGAACTGCTCGATCCTCACGGCGGCCCGTTTGGTGGCCGAAGGTGAGGCCGATGCCCTGGTGAGCGCCGGCAACACCGGGGCGACGATTCTCGCCGCCGCACGCACCTTCGAACGACTCCCTGGGGTGCGTCGGGCGGCGTTGGCCGCGGTGTACCCGACGGCAAAGACCCATGGCCCCCACCGCGACCCCTTCGCGCTGATGCTCGATGTGGGCGCGACGCTGAAGGCGGCTCCGGAAGACCTCGTGGCCTTTGCGGTCATGGGAGCGGCCTATTCCTCCATTGTCAGTCAAATCGATGAGCCGCGCGTGGCCTTGTTGTCGAATGGGACCGAGGCGACCAAAGGCACAAAGAGCATCGTGACGGCCCACGACCTCCTGGAGCAAAGCCAGCTGCGGTTCACCGGCAATGTCGAGGGGCTCGACATCCCCCGGGGGTCGGTGGATGTGGTGGTGTGTGACGGCTTCCTCGGCAATGTCGTGTTGAAGATGCTCGAGGGCGTCAGCGACGTCGTAAAGGACCTCATGACGCTGGCCGCGCGCCGTCGTTGGCAATGGCGACTCGGCTTGGCGCTCCTTCGCGGACGGCTGCAAGAGCTGCGTCGCCTCACCGACTGGAAGGCCTACGGGGGTGCCCCTTTACTAGGGCTGGACCAGGTGGTCATCAAAGCGCATGGTCGATCCGAGGCGCTGGCCCTGCGCAATGCGATCAAGGTGGCGGCGAAGGCGGTGCGAGGCGACCTCATCGGAAAGATCCGCCATGGTATTGCGGAATTGGGCCTCGGCGACCCCGCGGGGGACTCAGCGATCGGGTGAGGCACCCGTGTCTGCAGTATCGGCGAGCTCGGGTGTCGCCGTCTCTGTGGGCTCGAACTCCGCAATCTTGTCGTCGATTTCCTGGCGGGTGACCCAACAGCCGCTGGCGAGCAAGAGCAGGGCCACGCGAAAGATGGTCATGAGACTCCCGGGGATGACGCCCTTTATCCGCGTTCGAGGATCGCGACCGCCTCGATGTGTCGGGTGTCGACGAACAGATCGAAGCACGTGAGTTCGGTCAGGCGGTAGTCCTTCAGCTCCCCAATGTCGCGCGCGGCCGAAGGCGCGTGGCAGCTGACGTAGACGATAAACCGTGGGCGGTTCCGGGCGAGCTTGCGCAACACGCCTCGGGCTCCCGCACGGGGTGGATCGAGAACCACCGCGTCGAATGCCTCCCGGCTTGGGTCGAACCGTTCGACGGGGCAGGTGAGCGTCGAAAGGTTGGGGATGCCGGCTGCGTTTTCTTCGAGGTCGGCGGCCCCCGGTCCAGGCCACTCAACGGCAAGCACAGGGGTTCCATCTTCGGCCAGAGGCAGCGACAGATTGCCGATGCCCGCGTACAAATCGAGGATGCGTTCGGCGCCTCGGGCCCGGACGGCGTCTCGCACGTGAGCGACGAGGAGTGCGTTGATCTCGAGGTTGACCTGGTAGAACGAACGTGGCCGGGCCTTCAGCCGATGCGCATGGACGGAGAGCACGAGGCCGGGTTCGCCCGCGATGCGTTTGCCGTTGAGCGCGACGTCGCCGAGTTCCGCAAGGGCCGCGCGTGCCTCACGACTCACCCGTTCACCCTCGAAGGAGAACATGGCCCGGGTGCCATCCGAGCGAATTTCGACGCTCGAGAGGCCATCGGTGGGAGCCTCCCGGACGAACTCACGGAGGACCTGGTGGGCCTGCTGCACCTCGGGCCGTGCAATGGCGCACCGTTCGGGCTCGACGAGGTCGTGGGAACGGGGAGGATGGTAGCCCACGCGGCCCTCACGAAGGGCAAGCTTGATTCGCGCGCGATGGCCGGTGGTCCGTGGCGATGGCACCACCGCGGGTGGCTCGTCGACGCGAAACGCCCGGGCGGTCATGCGGGCGAGGGCGGCATGGCGGGCCAGTGGGGTGAGAGCGTCGAGATCACAGCCTCCGCAGGCCGCTGACCAGGCGCACGGGGGCGCCCGGCGGTCTGGAGAGGGTTGGACCACGGTGTAGCCCCCGTCCTCGAGGCGGACGAGGTCGCCAGGAACGGCGTTCGCCACCTTGTGGACGCGGCCCTCGGCATCTCGACCGGCTGCCTCTCCGCTTGGAAGGAGCCAGGGGAGCGTGACGTCCTGCATGCCGGCCCCTATCCGGACCCCTTCGGTTCGTCGCGCAGCGCGAGCCCCAAAGCGACGAGTCCTCCGATGACCGCCCATATGACCGAGGCTGCGCCATGGCCCACCAGAAGGTGGAACGGGTCGACGCCGGGACAGAACACGCTTTGAAAGACGTAGGCGACAAGGCCAGCTCCTGCGGCGGCGGACCCGACTCGCCAAACCACGGGCTTCGAAGCGCGTTCGAGCCAGGTCAACCAAACTAAGGCCACCAGGGTGGCGAGGCTGGTCATGCCGAAGCACCACCAATGCATCGAGTACGGCACGCCGTGGACGCCGGGCCAGTCGTCAAGCAGCGTCGATCCGATCATCACGGCCCATGCCGCCGCGACGGCCAAGCCAGGCAGGGGTCGATGGTTTCCGCGGTGGCCCAACGAAAACGCGCTCACGGCGTGGCCTGTGGCTACGAGCGGCAGTGCATTGATCACGAACCGCTGCCATTCGCCGGTCGTCAGGTCGCTGCGAATTCCCTGAATCGCGACAAGAAGCAGGCCTACAACCCCCACGCCAAGCAGGCCAAGGAGCTGTCGCACGCCCGTCGGCTGGGAGACCACCGCATCGCGCACACCGCCTTGGGAGAGATCGGCGTCGATGCGGTCCCACAGATCGTCGGGAACGCCTTTGGTGCGGGCTGCGTCGGCTCGGAGGTGCTGAGTCACCTCGTCGTCCTCCTCGTGCGTCATGGCTCTCCTCCGAGAAGGGTCCGCAGCTGGCGGTGGGCTCGGTGGGCGCGCACCTTCGCAGCATTGGTTCGAATGCCAAGAGCCGCCGCAATCTCGGCGAACGACAGCTCTCCGTACCACCGGAGCACCATGACCTCGCGTTGGTGCTCGGGAAGTTGCTCGAGGGCGCGGCGCACAAGGCGGTCTCGCACCGACGAGGTTGAAGGGGCGGTGAACCCCTCTTGGCCTTCGCGCAAGGGGGTCTCGGCACGACGCTTCCGACGACGCCAATGTTCGCGACGGGTGTTGCATGCGATGGCGAACAGCCACGGTCGCAAAGCCCGTCTGCGGTCAAAGTCATGGCGCGCCCGGTGCAGGTACAAAAAGGTGGTCTGGACAAGGTCCGCCGCCACCTCCGGCCCTGCGCTCCGGCTGAAGAAGCGATGAAGTCGGTCGCCATAGCGGTCGAACAGGACGCGGAAGGCGTCCCGATCACCGTCGTCGATGTAGCGCGCCATCAGGGCTTCGTCGGAGTCGTGCCGCACGACGATCCTTCGTCAGGGGAGGGCAGTGACGGTCAGCTCAAGCAGGTCGGGGATGGCTGGGTAGGTGAAACCGTCGGCGACAGGGCCGATGGCCAATGATTCATCCGCGCCCGTGTCGGGACCTGCCTGACGTGGAGCCTGGTCGGGGCCCGTACCGGGGCGCTGATTCACCTCGGTGCCCGCGTCGTAGAGGTTGACCTCGGCCGTGAAGTCGCCTGAGAGGGGCGTATCGCCGTCGAACAACGCGAGCCCCTCCACGCCCACGAAGGCGTCGTTGCTCTGCACGAGCATCGTGGCAAACGTGAGCAGATCGCCGGGCATCGCTTCAAAGGTGAAGCGATAGCTTCCGCCGGGCAGGATGGGTCCGGGAGCATCCCCGCCGACCGGCGTGTCGAACGCGCCGCCCCGCTCGGGAACCGCACCCAGATCGGCGGCCGCACCATCTTCGGCGAGCGCTTCGAGGCCGAGCCCCGCGTCGACCTCACCCGTCGTCCAAAGCGGGTTTTCATCGGTGTACACTGCGTAGGCACCCGGGGCGAAGGGGGTCGTCAGGCCCGTGCGAGTGGCCAAGGCATCCGCCATGACAGTGGGGCTTCCGTCCTCGGCGATCTCTTCGAGGCCCGGCGGGGCGGCTACGCCCGTCTCGAACAAGGCGCCCGACGCGCTATGCACCGCCCAAACGCCCGGTGAGAGCGGCACCGTCACGCCGCCTTCGGATGTCGCCAGCGCTCCCATGGCAGAGACGTTGGCAAGTACGATTTCGAACGTGCCGTCTCCCAAGTGGGTGCTCGTCAGTGACACGAGGTCGGCTACGGCGAGGAGCCCGGTGTCCGGAATTGCGCGCACGTTGGGATCGGGATCCGCATCGCCCGTGTTGGCCATGGGCTGGCGGGGAGCCTGGTTGACGCCCACCCCAGGCTCTTCATCGGCTTCCGTGCCTGCGTCCCAGTACGAGAGCTGACTGGTCAGGTCACCTTCGATGGCGCCGTTTTCGTCCCACAACGCAATGCCGTCGGGTCCGGGGGCGATGAAGATGTCGTTGCTCTGCACAAACATCGTGGCGAGCGAGAGCCGCTGCCCAGGCCCTGCATCGACGGTGAACGTGTAGCTGCCTCCGGGACCGATCGGTGCGGGACCGTCCCCGCCATCCGGCGTGGCGAAGGCACCACTGACTACAAAGTCGAAGGCCTCGCCGACCGAGGTGATGGTGACTTCGAAGGTGGTTGCCTCGACGACCGGGTCGGGGTCCGGCATGGGAGTGGTTCCGTCGTCCTCGGTGTCGGAGGTGCAGGCGACAAGGCCAGCAACGAGCAGCATCGAGATGCGCATCGGGAGTGCTCCAGAGGGAGCCTCACCCGAGGCTCCCGTTGAGGGTTCACCGCGGATAGACCGGGTCGGCCTCAATGGTTACCGGCGCGATCGATTTTTTTCTGTGGGCCAGCGTTTGGGCGGAACGGAGCCAGTTATCGTCATTCTTGGGGGTGGGCAGCGATGATCACTGTGATCGTGGCCACACGCGAGCGACCCACAAGCGTCATGCGGCTCCTTGGTGATGTGTTGCATCAAGCACCATCCAAGGCCGAGGTCGTCGTTGTGGATCAGTCCGACGCGCCCGCACGAGAGCGAACGGCAGCTTGGGTGGCGGCTCAGGACGACGATCGGCTTCGCCATCAGATCCACCAGCCTCCCGGGTTGCCGGCCGCGCGAAACGCAGGCCTGGCGTCGACGGTTGGCGAAATCGTCGTGTTCTTCGACGACGACGTGACCTTGTTTCCCGGTTGCCTTGCGGCTCACCTTGCGGCCTATCGCGACCCCACCGTGGGAGGAGTAGTGGGGCGCATCGTCGAGGAACGGCTGGTGTCGAACGCCTGGCGAACGACCAATCGCATCGGTCGTTCCGGACGCATTCATACGCGCCTCGATGGTCCTGATGCCTGCTTTGTTGAGACCCTGAAGGGGGCAAACATGTCGTTTCG
>JBCCQY010000258.1:0-7796 GCA_039208735.1 Myxococcota bacterium | reverse complement strand
GCGGCGTCGACATCGGCCCGCACCGCCCCCTCGGACCCCCCCGCCCCCGCGCCCACAAACCCCGGCTCGCCGTCCCCCCCGTGGGCGGCGGCGTGGTGGGCGGCGCGCCCCCCCCCACCCGCGCCGGGCAGGTCAAGCTCGAGCTTCGCGTCGGCCGTCTCGAGGACGACGATCTCGACGCGAGCGGCCGCGGCCGACGTCAGCTCGCCCGCCTCACGAGGAGGGGCTTGCTCGGCGTTGACGGCGCAGCCTCCGAGAAAAGAAAGCATCAGCGGAATCATGCCGCCACTCCATGGAACCAGAGGTTGAGAATCGAATCGACAGTGCCTCCATCGACCTTCCGCCCTTTCAAGGTGGTGGTCAGATGGAGGTTGAGAGCACCGAGGAGGGCCAGGACTGCGGCGTTCGGATCCAGGTCCTCGCGCAGCTCGCCCGTAGTCATTCCTTGGCGGATCACGTCTTGCAGAGGCGTCACGATTTGCAAAACGCGAGCGAAGACATGACAATTGGGGTTTGGTGAATCGCTTGCTTCGGGAAGGCTGCACGACATCAGGAATCGCAGGGCGTCATCTTTCTCAGCCCCGCCAAGAAGGTAGGTCTCCGAGAACCATCGAAGTCGTTCAACCACCGTTCCCGGAAGATTGACGGTGTTGTCGACAAGCTGTTCAAAGCCCTCGAGATGGTGATCGACCAAGGCTTCGAACAGTCCTTCCTTGCTCCCGAAGTGGTAGTACAGCGTAGGCTTCGTGATCCCTGCGGCCTCGGCAAGTTCCCGGACGGACGTCGAGCCGTAGCCGTTTCGAGAAAAGAGTCGGACGGCTTCTTCAAGAATTTTGTTTCGAACTTGATTGATGGTCATGGTCGCTTTGGGACCCTACCGATCGGTAGGATGGCTACCCGCGCCATATCGCTTCAAATCATCCACGCTCGAAACTGCATCGCTTCGTTGCAGGCCTTCACGTTGTTGGAGATTTGAACAGGGTTTCAGACGCGGCCCTCACCCGAGATGCCCATCCGGCGCAGATCGGGGCAACGCAATACGGGTCCGCGTCAAGGGAGAGCAGATGCAGCTGTACACCCGGATCCTCCTCGGCATGGTGTTCGGGGTCCTCCTGGGGTTCCTCGTAGGTCCCAACTCCATGCTGCTGCCGCAGGACGGCGTGCAGTGGAGCGGCAACGACGTGGTGTTGCGGGCTCCAAACGCGGATGCGCCCCCGGTAGCCACCGCGATGGGAATCCGACAGGCCCGAGTCGTGCGTCAGGTCGATGCAGGCTTCGTAGAGGCCCGATTCACCATCGACGCTGCGCAGCGCCTGCGCCTGATTGACGCCGGTGTCGAAGAGGCCAAAACGCTCGAGCCGGGGGCTGAGGTGACGGGATTCGTCTCGCTCGACCGGCCCACCGTGCGTCGCTACGCGCGCACTGGCCAATTCCTCGTCGATGCCACAGCCTGGATCGGTGACCTCTTCCTCGCCCTCATCAAGATGGTCGTTGTACCTTTGGTCTTTGCGTCGCTCGTCGTCGGCGTGGCGTCGCTCGGCGACTTCCGCAAACTCGGCCGCCTGGGCGCACGAACCCTCGCCCTGTTCACCTCGACCACGATCGTCGCGCTGATCATCGGGGTGGGGCTCGCGAACCTCGTCCAGCCCGGCACGTTCATGAGCGACGCGGACCGCACGCAGCTGCTGGCGAGCTATTCGGGTGCCGCCGATTCGCGGGTGTCGGCGGCGGCCGACGCGCCGAGTCTCACCGACCAGATCATCGGGATTGTGCCCACGAACCCACTGTCGAGCCTCGCCAACGGCGATATGCTGCAGATCATCTTCTTTGGGCTAATGCTCGGGGTTGCTCTCACGCTGCTGCCTACGCGCCGTGCCAAGCCGGTTGTCGACTTCCTGGATGGGCTGAACGAGGCCATGGTCATGCTCGTGCATGTCGCCATGGCCATCGCACCCTACGGTGTGGCCGCGCTGCTCTTCAAGGTCGTAGGGAGCACCGGCCTGTCGGTGCTTGCGGCGCTATCCGTCTACGCGATTCTCGTGGTGGCCGCACTGGCCCTCCACGCCGTCCTCACCTACGGCAGCATCGTGACGTTCGGGGCGCGTTTAAACTTCTTGGGCTTCCTTGGTGCCATTCGACCCGCCCTCCTCCTCGCCTTCTCCACGTCCAGTTCGTCGGCCACGCTGCCCGTCACCAAGGAAAGCGTGGAAGAGAACCTCAACGTGCATCCCGAAGTTTCAAGCTTCGTGCTTCCCCTTGGCGCAACCGTCAACATGGATGGCACCGCGCTCTACCAAGGGGTCGCCGCGATCTTCATCGCACAGATCTACAGCATCGACCTTTCGTTTGCAGACCAGATCACCATCGTGACGAGCGCAACCCTAGCGAGCGTCGGAGCGGCCGGGGTTCCCGGAGCCGGCATGATCACGCTTGCCCTCGTGCTGACGGCGATTGGTGTGCCCACCGAAGGACTGGCCCTGGTCCTGGGCGTCGATCGGTTGCTCGACATGTTCCGCACCGCCACCAACGTCATTGGCGACGCCACGGCCGCCACCTGGATGGCACGCCTCGAGGGCTACGACATTGAGGTGCTTGCCCCGGGAGCCGATCGTGATGACCCAAATCGCGGATTCGAGGGACGACTCGATGAGGAGCCTCATCCTGTAAAAGTCGAATCAGGGGACTGAATCACCTGGCGGCCCATTGGGGTACAACGATCACGGGGTGTTGTGGAAACCAGGGCCATCATCGTAGTGGGGGGAGAACCGCTCACGAACGAATGGGTCCGCGACGGTCTGGCCGCGGCGGAGCAGACGTTCGTGCCGCCGCTCGTACCGGTGGACCTTCCCCCCGTCGACACGGGCACTCCCCCGCGAGCCATGAAACGGCTGCTCTACCCCTCTTTCGCGATGGCGGTGCGGCAAACGGTGCGCGAGGCGCCCCCCTCCGGCTTCTGGTCATCGTTTCGACGCGCCCTCCGACAAGCGATGCAAGCACGCCTCGGCCACCGACCGATCGTAGGGCTGTCCCAGGGCCTCGGATTCGCGGAATGGCTCGCTGACGAGTGCCACTGCCGAATCGTGTGCCTGGCCAGTCATCCGTTGGCCATGGCCGCCCACCATAAACGCGCATCCGATGGTCCGGCCGACCGTTGGCTCGAGCGGGCGTGTCGGGAGTGGGTGGTGGCCAGACAGTGGGTCGCCGGATTTCATGAACGCCGTCCCGACTTCGCCTTCGTCTGGGACCACGACATCATCGGAGAGCCTTTTGTGGGCTTTCATCGCCTCTACCGCCAGCTCGAACTGACCTGGTCGCCCAAGAGCCAGCGCACCATCTCATCGATGATGGAAGACCGTCCCGTCGTACAGCGCTGTCGTCCCGTGCGGATTCGCCCAGACGCCTGGCGCGCGGAGTTAACGGTCGATGAGGTGGCTCGCGTCCGCGCAGAGACCGAAACCGGTGAATGGCCGGGCCCCCCATTGCTCCAGTGGCCCGAGGCTTCTCCCGCCCGTCCCGAAGCGAGTTAACCGCTCGTCCTGACCGACTGCGGGCAGGATGGGAGGGCAAATGCGCTGGTTGACATGGCCTGGCATGGAACGGTGGGCTGGCCTCGGCACGGCCATCGTCCGGGTGGTGCTTGGACTGGTCATGATGGTCCATGGCTGGGGCAAAGTGGCCGGAGGTGCCCGGGTTTGGACCTCGCTGGGGGAGAACGCCATGGCTCCGCTCGGCATCGGGTTTGCCCCCACGGCCTTTGGTGCCGCGGCCTCGTTCATTGAATTTTTCGGGGGCTTCCTCATCGTCGTGGGACTCGCTACGCGGCCCGTGTCCTTCTTGATGGCGGTGGTCCTCGCGGTGGCGACCTTCATGCACTTGACGCAGGACGGGCTCAACGCTGCGTTGCATCCGATTGCCGTGATGGCCGCATTCGTCCACTTGATGTTTACGGGCGGAGGGTCGTTCTCCATCGACAAACGCGAGTGAATATCAGGTTCACGGCCTGACACGCCCTTCGCACTAGCCAGGGTCATCCCTGCTAAACTGGTAGCGAGCCCGGAGGAGCAAAGGAGTCCACGTGGCTGCGCCAGGATGGGACACGTGGATCATCGCGGCTTGCTTGGCCGGACTGACCGGCCTGGTGTGCCGGCTGTGGGAAGGGCGCGCCCGGCGACGCACCTTTCGCGACGAAATGGCCGAACAAAGCGCGGTCGAAGAGGCATTGCGGGTCTCCGAAGCTCATTACCGGGGCCTGTTTGAGGCAACTTCCGATGGACTGGTGGTGGTGACGGTCCAGGGGCTGGTGCTCGACGTCAACCCCGCGGCGGAACAGCTCATGGGCGCGGAGCCCGGCGACATGTTGGGACGCCCGCTCGAACGCTACGTCGACACCAGCGGGCCCCAGGCCATCGCGCGCCGCACGGATGGCGCCACGATCACCATTGCCTGTACGCGCACGCCGTTTGGAGCCGGTCAAGAACTGGTGACCCTCACCGACCTTGAAGAGCAGCTGGCCTTGCGGTCTCGGCTGGCTCACGCCGAACGACTCGAAGCGGTGGGCCGGTTGGCCGGAGGGGTCGCCCACGACTTCAACAACCTGCTGACCGCCCTTCGCGCCAATACCGATGTGCTCCGCCGCCATGTCGAGAGCTTGCCCGAGCCTACCGAAGCCCTGGAGTGCGTGGAAGGCATCGTCGAGGGGGCGGAGCGAGGCGTCACGCTTACAGGCCAGCTGCTGGCGTTTGGCCGTCGTCAGGTGCTGCATCCTGAAACGGTTGGGCCTGCGCACTTCCTGCGACGCGTCACCCCTCTGCTGCGTCGGTTGCTCAGGGACGACCTGGTGCTCCACGTCGCAAGCCCCGACATTCCTTCGGGCTGGGGCATCCACGTCGATAGCGGCCAGCTCGAGGTTTCATTGATGAACCTGGTCATCAATGCGGCCGATGCCATGCCGCGAGGCGGGCGGGTTTGTGTGGAACTGTTCCGCCGACAAGACCACGTTGTATTCGCGGTCGAAGATACCGGGCACGGCATCTCGAGCGACGTGTTGCCCCACATTTTCGAGCCGTTCTACACGACCAAGCGAGATGCTGGTTCAGGGCTCGGCCTCGCCAGCGTCCACGGATTTGTGGTGCAGTCCGGCGGAACCGTGGAAGCCCGCAACGTGGCCAAGGGAGGGGCGCGGTTCGAGATGGTGCTCCCCCTTGTTGACCCACCGTCCCACCTTCCGCCCGACCCAGTTGAAATCGATCTCGATCCCGATCCGCCAACCGGCGAGGTCGACCCATCCGGAGCGCCCAGCGAACGCATCGTCCTCATCGACGATGACGATCAAGTCCGTCGTACGGTGCAGCGTATGCTCCGGTCCGCGGACTATGACGTTCAGGCCTTCTCGAACGGTCCCGAAGGCCTGGCCTATCTCACGGATGCCGACGTCGACTTGCTCATCACCGATGTGGTGATGCCCGGCATGAGCGGCATCAAGGTGGCCGAACAGCTTGGCGACGAACTCCCCGTCATCTTCATCAGTGGCTACACCGACGACGTGATCGATGATCTGCGGGGACGTTTTCTCGCCAAACCGTTCCTGCCCCAGGAACTCCTCGCCATCGTGCGCGCCACCCTCGATGAAGCGCAAAAACGACGGTCCCTTACTTCCTCTTCTTCATGAAGGGGGGTGAGACGAGGTCGGTCATCCACACCGGCCGTGAAGGGACCTCCTTCGACCGCAGCATCTGCTCCCAGTCCTGATCGGTGAGTCGTTGGTCGCTCGGCTGGGTGAACTCGTAGTACGACGACACCGGCCCCACATACAGCCGTTCCTGCTCACTGTGGTCGAGCTTTACCACCACAAAGTGCACGGTACCCGTGCCCACTTCGAGCACCCGGCCAGATTCCGGATCGGTGTGCACATCGACAATTTGCGGGAGCCACTCCGTCGCCGTTTCCCCACCTCGGTAGAACAAGGACGGGTACCAACCGCTGTAGGTTGGAGGACCACTGCCGCCCCCTCGAATGTCGATCGTCTTCTTGAGGAACGCCTCGTTTGCCGCGGAGAGTTCCTTGCCGGCCAGTTCCTGCTCGGCAATGTGCTTCAGCCGCTGCATGACCGTCGACCAGTGGCCGAGCGTCTTGAGCTGGAGCTTGACCAACCGCTTCGCAGGGTCGCTGGCCCCCATCGCCGCTAGATCGATGCTGCGTAGCAAGGTCACCATGCGGTCGCCGACATTGGCCAATGCTTCATAGAACGCAGGATACGGCTCGACGTAGCCCGTCGGGTACTCACACATCGGGTAGGCGGTGTAGGACGGCTTTGCGTACAACACCATGTCGTGACGCAACTCCGACCAGGATGCGAGCTGGGTTTGGAGCTGTTTGGTGCGCCAAGCCGGGCGCTTCATGACCTGTGGGACATGAGGTTCGTCCTCAAGATCGGTGTGCAACGTCCGCAGGGCGTCAAACCACTGATCCACCAGGGTGGCCTGCCAGTCCGCACGAGGTCGGGATTCGACCATCGCCCTCATTTCGGCCATCTCTTCCTGATAGTGCCACCGCGTCATCTCGGGGCCCAGCAGGCCCAGCGCATGGTCGTTACCGAGGGCCGCCGCCACATCGAGCCCCGTCGGCATCATGCGTTTGACCTTCACCCCTTCGTGCAGGATGCTGTCGAACACGAGGCGCGAAAGCACGACACTGTCGATGGTGGCGCGCTGGCCGAGCACCTGAAACAGCAGCGGCGCCTCTGCCTCTTCGGGGTCCTGCGGGTCGCTCGGAACAAACTGCGACCGCACCGCCTGTTGAGCATCGAGGCCTTTGGCGAATCGCCCCGCCGTTGCCGCGTCGGCCAAATCGGCCGCAGACAACTCTGCCCCATCGAGAGCGGCCACCAAGCCACGCACCGAGAGGTTGTCGGAGGGGCCAACCAGCCACGTCAGCAGGTCATCGAGCTGATCGAGGTCGCGGTCGGCTCCCGATGCCACGAAGACCTCAGCAAGTCGAGCTGCCGCCGCCATTTCACGAGGTTGCTGAAGGTGAAAGCCAACGTCGGCTCGGCCCAGCCACATCATCGCCTGAAAGTAGGCCTGCAGCTCGGCCCGGATGGCGTAGTGTCCTCGAGGAGCAAACTGCCCAAAGTCGATGACCCGATCGCTGCCACGCACCGCCAATCGTTCAAGGTCGCGCTCCTCGCGAGCCCGCTTGACCATCCGCTTCACCTTGGCGTTCGCCTCGTAGCGACTTGCCACAAAGGTGTCGTCGTCCTCCGATTCCACCACCAGCAGGTTTCGGGCGACGGCGAGGTATTCGTCGACGTCACGATCCGCCAACGAGGCGGTCGCAGGCAGGCTTTCATGCGCACGCTGAAGCGCCCTGCCGAGCAAGGGCACCAGCAGCGCCACCTCGAGTCCCCCCACCATGTCGTCGACATTGCGGTGCAATGCATGCAGCAGCGAGTCCGACGTGATGAGAACAGGCAGATCGGCGGTGTAGATGTGGTAGTACGCCGATCCCATGCTGTAGGGCCGGCCCCGGTCGAGCAATGCCATGCCGTGGGTTTCGAGGGTCTGCCGCTCGCCGTTCGAAAGCCCAAGTTCCTCGACCACCTCGGCAAGGTACTCTACGTCGTCCATTGCACTCCCCGCTTGCACATCACCCAAGAACCAGGCCCAATAACTCCACAACATCGACTGCCCTCTCTTGGCCCACTCGGTGAACGGCTCGCTGGCCCGGTTAATCCGCCACGTCAGTCGTCCAACCCGTAGTCCAATCTTCGTTCACACCACAGCCGCCCACCACGAGCG
>JBCCQY010000257.1:0-7896 GCA_039208735.1 Myxococcota bacterium | reverse complement strand
GCGAGTGCGTGCAGGGTGGCCGACACGCCCGGATGGTCGTCGGTCCCGTACAGGCGGCGGTCCATCGCCAGGGACTGCACGAGGTGGTCGCGGGCCCCCGACAGGTCCCCTTGGGCCTGCAGCACCCCGGCGAGTGCGTGCAGGGTGGCCGACACGCCCGGATGGTCGTCGGTCCCGTACAGGCGGCGGTCCATCGCCAGGGACTGCTCGAGGGCCTGCTGGGCTCCTTCCAGCTCTCCCGCCTCCCGCCGAGCGCCCCCAAGGGCATGAAGTACGGCTGCGGTCTTGTCATGAGGCTCTGTGCCCGCCACGGCATGCTCCGCTGCCTGCTCGAGCAGCGCGCGGCCATGCTCCACGTTCCCCACGTGACGGGCGGTATCCCCGGCCCACCACAACGCGACCACTCCGCGGGGAAACGTGCGGTGGTGCCGCTTCGCAAGGCCGTGGTTGTCGTGGTAGAGGCCCCGGCCGTGCAACCAGCCGCGAAGCCGCAACCCCAGTTCGTCGGCCAGCGGTTCGTCTTGGCCATGCAAGGCGTGCGCCCACGCCTGTTGGGTCTCTGCACGCTTCCAACCGCGCGAGGTCTGGGCCGCCTGGCGAAACCACAGCGCTGCCGCGCGATGCCACCGAGCGGGGTCGGGCGCCTCGAACTGGGCGAGCACCAGCGGATTCACGCGCCACACCGGCGAACCGCGATGCTCGCCAACCTCCACCAAGCCCAGGTTCGCCAGCCGAGGCAAGGCCTCTTCGGGCGTCAGCGACATCCCCTCGGCCATCGGCTCCATGGCTTGGGCGGGAACCGCAACCTCAAACACCCGGGCCCGAGCGAGGAACGTGGGCACATCGGGGCCAACCTCCTCCTTCGCCGCGGCGTAGGCCACGGTGGTCAGGTAGTGCGCCGCGAGTTGGTCGAGGTGCGCCACGGTGAGCCGGTTCCCTTTCACCTCCGCCAGCGACGGCAGCTTCCGGAGCAAGTCCTCGAGGTCGAGGTGTCGCCCGTCCGTCACCAGCGCACGGGCCCAGTCGAGCACTCGAGCGTTGCGGCCCAGCCGTTCCGCAAGCGTGGTCCACAGCCTTGGCGAAACCCCGGCGGGGCCCAATGCCGCTCGGTTGCGAACGTACAGCTTGCGCACCGAAGCCGAGGCCAGACCACCGAGCGCCACGGTGGCGAAGGGAGTCGGCCCACCCGGGACCACCAGCGTCGACAGTGGGCCCACCGGACCGTCGAGCAGGACGTAGTGACCGCCGAGTCCGTGATCGGCTGGGGTGGAGGTGGCTCTCGGGCGAGGGATCGTGTTGCCAGACCACCGCTTGCGAGAGGACGGCGAGGACCGCGACGGCCCCTCCGATCCACAATTGCCATCGCGTCATCGTTCTCGGATATCCGGCCCATCGTGACCGATCAACGAAGCCGGGAGGCGCAGCCCTGCTGCACGAGTGATGATCAGGGGACAACACGCATCGGTGAAATTCATGGGGGCGCGTTCCAGCTCGACAAGCGCCAGATAGGTCGGGTGCTTGAGGTTGTTCCTCGTGAACCGACGCAGGATGGCCTCCGCCGTCCGAGTCGCAACGGGGTCGCGAACTTGATCATCTCGTCGTACTGCTGGGCGATGCGGTGCCACTGGATCGGCCGGGAGAGCACGTCCTGCAGGTTTGGAAATCGATCGGGCTCCGCGGCGTTCGGTCGGTGGAGCTTCTGCTTCGCGATGTTCTTGAGCCCCGGGAGCAGGCGGAACCCGAGGAAGTGGCAGAACGCGAAGGCGACGTGGCTCTGTCCGTGAGGGTCGACGTACTGCCAATCATCGTCGTGCAGTCGGCCCGATGTCGCTTCGCCGTCCGCCCAGGTACCGCCTGAATTCCCGTGGAGGAACCTTCAACTGACGTGACAGCGACTTGACGAGGAAGGTCAGGTCGTTCGAAGCTTCGGGAAGCCCACCATGTTCGCGCAGGAGCACGTACTGCACGGCGTATCCGATGCGGCTTCGGAGGGTTCGAGTAGGAAGAAGCACCACTTCGTCGTTCGTCTGCAGCCAGACCCCTTCTTCTCGATTCCGCCACCCGACCGCCAAGTGTTCTTCGACTCGGTAGTACGAACGCTTAAATCGAATTAGAGGACATTCTCTAATTCAAGACATGAGTAACCCTCCGGGAGACGACGAGATGCTGGGATTCAAGACCCTCAACCTCGGGCTGGCGGTGCTTTCCACGATCCTCTTCGGCATGTTGCTGGTGAATCCAGGGCAGATCCTCGACGGCTTCGCAGTGGACCAAACAGCCTCCGCCGAGTTCATCTCGCGGCGAGCCGCGATGCTCTTCCTCGGGATCGCCGTGCTCGCCTACGGAACACGAAACGTTGTGGCCACGGATGCCAGACGCGCGATCTCGGCTGGGTTCGGAGTCACGATGGGGGCGCTGGCGGCGCTTGGGACGGTGGAGTTCGTGCGAGGTGTGGCGGGGCCCGGGATCTGGCCCGCTATCGCCACAGAATTCGCTTTTGCACTCAGCTACGCCCTCGTGGCGTGTAGTGAGGCGAGCCCTTCGGACCACAGCCCTCCCTCGGTTTGACGGAAGGGGTGCAGTGAGGGCTTGACGTTCGCGCACCGAGGCCAGGGCTCGTCTTCGAGTGAGCGGCACAAGGGAAAAGCGACGTCTAGTTTTAGCTGTCGTCTACATGTGGGCTTTCACAAAACACGCCCGAAGCGCTTCCGTTGACCCCTGGGTCCGCATGGCACATAGGCGGTTCGTGATCGTGAATCAGGCGAACCACTCTGTGACGTAGACGTGCCGAGTGCTCGGCCTATCTCGTTCGGGCTACTACGCCTGGCTCAAACGGGGACCCTCGGCACGAGCGAGCCAGGATGAAGCGTTGACGAAGCTCATTCGCGAAGAGCACCTCGCGGCGATCGAGGTCTTCTCCTCGCAGACGTCGGAGGACGGCTTCACGCTTGCGCTTGGCGGAAATCGGCCATGGTCGGACTTGGGCATGGGGAACTCTCCGGAGATTTCGGCTTATCCAATGTCTCAAGATCTCTGGGGCACCGATTTGCGACTTATCTATCGCGAATCGTGATGCGCTCACTGAGCGGCTGGAATCGGTCGGAGGGCACCTCGAAACGGACGCTGTCAGGGCCTCGACGTTTGCGCACACCAACTGCAAAAGCGTCGACTCGACACCCCGAACGCTAAACGCAGTCTAAATGATGGTACCAACTTTACTATTAATCAAAGGTCAGGCTTCTCCAACCCACGAATTAATTCAAGAACTCGCATCGAGATCGCAAGTGGGGCGAGTCAAAAGATCTGTTAAATCCATCACTATATAGAACAGAACGACTTTCTTCGACCCCTCCCTCCGCCCTGCGCGTCAAGGCGACTTTGCAGTCCGCGCCGACACCCACAGAGCGCCGTGAAGATGGTGATCGCAGCGTGAATCCGAACGACTCCGGACTTTGTGCGATTGCACGAACCTTGACGCCAGCCATCGTCTCCCGGAAATTTATTCGTACACAAAACAAAAGACACCGACAGGTGGCTTTCCGCGTTCAACACCGACCATGAGTGCATTCTGCACCGATCGGACCGGGTGGAGAGGTATACGTGCAGATCAGACGCTTAGGGATGAGTCCATCCTTGATGGGGCTTGGATTGTTGATGGTCGCTGTGTCGTGGACCGACGCGGCCCTGGCCCAGAACGCGACGACGGGGGTGCAGGCGACGGCCACCGACACCGCCGAGTTCACCATCGACCCCGCCACATGGGCTGACCTCCACTTTCGGCTGAACGGCGGCCCACAGCTGAACATCCGCATGCAGAACGCGGGCACGCTCAACACCTGGTCGGTGGGTGGCTTGTCGTCGGGCGACGTGATCACCTACACCTTCACCTACTTCGACCCGTCGGCGGGGGCGGCTTATGACACCACGCTCGCCACCTACACCCATGGTGCACCACCACCCGATAGCGACCACGATGGCGTCATCGATGCCGACGACCTTTGCCCCGGCACACCGTCCGGCACAGCCGTCGACGCTGACGGATGCGCAGCGGCGACCGGTGTCACCGGCCTCCAGGTGACGGGCTCGGACGCCATCGAGTTCTACGTCAACACGTTCTCCTGGGCTGACGTGCACTACCTCGTCAACCAAGGGCCGCAGCTGAACGTGCGGATGAACCAGATGAGCGGCACTAACGTGTGGCCTTTGACGGGACTGGTCACCGGCGACACCGTCACCTACTGGTTCACCTACTGGAACAGCGCCGGGAACTACGCGGAGGTCACGTCGCAAGTCAACTACACCCACGCGGGAACGGCCCCGGTCGACTCCGACGGTGACGGCGTGATCGACGCCGACGACCTTTGCCCGGGAACCCCGTCTGGGACTCCCGTCGATGCGACGGGCTGCGCCGCGACGACCTCCGACAACGACGGCGACGGCGTCACCGACGCCAATGACCTCTGCCCCGGCACGCCCGCGGGAACCGCCGTCGACGCCGACGGGTGCGCCCTGCCTCCCGTGGACAGCGATGGTGACGGAGTCGCCGATACCAACGACCTCTGCCCGGGAACCCCCTCGGGTAGCGCCGTCGATGCCGACGGATGTGCGGTGTCCCTGGGTGCCATCGTGCCGCTCTTCGATGCGAGCACGCCGCTGCAGGCCGCCGTTCAGTACACGACCACCGACGCTCTGGTGACGCGGTTCGTCGACCGCGCCCGCGACCGCCACGGCAAGGAGAACCACTTCCAGGCCTACGACCACTGGCTGTCGTTCTACTGGGAGTTCCGCATCGCGGAGATCGAGATCATCGACAAGGTCGCGATGGGCGGCAGCACGGTACGCATGAACGTGACGACCGACCATCCACTCGACGACCTCGAAGCCGAAAACCGCTGGTTCTACGTCGGAAACAACACGCTCGCCGAGTACTGCGCCAACGGCGGCATGCAAGACCGCACCGACGTCGTGAATCCCGACCCGAACCTCTACTACTACTTCAAGGAGCTAAGCCAGAACTGCCGCAACAGCTTCGCGGCCATCCAGGTGGGAGACAAGCTCGAGTTCGAGGTGAGCCAATTCCTCGACCCCAGTGGCCCCATGGCAGGACGCGGCCGCGCCAACTACTACGGAACGACCTACCTCTACATCGTGGGAGAGGGTCTCGTGCCGTGGGAAGGCTCCGACCACCTGCCCTTCGTGAACGGCAACACGTTCCAGCGGGATTCCGTCAAGATTCCGGAATCAGCGTGGCTCGGGGGTGAGACCACCATCCACGCGCTCGAAACGGCAGAGCCCGACAACCACTTCATGCAGTTGGCCACGAACCTCGCCCCCGAAAACGGTCCATCGTTCGTCGACGGGCGACGCCTCGTGCACTCAAGCTTCGTCGACGGCGACCATGTCGACGAGTCGGCCGACAATCCCGATCTCACCATCGTCTCGGGCATGGCCGGTCCCCACTACACCAACGAGAGCTGCATTTCCTGCCACGTGCGGAACGGCGCAGCCGCCCCCGACGCCATCGGCGTGCCATTGACGAAGTGGCTGTTCCGGGTGGGAGACGCCAATGGAAACCCGGACCCCGCCCGTGGCTGGGTGTTCCAGCCCATCGCGTCCCCCGGAGCCACGAGCGAGGGCTCGGTGTCGATCGCGAGCTGGACGGTGACTAACGGCCTCCGCGAGCCCGTCTTCGCCTTCACAGGCGGCACCCCCGCCACGTTCTCCGCACGCATCGCGCCGCGGCTCGTAGGCATGGGGCTGCTCGAAGCCATCGACGAAGTCGACGTGTTGGCCCTCGAAGACCCGGGCGACGCCGACGGTGACGGCATCTCGGGCCGAGCCCAGCGCATCATCGACCCGGTGACCGGTGCAACCCGCCTCGGGCGCTTCGGCTGGAAGGCAGGAACCACCTCGGTTCGCCATCAGGTCGCCTCGGCCCTGAGCAACGACATGGGCGTGCGCACCTCGGTGGCGTCGACACCGGACTGTGGCTCGGCCCAGACGGACTGTGGCGCCAGCGGCACCGAGCTCGCCGACGCCCAGCTCGACGAGATCACGACCTACATCTCGCTGCTCGGTGTGCGACCGCAGCGCGACCACGACGATGTGGACGTGCAACAAGGCGAGACGCTGTTCGGCACGATCGGCTGCACGAGCTGCCACCAGCCGACGTTCCAGACCACCGCTTACCACCCCTTCGCGGAGCTCGGCGACCAGACCATCCACCCCTACACCGACCTGTTGCTCCACGACATGGGACCAGGTCTGGCGGACTCGCTCGGCGAGGGCCAGGCGAGCGGCGCAGAGTGGCGCACGGCTCCGCTCTGGGGCCTCGGCGTCTCGGCCTGCGTGACGGGCGGCGTCACCGGAACGCCCGGCGGCTCGGCCTTCGGCGTGGACGGCAACGAGACCTGCAACCCCGTGGGCAGCTTCCTGCACGACGGCCGCGCCCAGACCATCGAAGAAGCGGTGCTCTGGCACGGTGGAGAGGCCCAGGCGGCTCGTCAGGCCTACCAGGCGCTCTCGTCTGCCGATCGGAGTGCCGTGCGGTCGTTCCTCGAGTCGCTGTAGCGGGCCGTGCGATTCGTCAGGTGCGGGGTGCGGCGGTGGCGCGTTGATCTGTCTCCTGCCCGACCACGTCGTGGTCGCACACGCTGTGTTCGCTTACCTACGCTTCGCCTCCAGCGTTGCCTCTGACGGCGCAAGGCTCACTACCGGCTGGCTGGGCTGGGCCCTACAGGGAGCGCTTTCACGCTCTCTTGCCGGACAGGATTCGCACCCGCTAGACGACAAATCAAGTTTCGATAAGTTCTCCTGCTGATTACCTGCCTGAACAGGCATGGCCTGGTCGCACTGCTACCTCTGTGCCAGATTGCAGAGTTGCTTCCTCCAACCCTTGCTGGCCGCATCGACTGCACGTAAAATCGCGAAGGGCCGCAGCGACGGCTGGAGTCTCGGATGCCATTCGCCCTTTACACAATCGCCGCCTGTCGGGTGTTTCCCCCAGTACCTATGGAGTCTGGGACACCGGATGTCTCAAAACCCTCTGACACTGGTGCGGAAGCCAAGAAGACCAACGAATTGTGTGGCTGTGAGATTACCATTCGCCCTGCCAGCGTTCTTGACTGTAACGGCGCCTTTCTTCAGGTTGATGATCACAATCCCTTGGATGGCTTCTCGGTTGCGGACGACGACCTACGTATTGGAAGCTGCAACCCTACACCTTGCACCTTCGCCGGTAAGACCATTCGCGGGGTGGACCTCGAGTTCGACGTCAATCTCCCTCCAAATACCCATATCGTAGGCGGGAGTCTTACATTTAGCGCCTATCCGAACTCGGGGGGTGATACTGCGTTGTTGGAGGTGTTCGACTACGACACGGATACCAAACATAGTGACTGCCTGCTCACTGAGGGCGTGTGGGGAGGTTGCAGGGTTCCGCTCGACTCTTCGCTCCTAAATCCGTCCAAAACGAGGATGTACACCGATCAACCCGAGCTCCCCTGCTACGTTGTCCTCGATTATGTGGAATTGACAGTCGAGTACTGACGGAATCAATTGGACAAGGGACTCTCGCAGCCCCAAGGCGCCCGTCGCGGGCAATCTCTGGCGCGAGATGTCCCCAAAGATCGAGAGGACCTGCTGCCAGTACTCCTCGTCAACCTTCCAGGAGCGAACCACGTCGTCGAGAGTGAGCGCCATGATATCGGCGGTCTTTCGAGGATGCCGCATGAGAATTCTATGTGGACCACAGTCCCATAGGACATGCCGCCCTCCCTGGGCGGGGGCTACCGAAGTGGAACTTCAACAACCACTTCATGGGCTCCACCCAGGGAGGACGCATGCGCGTGAACTCTCGCACCCCTATCCCTTCGACGACGACCGTAATCGGTCTCG
>JBCCQY010000256.1:0-7914 GCA_039208735.1 Myxococcota bacterium | reverse complement strand
CTAAACCTTATGATTACTATTGTGTTTGCGTAGGTTATGTACACGGGACAGCAACTTTTGCTGTGCAGACAACCCCTGTCTCTCGAACTGCTACGGCCATCAATTATGGATCGCCTTTCGAAGCCCAATCTCTGCGGTACGCTCGCGCACGCTGACCAGCATGATGTTGGATACACCGACGATGCCCGCGGTCACTGTGCCAAGACCTACGAGCCAGACGAACGCCTCGAGCAGATCGAAGATCTGCTGAATGCGTTGGAACTGCTCGACGTTGTTGCGCACGCGAATTGCGGTTCGGTCTTCCGGAGCGATGTGGTGGGCATCTGCGAGCACCTCACGGGCACGCTCTTCGAGCCGCGCCGCTTCGGTGAGGGTCGCGTCGGCGAGCGTGAACATGATTTGGTTCAGTTCACGAGTGGAGCCCCCGAACGTGGTGCGAGCTGTCGTCACGGGCACATAGAAGATGCGCATCTCAGACTCTGCCCCTTCGTCGACGTAGACACCCACGACCTGGAACGGCACCCGATTGAACTCGATGTACCGGCCAATCGGGTCTTCATTGCGAAAGAGGAACGTCGCGATTTCGGTTGAAATGACCATGACTTTGCGGCGTTCGTCGAGGTCGAGTTCGGAGAGGAACCGCCCCTTCACCATCTCGGTGCCTTCGAGGTACCGGTGGTCGGGGTGCACGGCGCGAACCGAGAAGCTGCCGCTGCGGTCGCCGTAAGCGAGCAGGCCGGACCGGCCGGGGTAGTACCGCCCCGTCAGGTGGACCACCCCGTCGAGGGTGCCGATGGCGTCAAAGTCATCGTCGTCGAACTTGATGTTTCGCCCAACCGGGTGCCCTGCATAGGGCAGGGTCGTTTGGCCGCGGTACAGCCAAATGCTGTTCGTCGCATCGTCGCGGAACTGGTACGCCACGCTGTTCTGCAGCCCTTGGCCGCAGCCGAGCAGCACCACGAGCACAAACGTGCCCCAGGCCACCGACAGCGTCGTGAGGAGGGTGCGCACGCGGTGTCGCCACAGGTTCTCGGCGATGTCGGACAACGCGTCGATCATGCGTCCGCCACAATGCGCCCGTCGTGCAGCCGGATGGTGCGATGGGCCCGTTCGGCCACGGCGGGCTCGTGGGTAACCATCACCACGGTGGTTCCATCCCGGGTGTTCACGTCGTCGAGCAGGTCGAGGATCTCGTCCGAGGTGGCACTATCGAGCGCTCCGGTGGGTTCATCGGCCAACACGACGCGGGGCCTCGTCACCAACGCCCGGGCAATGGCGACGCGCTGTTTCTGGCCTCCCGAAAGCTGGTTCGGACGGTGATCCTTGCGATCGCCCAACCCCACGCGATCGAGCAGTGCATCGGCACGCTCGAGGCGTTCGGATCGAGTGACGCCCGCGTAGAATAGGGGCAACGCCACATTCTCTCGGGCGTCCTTGAAGGGCAAGAGGTGGAAGGACTGAAACACGAAACCCAAGAACCGGTTGCGGGTGCGGGCCGCTTCGACCTCGTCGAGGTGCTTCACCAGCGTCCCATCGAGGTGGTAGGTCCCGGAGTCGTAGTCGTCGAGGATGCCCAAAATGTTGAGCAGCGTCGACTTGCCGCTTCCCGATGTGCCCATGATTGCGACCAACTCGCCTGAATCGATGGTGAGGTCCAGATCGTGGAGCACGGTCAGCGATCCGTGGCCCAAGGGGTAGGACTTCCGGAGCTTATCGATGCGGATCACGAGTCACTTCCCGGGTTATCGGTCGCCCGGGGGCGGGGTCATGCCATCGCGTACCACCAGCCCGCAGCGATTGCGAGGACGAGTAACGCCAACACCACCCCGACGACCAATCCTGCGGTCACCATCCGTAAGGTGGCATCCGGATCGCTGGAGTCGCGTGACGGTGGGCCCTCGAGGCTCCTACGGAGGGCGGGAACCCCGAATCGCGTAGAGTCATACTTGACCTTGGCCGAAGCCTGAGGGGCGCGGACGGTGGGACCGTCCGACAGGGATGGCACCCGGGGAGAAAGGCGCCGAGCGTCGGGGGGTTCGTCGAGCGTTGGCACGCCAACCCGCGATGTCACCAGGGACGGGCGGCGCGATGCCGGCGGCGGGGTCAGCGCGGGGACGAGGTCTGAGGCATCGAGATCTTGGCTTTCTTCGGCGGGTGGGCGAGCCACCTCGAGATTCGGAGACGGACCGACAACCGTTGCATTGGTGTCTTCCATGGCCTCGCCAAAGTCCTTCGCGAGTTGCCGAGGGGGCGTCAGCGGCTCATCGGCGGGAAATCGCTCCGGGGGGGGCCTTCCGTCACCAAAGTCGGGATCGAGCGGGCTTACCCATTCGAGCTGTGTCGAGTCGAGGTCTGAGTCGTCTTCCTCCTCCCCAAAAAACAAAACGGGTCGGTCGACCATGGTCGTCAGTGCGTCCTCGTCTTCCTCGTCGGATGGCCCTCTTTTCTTGGACATCACGTTCCCCCGCGACAGTGTACCGTCTTGGCGTGACGCCTCGGCGAGGTCCGAGGAACCGTTCGGTGCCCCGGGTTAGCCCTCCGCCTATGGGCTTCATCATGGATGGTCTCGCTGCCGAGGCCTACGACCGCAGCTATTCAGACCGCGACCTCCTTCGGCGAATCACAGGATATTTCCGGCCTTACCTCGGAATCATGACCCTGGTTTCGGTCACCATTGGTCTGAATGCCCTGATGGATGCAGCGCTTCCTGTGCTCGTGTCACAAGGCATCGATCTGGTGGCGGAAGGTCTCGACCAGGGGGCCGATGCGCAAGGCGTGTTTGCGACCGCCCTGCCCACGTTGGGTCTGCTGGTGCTCACCGCGCTGTTGTCGTGGACGTTCAACTTCGTGAGACAGTCCTATACCGCCCGCGCGGTGGGTGACGTCGTGCTCGACCTTCGCCGCGATGCTGCCCAGGCGGTGTTCGCCCGAGACCTGTCGTTCTTCGATCGATTCATCACGGGCAAGATTGTCAGTCGGGTGACGTCCGACACCCAAGACTTCGCAACGGTGGTCACGCTCACCCTAAATCTCGGTTCGCAGGTGGGCCAGGTGCTTTTGGTCGCCGCCATCCTGCTCGCCATCGACCCCTTCTTGGCGGGCATCACGTTCGCGATTGCCCCGGTGGTGGTCGTGGTGGCACTTGCCTTTCGGCGCCTCGCGCGCCGGACGACCCAGCAGGCCCGTCGTGTGCTCGCCGAAGTCAATGCGACGGTCCAAGAGTCGATCACGGGCATTCGCGTGGCGAAGGCCTTTCGGCAGGAACGATCGATTTATGAGACGTTCGAAGACGTCAATCGAAAGTCCTTCACGCTGAATCTTCAAAGTGGCCTGGTGTTCAGTGCGATTTTCCCCATTCTAGGTTTCGTTGGGGGGATCGGTACGGCCGCGGTTGTGGTGTTCGGTGGCGAGCAAGCCTTAGGGGGAGGGACGAGCCCGGGCACCTGGTACCTGTTCGTCCAGAGCATGGGCCTGTTCCTGTTCCCATTGACGGGGGTGGCCTCGTTCTATTCCCAGTTCCAGCAGGGGTTGTCTTCGGCGGAACGCGTGTTTGCCCTCATCGATGCGGAGCCTGCGGTTCAGCAAACGGGCGAAAACCTCACGCCTGATATCGAAGGGCGTATTGAGCTTTCGGGCGTCCATTTTCGCTACGTGTCCGAAGAACCGGTCCTCACCGACTTTGATCTTGTCATCGATGCAGGCCAGACCCTGGCGTTGGTCGGCCACACGGGCGCCGGAAAGTCGAGCATCGGAAAGTTGGTGGCGCGATTTTATGAGTTTCAAGGCGGCCACATCACCATCGATGGGCACGACATTCGTTCGCTCGATCTGGCCGCGTTTCGTCGCTCCATCGGCATCGTGCCCCAAACACCGTTCTTGTTCGCGGGCAGCGTGGGCGACAACATTCGCTACGGCCGGCCCGACGCGTCGGACGACGAAGTGCTGGCGGTCGCGCAACGGATCGGAGGGGGCGATTGGATCGCCACGCTGACGGCGGGACTCGATACCGACGTGGGGGAAGCCGGGCGTGGCATCTCGATGGGGCAGCGTCAGTTGGTGGCGTTGGCCAGGGTACTCCTTCAAGATCCGCGCATCCTGGTCCTGGATGAAGCCACGGCGTCCGTCGATCCGCTGACCGAGGCCCAGATTCAGGAAGGTCTGGACGTGGTGTTGGAGGGGCGAACGGCCATCGTTATCGCCCATCGGTTGTCGACGATCGAACAGGCGGATCGCATCGTGGTGCTCGAAGGGGGGCGCATCCTCGAGTCCGGCAACCACAGTTCGCTCGTCGCTCAAGGCGGAGCCTACGCCGAGCTGTACGACACGTACTTCCGGCACCAGGCGGCCGACTACGATCCCGAGGCGGCCACGGGATAGCGCATGCGTTTGCAAGACCTCGTCCAGGCTCGCGTTCGTGCGCTTCGTTCTCTCGATACCGCCCCGCTTGCCGCCTGCCTCTCCCAGATGTCGCCCCGAGAACGGGTGCCGGGGGTCATGTTGCTTTCGGGTCGGCTCCCCGATGGGCCCATCGGGTTGTCGGTGGGGCGATTGCATGAGTTCATCCGTCGGCACGCGCTTCATCGCGAGGGCGCAGGACTGTCGCTGCTTCATGCCATCGAAGGCCTGCGTGCGGTGCGGGGGCGTCGCGGCATGGGGGCCGAAAAGCGACTCGCCCGGGCCCGCGAACTCTTCGAGGTGGCCACGCGGGACGAAAGCGACTTTCTCATCAAGCTCGTGGCCAACCAGCTGCGGGCTCCAACCTTTGATCGTCTGTTGGTCGAGGCCATCGCGACGACTGGAGATCTGGATCCGGCGTTGGTGTGGCAGGCGGTGCAGTGCAGCCATGACTTCGCAGCCACCGCGAAGGCCGCCTTTGGAAGTGGCGAAGCGGGGCTCGAAGCCCTGGTCGCGGAGACCCGGCCGGGGACTCGTCGCGATCCCGAACTCGAATCGATGGTGATGGAAGCGCCCGAGAATGCGGATGTGGCGGCGGTCTACGGCGACTGGCTGCTGCAGAATGGCCAGCCTCATGGTGCGCTCGTCGCGGCCGCGGTGGTTCCCGTCCGCGCCGAACAACGCAAGCGTGCCTGGTCTAAGGCGCTCAAGCGATTCGCCCGTCAGGAAGGTCTTGGCACTGAGTTGTATGAACGCCTGCTCGATCCCGCGGTCGCCACCTGGCGTCACGGCTTCCTACGTCGGCTCTGGATCCCAGGTCAAACCTTGTTCGCTCCCGACCTTGCGGAAGCGGTACTCCGGCTGTTGGCCGGCTCTGCCGCTGCTTTACTCGAGACCTTGGCCCTCGATATCGACGAGGTGGTCCCCCTCCATCGTGTGCCTACGCTGCCTTCGCTGGCGCGATTGCGTCTTGACTTGCATCCCACGGCGGGTCGGTTGCAGCTCACCGTGTTGCGGCAACACACCCGCTTGCGCCATTTGCAGCTCGAAGGAAGCCTCCCGCTGCACGACCGGGATCTGTCGGGGGTTCATGATCTCGAATTGAGCCGTCTCGATCTCAAAGGGACCTATGACCTCGCCCCGTTGGCGGGCGCACCGCTGGAGACGATCGTGCTCGCCTCGGCCAATCACGTCGGACTTGGGCCGCTCGCAAGCCTGCCACGTCTGCGCGTGCTGGGTTGGGGGCAGAACCGCTCCCCAGATGTGCGGGCTCTTGCGGGGATTCCCACTTTGAAAGCTATCCATTTGCGTGACCGGCCTTCCGTCGAACTGCGACAATGGGCCGAACGCCGAGGAGTGGCCTTGTTGCGCTACGCTACGCTGCTCGAACGGACGTAGCGATGGAGGCGCTTGATGCAGTCCGAGCGGCTCGGGATTGAGCTGGGACGACCGGTCGTGGCCAAGCCGGTGGTTGGACCCAATGCGGTTTGGGTGGGGACCGTAGACGGACACGTCGTGTGCATCGATGCCTCGGGCGCGGTGCAGGCCCGAGATGTGGGGGCGGCCGTGGCCGCGACCGGTTGTCGGACGCCCCAAGGCTCGACGGTTTGGCCCCTCGTGGACGGCACCGTCGTGGCGCTCGACGCGGAAGGCGAGACCATCTGGCGGTACGACTTGACCCGAGAACGCCCGACTCCGACCGTGCTGCCCACGCGCGCGTTTCAGGCGTCGTTGTTGAGCTTGCCCGATGGGACCGTGGTGGCGGGTTCCGATGACACCCACATGTACGCCCTTCACCCCGATGGCACCTTGGCCTGGGCCGCCGCCTTGGGCCTGCCCATCCGAGGCACCCCGGCCCTGACTTTGGACGGAGGCATCTTGGTGGCCGGGCTCGACGCGATGGTCACCCGCCTCGATTCCGACACGGGCCGGGTGCGGTGGCGTCGCAACGTGGGTCACGCGGTGCTCGGTGGAGCCACCACGGATGAGGCAGGCCATGCGGTGGTGGCGACCGTAGGTGGGCGCGTGGTGGCATTGGATGTCGAGAAGGGCCGCATCGTGTGGGCCCTGAACATCGACGTGCCGATGGTCGCCCGACCGCTCTTCACGGGAGCTGCATGGGTCGTGGCAACGCTCGATGGTCAGGTCGTGAGGGTGTCGACCGCCGGACAGTCCCTAGGGTCCACGCCAGTAGACGGTCCGGTCTGCGCCACCCCGCTCCTCGTCGATGCGACGATCCTGGTTGGAACCACCGAGGGAGCGGTCGTTGGCGTCTCGGCCGAAGATGGCCGTCTCGAGGGCCCGGTGCCGCTTTCCGCCAGCTCCGTACCTCGTGCCATCTCGGGCTTCGCCTCCGAAGAAAACGGTTGGGTGGTCGTGACGTCAGGCGGTGAGGTGTTCCGTTCTCAACGAGGGACCACATCCCCCTCGAGGGCGCCAGGAGAGGGTGCTCCGACGGCCGAGTACGGGGAGTCCGTCAGGTTAAAAGCATTGCACCTGGATGAGCCTGCGCTCCTCGGTGCGCTGGACCCGTTGGTGGGGATTGGGGTCCAGCTTGATGTGGTCATTTTTGACCCGGGAGAGGCGCGCTTTGCCGTCGGGCGGTGGGTGGACTCGTCCGATCGGGACCAGTCACGATGGGTGCTCTTCGACGTTGAGGAGGAGGGGGCGACCTGTCGCTTCACCACATCACGGCTGCCCTTGCGCATTGGTTCGGTGCCCCTGTCGCTCGCCGCGAGCTTCGAGTTGGCTGAGTCGGCGTCCATCGGGACGTGGACCGTCGAGGTGGCACCGGGCCTTGCGGTGCCCGACCTGGCGCTCGCGACGTTGTGGGTGGCCCACCGACAGGCCCTCATCGAGCGAGCGGGGAAGCCGTTCCTCGCCGTGCGAAAGGCCTTCGAGGGGTTGCGGACCACCGCGTTGCCCACGCCGACTCAGATCGCTTCGCAAGTGCGCGGTCTGACGACGGCCGCGCCCCGTTGGCTTTCGGCGCTCACAGGCCTTGCGGATCCCAGTCGATGGCGGACCTGGCGGGCCAATGCCGATGTGCGTGGGGGGGGCCGGCTGGGGGCCGAGGCGTGGTCTCCACCGTCGGTGCCCGTGGTGGTGGACCACGTCCACTTCGATACGGTGCGGCGTCACTTCGTCGCCGAAGTGGCGGATCCTCGAGGCCAGGGCTTGCGGCCTGAAGACCTCCTGATCGTGTTGGTGCGAGCCGGACGACGGGTGGAGGTGGATGTCGCCCGGCTCACTCGCGTCACGGTTCGGCGGGGGGTCGTCACCGACGTGCTCCTTGAACTGCCCCTGGATCTGGTCGTCGACCTTGCGTTGCACGCGTGGGTGTTGGTGGGACAACGAGTGGTGTGGCGAGGTCCCGTGCTTGGGTCAGGGTGAACGGACAGAGCCGAACGAGGTTCGTTGACCGGTCCGAAGCGCGGTGCGCCATTGCTGGACCAGCTCCGAGGACTGAAGGGGGGCGAGTTCCCGTCGTACGGCGGCTCGGTCGAGCATCGACAGCGG
>JBCCQY010000255.1:0-8014 GCA_039208735.1 Myxococcota bacterium | reverse complement strand
GATCACCTCATGCACCGTGCAGCCATGTACCGCCATGCCCGCCTCCAGCGCACGCTGGTGGGTGTGCAGCTGGCCCGACGTTTGGCCCACGTGGATCGCACCGAGGGTCTGGACCAGGCCGCGGCGGAACGGTTGATGGCCGCCCGTGACGAACTCGAGTCCCTGGTCGCCCGAGACCCGTCTCGAATCCAGTGGAAGCAAGATCTGGCCGAAGCCCTCACCGAACTCGGTGAAGTCGTGACCGCCCTTGGCGACTACGAAACCGCTACCGCGGCCTTTGCGCGCAGCCAACAGCTGTGGACCGAGCTGGCCGAAACCGAACCCCGGGTGATTGCTTGGCAGGAAGCCCTAAACCACGCCAAGAAACGCGTGTCCGCGGCCCAGACGATTCAGCGCGAAGCCTCGCCCTGAGGAAACGCCTTCGCGAGGGCCTGATCCCACACCTGCCCTGGCGCCATGGCCTCCGGCATGCCCGCCATCATGATCGTCATGGCGGTTTTGAGCCGCTTTGGGTTCACCCGTTTGATGCCATACGTCGACAGGTGGGTCAGTCGGCGCCCCTCCGCCACCCAAAGCTCGTAGCAGGGCACGAAGTCGGTTTCGAACGTGATGAGGGTCAGTCGGACGGGCCGCTCCGACAGTTCATCCTGTGATTCGATGGAGACCGAACGAACCTTTGGCACGCCTCGGTGCTCGAGTGTGGGCATCGTCGTGCGCCAGTTCTTGGCCTGGCGAATCCGAGCCTCGATCGTGTCGTTGGCCATCTCGGCGTCCGACATCACGAATGCGGCGGCCGAGACGCTGTAGTGCCGAAAGCCCCCCAACATATGGATGCCGGCTTCGCTGACAGGCTCCCAGCCATCCGTGCGAATGCCGAGCGTACGGGCCAGGTATTCCGCCGCGGAGGTCGAAGTCTGGCCATAGCCCGGCTTGATGACAAGCGAGCGAATGGCCAGGTCCAAGGCCGCCCCATCCGTCCATCCCGGCTGAAGGGCTGGCGACATTGCAACCTGCAATAGGAAGTACGACGGAGGCCTTCCCGTGACCGCTCGCCACACCGCTTCGTGGCCCCCGCGATGGTTCAATGCGCCAATGATGGGCGCCCCCCACGCATAGGCGGTCAGGTCATCGTTCGCCGACAAGCTCGATCGAACCTGCACCACGCTATTCGATTGCTCGGCCATGACCGGCCCCTCGTACTTCCGACACCACTCCCCCTCGACCCAGGTGGCATGGCCCTCCGAAAGCAGCCGCAACCCTCGGAGGGCGTCGACATCGAGCGCTTCGTAGTCGACTTCGGGGACATGACGGTCGTGAAGCGCATGCATGAGTTCGTGCACGAGGAGGCACCGAAATCGGCCGTCCACCTCTTCCGGAGCAAGGTCGCCCGCCTTCTGGATCGCGTTCAATCCATCGCGCATGAGCAGGATGGTGTCGGACTTCGGCAGGTAGCGGCCGAGCGTCCCCCACATCGCAACCACATCGCTGTCATCAAGCCGGCGGTGGGCATCGTCAAACCAGGGGCTTCCCGCTTCCTCAATGAGCCGCTCCCGGTATTCCTGTCGCGACACCCATTCGATGGAAGGGGGTGTGCCGAACGGGCGTCCAGCAATCGCTTCGATCTGAGGGATGAGGTGTGCGACCGTCGCATCCAACGGATCGCCAACCCCGTTCGCCGCATGCGCGGTGATGCCATTTGCCACCAACGAGAAGAGAAGCATCAGGTCCCCCGCGGGACGCTATCGTGGAAGAGGAGTTCTTGTCCATGATCGCACAATCCTCGTCATCTCGTTGTGGCGTGGGTTTCGGTGACGGGACTGAGCTAAAACCGACGTCCCCGAGCAGCGGAGGACTTCATGTACACACGGCGTCAGTTTGAGTTTCGCAACGCACTCCGCTGGAACGTTCGCGGTGGCCTTTGGTCGGGCCTCTGGGCCCTGCTGATCACCATCATCCACACCGTCTTCGGCATTGAGTCGCTGGCCTTGCCGGCTCTACCCGTCACTGTGCTGGGTACGGCCGTGGCGTTCTACCTTGGATTCAAAGGCAACGCGGCCTACGACCGGCTCTGGGAGGCTCGCAAAATCTGGGGAGGCATCGTGAATTCGAGCCGAACGTGGGGCGCCCATGTCATTGGCATGGTCACCGACCGCGACGTGGCAGACGCCCCTTCAACTCCCTTGGCCAAGGTTCATCGGGAGCTGATCCTGCGTCACGTAGGCTGGCTTTCCGCCCTGCGCACCCAACTCCGTCGGCGCAAGACCTGGGAAAACGACACGGACCGGAACAACTACTTTCGGAAGCTCCGCGGCACCTTCGACATGTCCCCGGAGCGCCTGCGGTCCCGACTCGAGCCCTACGTCACCACCGAAGAACTCGAAGCGGTCATGCAGCAGGCCAACCAAGCGACCCAGCTCATCCGGAAACAGGGCGAACGTCTTCGTGATCTTCGAGATGAGCGACGGATCGATGACTTCCGTCACATCGCACTCGCCAAGCTCCTCGAGGAGTTCTACACGTTGCAGGGTAAATGCGAACGCATCAAGAATTTCCCCTTGCCTCGGCAGTACGCGACGGCCAACCTCTGGTTTGTCATCGTGTTCCTGATGCTCATGCCCTTTGCCCTGCTCGGCGCGTTCGACGATTCTGGCCATTGGGCGGTCTGGCTCACCGTGCCCACCTCAGCCATTGTGGGATGGGTCTTCGTGACCTGGAACCTCGTCCTAGATTACACGGAAAACCCCTTCGAAGGTCTCATCAACGACATTCCGATGGATGCGCTAAGCCGCACCATCGAGATCGACATGTTGCAAATGCTAGGTGATACTTCTGTTCCCAAGCCGATTCAGCCCGATGAAAATGGCGGACTGTACTGACGAGGCGTACATGCAAGAGGCCATCGAATCCCTGCTGCCCTCCCGCGGGAAGCGCGTCGTGCTACGCGCCTGGCAGCTTTCGGACGTACCGACGCTCCGTCATTGGAATCTCCCCGGACACCACTGGCACGCGTTCAACGGCCCCTACTTCGAAGACCCCACCGTCGAAGAGGCAGATGCGTTGGCGGAGCGGGTCCGCAACCACATCCAGGCGGGCCGCACCACAGCGAAGGGCCGCTACCTGCCCCTGGCCGATGCGAGCGACGATTCGCTCCTTGGCACCGTGAGCTGCTACGAGCTCGACGAGACGGGATGGACGGCGGCTGGCATCACGATGTACGACGACCGCAAATGGGGGCAGGGTCTCGGCACCGAGGGTCTTGGCCTTTACGTCGACTTCCTGTTCCGGCTTCGTCCCGATCTGCATCGCCTCGACCTGCGCACGTGGTCGGGCAACCACGGCATGTTGAAGGTCGCCGAGCGGCTCGGGTTCACGCTCGAAGCCCGTTTCCGCGAAGCTCGCGTCGTCGAGGGGGTCCGCTACGACGGCATTGGCTACGGCCTACTCCGAACGGAATGGGCGGCCAGGTAGCGCGTCACCGCATGGCCTGGGTCACGGCTCGTACCCGGGCCATCATCGCGTCGAACCCCTCGGGAGTAAGCGCTTGAGCGCCATCCGACAGCGCCTCCGAAGGCTCCGGATGCACCTCAACAATGAGGCCATGGGCCCCTGCTGCCACTGCTGCCACCGCCATGTCGGGAATCCACCGGGCGACGCCGACGGCATGCGACGGGTCGATGAGGATGGGCAGATGCGTTCGTTCGCGAAGCACGGGGATGACGCTTAGGTCGAGGGTATTGCGGGTCGCGCGCGAGAAGGTGCGAATGCCCCGTTCGCAAAGGATGACGTTGTCGTTGCCTTCCGCGAGGATGTAGTCCGCGGCCCCGAGCCACTCGTCGAGGGTTGCCGATGCGCCACGCTTGAGCAGGATGGGCTTGTCGACCCGGCCTACGGCTCGCAACAAGGGCGTATTCTGCATGCTGCGCGCCCCGATCTGCAGCACATCGGCATACTCGCAGACCATCGCGACCCGATCGGGTTGCATGACCTCGGTGACCACGGGCAGTCCGAGTTCTGCACCCACGGTCGCCAGCAGCTCAAGCGCCGGCTCGCCGAGACCTTGGAAACTCCAGGGTGAGGTTCGCGGCTTGAACGCTCCTCCACGAAGGACGCGCGCTCCCGCAGCCTTCACGGCCGTTGCGGCGGTGCGCAGCTGCTTCTCACTTTCGACCGAGCAGGGCCCCGCCATCACGACGGTTTCGGACCCTCCAACCCTCACCTCGCCGATCGAAACGACGTGGTCGGGCCGCCCGAACCGTGCGGATAACCGCCAGGGCCGCGAGGGGGCCGGACGTCGCGCGAGCAGCGTCCAAGTCGTTGCATTCTCGGGATGATCGTTGAGGTTTCGCTCAATGATGACGAGCCCTCGTCGCTCCGCCGCCTGTGGACTGCAGAGCACGGCATGGGTGGGGTCGGCCAAGGTCCGCACCACATCTGCGGCGGCCGCCGTATCGGCCTCGTCGACGCAGGTTACCCCGAGCTGCGCGAGGCGATTCGTGCACTGATGTAGGGCGGGTGGCTGGCTGTGCACATGAGAGATGTCGGACAGGGCCACCGGGGCGACGGTCGCCAGGCAATGGTGCACGGGAAATGCAAGCTCGGCCAGGGTGACGAGGTCAGGGGCCGTGACGAGTTCTGCAGCGGGTCGGACGGTGCCGATGGTGCTGTTGTGAACGGGGACCAATGCGAGCTGCGCCCGCTCGGAACGCAGAGCCGACAGGGCTTCGCGGAAGGTGGCACAATGGACGGGCTGGGACACCTCTCCGAGGTGGTGGGCCAACGACAGGGCACTCCACGAGTCCGGCTGCCCCTGGATGGCCACCTTCAATGCGCCTTGGGGCGGTCCTTCACTCTGACGCTGCCGACTCTGATCGAGAATGGCATCCAGTAGGCCATCGGCGGCATCCGCGCCTAGACCGTTGCGCTCGGCCAACTGACGTAAACGCGTTCGCTGGTGTTCTTCTCGATGTTCATCGCGAATGGACTGACGGTGGGTCCGCTTGATGAGGCCAATCAGGTCGACCACCTGCTGACGCTCGGCCAAACGGTCGAGCAGGTCGGAATCAATGGCGTCCAGCGCGTGGCGAAAGGTCTCGATGGAGCGGGTCATGGGGGGTCCTCGAATGAAACGGGTTCGTCCGGCCCCCTGGCCAAGACGATTTCCGCCACAATCCAGGAGACCGACTCGCTAGACGGGAAAAAACCAAAAGTCGAAGGTGGTCGCAGCAATGAGACCCGGACCCACGTGAAGCTCATGCAGTTCTCGTGAGTGGTGCATCATCAGGGCGGCGGTCCTCCTCGACCCCGCCACCGTACTCCAGCCGGGTGCGACTGTCTACGCCAAGGGACGCCCTTGTGACCGTTCAGGGCGATTCGGAGGCCTCATCAAAGACGTTTTGCATATGGGCGGCAAGGCGCGAGAAGTTGCTGTGCAGCAGCTCTCGTAGGTCTTCGTGGGGCACCGTCGTCATCAAGGCATGGTCCATGCAGCGCATCCACAACGCCACGCCGGTCTCGTCGATGGCCACATGCAAATGGCGCATGCGCAGCCTGGGGTGGCCATACTTCTGCACGAACAGCGGAGGGCCGCCCATCCATCCCACGAGAAATTCGTACAACCGTTCACGAGCGCGTTCGAGGTCGGGATGCAGCGCCAGCAGGGGCGCCATGTCGGGAGCCTCGGCCATGTGATCGTAGAATGCATCGACAAGGCGGGCCACTCCAGGCTCCCGCCCCATTCGCTCGAACAGATCCACCCGACCTCCACTTCCAAGGTCCGTCTACCGTGCCCCCCGTGCTACTACTCTCGTTTTTGGGTTGCGCCACACGCAGCCCGGTCACGCCCGCGCCAGCGCCTCTTTCGACGTCCATCACCGTGACCTATGCGGGACCGGTGCCCCAAGAGGCGCGCCCGGTCATCGAAGAGGCCGCGAACCGCTGGGCGACGTTGCTGGTGACCTCCGTGCCCATTCGCATTCGGGTGACCTTTTTCGAAGGCAATGGTCCGCAGGGCTTTGCCCGGCCCCACCTCGTGCGAGATTTCGAAGGGGCTCCGTTTCCGGGCATCGACTACCCGACGGCCCTGGCGGACGCCCTCGTCGGGCGTGATCTGCACCCCGGCGTCGACGACATGAACGTCTTCTTCAAGGTCACCGACGAGTGGCACTTCACGGGCCCCGTGCCCCCGGACCGACCTGACTTTCTGACCGTGGTCATGCACGAATTCGGCCACGGTTTTGGATTTACGACCTCAGCCTTCCTGCCTTGGGAGGGAGACCCCATCGCCTCCATGGGGTTGCCCAACGAATACCTCGACTTCTTTGAGTGGAGCTTCCCGCCGTCGGAACTGGATGGCACGGTCACCGTCTTCGATGCGCTGGTGCGGGATGCCCAGGGCCGGTCCATCGCTGACCGAACGGTCTTTCCGAACCCCTCCCCCGACCTCTACCAGGCGCTGGCGGGACCGTTGTCGTTTCACGGCGCCACCACCGTCGCAGTGTACGGAAAGCCGCTCCCCCTCGATCCGCGTAGCGTTTCTCATCTCTCTCGCGAGGCGGTCCAAGAAACGAGCCCAGATTGGCAGATGGTTCCGGACACCGGAAGGGGGGTGCGTCAGCCATCTCCCGGACCGCTCATGTGCGCCGTCCTTCTCGACCTCGGCTGGACGTTACGCGAATGACCCCCGATGCCCGCCGCGATATCGCCGTGTCCGCTCCGCTTGACCTGCCACGAACGGTAGGGGGAACCGCCCTTTGGGGAGGCAATACCTGGATCAAGACCGCGCCCGGCGAGGCGTGGTTCGCCCGCCACACCCCTGAAGGTCCCGCCACCGTGCACCTGACCCAGGTGGATCCTGCGGTGGTGCGCGGGGAAGCTTGGGGAACGGGCGCCCAGTGGCTTCTTGACCAAGTCCCCGGCCTCATGGGAGCCCACGACGACCCCTCAGCGTTGGTGCCCGAACATCCGCGGCTTAAGCGGCTGCTCCAGCAGCATCCAGGACTGCGATTGGGTCGGAGTGACCTTCTGTACGAAGGTACAATGCGAGCCGCGATGGCCGCAGGGGCGGGCAAGCGAGAGGGCAAGGCGGCGATGTGGCGCATGGCTTCAGCTTGGGGAGAGCCAGCTCCAGGACCCCGCGACGATCTCACGCTGTTCCCCGAACCCGTCCGCCTCGCGCGACGCTCCTACGCGGAATTTCACCCACTTGGGCTATCCCGAAAACGAGCAGAGTTGGCCATGCGACTCGCGCGCGCGGGAGCCCACCTCGAGCGCATCCGCACGTTGGCCACCACCGAAATCGACGCCCATCTCCAAGCTATTCCCGGCATTGGCCCATGGACGTCGGGGGTCATTCGCCTCACCGTCCTCGGAGACCCTGACGCGGTGCCCATCGGAGACCCCAACCTCCCGAACATGGTCGCCACAACACTGGTCGGGGAGCGCCGAGCGACGACCGAGCGCATGTTGGAGTTGCTCGAACCCTATACCGGACAGCGCGGACGTGTCGTCAAGACGGCCAAAGCGGTAGGACCCAAGCCCGACCGCAGAGGACCGAAGGCCGAACGGCGCGACATTCGACGCCGCTGACTACGGCATTACCTCGGGACACGACTCAAACGGCCCCAAGAACTCCCGATCCGCTTCGTCGATGAGGATCTCGCCGTCGGGCAGCGAAATGCGCTCGTAGGTCATGACGTCGATGCTCCCGTCCTCGCAAACATAGGTCAGCAGCACTTTCGAGTCCGTGCATTCCCACGTCGGGAGGCTCGTAGGCGGCAACGCAGGCGCACACCGCCCCGGAGTGGGGAAGTCGCCCGTCACGTCGGCCGTGAGCTGAACCGAGTCGCCTTCGAACGACACCGGAGTTCGCGTCAACGTGATGGTGACGTCCTTCACTTCGGGATCCCGCGAACAGTACACGCCTTCCGACACAAAACGGAGGCTCGGATTGGGGTCGAGGGTCAACGCCTGGTCACAATCGGGGGGAAACGGGTCGGTATGGCGTGTACTGTTCGCG
>JBCCQY010000254.1:0-8029 GCA_039208735.1 Myxococcota bacterium | reverse complement strand
GGCGCAGTTCCCGAGTGACGCCATCGCGCTGCGTTCCTACCAGTACCGCACCTTGGGCCTGGGCTACGCGAACCTCGGAGCCCTGCTCATGGTCATGGGCTTGCCCTACGACAGTGCAGCGGGACGTGCCGTCGCGGGATGCCTCACCGCCATCCTCACCGGGCGTGCTTATGAGACGTCGGCTGCGATGGCGGCAGAGCTGGGTCCCTTCCCCCGCTACGAAGCAAACCGTAAGGAGATGCTGCGGGTCATCCGGAACCATCGTCGGGCGGCGCTCGGCTCCTCGGCCGACGCCTACGAGGATCTGACGATCCGCCCTGTGCCGATCGATGCCAATGAAGCGCCGGCGGAGCTGCTCGATGCCGCGCGCGTGGCGTGGGACGAAGCCCTCAAGAAGGGAGAGGTTCACGGCTACCGCAACGCTCAGGTGTCGGTGCTGGCTCCCACGGGCACCATCGGCCTTGTGATGGACTGCGACACCACCGGGGTTGAGCCCGACTTTGCCTTGGTCAAGTTCAAGAAGCTTGCCGGGGGGGGCTACTTCAAGATCATCAACCAGTCCGTCCCGCCTGCATTGGCGCGCCTTGGCTACTCGGAATCCCAGATCGATGCGATGGTGCGGTACGCCACGGGCCACGGCACGCTGGCGGGTGCCCCCGGCATCAATCACGAAGCGTTGAAGGCGAAGGGCTTCACGACTGAGGTCATCGAAAAGCTCGAGGCACAGCTTGTCTCGGCCTTCGACATCAAGTTTGTGTTCAACCCGTTCACGCTGGGCAAGGGCTTCTGTTCCGACACGCTCGGTCTGACCGATGCGCAGCTCTCCGATCCGACCTTCGACCTGCTCGACGCGATTGGGTTTACCCGCGACCAGATCGACGCGGCGAATGCGTTCGCAACGGGCACGATGACGCTCGAAGGTGCTCCACACCTGCGTGACGAGCATCTTCCGGTGTTTGATTGCGCCAACCGTTGCGGCCGCATCGGCAAGCGTTTCATCGCGGTCGAGGGCCATATTCGGATGATGGCGTCCTGTCAGCCGTTCCTGTCGGGCGCGATCAGCAAGACGGTCAACATGCCCAACGAGTCCACGGTCGAAGACGTGAAGAGCGCCTACTTGCTCTCTTGGCGGCTCGGTCTCAAGGCCAACGCTTTGTACCGCGATGGCTCGAAGCTCTCGCAGCCGTTGTCGTCCGTGGTGGCCCAGGACCTGTTCTCGGCTCTCGACGACATCCCCACCGTGACCCATGACATTCGCGAGCCAGCCCAGATCGCCGAGCGCATCGTGGTTCGCTACCTCGCGAAGCGTCGTCGGCTTCCCGACCGCCGCCGTGGCTACACCCAGAAGGCGGTCGTGGGCGGCCACAAGGTGTTCCTGCGCACCGGAGAGTACGACGACGGCAGCCTTGGCGAAATCTTCATCGATATGCACAAGGAAGGAGCCGCCTTCCGGTCGCTCATGAACTCCTTTGCCATCGCGATTTCGATCGGCCTGCAGCATGGCGTGCCTCTCGAGAAGTTCGTCGATCAGTTCGTGTTCAGCCGCTTCGAGCCCAACGGTCTGGTGATGGGCAATGAGCGCATCAAGATGGCCACGTCGATCATCGACTACATGTTCCGCGAACTCGCCATCAACTACCTGGGCCGCGATGAACTGGCGCACGTTTCCGAAGAGGATCTGCGTCATGACACGCTCGGCACGGGTGACGAGCCCGAGGTGCTCGAAGAGCAGGAATACGTTCGCCCAATCATGGTGACCGACCGTCCGTTGGACGTCGATGCCTATCCGGGTGCTACCTACGGTAGCGCTCCGGCCATCCCCGTCCGTCAGAACCCCACGACGACCCCCGATCGTGCCACGGCCCCGATGCGCGATGTTCGCATCCAGGCCGTGCTCGATGCGCGGGCCCAGGGCTACGAGGGCGATGCGTGCGATGAGTGCGGAGCCCTCACCATGGTGCGAAATGGCTCGTGCCTCAAGTGCATGAGCTGCGGATCGACCTCGGGTTGTTCCTGACACCAAAGCCTCCCGAGTACCCGAATGGGGTGCTAGGATGGCCTCATGAGAAGCATTTGGCTCGGGTTGTTGGTTTCGGTTTCGGCCCTTGGCTGTGCGAGTGACGAACCCTTGGTGTTTGTCGGTGAGGTTGAGAACACCGACTCACGCTTTGGATTTGTCATCGACGGTGATGAGGGACGCATCTACGTCTGTGGTGGCGAGGTCGATCGGACTCGCCACCACGACTGGTTCGATGTCACGTCAGCCGACGGGGCGACGTTCGAAGGCACGGAAGGCCAAGACAGCATTCGTCTCGATGTCGATGGTGATGTGGTCTCGGGCTCCGTCACGATTGATGACGACGAACACACCCTGACGGGAACGCGTGCATCGGGAGAAGACGGCTTGTACGCGCCGGCTCCCGAAGACGAAAAGGGCGATTGTCGCCTGGGCGTGGTCGTTGCGGAGGCCGGAGCGGTCATCCAAGGCGTGTTCTGCGATCAGACGGTGGGGGCGGTCCAGGTGGTCCCGATCGACTTCGACACGGTCGATGCCGCGGTTGAGGGCTTTACGGTGGCCAGCGAAACGGCCCAGCCGTTCGAGTTCTCCGTGCTCCCGGTGTCCATGAACCCATGACAGAGCGCGCCACGCTGGTCGAGCACGTCACGCGGCGCCTCGAAACAGAAGGCCCAACGCGAGGCGTCGCGTTGTGGGGACCGGCTGGGGTTGGCAAGACCTGGCTGGCCCAGCAGAGTTCGCCGGACGCGGTCGTAGAAGCGGAGTCCGTAGGCGGGTGGGCAGCCCTCACCCGGTTGCTAGGCTCGACCCCGGGTCCGGTGCTCGTACTCGACGGCCTCGATCTGTGGCTCGACGAAGATGAAGAGGCCCTCACTGCGCTGCTGACGGACTGGCTTTCGGACCCGGCCCGAAGACTGGTGACGACCCATCGACGACGGTGGACGCCGCCCTTCGCCCAGGCGGTTGCTGTGGCGCCAATGGGGCTCGACGATGCCATGGCGTTGTTCTTGAATGAAGTCGACCGGCTTCACGGGCCGAGTCGACCGAGCGCGGAAGAGCAAACCGCTATCCGTGAGGTGCTTCCGACCCTTGATGGCTTGCCCCGAGCGGTGCATTGGGCGGCGACCCGATGGGGCGTGTTGGGCACCGAGGGACTGGTCACGCGGCTGCGAGAAGGCGTGCCTCACGCCCTGATTCGCGATGTGGAAGCCCAAATTGCGGCGCTTGCCGAGCCGGACCAGATCGCTCTTGCGGGCCTCGTGGTTTTCGTCGGGCCGTTCACGCCGCAGGACGCGCAGGTGGTGGCTGATCCCGACAACGACGATCTCGTGCTCCTCCTGGCTTCGCTGCACGATGCGACGTTGCTGCACCGCGTGTCGCCGGGCACCTTCCGGGTGCCGCGAGCCGTACGCCAAGCCGTGGCGGCGTCTCCCAAGGCCGTCGAGCGCCACGCGAACTGGTGCCTGGCCCAGCATCCCGATCCGGATCGGCAACGTCCCGACCGGGTCCACGCCGAAGATCTCGCGGCGGCATCGCGGTGGCTCGTCAGTCAGGGGGATCCTCGGGCGGGCACCCTGTTGATCGCGCTGGCGGCCGCCGCGCCAGGTCAACATTTGGAGCTGATCGAAGCGGCACGACAGCAGGCCCCTTCGCCGGAGGTTCATCGAGCCCACAGCCGCGTGTTGCGCTTGCGGGGACGCCTCGCCGAGGCTGCCCACACCCTCAAGGAGGGGCTTGCCTTGGCAGGGGCGGATGTGCGAGCGGCCGGGCCGCTGTGGCGCCATTGGGGCGTCTTGCAACACACGCTGGGCGAGTGGGACGAAGCCCGGGAGGGCTACCAACAGGCGTTGGCGTGTGCCCGTGAGCTTGGCGATGTGCATGGCGTAGCCCTTGCGACAGCGAACCTGGGGACGATCGACCACGATCGATGCGCCTACGAGGATGCCGAACAGCACTATGCCGAGGCCCTAACTGGGCTTCGGGCGGCCAACGATCCGCAGGTCGAGCTGACGGTGCGTGCCAATCAGGCGGTGCTCTGGCAGGAGCTTGGCAAGCTCGAGCAGGCCGAGACGGGGTACCGCCAGGCGCTCGTGCTGCTCGAACGTGCCCGTCATCCTCACATGATGGCGATTACACGCGGCAACCTCGGGCTCCTTCTCCATGAGCAGGCGCGCCTCGAAGAAGCTGAAGCGGTGTTGCGGCAGGCCCTTGAAGGGTTGGGACCCGTCGAAGATCCCAAGACCGAAGGGCTTTGTTTGGCTCGTCTGGCCGCGGTGCATGCGGATCGTGGACAGATGGATGCTGCGGATTCGGCTTGGGAAGCTGCGATTTGGGCGGTGCAGCGCTGTGACTCTGTGACCCAGCAGGTGGTCGAGCTGTTCGGCGCCTTCGTCGACCTGGCTCACGATCGCGACGCTAGCGTTCGGCTGGTCGCGGCGGAGTCGGTGGTCCAGTTCTCGGGTGACGCGCGCATTGCGGCTCGCATGATTCGGCGTCGCATTGCCGCCGCCCCGGCGACGTTGCGCATCGACGACGATGGGTTCGTCCCGCCCGGCGGGGAACGGATCGATCTGTCGCGCCACGTGAGCATCCGCCGGATGTTCCAGGCGCTTGTCGATACCGCACAGGTACCGGGTCGGGTACTCGATGTGGATGCCCTCTTTACGGCAGGCTGGCCCGACGAGCGCATCAATCCGGATTCCATGCGCAACCGCGTGCACGTGAACCTGGCCAAGCTGCGTCGCTGGGGGCTCAAGAGCCTCATCGAACGCACGGACCAGGGGTACCGCCTTCAAGCCACCATCGTGCACGGCTCGGGGGCCTGACCCGTCAGGCGCCTGCCTCGGTCAGGATGCGCTTGAGGACCATGTCAGGGTCCTGGTCCCATTGCCGCGAAGTCACGCGAACCACGGTCCAGCCACGGGCCTTGAGGACGCCCGGTTCGTGCAGGTGCGACTCGAGAACATCGCCGGTGTCTTTTCCGGACTCTGTGAGTACGGCCACCCGATAGCGTTCGGCGTTGCGTGGATCAATGACGGCGAGGGGCACGCGGAACGCCGAGGTCCCAACATCGAGGTCGTACGCCACGTCGGCCAGGTCGAGGGCGCCTGCGATTTGAGCGGCGAGCGAAGGTGCCTCGACGAGCACCGCTTCAGGGCCTTCGGGAGGGCCGAGCGCGCTCAGACTGCCGTGGCGGACCCGCTCCAACGTCTTGGTGGCCTGCAGATAACGACCCGCATTGAGGTCCCAGGCGTACTGCAAGAAGGCCTTGAGGAGCTTGGGACCGCTGTGCTTGGTGTTGCCCACCGAGAGCATGTGGGGTTCGAACGACGCCACCACGATGCACTCACGCTTGGCCCGCGACACCGCGACGTTGAGTCGTCGTTCGCCCCCGGCCTGGCCCAAAGGCCCAAAGCGCGCGGGGACATACGTCTCACCGTCCTTTCGGGTGACCGGTGCATGTCCCAGTGAGAACAGGATCACGTCGCGCTCGTCACCCTGCACCGCTTCGAGGTTCTTGACGAAGGGCCGCTGATCGAGTTCAGCATGGCCGACGGCCAATGCGTACTTTTCAGCGAACGCAGGATCCGCTTCGATGCGGGAATCGATGGCGTCGAGGATCACTTGGCGCTGTTGGATGTTGAAGGTCACGACGCCCATGGACGGCGGGTCGTGCGACAGCAATCGCTCTGCCAACAGATCGACAATTCGCTCGGCCTCGACCACGTTGGCACCTTGGTCGTAGACCGCATCGTCGACGCGTTCCCACTTGAGTGCGGGGGCCGCAAGGCCTGTGGCGGTCGAAGGGATGGTGTAGAGGTCGCCGCCGTACATCGCATGGTTCGAAAACGCGATGAGTTCCTCGCGCAGACACCGGTAGTGCCATCGCAGTCCTTCGTGAACGCAGCGTTCGCGGGCCAGCACGAGCAGGGATTCAGCGGTCAGAGCATCGGCTTCGATCTGCTCTTCGGTACCTAGATCCTCGTCATCGTTGCCCTTGCCCTCAAAGAATGAGGTGGGGGGCATCTGCTTGTCGTCACCCGCGATGACCGCTCGGTGACCTCGCATCAACGCAGGAAGACCCTTCTCCACCGTGCACTGCGAGGCTTCGTCCATCACGACGAGGTCGAAGACGGGCTCGGGCTCGAAGAGGACCGACATCGTCTCGGGGGACAGCAGCCAGACGGGCATTAGGTCCATGAGGCCATGGCGTGAGAACTGTCGGACGAAGCTTCGCAACGAAAGGATGTAGCGGCGCTTGTTAGCCTCGCGGAGCATCTGCTCGCGTGCCTTTTGGAGGGGGGTCTCCTTGCGGCCCTGTTCGGGACGCGCCTCGGTGAGGAGTGGCACCCGGTCGCCCGCCGCCAAGATGCGTTGGACGCAGTGTTCGCCACGGGCCCCAACGAGCTTGGCAAGCTGGGCCTCGGCGCGGTTCACATCGCTTGGCGCAGTGCGATCGAGAACCCGAAGTTCGGGGTGACGACGTTCGATTTGGGCCAGTGAGGTGAGCGCCCAACCGTGCTCGACGGCGTCCATCCATTCGGATTCATCGGCCTGGTCGGGTTCGCCAAGTTGATCCGCCAGCTGCTCGACCACTCGACGCGCACCTGCGTACAGCGCGGTAGCTTGAGCCAGGTTGTGGTCGGAGGTGACGACGCGCGGAGCGTCGAGGGCCCACGCTTCGTGGAGCCGGGCCACCACATCGAGAGAGGGCGCCGGATCGATCCACGGGAACGAGGAGCGCACGGATGCGAAGGCTTCTTGGTGTAGTCGCAGCGCTTCGGCAAGGGCCAGGCGAGCTTCGAGTTGCTCGTCCCACCGCGACAGCGCCGCCCGCTCGGTGCTTGGCCAGACGCCCGCCTCCCGCAGCTCATCCTCGGATTCGACCACGGGCCGTGAAGCTTCGAACGTCTCAACGATTCGCTCGACCCACACCGTGGCGGTGCCCACGTCGGAAATGACGGGATCCATGCCGAGGATCTGAAGCATGCGCGATAGTCGCTCGTAGGCCACCGAGCCCGTCTGGCGGGCTTCCATTCGATCGACGAGTTGAGGGCTGACGCGACTCGCCGCGCTCGCCGGCCACTGGATGGCGAGCACGCGTCGCACGAGCGAACGTGCGGTCCACCACGACCACGAGAAGAAGCGGAAGAACGAGCCGCCCCACGACCGCACGACGGTCAGCGCCTGACGAGTCTCATCGTCGATGGCGAACGTGGCCGGCTCGGGCACCACCGTTTCCCATTGGTCGACCTTGGCGAACGCGCGCTGGAGGTTGTGGACCATGGGCTCGAGGTCGGGATCGTCCCCGCGAGCGAGCCACGCCGCAAACAACTCCCGACGTGCTCGATCGCTGCGGTGTTTCCGGGTGGCTACGGCCGACCGAATGGCATCGATCGCGCGCGCCACCTCGTCCCCGCGAACGCCCTGTTGCTCCTCGAGGTTCGAAAGGGCCATCGCCGTGCCCCGTGCGTTTCGGAGCTGATCCTGCACTTCGGCAAGTCGGGCCTCTGTGGCATCGGCCAGCGAAGGCCGGTCTGGGCCGTGTTCCGGTGAACGCCACACCGAGTCGTCCCGGTGCAGATCGGCGTGGAGGGCCTCGCGACTTACGCGTCCCGCGAGTCGCTTGAGGGTGCGCGGGTTGAGGTTCACCACCGAGGGGTCGAGTTCGGTGAGCGGATCGGTGGTGAACGACGCGGCGAGGAGGTGGAACTGACCGAGGCTCGGGCGCTCTTCGCCAAGCGAGGTCATGAGCGCCTTTCGTTGGGTCGTCAGCTGATCGACGATGCCTTGATAATCGTCTTCGGTCCGCTCTTGGCCGACCGGGTCGTCGTCGCGATGTTCGCCTTCGGCCAGACGCTCCACGATCTGGTTGTACAGGGCCCTTCGATCGTCGTGAACGTCGTGGACCACCGCGAGCAGATGCCGCATGCCGAGGCTTTCGAGCCGTTGGGCCACCACATCGAGGGCCGCACGTTTCTCACAAACGACCGCGATGCGCTCGCCACGGGC
>JBCCQY010000253.1:0-8065 GCA_039208735.1 Myxococcota bacterium | reverse complement strand
TTCGGTAATCGCGGATGGGCAATTCAGCGAGTGCCCATTGAATCTCAAAGAAATCCAGCAAATCACTGAGACGTTTGTTCAGGTGTTGCTCGGGATCTACCACCAGCGGATCGAATACGCCGAGACGGCCGACATCTCGTCGGGGAAGGTGGACGAACCCCAAGAAGCGGCCGGTCCTGCCAATGGGGTTCCACCCGTGCGCAAGGACGCGATGATCACGCTCGACTTCACCCCGAACCGTCCGCAAGAACCGAAGGATGAGCCTGTGCATCCCGCTCCGCCTTCACCCGCCGAGCCAACCGGCGTAGGACCCGACCCTCGTTACGCAGTCGATGCCGATGACGACGAAGACGTCGAGGATTACGAATCGGTCGATTACCTCCCTCGGGGGGATTGATGCCGGCTGACGTTCGCATCGATGCCGAAGTAGAGCTCGACGAAGCTCGCTTGACCGCCATGGCGGAGGCGGTACTCCAGGCGACCGAAACCGCCGATGCAGAGCTGTCGGTCCTGCTGACGACGGATGCCCACATCGCTCAACTCAACGCCATCTACCTGAACAAGGAGGGGGCGACCGACGTCCTTTCGTTCCCCCAGGAGGCGGCGCTACCGGTAGGGCCTCGTCAGCTGGGCGATGTGGTGATCGCGGTTGGCCGAGCCTCCGAACAGGCTGCAGAGCACGGCCATGATCTCATCACCGAGATCTGGGTACTGCTCATTCACGGAGTGCTGCATTTGCTTGGGCATGACCATGGCAATGAGCCTGATCGTCAGGCGATGGCGCAAGTCGAGGCGAAGGTTCTGGCGGCGGTCGGTCAGGTGGACGGAACGGGGCTCGTCGGGCGCTCAGACCAGGGTTAGGCCGACGAAGAGGAGCCGGTGAAGCGGCTCCATTCGGAGGAAGGTGTGGTCGACGAACTCAAGGGGGCGTTGAAGCCTCTCGAAGACCGCCTCCAGGTACTCTGGGGGCATCTTTGACATTGGCCGGAAGGCCGAGATTTGCGAGGACCTCGAACGTCAGTCCTCGATGCCCGGTTTCTGGGACGACAACGATCGGGCTCAGAAGGTGCTCAAAGAGAAGGGCCAGCTCGAACGCGTCGTGAACGAATGGCGAGGCCTCAAGCAGCAGACCGAAGACATCTCGACCCTCATCGAGTTGGGGGAAGAGATGGGCGACGAAGACTCGCTGAGCGAGGCTCAAGGCCAGATCGAAGCGCTCGAAGGATCCCTCGACAAGCTCGAAACCCAGCGCCTGTTGTCGGAAGAAGAAGACTCGATGGACGCCATCGTCGAGATCAATGCTGGCGAGGGCGGGATCGATGCGGCGGACTGGGCGGACCTGTTGCGGCGCATGTATCAGCGCTGGGCCGAGCGTCAGGGCTTTGACGTCGAGCTGCTCGACATGTCGCCGGGCGAGCAGGCGGGCATTCGCTCGGCTACGCTCGCGATTCGCGGGCCGTTTGCATTTGGCTACCTCCAGGCGGAGTCGGGGGTCCACCGGCTGGTCCGGATCTCGCCATTTGATAAGGATGCTCGCCGACAGACGTCGTTTGCTGCCGTCTCGGCTTACCCCGAGATCGACGACACCATCGAGGTCGACCTGAATCCCGCCGACATTGAGATGGAGACGATGCGAGCGTCGGGTGCGGGCGGTCAGCACGTCAACACCACCGATTCGGCGGTTCGGTTGCGTCATGTCCCGTCGGGCATTGTGGTGCTGTGTCGCGCGGAGCGGAGTCAGCACAAGAACCGCGAGACGGCGATGAAAATGCTTCGGGCGAAGCTTTATCAGCTCGAACTCGAAAAGCGCCTTGAGGCCCAGGCCGAAGTGAATGCCCAGAAGAAAACGATCGGCTTTGGTAGCCAGATCCGGTCCTATGTCATGCAGCCCTATCAGCAGGTCAAGGATCTGCGGACCGACGTGACCACAGGCGATGTGCAGCGCGTACTCGATGGCGACATCAACGCCTTCATGGAAGCATGGCTCGCAGCCCGCGCAGAGCCGCCACCGGCCAACCCCTGACCTGTTGACCACGTGACGCCGTGAGGGCGTGTGGTTACGCGCGGAACGCATGGAAAACGCGAAACTCTCGTGGTTCCCGGACCGGGGCTTCGTCCTCGAAACCGAGACAGCGAAGCCTCCCATCAGCCTCAAGTTCATGGAGATGCCGTTGCCCGCCGATGGCACGGCAGAACTCCGTGAAGGAGTGGCCCTCGATCGTCTGGACCTGATGTTTAAGGCTCAGGTCGAGCTGCAGGGGGAGCCTGGGCTGTTGCTTGGCTGCACGGTCACGCTCGTCGACCAAGACGCAGGCACGGCCGTAACGTTGTCCGGCGAGATCGAAGATACCGAGACCGGCGATGTCACCGCTCTCGAAGCGACGTTGAAGGTCCAGGTGCCGAGTGAGGCCCCCAAATCGGGAGGCCCTCGACCGCCAAAAATGGACGAAGACGAATTGGACTGGCAGGACGAGACAACCCTCGACGAGATCGTACTGCCTACGCCTCCGAAGCGAGCCCCGGCTGCAGAAAAGGCCGGTAAAGAACCTGGTACCCGAGGCCTAGAACGGCTCCTCGCTGCGTTGGCGTCCATGGATGACGACGACGAACCGGAGGCGAGTTCCGAGGCGCCGCCCGAGCCCGCCCCGCGACCACCGCCTCCACCCGCCGATCCCGACGATCAGTCCATGGGGGCGGACGATGAGGCGAGAGGCTTCCTCGAACTACTGATTCGTGGCGATTCGCTTGAACTCGAGGAGGGGGCCGAACTCGATGGCCTGATGGAAGGGACCAAGCGCATTCTGCAGGGCCGAGGCACGCCAGAAGCCAAGGCTACCCAGCTGTCGGGCTGGCTTCTCGACCAGGACAGTGTCGCCGACTTGTACATCGGAGACGAGGAGTTGGCTTCGCTCCTGGCGCAGTGGTAGGAGCTGCCAGGTGCGGCACGACGCCGGCACCGCGCATGCCAACGCCCAGGGAACCACGCCATGGACGACGAAGCGCTCGAAGCCGCCCGTGCGCGGCTCGCGCAGCTAAGAGACGACGGGGTCGAGCCCTACCCCAACGGATTCACCGTCAGCCACACCTCCGAGCAGGTGAAAGCCGAGTTCGGGGACAAACTCGAGGCTGGGGAGACGCTCGAGGGGTCGTCGGTGTCGTTCGGCGGTCGGCTGATGTTCCGCAATCGAATGGGCAAGGCGATGTTCCTGCGTGTGCAGGACCGCGGGGCTCACGAGGGCAAGGAGTCGGTCGAAGGCGAAACCAAGGCGGGCATCCTTCAGGTCTACGTCCGACGCGATGAGATCGGAGACGCGTCGTTTGCTCGGTGTCGAGCCTTCGACATTGGAGATTGGATCTGGGTTCGCGGCTCCGTGATGCGCACGAAGACGGGTGAATTGTCCATTCAGGCGCAAGAAATCTCGCTTGCGTCCAAGATTCTTCGTACCTTCCCCGACCGGTGGCACGGTGTCACCGACATCGAGAAGCGAAGCCGTCAGCGGTACGTCGATCTGTTCATGAATGAACAGACGCGGATCACGTTTCACAAGCGCTCGCGAATCGTGAAGTACTTCCGAGACTTCTTTCATGGCCGGGACTTCGTGGAAGTCGAAACGCCGATGCTCCAGTCCATTCCGGGTGGAGCCAACGCGCGGCCGTTCGTCACGCACCACAATGCGCTCGACATCGACCTGTACATGCGCATCGCCCCGGAGCTGTTTCTCAAGCGGCTGGTCGTCGGGGGAATGGAGCGGGTCTTCGAGATCAATCGGAACTTTCGGAATGAAGGGATCAGCGTCAAGCACAACCCCGAATTCACGATGCTGGAGTTCTACCAGGCGTGGGCGACGCACAACGATCTCATGGACCTCACCGAGGAGCTGTTGTCGGGCCTGGTCAAGGAGATCTGTGGTTCGTACGTCATCGCCTTCGGAGACCTGGAACTCGACTTCACTCCCCCGTTCCGGCGCGCGCCCATGGACGAGCTAATCGCCGAGGCCACGGGCCTCGACCGTGGTGTCCTCGAAGACGTCAGTGCGCTCGAGGCGTGGTGGCGCGAGAACCACCGCGTGGCGGATGACGAGAAGCTTCCCCAAACGTGGGGCAAGTGGTGGGAGTGGCTTTACGACGCCCACGTCGAGGACCGTCTCCTCAATCCCACCTTCGTGACGAGCTTCCCCACTGAGATTTCCCCGCTGTCTCGGCGAAACGATGAGGATCCGACCCGTGTCGACAGGTTCGAGATCGTGATCGCGCGGTGGGAAATGGGAAATGCGTTCTCTGAGCTCAATGATCCGGTCGATCAGCAAGCACGTTTCGCTGCACAGGAGCGAGCACGTGAAGCTGGAGACCAAGAATCCATGTTCATCGACTACGACTACGTCCGTGCCCTCGAGTACGGCATGCCGCCCACCGCGGGCATGGGGATCGGCATCGATCGCCTGACCATGCTGCTGACGAACCAGGCTTCGATCAAGGAAGTGATTCTCTTTCCCACGTTGCGGCCAGAGGCGGGCAGCCATGAGTGAGAACAAGGTGCGGGTGGCCTTCGAGCAGCTGCCCAAGGTGGAGGGGCACGGCAGCGACCTGTCCACGGAGTGGTGGGTCGCGTTTTCTCACCTTCGGTCGAAGAAGAGCGAGATGTTCGTCTCGATCGTCACCGCCTTGTCGATCATCGGCGTGGCCATAGGCGTCACTATGCTCAATTGCGTCATCGCGGTCATGACGGGGTTTGAGTACGATCTTCGCGACAAGATCCTCGGTGCAAACGCCCATGTGGTGGTCTTCAATGTGACCGGGCAGATCAATGACGCGCCGAAGGTCATGGAGCAGATCGATCAGGTCGATGGGGTCGAAGCCAGCGCGCCATTCGTGTACTCTGAAATGATGGTTCGGAGCCAGCAACGCAACAAGGGCGTGATCATCAAGGGCATCGATCTGACCCGAACCGCGGACGTGACCCACCTCATGGCCGACCTGTCCGCTGGCTACACGGCGGACCACGATGGGGTCGTCACATTTGAGGAGTCCGACCTCGAAGCCAAGCGCTCTCTCATCGCATCCCTCGGCGAGGACTTTCCCCCGCTGTCGATCTCGGGCGAGCCCATCGCACCACGGGCCGACGATCCGCTGTTACCCGGGATCGTGATCGGAAAAGAGCTTCGCACACACCTCATGGTCGATGTGGGCGACCGAATCCAAATCATCAATCCGCTCGGCGGGGGCCCGGGTCCCATGGGGATGCCGACCCCGAGCGTCAAGAGTGTGCGGGTGGCCGGCGTCTTTGACTCGGGCATGTACGAGTACGACACGACCTGGACCTACGTGCCGAACCGTGTCCTGCAGGACTTCTTGTCGTTGGGGGATTCGGTGACGGGCATCGAAGTTCGAGTCTCCGACATCGATTCGGCTGAGTTCGTGGCCGCGGGCATCGACGATGCTCTTTCGGCCTCGCACTACGCCAAGCACTGGAAGAGCCTCAACGCCAAGCTCTTCGAGGCATTGGCGGTCGAGAAATGGGCCATGGGAACCATTCTGAACGTGATCGTGGTGGTTGCGGCGATGCAGATCATCACCGTGCTCCTCATGGTCGTGATCACCAAAGGCAAGGAAATCGCGATTCTGAAGGCGATGGGGGCCACCCGCGGTGCCATCATGCGCATCTTCATGATGGAGGGTGCGGCGATTGGGCTCGTGGGCACCATCCTCGGCACGATCGGGGGCCTGCTCGGCTGCGCCTTCCTCGATGGCTATCAGTACCCGCTCGAGACCGACGTGTACTACCTCGACACGCTTCCCGTGGTCGTCGACGCCACGACGGTCGTGGTCATCGCCATCGGCGCGTTCCTCACGTGTTTCCTGTGCACGATCTATCCGGCATGGCGGGCATCTTCGCTCGATACCGTCGAAGCCTTGCGGTACGAGTGACCGCATGGACGTGACGATTCAGGGACTGAAACGCGTCCACCAGAAAGGTGGGAATCAACTTGACATCCTGCGTGGGGTCGACATGACCTTGACCGCAGGAGAACAGGTGGCCATCGTGGGCCCGTCGGGGTCGGGCAAGTCGACCTTTCTGCACGCCCTCGGACTCCTGGATCGGCCCACTGCGGGTCGCATTGCCTTCGATGGGCGCGACACCTCGTTGATGACCGATCAACAACGGGCAAACCTCCGGAGTCGCCACATCGGCTTCGTATTCCAGGCGCACCATCTCCTTCCCGAGCATGACGCCTTGGGCAACGTAATGATGCCCGTCCGCTTGGCGGGTGGCTCTTCATCGGTGGCGGAAGCCCGCGCTCGTGCCTTGTTGGACGCGGTGGGCCTAGACGCCCGACTCTCTCATCGTCCCGGCGAGTTGTCGGGCGGCGAACAACAGCGTGTCGCGATTGCGCGGGCGCTGGTCATGGCCCCGGACCTCGTCCTCGCGGATGAACCCACGGGCAATCTCGATCCCAAAACGGCGACCGGGGTGTTCGAACTGCTGTTGGACTTGCAGCGGCAGCTGACGAGCATCCTCGTGGTGGTGACGCACTCACGAGACCTCGCCCAACGATTTCCGCGACGGCTTGCTCTTGAGGGCGGGCGCTTCGAGGAATGGTGAACCCCACTTTGTGCTAAGGGGCCCCGACGGTGCCCCAGGACCCCGGCGGCACGAGGAGAACGAAGGCCAGGTGCAACGGCGAGCGATCCATGTGTTTGTGGCAGTGCTGGTAGCCTTCGTGCTGGCCTTTTCGGCTCCAGCGACCGCGGAGGTGCCTGAGCCTGCCGACGGCGTTGTGCGGTCCGTGAAGGTGGTGGGAAACCGCCGCATCGAGGAGGCCGTCGTGCTTGCTGCGGTCGGCATCCGCAGGGGGGAGGCGGTCACACCGGTCAAGATCCGAAGGGATCTGCAGGCGATTTATGCGACGGGATTCTTCGAAGACGTGATCGTCAGTGTCGAATCTGTCGAAGGCGGAGTGGAACTCCGGTTCGAGGTCGTGGAGAAACCCGCGGTGCGCGAAGTTCGCATCGATGGAAACAAAAAGATCAACGAAGATGACATTCGCGAACAGCTCGATGTCCGCTCCTTCACCGTCCTCAACGAGGCCCGGATCAAGGAGAACGTCATCCGCATTCGTGACCTGTACGTCGAAAAGGGGTTCTACCTCGCCGAGGTCGACGCTCAGTACGAAGCCGTCGGGACGGATCAGGTCGATGTGGTCTTCAAGGTCGTCGAAAACCGAAAGGTGGTCGTCCAACGCATCGATTTGGTGGGTAACGAGAAGGTGGCGGACCGGAAGATTCGTCGGTTCCTACGCACCAAGCGCGCGGGCCCCCTGTCGTTCCTCGGCTCGGGAGGCACGTTCCGTCGCGAACTGCTCGAGCAGGACCGCGAGATCATCCGGCAGGTCTATCTCGAAGAGGGCCACCTCGACGCACAGGTGGACCCGCCTAAAATCTACCTCTCGCCTGACAAACGCTACATCTTCATCAGCTTCGCGATCAGCGAAGGAGAGCCCTACACGGTGGGCACGGTCGATGTCGCAGGTGATTTTGTCAGTGAGGAAGGGCTCACTCGCGACAATGCGCTCCAAATCGTAGCTGGTCGCCAGGTCACCGACGTCCAAGAAGACCTGTGGCGAGAAGCCGAGGGCAAGGCCGACCGGCTCTTCCGGTTCGAGACCCGGGGCGCCAAGCTTCAAACGGGCGAGAAGTTTGTTGGCACCACCATGTTCCGGGTGCTGTCGAACCTCGAAGCACTGTGGAGCGACCAGGGCTACGCCTTCGTCAACATCATCCCGGACGTTCAACAGGACCGCGATAGCCACACCGCCGACATCACGTTTCGCATCGAAAAGGGCGAGAAAGTGAAGGTGGGCCGCATCGATATTGTCGGGAATGACCCGACGTTCGACAAGGTGGTCCGGCGCGAAATCCAGATCAACGAGGGCGACACCTACCGGGGTTCGCTCGTCCGAGCGAGCAAGGCACGGCTGCTTCGCCTGGGCTTCTTCGAGAATGTCGACCTGGCTCCCAAGAAAGGGGATGGACCCGATGTGCTCGACCTTACGGCCAAGGTGACCGA
>JBCCQY010000252.1:0-8105 GCA_039208735.1 Myxococcota bacterium | reverse complement strand
CCCTGACGTCGATCCTGCCTGCCAGAACCAGATTGATCCAAACACCGGGCTTCCGTACGATAGCACGGACGCCTATTTCGACTTCCAGACCTTTGGCTGCACCTACTTTACGGGCAACTTCGATCCGGACGGCGATGGGTTGTCGTTTGGCTCGATCACGGTGCAGCCAACGGCCGATCCCCAGACTTGGGAAGTGGTTGACCTGGTCTGCGACAATTGCCCAGCATTCTACAATCCGAACCAGTTTGACTGGGATGAAGACGGGGTGGGCGATGCATGCGACAACTGCCCCTACGTTTACCAGGACCCTGGTTTAACCGCCCTTCGCGACGACACCGATGGGGATGGATTTGGGAACGCTTGCGACAACTGTCCGTTTACGCCCAATCCCGACCAGCTCGACATCGATAACGATGGGTACGGCGATGCGTGCGACAATTGTGCGGGCCGTGCCAACCCCGACTGCGGGCTTGACCAGACCGCGCCGGACTTCCTACTGCAGCTCGATATCGACGCTGACGGGGTGGGCGATGGCTGTGACAACTGCCTCGAGCGTGACATCGATGGCGACGGGTTGGTCGAAAGTCCCTTCGAGCACCTCAACAATCCGAATGGGCCCCTATTCCAGGGAGGCGATCGGACGGTGGATGCGCCCAATCCATCGCAAGACGACCGAGACGGCGACGGGTGGGGAGACACTTGTGACGTCTGCCCTGATGTTCCCGATCCCGACCAGGAAGACCAGGACCTCGATGGGGTGGGCGATGCGTGCGACAACTGCATCGAGCTCGTCACGACGGTGCGGACCGACGGCGATGGGGACGGCCGAGGAGACGCCTGCGATAACTGCCTCGATACGCCGAACCTCGATCAGTTCGATCGCGACTTCGACGGGGTTGGAGATGCGTGCGACAACTGCGCCAACATCTCGAATGAAGACCAGTTCGACTCAGATGAAGACGGGGTGGGCGACTTCTGCGACAACTGCGTGTTCGACCCTGATCCAACCCAGGCGGATGCGGATGGGGATGGGTTTGGCGATGTCTGCGACAACTGTCCGCAAATCTTCAGCCTCGACCAAAGCGACCGGGATCAGGATGGGTTTGGCGATGTGTGTGACTTCTGCCTTGATCGGCGCACGCCACAAAACCTCGACAGCGACGCGGATGGGTTGGGGGATGCCTGCGATAACTGCCCCTTCATCGCCAATTTCGACCAGGTCGACTCCGATGCCGATGGCGTGGGCGACGTTTGCCAGGCCGCCATCCGCGGCGGCGGGGCTTGCAGCGGCTGCGCGTCAGGCGGGTCGGGGCTCGGATGGGTCGGCCTGTTGGCGGGGCTCGGGTTGATTCGCCTGCGTCGTTGCTGACGGCTTACCCAGCCCGTTCGCTGATCGCGGGCCCCTCGTAGAACCGGGGTCGCTCGGCGACCTCATCGATGGGCTCGAGCTGTCCCGGAGGAGCTGCCGCGCCGTGTTGCCACCAAGCGTCGACCCGCTCCCCGGACTTGTTGAGGATTTGGATGAGGCACGGCGTGGAGGTGGGGAACAGCGGTCGGTCGAGCCAGACGCCATTGAGAAACACGCCGCCTTTCTTGGGGGCGGCCACCGACTGCTCTGGCCACCCCGACCACCCCGGAGGAGGCCGATCGAGGTAGGATCTTACGGGATGTTGGGCGTTGAGCCACCCGGGGTATTCGGACATTGGCGCCGTGATGGCGGCGAGTTTCGACCAGTCGTCGACCTGATCGAGTTCTTGCTTGAAGAACGCACTGACCGCTTCCAGCCTGGCGAGCAGAGCTAAGTCTGCTGGATCGGCCCGGGTAGCGAGGCACGTGGCCCGATTCTTGGCACTGTTGAGGGTGGCTTGGCCCCCTGCGATGTTGCGTCCCGACAGCTGTTCGGCGGCACGCTGGAGCTGCCAGCGCCACGCTTCGGCGTCGATCAACACTTCACACGGTTCAGCCCCGGCGACCGATACGAGCAGCATCCACATGTCGCGCAGTTAGCCCTCGGACGCGGCCGCGTCGACTCATGCGATCTCGGGCGCGAGAACACCGTTCATCGCGGCCTCGGCCATGGCTTCGAAGACGTCACGCCACACCCCAGGCTGCGACTGGACGAACGGGCGCGTGTTCGAGTACCACGGGGTTGTGGGCTCGCCAGGTTGCCAGCGCCAGTCCGGGGCATACGCCAGGGCCAGAAAGCAGGGACAGCCGACGGCACCCGCCACATGGGCTACGGCGGAGTCACAGGCCACGACGAGGTCGAGGTTCGCCATCACGGCTGCGGTATCGACGAATGCCGCGTCCTCGTCAAGGGTTGCGTCGAGCGCACGGACCGCGAACGGCGCGTGGACGTCGGTGTTTCGTTGCAGGCTGATCAACGTGACATCGGGGATGCGGGCCAGGGGGGCTAAGGCGGCCAGGGGAAAGCTGCGGTGGCGATCTTCGGGATGTTTGGGATTGCCTTGCCACGCAATGCCAATGCGTGGGCCTCGAGCGGGACCCAGGCGGGTTCGCCAACGTTGGATGCGGGCGGGATCCGCCTGCAGGTAGGGTCGAGCGCGGCCGATGTTCGTCACGTCATAGCCAAGGGCCGCGGGCACGCTCATCAACAACGCACGAGGCACGTGGGGCGGAGGGGGCGAATCCACGGCTTGCGCCACGCCAGGAGCCGTGCAGAGCAAGGGAACCAGCCGTGACTTCGTGGACACCACGACGGGGCCTGTGCGTGCGGCTACGTCTTCGGCGAAGCGGACAAACTGGATGGCATCGCCAAACCCTTGTTCGGTCACCAGCCAGACCGGGCCCTCGACCGGCTCCCCCTTCCAGGCCTCGTCGAGCCAAGGCGGAGGCCGTACGCCAGGACGACGCGTCCGCCACTCCGCGTGGTGAAACCCCCTCCGGTAGTCCCCGGCCTGAAAGCAGGCGATGGCCAGGTTCCAGTGATGGGACGGGTGACTTGGATCCGTACGCAGACAAGCCTCGAGGGTCGGCACAGCTTCGTCGAACCGTCGGAGGCGCCGCAGGGCGTTGCCCAGGTTGGCCTGAAAGGCGACGGCGCCTGGATTTTCGGTGCAGAGTTCTCGGAGGACGGCCACCGCCTCGGCGTAGCAGCCGAGGTCCCCTAGGATGCCCGCGAGATGGTTGCGCGCCACCGGCAGCTCGGGGTCGCGCGCCAAGGCGCGCCGGACTGCGGCCATCGCTTCTTGAGGGCGAAACCGGCGTCGCAAGGCGAGTGCGAGGTTCGCCCAGCCCAAGGGCGCGTCCGGCGCAATCTGCACTTGCTGACGGAACGCCGTTTCGGCGGCTTCGTACCGGGCGCGTCGGAAGAGCAGACGACCCAGTCGTGCCCAAGCCCGCGCCGACTCGGGGCGACGTTCGACCTCGGCAAGGGCCTGCCGGACCTCCGGATCGTCGTGGAGTGGGGACTCCTCCGTCATGGGTAAGCGACGTAGTCCTTGATTTCGACCAGATCGGACCCCAACCGCTCGTTGAGCGCCCGCTTGAGCGCGGCACGTTGGTCGTTGAGCCGGTACACCGACCGCGCCCGAGCCACAAAGGAGGACCCAAAGTCGTCGTCGGCTTCGTGGCGGCGCAGCAAGTCTTCGACGTCCCACAGGGCCAGGTTGACCGCCTGTAAGGCTTCCGCTTCGTCGTCGGGCCACGGTACCCCACACTGCGCCCAGCTGCGACGCAGCGCGTCGAGTTCGCGCTCGACGTAAACGAGCTTTTCGCGGTCCAGGATCTTGTCGCGCTTGATCTGCAAAATGGTGATTTTATCCACCACTTCGCCGTGCGAAACCTCGATCGACAGCGTGCCCATGGGGTCCTCAGTACGTCCCGCGCAGGTACGGGTACAAGTCTTTAGGTTCGAGGTAGAGAAACACCATTCGGCCGAGCTGCAGCTCGTCGAGGCTCGTGAGAAGCCCTCGTTCGAAGGGTGGCAATTCACCGCCGTTGAGAAACGTGCGGTTGGTCGATCCGAGGTCTTCGATCATCCATCGTCCGATCTGGGCGAGGTGATGCACCTTGGCGTGTTCGGCCGAGATCGTGTAGTCGTTGAGCAGCACGTCGCACCGTGTGTCGCGTCCGATGAGGAAGGTGCCATGGATGGTCGTGCCCGGTCGGTGCCGCACCACCGCGAGCCGCTCGACGCCGACCTTTCGACGACCCGGAAGGGCCGGTGCGCGCATGTGGTCGCTTAGGCTGCGACGAACACTGTGTCGCATCGTGCCCTCGGGCCCGCGGCCGTGTTCGGCCAGTTCGCCCTCGATGACGAAGCGGAGGAGCAGCACCGGCATCGGCCATCGCAAGGCGAAGGTCTCGAGCGTATGGGCCATGGCCTCTTCGCGGTAGTTGTCGACGCGCTGCATCACTGCCCGGTTCGGCAGTCGGACCGTCCGCTTGAGATCACCAACTACGGTGGCGAGTCTTGCGTCGAATTTGCCGCGAGGCGGAGTTCGGGCATGGTCCCCAGATGCACGTCCACCTGCGGAAAGGCAATGGTGATGCCGGCTTCCTTCAAGCCACGCCAGATGCGTTCGGCGAGGTCGGTCTGCAGCACGGGCAAGCGCCAGGGGTCGTCGCCCCACACGCTGACTTCCCAGTCAACCGAGGAAGGACCGAAGGTGGTCAGCAACACGACCGGTTCGAGGGTCGACGTACGCCACGGTACGTTGCGGGCCACCTTGCGAAGCGTGGTTGCGACCTCGGTCATGTCCGAGTCGTAGCTCACCCCCACCGGCACGCGGATGCGCACCGTGCGGTCTTCATGGGTGAGGTTCTTCACCGTGTTCTGGACGAGCAGGTTGTTTGGGATGATCAGATCTTCGCCATCCCGGCTCCGCGCGAGCGTCGATCGGGCCCCGAGCTGGCGGATGCGGACCACGGTGCCCTCGACCTCGACGATGTCGCCGGGCTTGAGCGTCTGCTCAAACAGGAGGATCAACCCCGATACGAAGTTCTGCGCGAGGTTCTGCAGGGCGAGGGACAGACCGACCGCGAACACCGCACCCGCCGCGACCAGCGACGCCACGTCGATGCTGAGCATCTGCAGGGCGATGACCACGGCCACGAGCAGAATGCCGTAGTGGACCAGGGTTTGCGCGATGCCAAGGCTGGATTCCTGGAGTTGGATGCCACCCTGGAGGCGTTGGTTGGCCCGCGCAACGCCTCGCTGGGCGGCCCGCGAAAACCGAAGGGCGATCCAACCGAGCAACAACAGCCCGAGGACGGTCATCGCTGTGATATTGGATTGGCCCTCAACGATCGGCCGATTCAGCCACTCGATGAGTTCGCTAAACAGCCAACGGACGTCATCCAAGGAAGGCCAGGTCACAGCCAGTCGCCGCCTTTCAGCAGGCACTGAGACTCGGCGCCGTCGATGTTGGACGACGAGAAGAAGGGACCCAAGTAGTAGTGGGTGCGGGTCTCGAAGACCGTACCGACCTGCAGGCCACAGACGCCAAGCAGATCTTCATCGGGGCAGTCGGGACGCACCGTGCCGCCCGCGCAGTTGCTCTGCACTTCGAGTTCCGTGTAGCTGCTGCCGACGAAATCGGTGCACAGGCCCTGGGCCTGGATCTGGCTACACGCGGGGCCCGACATCATCGAGCCGCTCCCCGTGTCGTTCATCTCAAGGGGGGTGGGTTCATTGGGGCCTACGAGGGTGAAGCCGTTGTCTTCGCAGGCAGTGAGGAGGATGGCCAGGATCCACGGGCGCATTGGGCCTCCGTCGTGTGGGGCAGTCAGATCGGGGGTTCGGCGCGCTACATATACCCGACGCGGGGCATTGGCCCCATCGGACGATGGATGGGTGCACTGCATCGCTGTGTTGTCGCTCTCGGGCTCGCTTTTGCGATGCCGGCCGCCGCCGCTGGGCTCGACGAGCCACAGGTGGGCGGCGTCTTTGGCTCGGCGGCGGCGACCAATCCGTCGGCTGTGTTCTGGAACCCGGCGGGGCTTGCGGCAGCTCGGGGAACCCGGTTCCTCCTGGATTTAAGCCCGACCTTTCGCCGCATGACGATCGATCGCCCAGGGCCCGCCCGACCGGGCCCGGAGACCTTTACCGATGCGACGCCGGCGCCGTTTGTCGGCCTGGCATCAGACTTTGGGGTCAAGCGGGTCGGCGTGGGATTCGCGCTTTTCGTGCCGGCGAGCCAGCGGTGGGCTTCGACGGATGCGGGCCAAACCCTGCATCGCGACACGCTGCGGTCGGTCACATTGCGGTTGCTGCAGATCGCACTTGCGGGCAGCTACGATTTTGGCCGTGGGGTGTCGATCGGGGTGTCCGCTTCGGTGGTGGATAGCCGGCAGGCCTGGACCTACGATGTGCCGGTGGTGGACGGCACCGATGCGACCGTGACCACCGATCTGGAAGACCAGGCCACCACGTTCGGGGTGGGGCTTTACCTGCGGCCCTACAAGGATCCGCGTCTGGGAATCGCGGTCAGCTACAACCACGGGTTCACCCTCAACCAGCAAGGCTTGATCGACCTGGCGATCCGATGTCCAGGGGAATCGCCGTGTGGCACGACCCCGCAGGGGCTTGGTGGGGTGGCCTTGACGTTGCCCTCGCGGGTGCACGCTGGGATCAAGGTGCGGCCGGTGAGAGGGCTGCGGCTCGAGGCCTTTGGCACGTGGGTTGGATGGTCGCGTCATCGCGATGCCGAGGTGACACGTACGGTGGCCCCGGATGCGGTCGAAGGGGAAGACGCGGCGGCGATCGCGTCTGCGCTGACGTCTGAGCGGCGATGGGCCCGGGATCTTCGGGACACGTTTCGGGCCGTGCTCGACGCGAAATTTGCGGTGAATTCCCGCTTTACGGTCGGCGTCCGCGCGGGGTTCGACCAGGCTGCGGTGCCCACCGCGGCCCTCTCTCCGATCAACGCCGACGCAGACACGGTTCGTCTGTCGGGACTAGGCCTGTTCCGTCCGTCGCGGTCGCTGCAACTCGGGGTGTCCTACGGCCAAGACCTCGCGCGGGAACGCGAGGTCACCGAGAGTGCCTTTGGCCTCGATGGCACGCGGGCAAACCGCTACCGCTACCCGGAGACCCAGGGCCGCTACACCTTTCGGACGCAGCGGGTGGGCCTCATCGTGAAAGGAACGATTGGGCCGCGGTAGCGGATGCCTTACGGCATGGGCGTGTAGTCGTCGCTCGGGTCGAGAGGATCGGTACCGAACAAGAAGACCTCACGGCCATCGGTCTCGCCGCCGCCATCGGTGTCGGCGACGAGCGGGTCGGTGCCGATCTCGGCTTCTTCCGCGTCCGACAGCCAGTCAGAGTCGCTGTCGGGAGGGGTGTTGGCGTCGTCACTGCCATCCAACGGATCGGTGCCCCAGTACACTTCGTAGCCATCGCCCACGCCGCCACCGTCCGTGTCGTAAGCGTAGGGATCCGTCCCGAAGTAGTCGATTTCATCGGCGTCGGGAATGCCGTCGCCATCGGTGTCCTGCTCGGGCCGAAGATCATCGTTCGGATCGAGCGGGTCGAGGCCACGCGCGATCTCTTCACCGTCTGAACGACCGCCGTAGTCCGTGTCCCAGCTGTACGGGTCGGTGCCCCAGATGTCGATCTCGTCACGATCGGTCAGCCCATCGCCGTCCGAATCCTGGAAGGGGACATCATCAAAGGCATCGAGCGGATCACCGCCGCGACGGACTTCTTCCCCATCGCTAAGCCCGCCGCCGTCCGTGTCGAACTGCGTCGGATCCGTCCCCAGCTTGGCCTCGTCGTCATCCGACAGGCCATCGCCATCGCTATCGACGGGGGCTTGCGCATCATCGTTCGGGTCGAGGGGATCGAGGCCGTAGGCCACTTCGTAGCCATCACCCACGCCGCCCCCGTCGGTGTCGAAGTTCGTGGGGTCGGTTCCGATCTCGTACTCTTCCTCGTCAGACAGGCCGTCTCCATCGAGGTCGGCGTGAAACGGCGGTGGATAGAGGGCTTGGTCGTCGTAGGGGTCGGTCGGGTCCGTGCCCCGACGAACCTCTTCGCCGTCGAGCACGCCGCCCAGATCGGTGTCGGGAGCGAACGGGTCCGTGCCCCAGCCGTAGATCTCGTCATCATCCGACAGACCGTCCCCATCGGAGTCGGTGGG
>JBCCQY010000251.1:0-8299 GCA_039208735.1 Myxococcota bacterium | reverse complement strand
CTCCGGCGGCGGCATGCCGGTAGGCCCTCGGTCCGATGTCGTGGGCTCGGTAGCCCTCGTGCAATCCCCCGCCAGCTTTACCTTCCCCGAAGGCATCGACATCGGGGTGGGCGTGACGTTGAGCCAGGACGGCGGCGTCATCAACATCGCTTCCTGTGCCTTCATTGGGTACAGCTGCACGACCGAGTACCCGGGCATCGGTGAAGATGTTCCTGCCCTGCTCGACCTAAGCGCCGTGGGCCAGCCCCAGTTCTTCGACGCTGGCGCCATGGAAGCGGCCGGAAATCTGATGCCCTTCGACAGCACCAACCAGCTGAACCTTCGCGCGGGCGTCAACCTGACGGGACCGGGCAACTTTTCGGTGGGCGGCGACCTCGTGCCCTTCGATAGCGCCGATGCATTCCCCGTGGTGGGCGAGTTTGAACTCACCTCCCATGACGGTGCGGTTCCCGTGCGCATCACGCCCGACGATAAAGCGTTGACGCTGACGTGGACGTCCAAGGGCGAAGGCATGATGATTCTCACGGCCGACGACACGCTGTTTGGTCTCGACCCTGCGGCCGGCACGTTCGACCTGACGGCCGAAAGCTTCGACTTCGATGAGCCGCTCGACACTCGCGCGATCACGTTGAGCCTCCTGACCCACACCGAGGTCAACGCCGAGGGCAACATCTTCCAGATCGAAACGCGGCGTACGGAGTACCTGCAGGTCGATTACATCGGGAAGGCCGCAGGTGAAGAGCTGCTGAACTTCGCCGACAACTGCGACGACGCCAAGGCGCTCGACCCGCTGACGGACGGCCGCTACTACGGCACCCTCGCCAACAACACGAACGCACATGAGCCCGATGTCACCGCGACGGACGAAGTGCCTGCGCTCGGTCGGGACGCGGTCATGCGCCTTGACGTCACCGCGGGCCAGGTCGTCGAAGTCTCGTACCAGGATTTGGTGTACGACGGCGCGATCTACCTGCTCGACAGCGACTGCGACGTCAACAATCCCCTCGAGATCGGAAACGGCACCGGTCCCGAGTACGGCGGCGAAGAGAGCATCGAGTTCACGGTCTCCGAAGACGCTACCTACTACATCCTCGTCGACAACTGGTCGGGTGATGGCGCTGAAGTGGGTGGTCTGTTCGAGTTCGAAGTCGACTTCGACTAAGCCTCTCCGGGCACGGTGGACGTAAGGAAGGTTTCTTCGAAGTCTTCCCCGTCTCGAGCCGTGCCTTCAAGGTCGTACTCGTCGCTGATCCAGGTTCCGATCTGGGCCTGCAGCTGCCGGGCTCCTTCGGCATCTGCATGGTGCGTGGCGACCTCACTTGCAAAGTTGAGCACGTCGTAGACCCGGCAGGGCGCCGGCAACACCCGACGGCGCTTCTGGGTGAGTGCGTCAAGGTTGGCGAGGCCATACAGCTCGAGCAGGTTGCCCGCGACGCGTCGGAACTTCTCGGGTAGTCCTCGCTCGGTGAGATGGCTGGCCGTTTCAAGCTTGTCGAGCAGCTTGCTCAGGGTGACGCACTCCGCGACCGAGGCGTAGCTCGTCTGGGCACTCTCAAACCGCTGTCGGAGGGCCACGAAGCCCTCGCTGGAATCGAACGAGGCCAGGGCCCGATCGATGCAGACATCCAGGTCCCGCCCGGCGGGGATTTCCGTTCGGAAGGCAGGCGAGTACCCGATCATGCCGTTGGTACAGACCTGGCGCATCAGCGACAGGTACAAGCGCGGGTTGCCGAAGCCATCCACAGGCGACTCCAACACAAGACGATCTTCAAAGTCGTCCCCGCCGATGGGCTCCTTCCGCCGTCGGGCCTGGGGAAGGTGGGTCGTCCGCAGCACCCCGTCACCGTACTGCACGCGAATCGCACCGTGACGCTCGAGCAGGCCCTTCATCCGATGCATGGGCAGCACGGGCCGGCTCTCACTCGTTACGCCGAGCAGCCGCCGCTTTCCGCCTTTGACCTCTACACAGGTCCGGAAGGTGGCATCACTTCCCACCCGGCCGATCCGTTCGAAGACTTCCACCGGCTCGAAGTAGCGGAACACGTTGGGGCTGATGCCGAACCGGCGGAAGAACGACCGCCAGAATCGGGGAGTCGGCTCCACCGTTTGGTCGTCGAGGCGCAACGTCATGCGGGTCACGGTGCCCGCCTCGTTACGGCGCACCCGGTCCACCGTGAGATCGCGGATCTCGGTGATGCCGTACTCAAACGTCGTGTTGGGGATCATGGGCGTCCTCCTCGTGGGGTTTAGGCGTCACGGTTCGCCCACGGGGTGGGCCGACGACGGTGGAGACGAATCGTCTCGGGCAGCTCGACCTGGCCACGTGCGAGCATGCGCACGGTGCGTTGGGCGATGGCATCGAGACGACGATTGGTCTTGAGCGTGCGCCACTCGCCTTCCGTGAACCGGTACTGCTCAGCCGGCGTGGCCAAGCGCACCATGGGGAACCGCGTGTGGGCGCATTGAACGATTTGTTTGAAGGGGTGGTCGGGGTGACGACGCAACACCCGGCCCGCCATCTGAATGGTGCAGCCCTTACCCGATGGACGACAGAACACCGTTTTCAGTGAGGGACAGTCAAACCCCTCCACCAAGATGGCCATGTTGATGAGCACCCGCAGCTCCCCCGCCTCGAAGGCCGCGATCTGTCGTTGTCGGGGGCTCTTGGCGGTGACGACGTCCGACGGAATGCCCGCCGACAACAAGCGTTCGTGAAGCGCCACACAGTCCACATGCCGATGGAAGAACACCAACGACAACCCCCAGCATTCAGGGTCTGTGATCAGCTGGTCGGCCACGGTGTCGGGGGTGTAGCGGGGCAGGGTGTAGTGGTGAAAGGGACTTAGGTATCCATCCCGGATCAACCGGGCGATCCCCGCCTCCTTGACCACTCGGTCGAAACAGAGGCCCAAGCGGTCCGATCGGTAGGGGGTAGCGGAAAGCCCGAGGGTCCACCGGGGTCGAATCTTGCAATGCAAGTCGGCCATGCTGCGGGCCGCGTCATGCTGGGCTTCGTCGACGATGAGCAAGTCGCAATCAGGCGGATTCTTGTCGAACATGCTGATCGGCGAAAACGAAAGGCCGAATCCACGTGGCTCGTTTTCGGCCACCGCCTGCGCGAGCAGGTTGCGCCGCATTGCCACCCCCCCCACCCGGCACCCCGTGGCCCGCTGCAGCAACGTCGCAATCAGCATGCCCATCACCGTCTTTCCGCTTCCCGTCGGGCTCTCGATGAGCACACTACGCGCGGGAGGCGCTTCCTCACCGCCACGCTCTCGCCAGGTCCCCGCAAACATCGTCAAGGCGCGGGTCGTGATGGCCTGTTGGTAGTCCCGAACCTCGAGGTCCAGCCCCTTGAGGAGCTGCTCAAGGGCAGGCTCGGGCTGGGCGAGGGGGGCAAGGGCAAGGGCGATAGGCCACCTCCAGGTCGCGGCTCATGGGCAAGGGGTAGCCGGGGCATTTTTAAGCTTCAAACATCAAAATAGAATCCAAGACCGCCCAACAGAAGGCGGGATGAGCGAGGAATAAGTCGTCAGAGTCAAGGTTTGAACACCCACACAACCACACCGCGCGATGTGAAGGTTGGAGAGCGCCTTCCGGCGAAGATTGAGGTGCCGACCCTGGCGAACGAGAGGTCCACGAGGCGCCCGTGAACCACCGACCGCCTCTCTACGTTCGCCCGATCTTTTTTGAGCCTCTACCAAAAGCCAGGTCGCCCGTAACGGATCGGGTCGCCAAAGGTCTGCTCTTCCGAATGTCCCGCTACGGACGGAGTCGCGAGGTGCAGACGATGTGGGCAATGCTGTGGATAGGGTCCTGCGCGGAAGCGCCCGCCCCCGATCCCGAATGCTCGGAGGACGAACGGCTGGATGCGTTTTGGGATGCCGACGGAGACGGCTTTGGAGACCCCGATACCTTCGAGGCGATTTGCGTCTTCCAGCCGGGTTTCGTCACCAACGGCGATGACTGCGATGACACACGCCCCGACGTCAATCCCGACGCCCGCGAGACCTGCGACTTCGTCGACAACGACTGCGATGGCGACGTCGATGAGCTGCTCGTTCCCGAGCGATGGTTTCTCGACAACGACAACGACGGATTTGGCAATCCCAACCTCGCCCAGACCACCGTCACCTGTGAGCCACCTACGGGGTTCGTCCGCAACGATGAGGACTGTGACGACGCTCGGGCCGACATCAACCCTGCCGCGGATGAAGTATGCGGCAACGACATCGATGAAGACTGCGACGGCCTCGACGCTGAATGTCCTTGATCCCTTCGCCACCGACCTGACCGTCTAGGGCCGCAGAGGTGTTGTGCTTTTGGTGATCCTTCTGCTTTCCGCCTGTCTCTTTCCCTCCACCGCATCCGACACCGGGCCGGCTCCGTGTGCGGATGTTCCCGAAGACCGCCGGCACGATGACCTCGTCCGTCGTTGGGCGACGCAGGACGACGCCGCTCCTCCGCCAAAGGGGCAAATCGTCGTGGTCGGTAGCTCGTCGATCCGGCGGTGGGAGAGTGCAGCCCGAACCTTTGCCCCATGGGGCATGGTGCAACGCGGCTTCGGCGGCTCGGTGTTGTCGGAGGTCATCGGATACCTCGACACGTTGGTCTTGCGCCATGAGCCATCGGCCGTGGTGGTGTTTTCGGGAACCAACGACGTGGCCGAAGGCGACGACGTGAACACGGTGGTGACCGCTTGGCGCTGCCTCGTCGAGCGGCTTGATGAGGCGAAAGCGCTGCCCTTGGTGTGGATTCCCATCACCCCCACGCCGGCCCGCTGGAGAGCCTGGTCCGTCGCCGATGCCGTCAACACCCAGGTCGCTCGAGACGCCGAGGGCATTCCCGACCTCTTCATCGCCGACCCCGTCCCGCAGTTCTTGGCGACCGGCCAACCGCCCCAAGACGCCCTGTTCGCCGAGGATGGACTGCATCTGTCAGAGGCGGGGTACGCCCTTTGGGACCGAGTGGTCGGCGATACGGTTAGGGCGTTGGGGCTTTCCGAGCGTTCGGCTCCCGCAGGGCCTCCGTCGGACACGACGATCACGTTGGACCTGACGACCTGGCCCACGTCCTCCCGAACCGTGGTCGCCGGCGAGGCGCTCCGTTCGTTGCCCGATTCCGACGGCCTTCCGAGCCGCGTGGACTTCGTGGTTTCCGGGGGCTTTCTTCGAACACCTGAGGGCCTTGCCACCACGGACGGCAATGTCCCCGGCGCCTTCGTGTTGACCGGCTTGTCTCCCTCGGCATCGCATACACTGCGGCTTCACGGCGGTCCTCATACGACCGCGGTGTTGTACGGGGCATCGAAGGAGCCCCCCTTGACCGGGAAAACCATGGTGTTCGACGAGATCAAGCCCAATCGCTTTGGTGAATTCCATGTCGACATTCGACGAAGCCACGAGGGTTTAGGCCAACTCTCACGGGTTGAGCTGGTCGTGAACGAAGGGGCTACCCCATGAGTTGGCTGCCTTGGGTGAGGGCTCGTCGCGCCCGCCAGCGGGCTACCCCCCTCACGGCCGAACAGCGGGCGGTGCTTTCCCGCAACGTGCCGATGGTCGAGCACCTCGACGAGGGGTTGAACCAACGCTTCGAAGGACTCGTCCAGTTGTTCTTGCACGAAAAATCGTTCGAGGGCCTCGGGGGCCTCGACATGACCGACGAGATCGAGGTGACCATCGCAGGGCAAGCCTGCTTCTTGCTGGTTGGCCTCGAAGAGGTCGACGTGCCTTACCCGGGTCTCGACGTCATCCGTGTCTACCCTCATGCGTTCAAGCAAACGTCGGGACACGCCGACCCTTTTGGGACGTACCGTCCCCCTGCGGGAACCGTCATCGGCGAATCGTCGCGTCGCGGATTCGTGGTGTTGGCCTGGGACAGTGTACTGCGGGGCAGCCGGCACCCCCACACGGCTGACAACGTCGTCTTGCACGAGTTCGCCCACCAGCTCGATACCGGAGACGGCGCCGCCGACGGAGCGCCCATCCTCCCGGAAACCCGCATGTACGGCCCCTGGGCACGCATCCTTGGCCAGGTCTTCGAGGAGTTGCGGGACGAGATTGAAGCGGGCGGGACCGATGTGTTGCGGGACTACGGAGCGACCAACCCCGCCGAGTTCTTCGCGGTCGCGACGGAGACCTTCTTCGAAAAGCCCCTTCGCTTATCGAAGGAGCACCCTGAACTCTACGAAGTCATGCGGCGCTACTACCGCCAGCACCCGGCCAGCTGGCCTTAGCCGCCTACCAAGTCGAGGTTCCTACGGGTGACCCGGATAGCATGGTGGTGTCCCAGCGACTCGAGGACCTCGAGGGCCTTGAGATAAGCCTCAACAGCTTGCCGTCGGAAGGCCTCACTCCCAACCAGCGTTGAGAAAACACGGAACACATTGCCAAGGTTGTTCTGGGTCCTCGCCCATCCCACTTGGTCCGCCTTACGAGTGCGGACTTCGAGGGCCGCCTCGTAAGCGGCGATGGCCTGGCGAAGAATCTCCTCATCTCCACAACGTTCACCAAGCACCCGGAGCACGTTGCCGAGATTGTTCTGGGTCCTCGCCCACCCCGCCGCGGTAGCGTTTCGGGTAAGCACCTCGAGGGCAAGGCGGTAGGCTCCAATAGCTTGTTGTAGCTCCTCCTCACCCTCACGACGCTCCCCGAGGGCATGGAGCGCAGTACCAAGGTTGTTCTGGGTCCTTGCCCAATCGAACCGTGCCGCTTGCCGAGTGTAGACCTCGAGCACATCGTGGAAGGTGTCCACGGCCTGCTCCAAAGCAACCTCATCCCCTCGATGAGCCCCGAGGACTTGGAGCAGATTACCAAGGTTGCTCAGAGTCATCGCCCACTCCACCGGGGTTTCGCGCCGGGAGTACACCTCGAGCGCCTCGCAATACGCGTCGATGGCCTTCTCCAGGGTGTCCTCGTTCTCACGAAGCGCGCCCAAGGTTCCGAGCGCGGCCCCAAGATTGCTCTGGGTCATCGCCCAATCCATAGCAGTGTCCGATTGGGTTCGGACCTCGAGTGCGGCCTGGTAAGCGTCGATGGCCTGCTTTAGGGCGGCCTCGTCCCCACGGCGTTCGCCGAGGAACTGGTACACCGTCCCGAGATTGTTCTGGGTCCCCGCCCAACGCATGGGAGTTTCCCCATAGGAGTACACCTCAAGCGTAGCCACAAAGGCCTCAGCCGAACGTTCCAGAGTCGCCACGTCCCCACGAAGCTCCCCGAGGTCACGGAGCGCGTTACCAAGGTTGTTCATTACCAATGCCCAGGCTGTGGGAACGCTTGGCCGGGTAAAGACCTCGAGAGCGCCGCGATAGGCACCGATAGCCTGCTCCAGGGTGGTCTCTTCTCCACCACGCTTCCCCAGGATCCAGAGCACCCTACCCAGGTTGTTCTGGGCCTGTGCCCAGTCGTGAGGTGCCAGGTCGCGAGTCAGGAGTGAGTTCACTCCTCGCTCGATTAGCCGTCGGGCCACCATCAAAGCCGCAGGAGTTCCCGAGGACTCCCCAAGGTCGCTCAACCAGCCTGCGGTCCGACGAAGGGCTTGGCCATCCGCAAGGTTTGCGACCTCCGGAATGCGGCTCGCCAGTTCCCCGGCTGCGGCTACCAAGGCGAACAAGACAGGCCGTAGTTCAGCACGGGTGGCCGCATCCCCTTCCACCAACGTGTTCAACGCTCGAACCGCCATTCGCCAGTCCGCGAGTGGGTTGGGGCTCGTGACCCGAAAATAGTCTGCGACCAGTTCATGCATCGACCAAGTCGCGCTATTCAGACCTCGGATCCAGACCGAGCGACTCTCAAGCAGGGCGCGCGTCGCGGTGATGTCGGTGCCGTTGCACAGCGCCTCGATCAGGGGCTCGGGTACCGGAGCGGGGGCGAGCCAAGCGCTGACCCGCGCCACCCGCCGCGCCGTCTCCGGAAGTCGCTCGGAGGTAATGCGAAGCGTCTCGCTGATCCCGCGCAGGGCACCGTCTGCCACGTGTCCCCGCAGCCCCTCCCGGAGGGCATCGCCAACCCAGACCGGACTACGCTCTTGTGTGATCTCGCGGAGTTTGACTGGAGACAAGACCAAATGAACCAACGCGCGGTTGAGTAGTTCAAGCGCCAATGGCAAGTGGCCGACCCACGTGGCAACCGCATCCCACTCTGCTTCCGTGACCCCATCGCGGTGGACGACATTCTGCAACAGCAGTCGGCGGGCTTCGTTTGGGTGAAGTACGCCAATGGACAGTGTGGCCGCACGCGCTTCGTCGATACGGCGTCGTGACGTCGCAAGCAGGGTGACCCAACGACGGCCTGGAAACAGG
>JBCCQY010000250.1:0-8546 GCA_039208735.1 Myxococcota bacterium | reverse complement strand
GTCAGTCTGGGACTGGGCTACAGCAACCTTGAAAGCCTTGTTGTGAACGGTTCTTTCCAAAAGAACAACTGGCTTGGGCTGGGCTTCGGCATGAACGCGGCCATCAACTGGTCCCGCTTGCGCCGCCAGTTCAACCTCGCCTTCGTCGACCCCTACTTCCTCGATTCTCGATGGACCCTGTCCGTCAACGCCTACTGGCAGGAGCAGCAGTTCCAGGCCATCGTGGCGAACGAAAACCAGTTCCAGCGTGGTGGGTCCATCACCATTGGGCGCTACCTGGACCCCCGCGACGACATTCAGCTGTCGCTTCAGTACACGGCTGAAGACGTTGGACTTTCCTCGATCGACCCGTTCCGCGAACGGCTCCTCGGGGGCGACCTCTATCGCAATGGTCTCACCTCGAAGATCGGCGTCAACCTCCTCATCGACAAACGGAACGACCGCATCTTCCCCACCCAAGGGTTCCGGGTCCAGCTGTCCACGTCGCTGGCGGGAGGCTTCAAGGTGGGGCAGGAACGCCTGCTGTCGGTGCTCGGGGGTGACTTCAACTTCGTCGAGAGCCAACTGAACTTCCGGCTCTACCGTCCGTTGTTGCCCAACAACAACGACCGCATCGTATTGCGCATCAACTCCTCGTTGGGCGACATTCGGTCCACGGATGGCCGGGTGGTTCCGTTCATCCACCGCTATCGTGCAGGCGGTATCCAGAGCCTCCGTGGCTTCCAGTGGTTCAGCCTTGGACCCTCCATCCAGGTGCCCGGCATTCGTCAGCAGGCTGCGGGTGGTGCAGTGCGCGCCATCCCGTTGCTCAACGATGACCCAGCCCGGGCGGTCGAAAAGCTCATCGTGGGCGGTACGCAGACCTGGGTGAACAACATCGAGGTCGAGGCCATGTTGGTGCCTTCTGCAGGCATCGCCGGTGTCGTGTTCTTCGATGCGGGCAATGCGTTCGTGTCGCCGTTTGGTGACGACCGACTGTCGCCTTTCCGCCTGCGGACGGCGGTGGGAGCGGGCATTCGGTGGCGGTCGCCCATCGGCCCGCTGCGCTTTGAAATTGGTTTCCCCCTCCGTCCCCGCGAAGACGAGCGCCAGCAGGTGTTCGACTTCGGCATCGGCTCCTTCTTCTAGCGAACCTTGGAATGCAGACCGTGACGGCATTGTTCTGGTCATGGTCCCTCGAGCCGGCTACGGTGCCGGCATCCCGTCCGGAGAACTCAAAATGCGTCAAATGATGGTTTGCGCCGCCCTTCTGCTCGCAAGCGCTCCCGCCTTCGCGGCCAAGCTTTGTGTGGTTGACTTCCAGACCGCAGTGGCCGAAACGACGGAAGGCAAGGCCGCTCAGAAGCGCCTCGACGGCATGTACGCCTCGAAGCGGGGCGAACTCGAGCGCATGCAGACGGAGTTGCAGAAGGGCATCAACGACCTGCAGTCCCGCCGGGCCATTCTCTCGGCCGACGCCCTCGCCAAGGAAGAGCAGGCGTTGGGGATGAAGCAGGCTCAGTTCGAGCAGACGTACCTGCAGTACCAAGAAGAGTTCCAGCGGACCTACATGTCGATGCTGGGTGACCTCGACTCCAAGATGCGCGCCATTGCGGGGGAAACCGCCAAGTCGTCGGGCTGCTCGATTGTTCTCGATAAGGCTGCGGTCGTCTTCCAGGCGTCCGATGTGACGGACATCTCGTCGGCCTTGGTTGCACGCTACAACAAGACCCACCCCGGACGGTGAAGTTCACCACCGGGTTGCTCGCCGAGGCGCTCGGTGCGACCTGTGTGGGAAACCCGGACGTTCCGCTGACGGGCACGGCGTCCTTGTCGCGCGCACAGGTGGGCGAACTTGCCTTCGCGGTCGGTCGTCATCGCGTGAGCCTCGACCAAACGCAGGCAAGCGCCGTGATTGTGACGTCGGTGCCGGTGTGCGAAGGGCCGACCTGGTTGGTGCATCCCAGGCCTCGGTTGGCCTTTGCCCATGCCACACGATTGCTCCATCCCGCTCATTGGCCAAAGCCCGGGGTGCATCCTCGAGCCCATGTGGACCCCACCGCCTTCGTGGCTGGCGCAACCATCGATGCGTTTGCCGTGGTCGAAGCCGGGGCCGTCGTGGGACCTGGCACCTGGGTGCAGGCGCAAGCGTACGTGGGTCGTGGGGTTGTGCTCGGGGAGGGCTGTCATGTCCAGCCGGGGGCCGTGTTGGCCGAAGGCACGCATCTTGGCGACCGGGTGGTAGTTGGGCCAGGAGCGGTGCTGGGGGCGGCTGGGTTTGGATTTGTCCCTACCGAGGGGGCTCCTGTGCCCTTTCCACAACGGGGACGCGTCGTCGTGAAGGATGACGTGGAACTCGGGGCCAACGCTTGCGTGGACCGTGCGGCACTCGACGAGACGGTGATTGGTCCGGGCACGAAGATCGACAACTTGGTGCAGGTCGCCCATGGGGTGAAGATCGGAGCCAACGCCTTACTCGCAGCCTTTGTCGGGCTTTCGGGCTCCGCAGAGCTCGGTGATGGCGTGATCATGGCGGGGCGGTCGGCGGTGACCGATGGGGTGCGGGTTGGAGATGGCGCGGTGCTGTTGGGCTTGGCGTCCGCGGACCGCGATGTGCCAGCTGGCCAGACGGTGGGCGGCATTCCTGCCCAACCGCATCGCAGTTGGTTACGCGAGGTGGCGATGCTCCGGCAGCTGCCGGCGCTGTTCCGGCGCCTTCGCCCTCCGCGAGCGCCCCAAGGAGCCTCCATGGACCGCACCGAGATCGAAGCCCTCCTGCCGCACCGTGACCCGTTCTTGCTCGTCGATCGCATCGTCGAGGTCGAGCCAGGCGTACGGGCGGTGGGTGAGAAGGACGTGCGGGACGACGAGTTTTGGGTACCGGGACACTTTCCCGGGGAGCCCATTTTGCCGGGCGTGCTCATTACCGAAGCCATCGCCCAGGTGGCCGGCATCGCCCACATGTCGGCCAAGAGGCCGGGTGAACGGGGCAGCGTGTACCTCGTTGGGGTCGACAAAATGCGCTTTCGTCGCATGGTGCGGCCCGGTGATGTGCTTCGGTTGACCGCGGAAGTGAAAGGTCAGAAGCGAGGTTTGTGGTTCTTCGCCGGATCGGCGACCACGGCCGACGGCGAGAAGGTGGCCGACGGCGAGTTCATCGCGAAGATCGAGTGATCGAGCGGCCCGGCATTCATCGCACGGCCGAGGTGCATCGAACGGCCCGTCTTGGTGCCGTCGAGGTCGGGCCCTACGCGGTCGTTGGACGCGATGTGGTGATGTCCGATGGCGGGCGCATCGGCGCCCATGCGGTGGTGGAAGGTCCGACCGAGATCGGCCCCCAGTGTGTGATCTCGGCCCATGCGGTGATCGGGGGAGCCCCCCAGGACCGCCGCCACGACCCCCAGGTTCGTACGGTCCTGCAGATCGGGGCCCACAATGTGTTTCGCGAGCATACGACGGCCCATCGCGGGTCCTCCGCCGGCACCGGGGTCACGCGGATTGGGTCGGGCAACCTCTTCATGGTGGGAAGTCATGTGGGCCACGATGTGGTTGTGGGTGACGAGGTGACCCTTGCCAACGCGGTGGCATTGGGGGGTCATGCCGAGGTTGGAGATGGCGCCTTCATCGGCGGTCTAGCCGCCATTCATCAGCATGTTCGCATTGGATGCCGAGCCATGGTCGCGGGAGCGGCGGTCTGCACCCAGGATGTGTTGCCGTTTACGTTGGTTCAGGGAGACCGGGCGCAGGTGGTTGGCCTCAATCGAGTGGGGCTTCGCCGGGCTGGGTTGTCTTCGGCGTCCATCGCCGCCCTGCAACGCGCCCTCGTTGACCTGTTCGAGGGGCCGGGCTCTCGGACCGAACGCATCGCCCGTCTTCTTGCCCATTCTGAGCCTGAAGTCGTCGAGTTCGCGCGATTTGCGGGGACCAGCCAGCGGGGACTCTGTGGACCACGCCGACAGAGACCTCGTTCATGAGGGTCGCCATCGTAGGGTGCGGCGTGATGGGGCGTCGACATGCCGCCACTGTGGCGGGGGACCCGCATTCGCGGGTGGTGGCCGCGGTCGACATCGTGCCTGAACGGGCGTCGGCTGTGGTGTCGGAGCACGGGGGCGTCGCGGCGGCGGACGTCCCTCGGGAGGTCGATGCGGTGATCGTTGCCACTCCGACAGCAACCCATGCCGAGGTCGCCAGACCCTTGCTGGCTCGGGGCATTCCCTGCTTGGTCGAAAAGCCGCTGGCCGCCTCCAGCGCGATGGCCCAACACCTTGTGGGGCCCCGATGCTTTGTCGGCCATATCGAACGATTCAACCCAGCGTTGGTCCAGGCCGGAACGATCGCGCCCCGTGTGGTGGTGGGCCGTAGGGTTGCGCCGCCCACCGGCCGGTCGTCTGACATCGATGTCGTCTTGGACCTCATGATCCACGATCTCGATCTGCTCATCGAATGGTCTGGCCAGGCTGCCTGGCGCGTCGTGGACGCCACCGGACTGGGTGAGGGAGCGCTCGACACCGCCTCGGTCCAGCTTCGTTCCGAGGCAGGTCACTTTGCGTCGCTGCTCGCGAGTCGGGTGGCAGACAAAAAGGAACGGGTCCTTCACTGCTACGAGCCAGGTCGCTACACCCGGCTCGACCTGGTCGAGGGCCGATGCCACCAGGTTTACGGTACGCTCAAACCTCCCACTACCTCCATCGTTCATCGCGATGCCCTTGCTGCACAGTGGGCGGCGTTTCGGGCTGCGGTTCGAGGCGAAACCAGACCCTGGGCGACTTCCGGCGAGGCCGGAGCCCGCGCGGTACAGTTGGCGGAACACATTCAGGAGGCGGTCCGCTCGTGAAACCTTGGTGGGGATGGATGCTCGTCGGCGTGATGGGGTGCACGTCGGAAACACCAACGTCCGAGGCGTGGAACGCTGTGTTTCGGGTCGATACCTATCGACGTGCGGAAGGGTGCGACGAGCCGACCAAGAACATTCCGCCCCCCCAACCATTCGTGGGATTGGGCTACGGCGTAGATTCGATTTTCGATCTCGAAGTGCTGACCATGTTCTGGTGTGAAACCGAGTTTAGCTGCATCGATTTGCCTCAGGCCAACGCCTGGCTCCAGATTGCGGAGCCCGAAGAGGCGATCGGCGAATTCACGGATGCGCAGTTGGTGGCCGCCAAGCTCTGCGGCGTGAACTACAACCGCATCGTGGCCACGCAGACGGCCCAGGGCCGCATGACGCTCGATGTCATCCTCTCCACGCCTGACCCCGTCCCGGTCACCGATGAGAAGGCCTGTCTCGACGTGGGAACCCAAGTGGCCAACACCTGCGACGAGCGCTTCATCATCGAGGCGGACCGCGTCCAATAGTCCCCAGTTGTTCATCGCCGCGGCCGAACCGAGCGGCGACGAATTGGCGGCTGCGTTGGTCGTCGCGTTGCGCACCCGAGGACGATTTGTGGCTCGGGGATTGGCCGGCCCACGCATGCGGGCCGCAGGCGTTCAGCCGGTGGCTCAGAGCGAGGACGCAACGGCCATTGGGCTTTGGGAGGTCCTTGGCGCGTTGCCTCGGTTGGCCGCCTTGCTCGGCCGCTTGAAGCGGGACCTCCAAGCCCATCCCAAGGCGTTGGTGGTGACGGTGGACAGCCCCGACCTCATGCTCCGGTTCGGCCGGTTTGCGAAGCGCCGAGGTCATCGGGTCGTGCACTGGGTGGCTCCCCAAGTGTGGGCGTGGCGGCCGGGCCGAGTGCACCGCCTGGCCCGTGCGTGTGACACGGTCCTGTGCCTCCTCCCCTTCGAGCCCCCGCTGCTCGAACCATACGTTCGCGCGGTATTCACTGGCCATCCCGCAGCCGTTGGGGGCGGTCGGGGTGGGGTTCGACCGGGCACGCCGACGTTCGCGTTGTTGCCGGGCTCGCGCCCGAGCGAAGTCCGACGAACCTGGCCTGTGCTGCGTGAGGTGGCGCGTGAGCTGCGGCAACGCCATCCGATGGCTGGATTCCTGGTCCCGCGCGCCCCGTCCATCGCTCGTGCGGCGCTCGGCGGCCTCGATGCGATCATCGTCGACGATGTGTCGGACATCGCAGATGCCGATGCCGCGGTGGTGACCAGTGGCACCGCAACGTTGCAGGTGGCCGCGCTCGGCGTACCGATGGTGGTGATTTACAAGGTGCATCCGTTCACGTGGGCAATCGCTCGCCGCCTCGTGCGCGTGCCCCACCTCGCGCTCCCCAATCTGCTTTCCGCAACGCCCCTCGTTCCCGAGATCCTACAAGATCTCGATCCCGGGCGCATTGCCGACGCGGTCGATGCGGTGCGGGGGCAAGCTCAGGTGCCTCGTTCGATCCTGGCTTCGCTCGATGGTTCAGCGGCGATCGAACGCGCCGCGGATGAGGTTGCGCCCTTGCTCTTCAGCTAGTTTCTTTCTGTCGACGGTGGCGAATCCGGGCATCTGCAATGCCGTCCTGAATCACGGGCGGCGTCAGGCCGTCATACAGGCCGTTGGCGTGGATGCCACCATCGATGAGTCCAGGCAGGATGCCGATCTCTTGGAGCCGACCTTCCAAGGCGCTCTGTAGTTCGTCGGGAAGCCTCAGCCACGCCCGTTGAATCTGTTCGAAGGCCCATACGCGGTAGTGATGGGTGCTGACTTCGAGGGGCTCCCCCCATACCGTGGTCTGAAATCGCTTTTGGCGCTGTACGGATGCGGGTCCGCTATCTCGGCCCATGGGGAGCCACGTCTGGGATGCGAACTTCAGCAATGGGGCCAGCGTGGGCCACAGATCGTCGAGGTCGGCAAAATCTCCCATACGCGCACGGACCTGTTCATCCCGCATGCCTCGGGTGTCACCGAGTTCGTCGATGTCCTGCATCCAGCGGATGACCTCGGGTCCGCGAGACTCCACCACCGGAGCGCTGCCGGGGTCAGCCCACCAATGAGCTCGAATCTGTCCGTAGAACGCGAAGTCGGCCCGAGAAGGGCGACGGCCGAGCAGGTACCCGTAGCGAGGGAGATGCGCATTGAGTTGGTCGAGCACCGTACGGACTTGCTCATCGAGCCCCGCTCGCCGTTCGGCGGTCAGGCCCAGGTGGTGGTCGAAGCCGCTTTGCCGGGTGGCGAGGAACGCGGTGACGGCGTCTAGGTTGGCATCCACGCCCCAGGTGAGTTGGCGAGCAAGGCGTCGGGCTAGCGTCCCCTTGTTCTCTTCGGTGCCCCAGCGGGTGTGCATGGACAAGCGAGGCAGGTACTCGTCGGCCACGTCTTCGAGCAGCGAATCGACGAAGGCGAGAGCAGGGTCGTCCGGCACCACCGAGGGGTGTTCGGGGCCCCGATGGGCCTCTTCGAGCCACGCCACAATCGGGGTTGAATCCTGCAACACGCGCCCGTCTGGCGACAGGACAACGGGAAGAATCGGCATACCAACCAGCTTAGGCAGCACCTCGAACCACACTTCGGTGGTCACCCGCAGCTGGCGATAGGGAATCCGTCGATAATGAAGGACCCCCCAAAGCTTCGTGGTGTACGGCGACGTGGTGTCTCCCCACACCCGGTAGACCCCGCCCACGACCGGTTCCGTTGGCTGGGCATCCAGTTGGGCGCGGCGTCGTTCAAAGGCCTCATCGGGCATGGTGTTCCTCGACCGAAAAACACCGCTATCCTGCCGTCGAGGCCGCGTCCTCGAAGTGACGGTCGCTGCGCGCGGCCATGACGAAGTCTGCCCGGCCAAGTCCCCCAATGTCGTGGGTCGTCCACTTCAGGGTGACGGATCCGTAGCTCAGCGCGACATCAGGATGGTGCTGAACCGTCTCCGCCTCTGCCCCCACGGCGTTGACGAAGGCCAAGGCCTGGGCGAAATCGACAAAGGCGTAGCGGCGTACCAGAGCGTCGCCCTGCACCTCCCAGCCACTTGCGAGGTGGCTAAGGAGGGACGCGGCCGTGGTCTCGTCGAGAGGAGGCGTGCCCGGTTTCGCAGGGACGACAGGCTCATTCGCGAGGATAGACATGGCAGGCTCCTGACGATGACGATGGTGAGCGAACGATGGCGACTGGGGGTCGGATTGGCCCTGGTTGGGCTCTTCAAACTATGGCTTGCAGCCTCGCTCGGCGTGATGGCGGATGAGGCGTATCACTGGGTGTGGGGGCAGCATCCGGCGTTTGGCTACTTCGACCAACCGCCGCTCATCGCCTGGTTTCTGGCGGGTGTCGAGATTGGAAGCGCTCCGATCATCCTTCGTGCAGGACCGATCCTCTTTGCGCTCACGGGCATCGTGGCCTTGGTGTCGCAGAGTTCCGACCGAGCGTTGGCGGTCGTGTGGTGCTGTGGTCTGCCCCCGCTGTTCTGGATGACGCAATTGGCGGTGCCCGACACCCTGCTCATTGGCGGTTGGGCGTGGGCATTGGCGGGGGCATTGGCCGGCGGACCCGGTCTTCTCGTAGCGGGGGTGGGGGCCGGGCTGGCGGGATTGGCCAAGCCCACTGCGTGGGGGCTCTTGCCGCTCATTGGGCTTGCGCTGTCGGCTACCGAGCGACGATCGGCCTGGTTTTGGTCCGGGGTCGCCGCCAACGTGGCGCTGCTGGTGCCGTT
>JBCCQY010000249.1:0-8646 GCA_039208735.1 Myxococcota bacterium | reverse complement strand
GCCGAGATCTGGAGCGGCGCCTTCAATCCAGGCCAACGGGTGTTCGACGTGCAGGTCGAGGGCCAGCTCGTGTTCGACAACCTCGACGTGGTGACCGAAGCGGGAGCCCCCCTGACGGCCCACATCATCGACGTGACCACGACCGTGGCCGATGGATCGCTCACCATCACGACCGTGCCCGTGGTCCAGAATCCCAAACTCAGCGCGTTTTCGGTGTGGCACGTGACGGCTCCACCGCCGACGCCCACCCCGCCGCCCAGTTCCACCCCTGCCACGACGGCGTTTAGCGACCCCACCGTTCAGGGGCTGATCGACACGACAGATGCGGTCTCGGGCACCGGTGGCGCGTTGCTGACCATCACCCCCGGCAACAACGTCCAAAAGTCGAACTACGGCAACAACTCCTTCAGCCTCACGAACACGGGCACCAAGCGCATCGCGGCCGTCTACCTCGACGTCAGCACCGCCTTGTTCTCTGATGTGGTGTTCGATGGCGACGGCACCGGCGGCGACAGCGTGGCCAAAGTCCTCACCTACAACTCGGGCGGTGGCACCGTCGGGGCGATTGGGCAGGGGAGCTACAACTGGTTGTGGCAACCCGCACGCGGTGGTTCGTTCGTGGCCAATGCAGCGTTCTCGTCGAGTGCGCTCACGGACGTCGACAACCTCTTCGTGGACGCCACGTCCAACAGCGGCAAGCCTAGCCCCGCGGCAGGTGGTGGATTCCGAGGTGAATTGCTGCTCTTTACGGGCTTCGACGCCACCGAGACGGTCGGGTTCAGTGGCGACATGGACCCGAACTCGATCGCGGGCCTCACGAAGAACTCGGTGGACTCGGGGTCCAATCAGGCTGGAACAAACAGCAACTTCGATGTCGGGGGCGTTTCGGGGGCCGAGATGGTGGGAAGCATCGTCACCGTGCTGTTCGGCGACGGCACGACCGCCACCGGCATGCTCGCTCATGATGGCACCCAGTCTGGCGCGGTGGCCGTGATCGGCGCCAACGCGGCGGCACCGGGCCTCACCGTCAACGGCGTGTCGCCTGGCGGGACCGGCACCTACGGCGGCACCCGGCCGACCATCGTAGCGACGGGCCCCCCCGGCGACGTTGTGCGTGTCACCATGGTGAAGGCCTTCGATCCGACCGGCAACACGTCGAGTACCGTGGCGACGGGGGCCATCACTGTCGATGCCTTGGTCGAAGCCCGCTTGCTCGCGCAGTATCCGGACTTCCCGGTCAACAATGCCGTGCAATGGCAACACGTCGACGTCACGATTCCCAGCGGGGGCAGCGTCGATCTGACCCAGAACGCTGCGTTCGACTACGTCAACATCAACAATGTGGGTGGGGCGAACGACTTTACGGACGATGACATTCTGCCCATCGCGTTTGTCGCCGTGACGGTGGATGCCCAGGGCCAGCCGCTTGGCGATACCAGCGCGCCCATTCGCCTAATCAATGCCGGAGGGCCTGTCCCATGAGCTTGCGCTTCGTCGTCGAAGTCCTGATTCCTAGTGGGATTGCGCTGCTCATCGTGGTGGCGGCGGCCATCGGCAAGCCCGAGGTCGCACCCGCACCCGTCCCCGTCGCACCGACGGTCGGGGTCGTGGTTCCGCTCGAGAGCAGCCCGGCCGCCGTCGAGGCCCGAACTCAGCCGAGGGCCTACCTTGCCAACGAGCTGGTCGCGCCCTGGTCATCAATCCGAGGAACGGTGGCCCGTCAGGCAATGTCGGACCCGGATCAAGCCCTTGCCGAGGAATTGCGCAACGTCGTAGAGACGTTGCGGCGAACGCGCCGAAGCCCTGCGCAGTCCTTGCCCTGGGCCGAGACCGTCGCCGAGTTGGACCGCCTCGCCGAAGCGCTCCAGAGCACGCCGAAGTGGTCACGAGACGACTCCATTTCGGCGGCGCTGATGCATCATCGAAGCATCATGGAGCGTCTGGCTCGTCGTTGACGTTGCGCGGCGTGCGCGCGGCCCGCGCACGTCGCGCATCGAACACAACCACGACGCTGTTTTGACCGACGTCGTGACGTGGCACGAGCCTTGCTCTCGTTCGGGGCAACCCCTTACGAGCGCGAGGACGAGATGACACGACACGCATTCGGCTCCCTTTCGTTGGCCCTGTTGGGCACCTTGGTGGCCTGCGGCAATGGGACCGACTCGGAGTCCGACCTAGGGAGCCTTCGCATCGCGGTGACCGGCCTCCCCGCGGAAGCATCGGCGAGCTTGACCGTGACCGGACCCGATGGGTTTTCCGAAACGATTGGCCAGACCATCACCCTGATCGATCTCGAAGCGGGCACCTATACCGTCGATGCTCCCGATGTGATGTTGGGCGACGACCGCTACACGAGCACCGTCAACCCAGCGTCCGCGATGGTGGTGGAGGGCATCTTGTCCAACATCGCCGTCACCTACCTGCTCGAAGCGGAAGACGGCCCGCGCATCACCGACCTGACCCTCCAGGGCAAAGGCGACAGCGACCAAATCGCCCAGGGTACGACCCAGGTCACCCTCGAAGCCACCGGCGAGGGCCTGGCGAACGCCACGATCGCTCGGCTGGGGACAATCGGCGGTACGATCGACGCCAACAATGACGCCAGCATCATCGCGACCTTCGAGATTCCGATGGATCAGCCGGTGGGACGCCTCGACCTCGAGGTGGTGGCGGATGCGGGAGTCGCGACGTTTGGCTCCGCGGTTGCGGTGACCGCCGTGACCGCCGGTGGTGAGGGCGACGATGCGACCGGGTTTGGTACGCCGGACCGTCCGCTGCGCTCGCTCACCCAGGCGCTCATCCAAGCCCCCGATGGCGCCAACGTCGTGCTACTGGCGGGAACCTTTGACGAAGCGAACGGTGAAGTCTGGCCCATCGACCTCACCGACCGTGAAGTGTTGGGCTCCGGCTCCGCCTCGACCGTCCTCATGGGTTCGGGCAGCGACTCGGCCGCGCATCTCGAAGGCAACAGCGCCCTTCGTGACCTCCAGATCACCAACTTCACCAACGGTCTAAGGATCTTCGGTGGAAACGCGGTGATCGAAGGAGTGGAGAGCTGGAACAATACCGCTGACGGGCTGAATGCATCGGCAGGCACGAACACGCCCGTCGAGTCGGTGGAAATTCGCGACAGTACCTTCCGTGACAACGGCTTAAACGGCATCGAAGCGGTGAGCACGCCCGACACGCCTGCGGTGTACCGGCTCGAGAACGTCACCGCCACCGACAACGGGCAGCGCGGCATCTACCTCGTTCAGGCGGTACAGATGGAAGCCATGGACGTGACGGTCGAGGGCAACGACTTCCAGGGCGTCGCTTTGATCCAGGACAGTTCGCTCACCGCTACGCGCCTCACGATTCGCGACAATGACCTCGAAGGGCTTGAGGGCTCGGGGAACACCACGGTCGACCTTGTCGATGGGCTCATCCGTGGAAATCAGGAACCCGGTGTCCAATTCTCGGGGGATGCGTTCACGATGCGCGACACGACCGTGCTCAACAACATCGGCGGTGGAGTGCGGTTCAGCGGCTCTCCGGTCGTCGATCTCGGGACCGCGGCAAGCCCCGGGAACAACCGCATTGGCCTCGACAACGCAGGCATCTCGATCGCCGACCACCTCATCGACGATCGGTCGAACAACAGCACGCCCGCCATCTCGGCGGTTGGTGTCGACCTCGGGGCCACGCCAGCGCATACCGGCCTTATCACCGGTCCCGACGCCGACTCGCCCTACTGGATGATCGACGGCACGGGTAACCAGATCGACTTCGGCCTCTGACCTTCGCCGTGAGGTCGAAGGAGTGCCCGGATATCGGGGGGCGTGGCTTCCGACCTCACGACGTCCGACGAAGGGGTTCCCGAAGTACCCGATGGCCTCGAAGGGCATCGGGTCTTGGCTTTGGCGATCCTTCACGCCCCCTACGCTCCGCGACGGGTGGGCGAGGTCGCCTTTGTGGAACGTGGTGAAACCTGGGTGCTAGGGCGCAAAGGCGACTTGGGCTTCCACCGCCATCGGCCCCGCGCGTCGAGCGGCGCCAGTCCCCTGGATGACGGAGCGATCTCGCGACGGCAGGTGGAACTCGAGGTGGCGGGGCCTGACCGAGTCCAGATCGTCAACGTGGGCAAGCTCCCGCTCCGGGTCAATGGCCGACCGGTGGACCGCACCACCGCACGACCAGGCGACATCATCGAAGTTGGCCAACGTCTTGTGCTGCTGCTGCACCGCAGGCCCCGCGAACTCGCCGGCGTTCGGGACCTGCACCCCTTTGGACGCCCCGACGCCCAGGGCCTCGTAGGCGAAGGGCCGCTGGCGTGGACGCTGCGCAGCCGCATCGAGTTCGTCGCGGATCGGGTGCCTCATGTGCTCGTGCACGGCGCGAGCGGGACCGGCAAGGAACTCGTTGCGCAGGCGGTCCATGCAAAGTCGGGGCGAGCGCGAGGCCCCCTCATCTCTCGAAACGCCGCGACCATCCCCGATTCATTGGCAGATGCCGAACTGTTCGGCAACCTCAAGAACTACCCGAATCCCGGAATGATGGACCGGCCCGGCCTTGTGGGCCAAGCCCATCGCGGGGTGCTATTCCTCGATGAGTTCGGTGAGCTACCCATCGAAGTCCAAGCGAAACTGCTGCGGGTGCTCGATTCGGGCGAGTACACCCGTCTTGGCGAGGCCGAACCCCGCAACGCCGACCTTCGCCTCATCGCCGCGACCAATCGGGACCTGTCGGACCTCAAGCACGACCTGTTGGCGCGCGTACCGTTGCGCATTCCGACGCCACGACTCGGGGACCGACGTGAAGACATTGGGCTGCTCATTCACCACTTGATGCGGCGGATGGCGACCGAGGATCCGGCGTTGGCCCCCTCCCTCTTCGAGAACGGCGACCTCGACGGAGCCCCCCGCATCACCAGTCGGTTCGTCGCCACCCTCGCGGCCCACCCCTACCAGACCGAGATTCGCGAGTTGCAGATGCTACTCTGGGAGGCGCTTTCGGCCTCGTCTGGGGGACCCCTCAACCTCTTCGAGCACTACCGGTCCCTGGTCGCCGAACCTACCCAAGCGCCGGTGGGACCGGTCGACCCGACCAGCCTGACGAAAGACGTGCTGCAAGCCGCGCTCGACCGCCACGGCGGGAGCCAGGAGTTGGCCTGGCGCGAACTTGGATTGTCGAGCCGCCACGTGCTGGCCAGGCTCGTCAAGCGCCATGGACTCCGCGTCCGAGGACGTCGCGGAGCGGCCTCTGCCTCCGAAGACGAATAAACGTCCTCCAGCGCGGAGGGTGTGATGCAGACGAAGGCATGGTGGTTCTTGGGGCTCACGCTGGTGGGGTGTGAAGAGGTACCCAACCCGTTCGGTGGCCCCACCGGAATCCTCGCGAACAACGACCAGGCTCAGGTGTTTGACGGCGTGGTGAGCGGGTTCACAATGCCCCAGGGCATTAAGCCGAACGACGTCATTTTGGGCTTTGAGTCGGATTCCTTCGAACTGGCATTCGAGGTCTACACCCGGCCTCCAATCAGTCAGGATTCCGGCGGCGACGTCATCGCCGCTCCCGACGTCGAAACCGGCTTTGTGGAGCGATGGGCCTTCCGGTCGCCATCGACGAACGACGTGCTGACCGAGGTAGGCTTCCTGATGCACCACGAGGGCGCCCATTCGGCGACCTGCGGCGAAATCATAAAGTCGCTCGACACGCTCGCCCAAACCGAAGGATGGGAGGACGTGCCTGGCTACGCCGAGCAGGTCCTCGATTACGTCGAGCCTGGCGAACCGGACGCCCCGTTGGAGATGGCCACGGATGGGGCGCTCTTCGAGGTGTTCCAGCCCAATGACATGGGCGACATCCAACTCGAAGGGTGGATGTTCCGGATGCTGCCACCGAACCCGCGACAGCCGATCTTCCAGGACCATTGGCTGCTCACCGAGGGCTACGACCCGCTGGGGAACGGCGGCGAGTTCGCCATCGTGTTGCCTGCAGGCATTGCATCGGCCTCCGACCTCAACGACTGGTTTGCCTCGAATGGGCCGATGGCTGCGACCTACGCATCCACGACCTACCCCATGGAGACGTTTCCGAGCGGTTGCGTCGGCCCCTAATGGCCCGCGGTCAGGATGGCCTCGCGACATTCCGCGAGCGATAGCAGGTCCAATCGCCGGTCCCTCGGCTGATCTTGGAGCATGTCCAGCAGCGCCTCCCCGCGTGCTTGGAGGGTGGCATTGGGCTGGTCGAGATGCAGGAGGGCCAAAACCTGGACTTCAAGGTCAGGGGGCAGGGCTCGCGCTGCGCTCCCGAGTTCGGCAGACGCTCGGGCCGGCCGCCCGTGAAGTCGGCAGAGGGCCTCGCAGAGTAGTGCGAGACCTGGCTGCCGCGTGGCGAGTTCGGTCGCCGCTCGCTGGGCCAGGGCACCCGCCAGGGTGTGCCCGGATCGCCAGGCAATGGCCGCTTCCACGAAGGCCGCCATTCCCTGCAGACGCGCGCCGATGCGAGCCGCAGCTGCGACAAAGCGAAGACTTGGGGTAAGCTCCACTTCAGCGCGATAGTCGATCATGCGCAACAACCACCGAGCTTCGAACTCCACCACCGCATTGCGCGATTGACGAGCCGCCTGGCGAGAACGCAGCGCAAGTTCTCGGGCGCGCTCAAAGTCCCCCACCTCGAGCCACGATGCCGCTCCGATGGCCCACTGCTCGGCCGATCGGGTTGCATTGGGTGCGCCCTCCGCAGCGCGCTCTGCCGAGTGCGCGGCCTCCTGATAGTCGCCGATGCGATACGCAAGATTGGCATTCAGGCGGTCGACGAACGTGCGTTCAACCTTGTGATCCGCCCGGGCGGCCTCAATGACTGCACGATGGGCGTCCACCGGGAGTTGACGAGCCGCAAAGGCCCACATCGCGTAGCCCCATTGGTGAACGGCTGGCGAAACCCGAGACGAGGGATTTGCGAAGATGTCCTGAGCTTCCTCAGCCGCCCCGGCCAGCGCGGCCCTGAACCCCCGCAAGAGGACAGTGAGGTCCGCCCGCAGCTCGGGCGCCACGTGCGACACCGCCACCATCCCCGAGGCCTCATCGATGGCCCGGGCCTCCCAACGACCCAGTCGCAGCGTCACTCGGCGCTGCAACACGACGGCCTCCTCGGGCTGACCTCGGACCCACAATGCCGCCGCGTCGAGCACGTTCAAGGCTCGACCGGGTCGGGAGGCCGCTTCGAAGGCGTCGGCGAGTTGCAAGGCCTCGGCCGTGACCTCGGCCTCGGGCACGCCAGAGGCCAGACGCTCAGCCAATCGCACTTCGGGAGCCTCCGAGCCGCGCGCACCCAGCCGTTCGAGCTCTTGGCGCGTGACCTCGATGCGCCCTTCTTCGGTCCACCGTACGTCACCCGCGCGCACCCAGCGACGGAGGACCTCTACGGTGCGCGCCGGATCCCCTTGCCCGGCGTCGAACAACAACCGTGCCCCATCCTCGGCCAAATGCTGGAGGCTCTCGCTCACATCGTCGAACAGGTCCTCGAGCTGCCGCACCGACCATGGCCCCTCGCCCAACCACCGCACGGGATCCGGAACGGGATCGACATCGAGCGCCCACAACACCTCGACGGCCGACGCAGGCCGATCCGCCGGATCAGGTTCGAGCATCCGACGGATCTGGCTGTCGAGGCCTCGAGGTAAGGGTCGCCCGTCGAGATCCTTGAGGTCGGGGGGGAACGGAACCGGTGTACCGGTGATCATCTCCAGCAACATGGCACCGACGGCGTACAGATCGGTACGTGGCGTCACCGGCTCACCGCGCCGCTGCTCGGGTGCCATGTAGCGGGGCGTGCCTTCGACCACCCCGTCGTGCACGAGGCCCGCTCGGCCCCGGGCGAGCCCAAAGTCAAGCACCGTGGGGCGTCCTTGGTCATCGACAAGGATATTGCTTGGTTTTAGGTCCGCATGGGTGACACCCGCCAAGTGGACGCGAGCCAGGATGTCCAGGAGTGCCAAGACCGAGGGCATCCACGACTTGGGGTTGCGATTCACAGCGGCGAGGCTCGAAAACGGCTCGCCGTGGATCCGCGACGTGACAACGTAGACGAACGTGCCGTGCTCCCCTTCGTCCCGGATCTGAACGACCCCCGGAATCTGCAAAACCAGCAGCGTAGCCAGTTCTCGGCGGTACTGGCGCATGGCCCGGGGTTCGAGCCAGGGCACGAGTTTGACCGCCACCTCATCCCCAACCAGAGGATCCCTCGCCGCCCAAACGATGCCTGCCCCCCCCTGCCCGAGCCGGTGGAGCAGTTCGTAGCGACCAACCTTCTCGCCCGGCGAAAGGTCATCAGACAGAGGGACTCCCCCGTCGGTCAGGGTGCGAGTGAGGTCCTCATCCGACACCGGGGACTCCGGCCATGTGTCCGAGCGCGTGGGTCAATCGCGTCCAAACCAACTGCAACTGGGGCTCCGGCGCCCGTGTGTCGACCTTCGACGATGCGAAGAACGGCACCATGTAGGACGCCACCCACGCCAGCGCGACACCACAAAGAGGGTCCGCCAAACCGGCCACCAGGTCGGCTTGGGCCTCGGGTTGCGTCATGAGCACGAGACCTGCGTGATCGACGCTCGGCGCGCCAATCGCCAGGTTCTGCCAGTCAAGAACGACCACCCGCTCGCCG
>JBCCQY010000248.1:0-8694 GCA_039208735.1 Myxococcota bacterium | reverse complement strand
GGTGACGATGTACGACTCGCAGTAGAGCACCTTCTCGAGGTTCTTCAGCGAGATGTCGAGCAGGTTGCCAATGCGTGAAGGCAGGCTCTTGAGGAACCAAATGTGCGCCACCGGCGTGGCGAGATCGATGTGACCCATGCGCTCGCGACGAACGCGCGCCTGGATGACCTCGACCCCGCACTTCTCGCAGGTGATGCCGCGGTACTTCATCCGCTTATACTTGCCGCAAAGGCACTCGTAGTCCTTTACGGGCCCGAAGATCTTCGCGCAGAACAGGCCGTCGCGTTCGGGCTTGAAGGTCCGGTAGTTGATGGTCTCCGGCTTCTTGACCTCGCCGTGCGACCAACTCCGAATCTTGTCCGGGGACGCAAGGCTGATCCGAACCGCCACATAGTTGAGCGGGTTCTTCGGCTTTTCGTAGAGGTTGTAGATCTCCCTCACGGGGACCTCCAAAGGGCGCGGGACGGGATGTGGATGCGATGGGCCCGGGTGCCATTCCCGGGCAAATTCAGGCTGCAGGCGTCGACGGTCACTGCCGGAGGACCTCCTTGTCCTCGATGAGCTCAACATCGAGGGCGAGCGCCTGCATTTCCTTCACGAGGACGTTGAACGACTCGGGCAATCCGGCCTCAAGCACGTTGTCACCCTTGACGATCGACTCGTACATGCGGGTTCGACCGGCCACGTCATCGGACTTCACGGTCAGGAACTCCTGCAGACCGTAGGCGGCGCCGTACGCCTCCATGGCCCAGACTTCCATCTCGCCGAGACGCTGACCACCGAACTGCGCCTTACCACCGAGCGGCTGCTGCGTGACGAGCGAGTATGGCCCGATGCTCCGGGCGTGGATCTTGTCGTCCACGAGGTGGTGAAGCTTGAGCATGTACATCACACCAACGGTCACCCGCTGGTGGAATGCCTCGCCGGTTCGTCCGTCGAACACTAGCGATTGGCCATCTTCGGCGAAGCCCGCCACGTCGAGCGCCTGGCGGATCTCCTCCTCCTTGGCCCCCGAGAACACCGGCGTCGCGACGGTCACGCCGCCTGGGTACTTCTCGGCGTAGCGGATGACCTCGTCATCCTCGGCCTTGTCGAGGAACGCCACCACGTCGGGCTGGTCCGAGAAGCAGCGCTTGAGGTACTCGCGCAGCTCCGACGTCGCGTGGCGCTGAAGCATGTCAGCAACGACCATGCCCATGCCGCGGGCCGCCCAGCCCAGGTGCGTTTCGAGGATCTGGCCCACGTTCATCCGCGAGGGAACGCCCAGCGGGTTGAGCACGATGTCGACCGGCGTACCGTCTTCGAGGAACGGCATGTCTTCGACGGGCAGGATCTTCGAGATGACGCCCTTGTTTCCGTGGCGACCGGCCATCTTGTCACCCACCGAGAGCTTGCGCTTGATGGCGACGTAGACCTTGACGAGCTTGATAACGCCCGGCGGCAGGTCATCGCCCTTGCGCAGACGTTCGACCTTAGCCGCGTAGCGCTCGTGGACCTCATCGATCTTCGCGCGAATCTGGTCGGTAATGCGCCAGACGTCCTCTTCGACCTTGCGGTCGTCGACGCCGATGCGGTCGTACAGCTCGATGGTGAGCTTCTTCAGGTTGTCGGCCGTGAACGTCTCACCTGCGGCGATGAGCTCTTCCTTCGTGTCGAGGTCTTCGACCGGGTAGGTCGACTTCTGCCCTTCGAGCACGCGGGTGAGCTGACGCAGCGCCGAGTCCTTGATGGTGCGGACCTTCTCGTCCCGGTCGCGTTCGATGCGACGCACCGCCTGAAGCTCAATTTCCTTGGCGCGGGCATCCTTTTCAACACCCTCACGCGCAAACACCTGCGCCCCGATGACGGTGCCTTCCACGCCCGGCGGGACGCGGAGCGAGGTGTCCCGAACATCACCGGCCTTCTCACCGAAGATGGCGCGCAGAAGCTTCTCTTCCGGCGACAGCTGAGTCTCGCCCTTCGGCGTGATCTTGCCAACGAGGATGTCGCCCTGCCGCACTTCGGCGCCGATGCGCACGATGCCGGACTCATCGAGGTCCTTCAGGGCCTCATCGCCCACGTTCGGAATGTCGCGGGTGATCTCTTCCTTGCCGAGCTTCGTGTCTCGCGCCGCGACCTCGAATTCCTCGATGTGAATCGTGGTGTAGAGGTCTTCACGAACCAGGCGCTCGGAAATGAGGATGGAGTCCTCGAAGTTGTAGCCACCCCACGGCATGAACGCGACGAGCACGTTCTGGCCGAGCGCCAGCTCACCGCGGTCCGTCGCCGGACCATCCGCGATGACATCACCGGCGTCGATGACGTCACCCGGCCGCACGACCGGCTTCTGGTTGATGCAGGTGTTCTGGTTCGACCGCATGAACTTGGTCAGGTTGTAGATGTCGACGTCAGCGCCGATCTCTTCGTCCACGCCTTCGTCGGTCTTCACCACGATTCGCGAGGCATCGACCGACTCGACGACGCCCGAGCGACGCGCGGTCACGGTAACGCCCGAGTCGCGCGCAACCACACGCTCGATGCCGGTGCCCACGAGTGGGGCTTCGGTCCGGAGCACGGGAACCGCCTGACGCTGCATGTTCGAGCCCATCAGGGCACGGTTCGCATCGTCGTTTTCGAGGAACGGCACCAGCGAGGCCGCCACCGACACGAGCTGGTTGCTCGCCACGTCCATAAGCGAGACTTCGTCGGGATTGACGAGCGGATAGTCACCGCCCTGACGGGCGACCATCTGGCCTTCGGCGAACGAGCCCTGCTCATCGACGATGGCATTTGCCGGCGCGATGATGTGCTTGTTGCCATCTGCGTCGACTTCTTCATCCATCGCATCGCAGTAAATGAGGTCACCGGTCAACTTGCCGCCTTCCACCTTGCGGTAGGGCGTCTCGATGAACCCAAACTCGTTGACGCGCGCGAACGTCGACAGCGAGGCGATGAGGCCGATGTTCGGGCCTTCCGGCGTCTCGATGGGGCAGATGCGACCGTAGTGAGTGGGATGCACGTCACGAACGTCGAAACCCGCGCGTTCACGGGTCAGACCACCGGGTCCGAGGGCCGACAAGCGACGCTTGTGGGTGATCTCGGAGAGCGGATTCGTCTGGTCCATGAACTGCGACAGCTGGCTCGACCCGAAGAACTCCTTCACCACAGCAGAGACAGGCTTGCTGTTGATGAGATCGTTCGGCATTAGCGCTTCGATCTCGGACAGGCTCATCCGTTCCTTGATGGCCTTGCCCATGCGGTCGAGGCCCACACGGTACTGGTTCTCGAGCAGCTCGCCCACCGCGCGCACACGACGGTTTCCGAGGTGGTCGATGTCGTCGACTTGACCCTTGTTGTTCTTGAGGTCGATCAGGTACTTCACGACCTGCAGAATGTCGTCACGGGTCAGCGTGGTCTGATCGAGCGGAACATCGATCATCAGCTTGTGGTTGAGCTTGTGTCGACCCACCCGAGACAGATCGTAGCGCTCGGAGTTGAAGAAGAGGTTCTCGAAGTGTTGGAGCGCCTGGTCCCACGTGGGTGGGTCCGAGCTGCGCAGCCGACGGTAGATTTCGATGATGGCTTCTTCGTAGCGTTCGATCTTGTCGACGAGAAGCGTGTCGCGCAAGAAGCTGCCGACGATGACGCCGTCGATGAAGAGAACTTCGAACTCTTCGATGCCGGCGCCGAGCACCCGGTCGATGCCTTCGTCGGTGAGGTCCTCGTTGCATTCGACGAGGATGCGGCCCGTGTCCATGTCAACGATGTCGGTGGCCGAGACCTTGCCGACGATGTCGTCTTCGGCCACGGGAATGATGCCGACTTCGACCGTGCGGCTGCGGCCGTCGATCTCGCGGACTTCCTCGTTGAGCATCCCAGCCTTCCGCATCTTGCGGAGGATATTCTTGAGGAACTTCTTGTCCTTCTTGCAGACGACGGTGCCGTCAGGAGCGACCACATCGACCGAGGCCTTCTGCTGGAAGAGCAGCTCGGCGGTGGTTTCCTTGAACCAACCGTCCTTCGTGCGGAAGATGCGCTCGGTGTCGTAGAAGTAGTTGAGCAGGTACTCGGAGTCGTAGCCGAGTGCGCGCAGTAGAACCGTCGCGGGAAGCTTCCGGCGACGGTCGATGCGGACGTAAAGGATGTCCTTCGTGTCGAACTCGAAGTCGATCCATGACCCGCGGTTCGGGATGATGCGTGCGCTGAAGATCTCCTTCTGACCGCCCGTCTTGCTGCGGTTGCTGTCGAAGAAGATGCCGGGGCTCCGGTGGAGCTGGCTCACGACGACACGCTCGGTCCCGTTCACGATGAACGTGCCGTTCTCGGTCATCAGAGGAATTTCGCCGAAATACACCGGCGATTCCTTGATGTTCGAGACCGTGCGCTTGTTGGACTCAGCATCGATGTCCCACACGACGAGGCGGACAACGACCTTGACCGGCGCCGAGAACGTCATGCCGCGCTCGCGGCATTCATCGACGTCGTATTTGGGCTCCTCAAGCTCATAGCTGTGGAACTGGAGCGAGGCGCGCCCCGAGAAGTCCTCAATGGGGAACACGGAATTGAACACGGCCTGCAGGCCTTGTTCATCCCGGTCCTCCGGGGGGACCCCCGGTTGGAGGAAGTGATCGTAAGATCGCTTCTGGATTTCGATTAGATTAGTGACCTCGAGAACGTTCGGGGTCTTAGAGAAGCTTCGGCGATAACGATAATTGTTCGCCAAGAGCTTGTTCGACATTCGGCGACTCCGTTAAGAGGGCACGGGTGCGAAGGGTCAGTGGCCGGTGCGAAGGTCGGGGGCTCTTCGCGTCGCGGTCACCGGAAAACGCGTTTTAGCGATGTTCGAGCGCCGTTGGGGGACCAGCGCTGCGCCGAAGGCCCTGATGCGAGCTTTCGACGAAACCGAATCGATTCGCGGCGAGTGTGACACGCACCTCTGCCGCCGCGGTCAGAGGGGTGACTCTCCCTGGTCCTGCACCTAGCCCGAGATGTGCTCGCGTCGAACGCCACCTCACGGCCGTTTCACAAAATGACAAATTCGGGGCGCACCTAAGCACGCCCCGAGTTTTGCGGGAAAGGCGAGTTTGGACCCGAGCGATCAAACGCCCTTGAGCTCGACCGTCGCGCCCGTCTCTTCGATGGCAGTCTTGGCAGCTTCGGCCTCTTCCTTCGAGACGGCTTCCTTAAGCTTGTGCGGAACATCCTCAACCGCTGCCTTGGCTTCCTTGAGCCCGAGGCCGGTGAGGGTACGGACGGCCTTGATGACCTTGATCTTGGCGTTGTCCGGAAACTCCTTGAGGATGACGTCGAACTCGGTCGACTCGGGCGCAGCCTCGGCCACGGGGCCGCCGGGGCCAGGCATGGCGCCCATCATCACGGGAGCCGACGCTTCCACGCCGAGTTCCTGTTCCAGAACCTCGATCAGGCCCTTGACCTCGGAAAGTTTGAGGTCCTTGATGTAGTTGACGACGTCTTCTTGAGCGAGAGACATGGTGGATTCCTCCGTGCCGGGGGCGGACCCTTCGGCGATCATTCCTTTGGTTTTGATGTGTGGGAACGCTCAGAGCCGAGCGTCCTACCCCTCTGGATTCTCTTTTTCGAGCTTGTCTGCGTAGTTTCGAAGCAGGTAGAGCAGGTCACGCGGAGCGGCCTGAAGCACGCGCAGCAGCATGCGAGGCGCTTCGAGGAGCGAGGCAAGCAGCTTGGCCTGCAGCTCTTCCTTGCTGGGCAATTCGGCGATGCTTTCGACCTGCTTTGCGTCGAGCACATCCCCTTCGAAGAAGCCCACCTTGGTCTCGATGTGCTCGGAATCTTTGACGAGCTTCTTTACGACCTTGGCGGCGGCGATCGGGTCTTCACCCGAGATGACCACTCCGATCGGACCCTTGAAGTGATCGGCGAGGGCTTCCTTGTCCGTTCCCTCGACGGCCCGACGCGCAAGCGTGTTCTTCACGACCTGGAAGGAGGTGCCTTCGCCCTCTTCCACCCCGCGACGGAACGCGTCAAGCTGCGCGACCGACGAGCCTTTGTAGCCGGTGAGCACCACAAACGGCGCATCCTTGATGCGGCTGTGGAGCTTCTCGACGAACTCGGCTTTCTGTTCGCTGTTCATCGGAACCTCCTACCGGAACTCGCCGGCGAGCTTGACAACCTCGGGGGCGTCGAGCCGGATGCCGGGACCCATGGTGGATGAGATGGCGACGCTCTTGACGTAGGTGCCCTTCGCGCTGGCCGGCTTCAGCCGCAGGAGGAGATTGACAAGCGCGAGCACATTGTCGCGGAGTTTCTCCTCTTCCATCGAAGCTTTGCCCACCGGCGTGTGAACGATGCCTGCCTTTTCGACGCGAAAATCGATCCGACCGCCCTTGACCTCACGCACCGCTTCCGCGACTTCTTCGTTCGCGACGACCGTGCGGGTCTTCGGGTTTGGCATCAGTCCGCGAGGCCCAAGCACCGGACCCAAACGACCGACCCCTTTGGCCATCATGGCGCGCACGGCAATCGCCTTGTCGAAATCGACCCAACCGTCTTTCACCCGGTTGATGAGTTCGACACCCCCGACGACGTCGGCTCCGGCTTCCTCAGCCGCCTTGGCCGCGTCGCCTTCGGCAAACACGATCACCCGAACCGACTTCCCGGTCCCGTGGGGCAGCGAGATGGCACCACGCACCATCTGGTCGGCCTGTCGAGGATTGACCCCCAATCGGACCGCGATGTCGATCGACTCGTCAAAACGTGCGGTTGCACACGCCTTTGCGAGGCCGACCCCCTCTGCCAGCGGGTATTTCACCCCAAGCTGGACCTGTTCTCGCGCCGCTTTCTGGCGCTTTGTGACTCTAGCCACCCCTCCTCCAATGCCGCTCCGGGGTTCGACGGACGCAGGCCAAAGGCACGCATCCTCCCCCGTAAGTCAGCGGGTGGTGCATCATTGCACCGTGACCTCACGCTGGTGGCAGCAGCGTGAATGTCGTTGTTCTCTCAGCCTTCGATTTCGATGCCCGACGAGCGAGCCGTGCCAATCACCTGCTCCATCGCAGACTCGATGGTGGTGGAGTTGAGGTCAGGCATCTTGATCTTGGCGATCTCTTCAACCTGCGCTCGCGTGACCTTACCCACCTTGTCACGGTTGGGCTGACCCGAACCCTTCTTGAGGTTCGCCGCCTTGAAGAGCAGCGTGGCCGTCGGCGGGGTCTTCGTCACGAACTTGAACGAACGGTCCGCGAACACCGTGATGACCACCGGAATGATCAACTGCTCCGCCATCTGGGGCTTGGTCTTCGCGTTGAACTCGTCACAGAACTGCTTGATGTTCACGCCCGCCTGACCAAGGGCCGGGCCCACTGGCGGTGCCGGACGGGCCTGTCCCGCCGGGATCTGCAGCTTGATTTGATTGACGACCTTCTTGGCCATGTTCTTGAGCTCCGGGGGGCGGCGGGGGGCCTACGAAAGCTTCTCGACCTGGTGGAACGAGAGTTCGGTGGGGACCGGCCGGCCGAACATATTGATGACCACCCGCAAGCGGCCACGCGATTCGTTGACTTCTTCGATCGTTCCGCGCATGCCGCCGTACTGGCCTTCGGTGAGGCGAACCTCTTCACCGACCTCGAACTCGAGGACGGGCCGGGGGCCTTCCTCGGGGTCGGACAGCATGTTCGTGATGCGCTGGACTTCGGCCTCGGGGACGGGCGGCGGGTTGCGCTGACCGCCCACGAATCCCGTGATCTTGGGGGTGTTCTTGACGAGGTGCCACGTCTCGTTGTCGAGTTCCATCTCGACCAGGACGTAGCCGGGGTAGAAACGACGAACGACCTTGCGTTTCGTCTTGGGGTCCACCACGGTCTCGGAGGGGATCAACACCTGGCCAAAACGGTCATCGAGACCGTGCTGCTGGATGCGTTGTTCCAGCGCCTTGATGGCCTTGTCTTCCGAGCCCGACAAGGTGTGGACGGCGTACCACCGCATGGCGGTTGCTCCTCGAGCGACGCGTGTGCGCCCTACTGCGGAAAGAGGAAGAGATCCGCGAGGCTCTTCCAGGTGAAATCGTAGACCGCGAGCAGAGCGGCGGTGAACAACGTGGTGAGAACGACCGTGGTGGAAGCCCGCATCGTCTCGTCGCGGGTTGGCCACGTCACGCGGAGAAGCTCGCCCACTACCTCAGAGGTGAAGGCCACGGCCGTCCGCGTACGGACCAGGGCGAAGAACGAGGTGGCGCCACCGAGCAACGCCAAGGCGGTGGAGGTGTTGACCACCCCGCCCCAGACATTGTCGTTCCACGACATCTGCAAGAACAGCGACACGAAAGCGGACTGCAGCGTCAAGCCAATGAGGATGGCTGCCACCACGAACACCAGGATCACGTACCGTTGCTTGGTCATCCGTCTTCGTCCCTACGATCGCGGCCACACCCACAGGGTGGCCAGCGAGCAATGGCGTGTCGGACTGGGAAACAGCCTCGACGCCGCAAGCAGGTCCGCAGTCGGGGAGGCACGGCCTCACGCGACTGCGGACATACATCTCGGCTCTCATATGTGCACTGACCCGCCAACGTCAAGGGAAAACCTTCCCCGATCGCAGGCGGGTCTGAAAAGCGGGCCTTACTCGATGATTTCGGCGACGACACCGGCGCCGACGGTGCGACCACCCTCGCGGATGGCGAATCGAAGCTGGTCCGCCATCGCGATCGGCGTGATCAGCTCCACTTCCAACGTGACCCGG
>JBCCQY010000247.1:0-8744 GCA_039208735.1 Myxococcota bacterium | reverse complement strand
GACCCGTACGTGCTCGAGTTTCTCGGGCTGGACGAGCGGCCGCGCTACTCGGAATCGGACCTCGAGACGACGATCATCTCGAAGATGGAGCACTTCCTGCTCGAGCTCGGGAAGGGGTTCCTCTTCGAGGGGCGCCAGCGTCGATTCACGCTCGACGACGAGCACTTCTTCGTCGACTTGGTGTTCTACAACCGGCTGCTGCGCTGCTTCGTGCTCATCGACCTGAAGATCGGCCGGATCACCCACCAGGACCTCGGCCAGATGCAGATGTACGTCAACTACTACGACCGCCACGTGAAGACTCCCGAGGAGGGGCCAACAGTCGGAATCCTGCTCTGCAAGCAGAACCGCGAGGCGTTGGTCGAGATCACGCTCCCCGAAGGTGCCAACGTACACGCTCGGGAGTACCGATTGGTCCTCCCGAGCAAGGCAGACCTACGGGCCAAGCTGCTAGAGTGGTCGGCCGATGATGGATGAGCACATCCCCACATCCCTTGCCACCTTCAACTGCTCGCTCAATACCGGACAGAACTTGTCCAATTCTCGACTTACGACCTGCAGTGTCCTGCTAGGGGGCAAGTCGCTTGGATAACGTCGCACACAACGGGACCCCGATCACCGAGGTGCTCGGTGCCACTACGCAGCCTCTGGATGCGAAGAGAGACGCTCAGGCTCCTCAAGGTCTTGAGCATTGGCATCCGTACTACGCTGGCTTCAGTGAGCCCTTCGACCGGTCCGTACTGCAGGACATGGGTATCGAGAACGGAGCTATCGTACTCGATCCGTGGAACGGGAGTGGAACGACCAGTCTTGTGGCCTCCGCACTGGGTGGTAAGTCGATTGGAGTCGACTTGAACCCGTTTGCCTCGCTAATAGCTGCGGCGAAGCACATCTCGCCAGATGACGCCGAGGCTGCAGCCACCACGGCAGGGTCGTCCTGATCGAGGAATGGGTTCATCGGAACTCCAACCGGGGGCTACTCAAGCAACGCACCGACATCGACGAGCGGCTCGGGATGGTCGCCCCCTTGCCCCGCGTAGCCGTCTTCACCGGTTGCGATCAGTCGATCGCGGATATCGGCGGGCGTCGCATCGGGATTGGACGCCAGATACGCCGCAATCGCCCCCGCTACGGCTGGTGTCGCCATCGAGGTACCCGACAACTCCACATACCGATTGCCAGGGAAGGTCGACATGATGTCGACGCCAGGGGCAGCGATGTCGACTTGGGGGCCGAAGTTGCTGAACGACGCGAACCCGTTGTCGCTTCCGCCTGCGGCATCGTAAGCGCTCACGACGACTCCCAAGTCGAAGTTCGCGGGTGAGACGTTGTTGGTGTTCTGGTCTTCGTTACCGGCCGCGATCACAACGACCACGCCGTTGTCCTGGAGGCGCTGGATCGCCTGTCGCATCGGGTCGTTCGGGTCGTTCGACGCCGGACCACCAAGCGACATGTTCACGACGCGAATCTCGGGGTGGTCGAGTACGTACTCGAGGCCCGCCACGATGTCGGTCCAAAACCCGCTGCCATCCTCATTGAGGACCCGCACCGCATGCAAGGCCACGCCCGGTGCTACGCCGACCACGCCTTCCCCATCCGCAATCGCCGCAATGGTGCCGGCACAGTGAGTCCCATGACCATTGGGGTCCGCCCCCGGAGCCGCCGCTCCCGAGCCAGAAAGGGGCACGAGATCGATCTCGCCGACCACGTTGAGATCCGGGTGATTCCGGTCGATCCCGGTATCGATGACCGCCACATGAATCTGATCGAGCCCAGCCCCGGTGAACGGCGCGCCAATCCGCAGCAAGGACTCGGGGATCTCATCGTCGCCAATGACCACCGAGGGGTCTTCGATGGGGTCGTCCAACGGATCTTCTTCGTCGGGAACCCCGTGGTCACCCTCATCGATCCGCACGTATTCAACCGCGTTGAAGCTCTCGACCTCCGAAATCAACAGCGCGGGCAGCTTGGCCGAGAATCCCTCGGTCACCGCATCGTAGGTGTGAATCACCTCGAGACCGAACGTGCCCGCGATGGCTTGGGTGGTGCTTGCTACCGCAGCCGCGTTCGTGTTGAGTTTGACGAAGTACGTGTCGGCCCCGAGCAAGTTCGGTACCGTGCCATCGTCGCATGCAGTGGCACCGAACAACGTCAGGATGGCGATAAGAGGGTTTCGCAACATCGAGGCTCCCAAGAACAAAGGTCTATGCGCGTCCGATCCAGCCTCGCGCATATCACCTCATGGACCTTCGCTTCAGTCACCCAGGGGAAACAGAAGCCTCACACAAGGAGGAACCCGATGCAATGGAGCGCCCCTCTCGCCCTCGGTCCTGGCCTCACCATTGGACCGGCACCGGGGAGCTACGGCAGTTCAACCTACGCAGCGGACCTGCAACAGCTTCATGCTGCCGGTTTCCGGTCCCTCGTCAGCCTCATCAAAGACCCTGAGTATGCCCACCTCGTGGATGAGTCATCGCGCGAGGAGGCTCTCCTTCAATGCGAGGAGCTGGGCATGGCCACCTTGCATGTACCCATCGAGGACTTTTCCGCTCCGCAATCGTCCGACATCGATGAGATCGGTCGGTTCATTCAGCGGCAAACCGCACCGGTCTACCTGCATTGTATGGCCGGGCTTGGCCGGTCGGGCACCGTAGCCGCGGCCCTGCTCATCCAGCAGGGCATGTCGACCGAAGATGCCATTTTGCTGGTTCGTTGGGCACGTCCCGGCGCCATCCAATCCGATGTCCAAGAGCGATTTCTAAGCGCCCTTCGAAACGACGAATAAGAAGGGGAAATGCTGTTTCCTGACCCAAGCCTCGGCGCCCGATTGGTACTGGCTCGAGCGCCGGTCACAACACCGTGATGTCGGTGGGCAAACCCAGCATCACCCGTCCGACGGGCTTAAGAGTGCGTTCGCCAACCATGATGTGCTGGGCCATCACGCGAACGTCGCGCAGATGCCGCTGGAGCGGGCTTTTCTCCCACACCGCGGTCCCCCCTGCCAACTCGTAGGCGGTCTCGACCGCGGAAACCGAAGCCTTCGCGGCCATCGTGGCGCCGAGCCGGAGCTTGGCGCGATGGGCCTCGGTCAAGGCGTCACCCCCAAGCGCTCGGGTCCATGCTTCGTCGACGGCTTCCCGGACGAGGGCCCGCGCTGCGGCGAGATGTCCTTCTGAGGTGGCAAGCCGCACCTGAAGGAGTTCACTCTCGGCAAGGCGGCGACCCCCACCAGGCGCACGTTTGGCGTTGGCCACCTCCACCAGCTCATCAAGCGCGGACCGTGCGATGCCTAGCCCGACCGCACTGACCCCCAACGCCAACAGGCCAAACACGGGGAACCGCGCGACCGCAGCGTCATGCCGTGGCGCATCGCGGAACACGCAGGTCGTGAATGCCTCAGGAACCGAGATCTCCCGCACTTCGACGTCGTGCGACCCGGTGCCGCGCATGCCGTGGGTGTGCCAGGTGTCATGAACCGTGGACGCTTCGGCCCGAAAGAAGCAGGACCGCACCGCAGGAGCCCCATTGGACAGCCGGTCGAGGTCCTCGCCCTTCGGCACCACCGCCCCACCCATGCGCCAGATCGCGTTCTCGCACCCACTGGCCCAGGCCCAACGACCCGTGAGCGAATACGCGCCGTCATCGGTCGGTCGGGCCGAGCCCGTGGGCGCAAAGACCCCGGCCAACGAGGCGTCTTGCGTCTCCTCAAGAATCGTGCGGGCGGCGTCCGGATCGAGGTAGTGGAGCAACAACCCCGTGGTCGCGCCCGTCATCACCGTCCATGCGGCCGCCGAATCCCCCGTGGCCAAGGTCTCCAATGTCGCAAGGAAAGTGGCGGGGTCAGCCTCTTCGCCTCCCACTGCCGCAGGTGCGAGCATTCGGTAGAGTCCCGCGGCTCCCATCGCTGCACTCACCTCGGGCAACACGCGTCGGGCGGCTTCAATCGCCGGGCTCTGTGCGGCGAGGGTGGGCACGAGTTCACGCGCGCGATCAACGAGGTTCATGGGTTCTCCGGCGAAGGGAGCGGGGACGGGTTCCGTCGATGTCGTCAAAGCCGTAGGCCTCCGCAAGTTCAGCCACCACGGCCACTTCACCCGTCCGTTTCAGGAGGGCGGGGTCGTTGGCCAGCGCCACCACCGCACGTCCGGTAAATTCCGGCGACTCGGTGTGGTCCAGCGGGAACGGCAGCTCGTCTTGAGCGAGCACCCATTCCGTTCGTACAATGCCTGGCCAAAGGCTCATGACCGCCACTCCGCGGCCCGTAAGCTCGTGGGCCATGTCGCTCGCCATGCGATCGACGCCCGCCTTGCCCACACCGTAGGCCACGTTGAGCTGGTAACTGCCCCCGGCAAACGACGAGATGTGGACAACCAACCCGGGTGACGCCTGCAGCAAGAGCGGCATCACCAACACGGTCGCCACAAAGTGAGAGCGCAGGCCCACCGCGTGCATGGCATCCCATTGCGCCAATGGCTGTTCCCAGAACGGACGGCCCCAGATGGGTTCGCGCGGTATCGCGAACACGTTGTTGACCAGAACGTCGAGCCGCCCCGCTTCGTCAGTGATGCGCCCGACGACGGATCGAACCTGGTCGTCATCCCGGTGATCGCACACGCACGCGATGCCCCGGCCCCCCCGGTCGGTGACCTCGGTCATGGTGCGCTCCAGGGCCTCCGCCTTCCGGCCCGTTCCCACCACCGTAAAGCCAGCCTCACCCAAGGCCAGGGCGACCCCTCGGCCCACCCCTCGACTGGCCCCCGTCACCCATGCCACGCGAGATTCGCTCATGCGATGCATAGTACCGCACCCGCGATGCTACGATGCCAGGCCTCGGAGGACCCATGGATCCCACGCGAAGGACCCTGCTGCGCACCGGTCTTGTCGGCGGCGCCATCCTCGTTGTTGGAGGCGTCGGGCTCGAGCTGCAATCGACGGCGCCAATCCCCGTTCCAGATGGCCTGCTCGCCTTCACGCCGCGGGCGTTTCGCATCTTCTCTGCCGTGGCAGACACCATCTGTCCTGGCAATGGCACGACGTTGCCCAAGGCCTCCGAACTCGGAGTGCCCCAAGAGGCCGACACCTACGTCGCAACGCTCCACCCGACGGATCAGAAACAGCTGATCCAGGCGTTGTACCTACTCGAGAGCCCAATTGCGGGACTTGTCCTGCAGGGACGCACCCGACCCTTCACGCGCCTCGACCTGCCCGCCCGAACCCGCGCGCTCGAACGCTGGCAGCGGCACTCCCTCGAGGTATTCCGCACCGCGTTCATGGCCCTGCGCAACCTGACGGTGACGACCTACCACGTCTACCCGCAGGTCCACGCCGCCATCGGCTACCCCGGCCCTCCGGACTATGGACAGGCCGACGCACCCGCACTCCAACCCCGCCAGCCCGCGCAGGAGATGGGATGATTGGGAAGGTCACGCAAGGCCATGAACTCACGGCGGCCGTCGAGGAAACCTGCGACGTCTGCATCGTCGGGAGCGGCGCCGGGGGGGCCGTTCTCGCCGCCGGACTTGTAGAACAGGGCCTGAACGTCGTCATGCTCGAAGCGGGCGGCTACCACACCCGTCGGGACTTCGATCTCAACGAGGGCAAGGCCTACCCGATGTTCTACCAGGACCGCGGTGGCCGAAGCACCAAAGACCAGGCCATCACCGTCCTTCAAGGCCGCACCGTCGGCGGAAGCACCACCATCAACTGGACGACGTGCTTCCGGACGCCCAAGCGCATCCTCGATCACTGGGCCAAGGCGCACGGTATCGAGGGTCTCGACGAAGCCGCCCTCGCACCTCATTTTGCGGCCGTCGAGCAGCGCCTCAACATCGCCACCTGGCCCGAGGAACTCGCCAACGCCAACAATCGAGCCCTCCTCGATGGGGCGCGGGCCCTGGGCTGGGAAGCGGCCCCCTTGCGCAGGAACGTTCGAGGTTGCGCGAACTCAGGCTACTGCGGGGTGGGGTGCCCGGTCGACGGCAAACAAGCCATGCACGTGACCTACCTTCCCGATGCGGTCGCAGGCGGGCTGCGCCTCTACAGCGACGTCCATGTCGACACGGTCGAATTCGACCAAGGTCGGGCGACTGGCGTGCAGGCCACCGTCATGAAGCGCGGAACCCAACACCGCACCGCGGTCCCGGTCCACGTGAAGGCCAAGGTCGTGGCGCTGTGTGGGGGGGCCATCAACACCCCTGCGTTGCTGCTGCGATCGGGATTGAACGGCAATGGCCGCGTGGGGCACCGCACCTTCCTTCACCCGGTGATTGCGGTGACCGGTGAATACGCCCACCGCATCGATGGATTCTTCGGGGCGCCCCAGAGCATCGGTTCGCATCAGCATATCGATCAGGGGCCCGATCAGTGGGGGTTCTTCCTCGAAACGGCGCCGATGCAGCCCATGCTTGGCAGCGGCAATCCCGCGATGGGCCGACCGCTACACGACATGATGGAGCGACTTCCACATCTTTCGGCCATCCTAGCCCTTCACGTGGACGGTTGGGTGCCGCATGACGACGGGGGAACCGTCACCATCGACGGTGATGGACGGCCGGTCCTCGAGTACCCCATTCGCCAGGGTCTCGCGGAGGCGTTCCAGAAGTCCCACCGGCTGGTGGCCCAGGTCCACTTCGCGGCGGGAGCATCTCGCGTCTCGACCCTGCACCGGGACCTGCTCACCATGTCGAGTCCGGCCGAACTCGACCGGCTCGACACCTTGCCCTACGGCGCACACGAACACGCCATCTTCAGCGCCCATCAGATGGGTGGATGTGCCATGGGACCCGACCCCGCCACCTCTGTGGTGGACGTGAACCATCGACACCACGAAGTCCCAAACCTCTACGTGGTCGACGGCTCGGTGCTGCCTACCGCCCTCGGCGTCAACCCGAGTCAGACGATTTACGGGCTTGCCCACCGCGCACGCACGCACGTCGGGTCCGCGGTCTGATTCCGAGCTACATGGCCGCGTGCGACGTCTGACAATGCGTTTGGCGGCCTTCCTTTTCCTGTTGCTCGTAGTAGGGTCGTCGGCTGGCGCGGCCCCTGACGAGGAACCGGAATCCTCTTCCGTTTCGTTTCCGACCTTGTCGGATGCCGCGCTGGGTCGCCCTCCAAGCCTTCGGGCCCGCGCCGCGGCGCTCCAGGACGCAGCGGTGAAACGTCGGGTGGCGCAACAGTTGGCGGGAGCCAGCGCAACCCCCGAGCAGACCGCGGAATGGACATCGGCGGCAGCGACGGAAGCGGCCGAAAGCGAGGCCTTGGTCCATGTGTTGGCCAATCTCGAGGCCCGGCCCGCGTTGCTGGAGTCGGCCCAGGCCAACCGTCGGGAAGCGACCGAAGCCGTCCGTGCCGCGCTGTCGACGGTGCCCGCTCCAGAAGGGATCGATGCCAACGCGCTGGCCCAAGTCGACGCCGATGAGTTGGCCTTCGAAGTCTTGCTCTCGGAACTGCGACGGTCGCCCGGTCCCCTCGACGCCGCCTCGGCAGAGGCCGATCTCGAGGCGCTGAACGACCCCTTGCGCGCGCCCGGAGCCGTCGACCGCCTGACCTTCCGCCTGCCATCCATGGCGCCCACGCCGGCCCAGGCCATCGACCAAGCCCTCGCCCAATGGGCCAGCGAGCCGGTCCTTCCGCCCAACGATCAACCCCTGGATGGTTCGGTCGCTGCGGTCTGGCGGGCCATGCAGGCCGTGCGTTCCGAGGCTGTCACCGCTCCGTTCACGGGCGCCCGAGACGCCGCAGAAGCGCTCGAGGCCCATCTCGAGGCCTGGGCCATCGCCGAAACGGGTCGCACCGAACAAGCCGAGCGCGCCCAGGTCGAAGCCGACGCAGCCCTCGAAGCCGCCGACCAAGCGATCGACGAAGAGGTCCGAAACCTGCTCCAGCAAGTCGCAGAGGCCCAAACGCGCAACGCGAAAGAACTCAAGCTCCCCCTGTTCGATGCGTCGGACGAGCCCGTGACCGCCGCCCAGCTCGAAAAGCTCGACCAAGATGTGGCCAACGTGCGCACCTGGTGGTCGTGGATCGTCGGCCACGACACCCTCTCCCCAGATGCCCAATACACCTCGCTGCTAAGCGACATGGACGACCTGCGCGGTCGTGAAGTGAATCGCCAAAAGGCGTTTATCGCCGCGTCGGATGCACTGGGTAACGCGACGACGGTCATTAAGGCCGACACCGAAATCACCGATTTCGCCGAATCAAATCTCGATCAGTTGCCCGCCGAACGCCAAACCGAGGTCAGGGACGCCCTCGTCGACTGGCGGAACGCCAACGTGCAATGGGAAGCTCACATCCGCGAACGACTCGAGGCGGCGGCCCCCCAAGGTTGGGTGGAACGGGTTCAAGAACTTGGCCGCATCAAACACAAGTTGATTCCCGAGCTGTCATCTCGAACCTTTCGCACGAACCTGCCCAACGATCTGGCCAGCGAAATCGCGTTCGTGCAGCCCGCCACGGACTACTATGGGCGCAATCGCCGCAGCATGCTGTCGTCGCAGCTGAGCAGCCTGTTGACCGACGGCAACGCGTTGATCCAGATCATCAACGGATCGCTGTTTGCCGCATTGCTGGCCGGGCTGTGGTTGTTTGGCCGCCTGCGTTCCAGTAGTTTCGCCCTGTCGATCGCCAAGCGGATTCGTGAAGGTCGGCCCGACCTTCGACTGTCGGACGTCCGAGCTCTTCGAGAACCGCTCGCTCGAACCATTCGGAATCTCGTCGACTTGTCGTTTGGGCCCTTGCTG
>JBCCQY010000246.1:0-9056 GCA_039208735.1 Myxococcota bacterium | reverse complement strand
TGGGTGCCATCCAAGGGCGATACGCTCGCTACCGCGGCGTCGAGAAGAACCAGTTCCACACTACGGCTTGCGCGGTTGTAGCGAACTGCTTCGTCCTCGGACGACTGAAGGAAGCCGCGTGACTGTTGGTCAGGTCTCTAGCGCCCGGTCACGACAGAACGACCTCGGCATCTTCCACGGGATCGGGACCCAGGGCACCGATTCCGAGAAGAAGGGGCAGCAACTTTCGGTAGTTGGGCCCCAATGAGGCATTGAGCGAGGCGACGGACAGCGCAATGCCCAGAGGCCCTGCGACCGTACTGACGGCGCTGGCGCCCCACCGGATGGAATTCATCCAGGGTCCAACGATGGGCAGGAGCGGCAGGAGCCGGCCAATGGGCCCCTTAAAGAGGTCGAGGATGCGGTTGGCGGTCCATCGGGTACCGAAGGAACCCGCGGCGCCTCCACCAAATCCGATGGTGGGCCTCCAATCGAATCCCAGCCGACGACGCGTGTGCTCGGAGAGATCCGACACCGAAATGCCATGCGTTTCCGCCATGGGGGCGAGTTCGCGGGTGAGGGTGCGGAGTTGTTCGTACACCGTGTCGCGCGCATGCAGGTGGCCTTGAAGGCCAAAGCGGTCCGCCACGTGGGTCACGATGTCTTCGAGGGACTGCTGATCGGCGAGGTAGCCAACCGGGGTGCAGTAGCTCCACCACACGGCATCGGTGAGACGCTTGGCCAACTCGCCCGAGGTCCGGGCGTCGCGAACGTCGACCTCGCTGGCCATGAGGATGAGCATCAGCGCGTCGGCGTCGTGGACCGACAAGGTCGCTTCGAGTTGGTCACGGGTGGTCGCCACGGAAACCTCCGTGGAACCATTAGCCCGCTGGACCGTTTCCGCGATGAAGCGCCAAGAACTGTCCGCATTCGACGGAACCGAAGCTTCGATCTGTGTTGGCCTCGCACCGGCTTTACCGCTGGCCTCGGGCGGAAATCCCGAAGGCGAAGTGCTCCGCGGGCAGAACGTGAGCGTTATGAGGTTTTGTAAGCATTGGAGAACGCGAATGGTCAACAAGGTGATCCTGGTGGGCAACCTCGGGCGAGACCCCGAGACCCGGACTGCCCAGAGTGGCACCACCATCGCCAACCTCAGCATTGCGACTACGACCCGTCGCAAGCAAGGGGAGGAGTGGGTCGATCACACCGAATGGCATCGGGTGGTGTGTTTTGGCCGCACGGCCGACAACGTGAGCCGGTTTTTGTCGAAGGGTCGGCAGATCTACGTCGAAGGTCGACTCCAGACGCGAAAGTGGCAGGACCAGTCGGGGGCTGACCGTTACACCACCGAGGTCGTCGCCGACACCATCCAGTTTTTGGGTCGGAAGGGCGACGACATGGGTTCTGGCGGTGGCGACTATGGTGGTCCGCCGCCCTCGTCTGGAGGGGGCTTCTCGAATGGCGGAGGCAGTGCAACGCCCGACGATGACATCCCGTTCTAGGCTGCGTCGGGGCGCGGTGGCCGGGTGGACCCTTGGCCTTTCCCTGGCCTGTGCCGGGCCCGAGTGGGGCTGGCAAGACGTCCCTCCCGTGCCGGCCGCTGAGGCAACCTTGGCGCCGAACGATCCGTTTGTCGTGCCAGGGCCGCTGGGTCCTGACGGCCTTGGGCGCGACCCCTTGGCACCGGAGCGCACCACTCGCGACATTCGAGGGCCCACGCTGCTTCAGCGTGCGGCCACGCGGGTGCGAAACGCCTACGTGCTGAAACTGGCGCCCGGAACTCCAGACGGAGCGCGCGCACCGTGGGCACGCACGGTCTCTCGCATCGGCGAACTCGGAGCTGCGTCGCCCTTTCGGGTTGAGGATGCAGCGGTCGCCCGTCGACTCGAGCTAGGCGGCTGGCGTACCTTCCGATCGGGACGTCCCTACGAAGACGTCGTGTCGCGGCTCGAGCAGCATTCCGAGGTGGCTTGGGTCGAGTCCGTGGTCCGGCTTGCCGGAACCCGAGCCGCCGCCGAACGCAACATCCCTGGGGTGGTGACCATTCGTGCGCTGGCCGGTCCCGATGATCCGGTCGAACGGTCGATCACGAGCCTGGTGCTGGCCGAGCGACTGATTGCCGCTGTCGATGCGGGGGCCGACGTTGTTTGGCTTCCGTGGGTGGGCATTGAACACACCGAGGTGGTGGCCGAGGCATGCGCCTACGCCCGCGAACTAGGCGTGACGGTGGTGGCACCCGCCGGTGACCAAGGCTTTCGCAACTTCGTGGCCTACCCGGCGGCCCTGGACACGACCGTCGCCGTAGGGGCGGAACCTGAAGCGTCTGGTGAGCCGTTCAAGGGCAACCAAGGTCCAGGCCTGGATTTGGTGGTTGCAGCTCCAGACTCGCTGATCGCGTCCGCCAAGGCGGCGGGGTGGATGGCTCGCCTTCCCACGCTCGACGACACCTTCGCGGGCCCTCCTCCGCTCACCTTGTTGCCCCGACTGCATCAGCGTCGCCTTGTGGCATCGGCGTTCGACTTGGGCCCTGTGGGTTGGGACACGGCGACCGGATTCGGCCGACTCGACCTGGATGCTGCGGCCCAGTGGCCCGTGACCGAGCGCGATCCAACGCTCATCGTGGCTCACCGGGTAGAGCGGCGTTCGGGGCATCGCGCGGTGGTGTCGTGGATGACGGCCGAGCCCGCGTCAACCCTCGTGAAGTGGGAAGATGGGTCCATCGAACGGGCCACCCCCACCCTCGGACACCGCGTTGTGGTGCGGGGCACGCCGGGCGAAGTGAGACGATTTGCTTTGGTGTCGGCGAGTCCCGACCGTCGAGACCGGCGGCGGGTCATCATCCAGTTCTAAGCTTCAGCGGGCGGCCGTCACCAGCGCCTCGTAGATGCTGTGCTGTCCGATGAGTTCGGGATGCCACTGCACCCCCACCGCAAAGCGATGAGAGCGCAGTTCGATCGCTTCGATAACGCCGTCGGGTGCGCGGCCCACGACATCGAACGGCCCGGGGTTGTCCACTGCCTGGTGATGCGTGGAATTCACCTGGATGTCGCGTTGTCCACCAAACCATGTGGGGGCGCGTCCCGTTAGCGTCACGGAGTGGCTGGGTTGAGCGGGGTCGTCCGGTTGTTCATGGGCGAGGTCCCCCGGCGGCAGGTCTTGCACCAGGGTGCCGCCAGCCGCGACGGCGAGCACTTGCATGCCGCCACAAACGCCCAGGACGGGCAGGTCGCGCGAGAGCACGGTGCGCGCCAGTTGCAGCTCGAGTTCCGTTCGCGCAGGTTCGATGCGGTCGATGCGCCCCTGCACGGCTTGGCCGTAGTGGGAGGGGTGAATGTCCATGTCGCCGCCGGTGAGCAACACGGCATCGACTCGCGAAAGGACGCGGTCCACCTCCGTGGGACCTGGCGGAAGCACCAGCGGCGTGCCTCCCGCCGCCCGCACTGCGTTGACGTAGGGCTCGAGGACGTACACCTCGTCACGACGAGGACGGACCCGAGGCGATTCCGCAAAGCCTGTGCCGACGCGTCGGTCGGCGGTCACGAGAACAACCGGCATCATGAGAGTCACGTTACCTCTGACCGCACGCACGGCCACGGGGTCGGAGCGCTTCGAGGAGCCCATGGGCGGAATCGGTGTCGTCACCAACCCCAAGTCGAGGAAAAACCGCCGAAACCCCGTCATGGCCGAGACGCTCGCCTATGTTCTGGGGGAGCGTGACCATTTCCATGCTCCGACCAGCCTTGAAGCGCTGGCTGAGACTGCGCACCGGTTTCGGGAGCACGACATTGATGTGTTGTGCGTCAACGGTGGAGATGGAACCATCCACCAAGTCATGACCGCAATGGTTCGGGCCTACGATGGTGCACCCTTGCCGGAAGTCGCGATTCTGCGCGGCGGTACCATGAACATCATCGCAGAGTCCTTGGGCAATCGCATCCGACCTGAAGCGATGCTCGAGCAGGTCGTGTCGGCGTACCACGGTTCGACCCCCCTCCCCGAGACCGAACTCCGCCTGCTCGAGGTGGACCTCCACGATGGACGTCCGCCCCTTTACGGGTTCATCTCCGGCAATGGGGTAATCCCCCGTTTCCTCGAGCTGTACTATGACCGGCCTGACCCAAGCCCCTTCGATGCGGCTTGGTTGTTGATCCAGGGCGCGGTGTCGGCGGTGATCGGCGGTGGGCTTGCGCGTAAGCTCACCGAACCTTGGCAAGGGGACATCCTGCTCGACGGCCGGCGCTGGCCTCATGACGAGTGGATTGCGGTCGCCTTGGGGTCGGTCGAGCAGATCGGGCTGGGATTCCCCGTGTTTCACAGGGTGCTGGCCCATCCGGACAAGTTCCAAGTGGTGGGGGTGGGGTCGTCGGTTGCGACGTTGGCGTTGGGCTTGCCGCGCCTGTACCGCGGTCGGGGCATTGGCGGGGCCAACAACTTCACGGACGTGGCCCATGAGGTGACGCTCGCGGGCCCCCCAGACCAGCCCATGACCATCGACGGAGACCTCTACCGTACCCCGACGGGCCGAATCACCTACACCGTAGGCCCGCAGGTCAAGATGCGTCTGCCAAGGCCCTCCGCGTAGGGCTGGTCACGACAGGGCCCGGGCCAGCGACTCCGTGTTTTCGGAGTCATCTCCCGACAAGGCAAGTTCTTCGGGCGGCACGTCGCTGTCTCCGAGGCCTGGAAGCACCCGTTCGAGTGCGTCGAGCACGCTCTTCAGTTGCTCCGCATCCACCAGTTCGACCACTCGTTCGAGGGTCACGACCTCGAGTTCATCGCGACAGGTAAATGGCTTGCCTTCAAGCTCGCGACGTAGGCGGCAGGCATCGACCTGAACGCGCAGATCGAGGGGAATCGACTCCTGCCAGACGCGAACGTCAATGGCCGACCGGATGTACAGCGGCGACATGAGGGGCGCGTCGGGGAGCTTGGGTCGAGACCGTGGCTTGACCAGCCCATGGAAGAGCCAACGCAAGAGCTTGCGGTCATCGGGGTGCTCCGACTCCCAGGGAAAGCGCTGACGGAACGTCTGCCAGATCAGGCCCGTCGGCCCATGCAGCGCCACATCGGCCGCGTCGAAGGACCGTTCCCAGACGTCTGGGGTGACATCGTGGCTCGCCACCACGCGTTCGATGAGGTCAGATTGGAACGACAGCTCGGACTCGCGAGCCGTGCGAAGGCCGAGGCCAGTAAGCTCGTGGGTGATGCGAGCGCGAAGGTCGGGGCGATCGGCGAACCAGTGCAGGCGTTCCTGTGTCGACCAGCGTTTCCGCAGAAACGTTCCGTTCCACCAGGGCCGCGGGTGGGTGCGGAGGTGTTCATAGAGTTCCGCCACCCATTGCACGTCGCGTCGCTTGGCGAACTCTTCGCTGGCTCGCGCCTGCATGACGGTGTCGTCGTTGAGGGGACGGGTGTTCTCACTTGTGGGCGTTCGGTGCACGATTCGTCCTGCGGATCAAGTGTGCTGTCAATCGGTACCCCAAGGCCAGCACAGGCGCCCGAACCTGAAAATCGCTCGATTCGCGACCGTGATGAGACGCGGCGCAAGGCCGCGGACCATAATGCGAGCCACCATGAACTTCCCCTTCTCTGGTGCAGTGCTTTCGTGGTCCCATCAGGGCCGCGTTCTGGTGATCGATGTCCATCCCGAATCGGGGCCCCCCCTGACTCCGGATGGACCCCTCGTCGAGTGGGAGGCCCTCGCCCGCTACCTTTCTGAGGGTGCGGACGGCGCTCGTGCCCTTGTGGTCTGCGGAGACCACGGCATCGACGCTGGGTTGTGTTGGTCGTCGCTGTCAGGCCAGGTGGACACCGCGTGGTCGGGCCTTCCCGGATTTGTGTCCCGACGGGGGGCTGCGGGCGACATGAGTCAGCTGATCGGTCGGGTCACCGCCGTGTGGCAGGCGATCGCGCGGTTCGAAGGCCCCACGCTAGCCGTGGTGTCGGGGGCTTGTGTGCGCGGTGGGTTCGAAGTCGTGGCCGCGGTCGACGAGGTCGTTGCCGAACGGCGCCCAGGGTTGGACGAGCGGCTACGGATGGCTGGTGTCCATGTCGACCGTTGGGTGGATCCGGGTGAAGGGCGCTCCGCGGTCTTTGGACGCATCGGAGTGGTTCCTCCCGCATCCCGACATCGAGGAGGAGCTAGTCGACATCGGGTTCGGTGAGGCAGCTCTCGCGGCAATCCAGCCAATCCTTGAGCTTTGCTTCGGTGGCGGTTCGACCAATGAGGGAACACGCCTCGGCTTCGCGATCGACCGTGCATTGGGCAAGGCAAGCATCCACCGACTCGTCGGCGCACTCCGGCGGATCGGTCTCATTGTCGTCACTTGCCGCTTCGGAAGAACACGCCACGACGAGGTCACTTTCAAGTTCGCAGGGGGTTTTCGAACACCCCAGAAGGGCAACGACGAACCAGGCCGCCGCAACGTTCCACATCCACTCCTCCCGCGAGTTCGAATTGCCTGAACCGGGCTTGTTTAGCGAATCCTGGATCGGTAGGCTCGAAATCGTCACTGAGTTGTTGGAGTGTCTTCGTAGGTCATGGAGTATGGTGCCTGGTTATCGTCGAGGCAACGTTGCGCTGCGCCGTTTGGGGGCGGATCTCCAACCCCGCCGAATTTGGAGAGTGTGGTAGGTAGCCACGTCGACACGACCCGGGATTGACGGAACACATGTGGCTTCTCGCATCGTTGTGGACGACGTCTGCGCCGGCTTGGGAGGTTCGCGGTTCGAATGGCGAACGAACCGGGGACCAGGTTGCCGCAGCCGACCGCTTCATTCCTCACGACCCTTCGTGGACGGACACGTTCGTCTCCACGTCGCCCCAGGACCTGGGCATGGTGGCCCGTCATGCGGCGAGCAATTTACGTCGTCTGCAGGGTACGGATTCTCCGGTAGGCGATGTAGGGCTGCTCTCGGAGTTGGGCGTCACCATTGACGATGTCCTACGTACGCTCGATCACATTTCGCGTGTGGCCTACGAGGACCGGGGGGCACCGTACCAGCGGCTCCAAGACCCCTCCTGGTTGGCCGAAAACTTCGAGGCGCTTCACTGGCAGCCGGACCAAGCCGCCGCCCAACGCCGCAAGATCACGTTGTCGGATGATGCCATTCGGCTCACCAAGTACGTCGTGTACACGGTGCCGGGGTCTCACGTGCGCACGAGTCGCTTCAACACCGCACTTTACGCCGCGCCACGGCGGGTGGATGGCCGCGAGCCCGATATTCAGTACTCGCTGACGCGCATGGACGTGTACTCGGGCGCCTACGAAGATGGTGGGGTGGCCAAGGGCCGTGCGAAGCCCTTGGTTTGGCTGACCCGGGATGCGGTCAACCAAGCCCTGCTTCAGGGAACCATCCAGGTTCGGATTCCCGGCGAAGCCACTCGCATGTACAACGTTCACGTGAACAATGGCCGAGCCTGGCAACCCGGAACGGCCGACCAAAGCAAGCAGCCGCGGTACTGGTACTTCCGTGAAGTCGACCAGATCTTCGGGGTCGAGCAGACGGCCTTGCGGGCCGAGGCAGCCGTGGCCGGCGATGTCTACAACCTAGGTTTCGGCAAGCTTGTGGCCCTCGAGTGGCCTACCGAGGAGGGCACCGAGTTGCGACTCGCGATCTTGGCCGACACCGGGGGGGCCTTCCAGCCCAATCTCTTTCAACTCGATTGGTTGGCGGGGAACTTTGCTTCGAAGCAAGCGTTTGCCGATTGGGTGAAGGACACCCCTTCTCGGGTACGGGCGTCGATACTCGTTTGGCGGCGTCGATGAAGCCGCGTCGTCGCCACACGGGGTGGTCGGCGTTGCTTGCCTTGTTGGGTCTCGCCACCGGTCTGGGACTGATGTGGGGCGTTTGGCCTGCCTCGGTGGAATCGAAGCCTCCACCGCCTTCGGGACCATGGCCCGTCCCCAAGACTCCCAAAGGGCGGTTGTCGGGCCTCGTGGTCTACCTTTCGGCGGGGCATGGTTACAAGCTCCATCGCAGCCTCATCGACGGTCATGCGATTTCGTGGGGGCAGCAGCGGATCAGAACAAACGGCATCCTCGAAGACGAATGGACCGCGAACTACGTCGCGGACGTCCTCGCGCCCGCGCTGGAAGCCGCCGGGGCCACGGTCATTGCTCTTCGAGAGCGGGACCGGCATTCCTTTGGCGTGGTGGCAGACGATGGGACGCCGTCCTTTGCGGCGACCGGCCTTGAACATCGAGTGTCTGACCCCTTGGCGCTCGATGGGTCGTATGCTCGCTTGTGGCCACACGGCGGGGCGGCGTGGTGGCTTAGGGCTCCTGAGGCTGGTCACTACTATGTGTACGCCCGATGGGCGTCGGCCCCCGACCTCGATGAGCGTGCGGTATTTACCGTGCAGACGCCAAGTGCGACCAGGGACATCGTTGTGGACCAAACCGTCCACGGGGGGCATTGGTGGCCACTTGGCGACGACTGCCTCTTTGAGGGCGATGACGTGATGGTCTACCTGCACGGCAGCGGCGGCCCGGTCGCCGCCGACGCGGTTCGCTTGGGTGGCGGCAACTACACCATCGTGGCGCCAGACCGGCGCGTGCGGGATCACCCCTTTTTTGAGGTCTCATTTCCCCCGCAGGTCTTCCACCTTGGGGCGCCGGCCAATTTTGATGAGTATGCCACCAGTGGCGAGCCCATCTCTGACCAGCGGCTCCGTCCGTTTTGGGCGTCCTGGGCGTCCCCTTCAGGCGAGGATGCGGTCTACCTGTCCATCCATACCAACGCCGCACCGCGCCGCGGTCGGGCTCAGGGGCTCATTGTGTTTGCCGGCGTAGACAATGACCCTCCAACCCCCGCCCATCCGGGTTCCGTTCGATTGGCCAACCACGTCGAGCGCGAACTCGTGGCGGCGGTGCGGGTCAACGATCGAAAGTACAAGACGCGCGGCGTGAAGCCTGGGAATTTCTCGGAAATCTCGCCATTGCGCAACGCCCTTCCGGGCGTGTTGATCGAGCTGGGCTTTCACACCTCAAGAAAGGACGCCCGCCGTCTGCAGAAGCCGCAGTACCAGCGCGATGCAACCAAGGGCATCATCGAGGCGTTCAGCAAGTGGTACG
>JBCCQY010000245.1:0-9065 GCA_039208735.1 Myxococcota bacterium | reverse complement strand
GGCCGGCTACGTGTTGCCCACGAATACGTCTATCGATGCCCGATTCACGCGACTCATCGCGGATGAGGACAGCTTCCTCAACAATGGCACCTTCTACAATCGCGAAACCTACGTGACGGGTGGGCTATCGCAGTACTACCACGCGAACTATGGGCTGAAGGTTCAGGCTTCGCTCACCTACGTCGATGCGTTGCCTGGATCAAATGACAACCTTGGCGAGCCCATTCCTGGTGATGAATGGATCGGCCGCGTCGTCACCACCCTGGCGTTGTAGGAGGGCCCGATGCGATTTCCTTTCGGTTGGTTTGCCGCCCTTTCGCTAACCGCATGCGTCACGTTCAATCCGCAGTCGCGGTTCGTTCAGCGCACCTACTTTCCGTCTCCCCCACCCCCCGAAGCCGCGATTGAACTGCCGACCCCCGCGTTCAGCAAGGCCCAGGGCTTCACCAAGCATGACGAGTTGATGGCCTTCGTCGAAGCGCTTGCGACCGAACATGCGGATGTCGCCACCCTCACGCAGGTGGGCACGTCCCAGCGGGGCCGCGACATTCCCATGCTCCGTCTGGTGGGCGCCGACCCGAAGGTCCGCGTCTTCTTTCAGGGCGGGTTGCACGGCAATGAACCAGCCGGAACCGAAGGCTTGTTGCTCCTGGTGCACCGGTTGCTCAACGACCCCGAATTCCGGCCGCTCCTCGATGGCGTCGACTTGGCGGTGATTCCTGTCGCAAATCCCGACGGATTCGAGCACCAAATGCGTCACGCAGCCAATGGTCTCGATCTCAATCGCGATCAAACGAAGCTCGAGATCGAAGAATCGCATCATCTTAAGCGTGCATTTCACGACTTCAATCCTGATGTTGCGGTCGACTTTCACGAGTACCGGCCGTATCGGCGCGACTTTGCGCTCCTCGGAACGAACGGCATCACCAATCCGTACGACGTGATGTTCTTGTACTCGGGCAACCTCAATGTTCCGGAGCCCCTCCGCGACCTCACCCGGTCGGTGTTCGTCGATGCGGTGCGCGACGAGATGGACGATCGCGGGCTGCGTCACCATGACTACGTGGTGAGCCGCTCCGTACACGGGGACATCTGGTTCAACCAAGGGTCTGTCCAGGCCCGGTCGTCAGCGACGCACTTTGCGCTGGCCCATTCGGTGTCCCTCCTTGTGGAGGTACGTGGCGTAGCCCTCGGCCGCCACGCATTTGAGCGCCGCGTGCTTTCGACGTTCTGGGTGGCCGAGCGGGTGCTCAAGACGGCGACGGCGAATGCGGAGCGAATCCGAGACGTGCTTCAGCAAAGCGTTGGGTTGCCAGAAAAGATCGCGGTGGTTCAGGAACCCGGGGTCGTTCAGGGAACCCTGAAGGCGATCGACTTGGCCGAACACGCCATGGTCGACTTGGAGGTGACGGTGCGCAACCACCTCGCGTCCACGGCGACCCAAACCCGCACTCGCCCGCAGGCCTACGCGGTGCTTCCGGCCGCCGAGGGATTGCTCGAGAAGATCGAGCGCTTGGGACTCCAGACCGTCCGCCTCGACGCTCCGACCGAGCTCGAGGTGGAGCGCTACGCGGTTCGCGAGGTGCGGCGTGAACCCCATCGCTACGAGGGCCAGCGCCAGCAATCGGTGACGGTCGACGTCGAGGCCTCCCCGCAGACCTTGCCCGAAGGCACCTACCTCGTGCGCCTGGATCGACCCGGGGCGAACCTAGCGTTCGAACTATTCGAACCCGAGGCGCCCAACAGCTTTGTGGCGTTTGGGGTGGTGCGGGTCAAACCCAACTCGTCCCTACCGTTTGTTCGTGTCATGGGCGGAGCCGACGCTCTTCTCTCCCCTTCGAAGCCGTAGCGAGGATGCCGTGATTGCACTGCTCATCCCATGGTTCGGGATGCCGGCCCACGCCGAGGAATTGCCCGAGAACGAGGTGTCGTACAAACTGGGCGACGGGTTGCGGTTCACCCTCGATGAGGGGCGGCACACCTTTCGCATCGGTGGGTTCGTCCAGCCTTCGTGGCAACCGACGTTCGCCGATGGCGACGTGGAACAAATCTTGGTCCCCAAACGGACTCAATTCGTTGTAGACGGCAGCCTTGAAGACGACCGTATTCTCTTCGAGGTGCTGACCGACTTCAGCCTCCAACAGCCGCTGCTCAACGCCTGGGTCGGGGTTCGGGTCGGCAGGGCGTTGACCGTTTCGGCCGGGCAAAAACCGAATCCTGCAAACTTGCGGGAGATGCTATTCAACGAGGGCTACCTGTCGTTTCCCGAGCGAAGCCTCCTAAGTCAGGCGTTTTCAGAGACGGGCCGGGAATTCGGGTTGTTCGCAGATGTCGAGATTCCACTCGGCAACGCCTTGGTGAGGCCGTCCTTCGCGGTCACGTCGGGCGACGGCCGCAACTCGTTTGGGGTCGACTCACGCGACGTGGACCTTGGGGGCTTTAAGTACGGCGGGCGCCTCGACCTGCTGCCGCTGGGCGACTTTGCGGAAGGCAATCGGGGGTTCGTGACGGACGTGGCGCATGAGTCGCGACCTCGACTGGCGTTGGGCGGGGCCGTGAGCTTCAACGACGGGGCCAGTGCACCCAACGGCGAAGGGCATGGGGAGTTTGAGTTGTTCGATGCCGACGGAAACCCGCAGCTGCCCGGCTATACGAAGCTCAATGCAGATCTGGTCGTCAAATGGCAGGGACTTTCTCTTCTTGGGGAGTACGTCAATACGACCGCTTCGCGCCTTCCCGGGTCGTTTACCGATCCGGTGGGGGGGAATCCCTTGGTCACCGGCCAGATCAGTGAGTTCTTGGTGCTTGGATCGGGGATCAATGCCCAGGTGGGCTACTTTTTCGACTTCGGCCTCGGCATCGACCTGCGTTATTCCACGCTCTTGTCCGAATTTGATCAGGAGACCTCCCAGCTGCGCGACACCACCGCTACCGGAGCCGTGATCACGGCCTTCGTCCAGGATCACGACCTGAAGTTCCAACTGGCGGGATCCCGGGTCCAAGCGGGTGACTTCGACCCCTTTGTCGTGGCAGAGTTGCTTGCACATCTGAGGTTCTGATGTGGCCATTTGTTTCGTTCGTGCTGCCCGTCGTGGTCGGCTGTGAGATCGACCGCTTCGAGCCCGTCGGGATGGCGCTGCCGCCGATCGAAGGCACGGGGGACTATGAGTTTGCGAGCTACGAGCCGCTCGCGAGCAAGCCGTTGCGGGTGTTCTTCCACGTACCGCGATCGACGAGGGATGACAGCCCCGTCGTGATCGTGATGCACGGCCAGAATCGAGACGCCGATGCGTATCGCGACACGTGGATTCCACTGGCCGAAACCTTTGGCTTTGTGGTGGCCGCACCGCAGTTTCGTGACGTGTTTTACGCGGGAAGCAACGGCTATGCGCTCGGCAACGTGTTTCGGGATGGCGAAAATCCATCCCCGGAGACAGAGCGCGACTCGTCCGAATGGTCTTACCAGTGGCTTGAACCCCTGTTTGACGACATTGTTGCCCGTACGCCTACGGAAGTCGAAACCTACCAGGCGTGGGGGCACTCCGCGGGGGCGCAATTCCTTCACCGATTTGTGATGTTCATTTCCGACGCGCGCTACGACTACGTCGTGGCCGCGAATGCAGGTTGGTACACGATGCCGGACGATGCCGTCCCCTTTCCCTACGGCCTTGGCGACAGTCCCATCGAAGGGGGGGATCGGTCGTTCTTCAGTCGGGACCTCATCGTGCACAACGGAGACAATGACGACAATCCCCAGTCGTCTTCGTTACGGCGCACGCCTGAGGCCGATGAGCAAGGCCTTCACCGGCTGGATCGGGGAGCCTACTTCGTCGAGCAGAGTGCGCAGCTCGCGGGAGATGGCCCGTTCGCCTGGGCGCGCGAGGTGGTTCCGGGCGTTGGGCATTCGCAAGAGGGCATGGCGCCGGTTGGGGCGCGATGGCTGGCCAACATGCTGGAACTCTGAGTCGTGCCAGGAACCACCCCTTTTGACTCTCAACTGTTCGGTGCGCTCTATCGCCCTTCAGACCTCGAAGCGCTGTGGTCCGACCAGGGGCTCGTGGAGAGTTGGCTGCGTGTCGAGGTCGCACTGGCCGAGGTGCAAGCCGAGCTTTCGATCGTGCCCCCCGAGGCGGTGAATGCCATTCGTGCGGTGGCGAACGTCGAACGTGTCGATTTTGATGCGCTTGCCAAAGGGACGACCCAAACGGGCATGCCCATCAAACCGCTCATCGACCAAATGGGGGCCCTCGGGGGGCCGCTGGTCGCACAGTACCTGCACTGGGGGGCGACGACGCAAGACATCCTCGACACGAGCCTCGCATTGCGGCTGCGAGACACGTTGGATCGTGTGGATGCTCGCTGTCGGGCGCTGCTTGAGATCTTCGCGACCCTGGCCGAGACCCATCGTCACACGGTGATGGTGGCGCGAACGAACAGCCAGGACGCCGCGCCTACGACGTTTGGCCTGCATGTATCGAGCTACGCCACGGAACTCGTGCGCCATCGAACTCGGCTTTGCGAGATGAGGCCGCGGGTGGCGACGGGGGTGTTTGGCGGGGCGGTAGGAACCCTGGCCTCGTCAGGGCCCCAGGGTCTCGAGGTGCGGGACCGATGGATGGCGCGGCTTGGGTTGTCAGGGCCCCAGGGCCTCATGAACGCAAGCCTCGACCACGTGGCCGAGTTCGTGCTCGGGCTGGGACTGGTGCACGGCACGTTGACTCGGTTTGCCAACGACGTCGAGACCCTGGGGCGCACGGCCGTAGGGGAGGTGCGAGAGGGCGAAGGACCAGGAGCATCCTCAACGATGCCGCATAAGACGAATCCCCGCGCCGCCAATGCGATTCGCACCCTCGGTCGCATGGGGTTCTCGCTGAGCGGTGCTGCCTACCACCTCCTCGACCAGGTGGAGGTTCGATCGGCAGCCATGCGCAGCGTGTCTTGGTCGGTGGTGCCGGAGGCGTGCATGACGGCTGCCATGGCGCTCGATCGGGCGATTGGATTGGCCCGACACCTCCACGTGGATGGCGCTCGCATGAGGGCCAACTTCGACCATGCGAAGGGCTACGTGCTTTCTGAGTCCGTCATGATGCGGCTTGCGGCCAAGGTGGGCCGTGCCCGGGGCTACGCGATGGTGCGCGATGCCCTTGCGGCCGCGCCTCACGACGCTTCGCTTCTCGAAGCGCTGCTCGCCGATGCTGCGGTGCGGTCTCACCTTGCGGAGTCCGAGATCGTCGAAGCTTGCGCCCCCGAAGGCTACCTCGGCCAAGCCAACGCCTTGCTTGACGAGGCGCTGGTCGCGATCCGGGCGAGCCTTAGCGCGTAGATCACCCCAAGATGCCGCGGGCCACCACGAGCACGGCACGGCGAAGCTCCTTTTGAAAACCGGGTTTTTCGCGGTAGCCGAGCGTGGTTCCGCTCGTTCGTGCAGACGCCGAGAGGGGCCAGGCCCCGATGATGAAGCTTGTCACGTGCCGCATCAGATCGAAGTGCTCGGCTTCGGTGAGTTCAGGCACGGCCTGGGTCATCGCTTGGGTGAGTCGTTCGCGCAGTCGCTGCATGTCGCTGATGAAGGGGTCGGCGGGATCGTTGCCCCGTGTGGTGTCCAACAACCCCGGCAACACGCTCACGAGGTGGCAGAGCAGTGGTCGCGGCGCGGTCGCTTCGTCGATCGTGACGGCGAGGTGCAGCAGGCGGGAGTCGAGATCTCCCTCCGCGGTTGCCAACCGCTCGATGACATCCTGGATCCAAAGAGCAATTTCCGCCCCCAGGATGGCGAGAAGGATGTCTTCGCGGCTGTCGAAGTAGCGGTAGACATTGGAGCGCGCCATGCCGGCCAAGTTCGCGACATCGGCAAGCGAAAGCTCGCTTGAATGCTCGGCTTGCTCAAGGAAGCTCCGCGCCGCAACGACAATGCGCTCTCGCTGCTGTGCCTTCTGTTCGGGCCGGCGGGCGCGCTGGAAGGTCCGGCCCATGACCAAGCATCGCATGTCGTCCTCGGCGTTGCAACGGAACGGCGGGCAGAAATCGGGGGTCGCTCGAACAGGAGTCTTCGCCAGGTGGTACGCTCACCGCTTCAGGAGGCAGCAATGACCAGATGGATGCTCATTGGGCTGGCGATCGCCGCGTGTCGTTCGGGAACCGATGACGAGGCGAATACGTCTTACAATGTCGACATTCGCACCACCGAGTTCGGCATCCCCCACATTTCCGCCGACGACTTCTTCAGCGCCGGCGTCGGCGTGGGCTTCGCGTTGGCCAGCGATCACATCTGCATCGTTGCCGACCAATTCGTCAAAGTGAACTCTCAACGGGCCCAATACCACGGGCCTGGCGACAATGACGTCAACATCAACCGGGACTTCGGTTGGTTGGGACTCGGCGTGCGTCGCATTGCCGAGGAGAACTTCGACAGCCTGCCCGACGACAGCCGGGCCATGATGGAGGGCTTTGTCGAGGGCTACAACCGCTACCTGGCCGACACGCCGGTGGGGGAGATCGATCCCCGTTGCGGTGGCGCAGCATGGGTCCAGCCGATCACGCCGCTCGACCTGTTCACGTACTACATGTCGCTGGCCCAGGAAGCGTCGGGTCGCGTGCTCGTCGATGTGGTGGGCACGGCCCAACCCCCGGCCGCCTTGCGGTCCGGCGTAAATCCGTTTCCGCCGCCTGACGAATCGTGGTTCGACCGGCTCGAAGAGCTGCGCCTCGGCAGCAACGGCTGGGGCATCGGCTCGGAGCGGAGTGAGGGCGGGCGCGGCATGTTGCTGGCCAATCCCCACTTCCCCTCGGATGGCCCGCTGAAGTTGTGGGAACACCACATCACCATTCCCGACGTGCTGAACGTCTACGGCGTGGGGCTGTTGAACTCCCCGGTTCCGCTCATCGCGTTCAACGAACGGCTTGCATGGACGCATACGGTGTCGCCCACGCCGCGCTTCGTGGTCTACCAACACACGCTCGATCCCACGGATCCGACTCGGTACGAATTCGACGGCGAGTTCGTGGACATGGAGCGCACGCGGTACACCATCGAGGTGCTCGAAGAAGACGGTTCGATGGGTACCCGTAGCCGGACGCTGTACCGCACCCAGTACGGACCGATGTTCAACGCCCCGGTGGCCGGTTGGGCGCAGACCCTCGGCTACTCGTTCCGCGACGCCAACGCCCCCAACACTAACGTGATCAGCACGTTCCAAGGCGCGGGTCAGGCGTTGACCCTCGAGGAGTTTGAGCAGAATTACCGTGAGACCCAAGGCATTCCTTGGGTGCACACGATGTACGCGGACTTCGATGGCAACGCCTTCTACGTCGACTCCGCGGCCGCGCCAAACATGAGCGCGGAAGCGTTCGGGCTGTACCAAGAACTGTTGGCTGGCAATGCGCTCGCGCAGAATTTCGCGGCGAGCGGCATCTGGGTTGTGGACGGGGCGGTTCCCGAGAACACTTGGGTGGAAGACCCCCGCGCGGTGATTCCCGGCAATGTGCCTTACGATGACGCACCCCGCCTGGTTCGCAACGACTTCATCATGAATGCGAATCAGAACTACTGGGCCACCAATCCGGCGGAGCCGCTGTCAGGCTTTAACGCGATTTACGGGCCGCCCGAGCAGACGCTCACGCCCCGAAGCAAGATGAACCTGCGCTACCTGCTCGAAGAGAATGGCGCTTCGGGTGATGACTTCAAGTTCTCGCTTGAGGAGTTGGCGTCGGCGGCCCTCGATGGGCGCGCGGCGATTGCCGAGGACCTCAAGGATCAAGTGGTGGCGCGATGCACGGGCGCTGCTCCGGTCACCGTTGGCGGCGAAACCGTCGATCTCACCCAGGCCTGTGGCCTTCTCGACGGCTGGAATGGCCAAACCTCGGTTGATGCGGTGGGGGCCATCGTGTGGCGAGAGTTCGTGCTCGTCGATGGAGACCGCGGGTCGTTGCAGGACCAAGGTCGACTGTACGCCGATGCCTGGGACGTGAACGATCCGGTTTACACCCCCAGCACGCTGGTGGACCTCCCGAAGGAAGGGCAGGACCCGGTGCTTGTCGATCTGGCGACCGCCGTGTTGCGTTTGCAGCAAGCCAACGTGGCGCTCGACGCGCCGCTTGGCGACGTGCAGTTCTACGAGCGACTGGGACAACGCTTTGCCCGTCCGGGCGGTCAGCAGCCCGAAGGTCACATCGCGATTGCTGACTTTGGGTCCATCCCCGATTCCGTGTTGCCCTACGACATTCCGCCTCCGGCCATCAACCCGGTCAGCGACCTGCGCGATGGCGGGTATCGGGTGAACAATGGCAACAGCTTCGTCATGGCCCTCGAGTTCACCGACGACGGACCTCGGGCCCAGGCGATCCTCACCTACGCCCAGAGCGACGCCGAGACGTCGGACCATGCCACGGATCAGCTCGAGATCTACGCCCGGGGCGAGATGCGTGACGTGAAGTTCACCGAGGAAGACATCCTCGCAGATCCCACGCTCGAAACGATCTCGCTGTCGTCGGACGACGAATAGCCAGCTGAATCCTTGCGCCCTATGCCTTCAAGCCAAGGGCGCGAGGCGTTAGGAGAGCCGCGGAGGTTCCGCGATGCTCCTTTGGTGGCTGGGGTGCGCTTCGTCCCCCAACATTGACGCGATCCTAGCCTACGAATGGCAGGGCGATGGCCACGCGGTGGTGCCCGTTCCGCTGGGGGCCATCGAGGATCCGGTGACGATGACCACCCAGTTGGGGCCCGGCCGCCGAGGCGGCTTCCTGCGAGAGATCGAAGATGGCGCTGAACTTCGGGGCGGTGAGGCCGTCCACTTGCGTCACATCGTCGACGATGGCGTTTTCGTGCCGCAGGACGAGCAGGGACTCATGTTCTCGAGCTTCTTCCACCATGCGGAAGGGCTTCGCCAAGAGATGGTGGACTACGGGTTTGGCGAAGCGATGGACGAGCTGTTTCCCGTCGACGGGGTGTTCTTTTCGCTAAGCCTCGTCTCCGAACTCGCGAACCTTGAAAATGCGGCGTTTCTTTCCACGGGCGATGCCCAAGCGTTCCTTCTTTTTCCCGCATGCAACCCCGGAGCGGTCGTAGG
>JBCCQY010000244.1:0-9178 GCA_039208735.1 Myxococcota bacterium | reverse complement strand
CGTGTCCGATACCGACGGCACCCTCATTGCCTCGGACCACGTTCAAGTCGACCTGTTCCCCGTGGTCAGGGGAGGACCGTGGATCACGTCGGAGGCAATGAGGGTGCCGTCGGTATCGGACACGCCGCCTTGCAAGGCGCCGCCGTAGACCACGCCACAGGGGTTCGGGGCGAGTCGTAAGGTGTCGAGGGCTTCGGGGACGCCCGCCTCGACCGACATGGATTTCGAGATCTCGCTCATCGCAACGTAGATTTGCTTTCGGTCGGGATTGTAGGTGACCCCTTCACCCTTCCGGAACTCGAGGGTGGCGCCGCGAAGGCCTGCGTAGCGGCGGCTCTCGAGTCGGCTCGCGGCCTTGGCGGGTTCGGGGACCCGCTCGGACGGTGCGGCCAGTTTCAGGCATTCCCACCTCCACGGCGTGCGAACCGCATCGAAGGACTCTGGACATACGCCCGGCGAGGTCGGTTCCACCGCCTCAAAGAGGTCCTCGAAGCGAACCCCGGCATCGATCAGCCCCGCGATTTCGGCGTCGGTCGCATGACCGAGGGAGACCCATTGCACGGGACCCCTTCCGCCTTGGTCTTCGTCAGCTTCTACCTTCCATTGGGCTGCGTAGAGGGTGCCGGCGGACAAGTCTCCGGCCGTGTCGGCGACAAACAGGAACCAGCCTACGTTCGTGCCATCGTCGGACTGGTAGACCGTGCGCGCGTCTGGCAACACGACCGAAAGCTCGTGGCTGAACCGTCCCATCGCGTAGTGCTTGGTGACTTGGTGGTCGCCCTGGGCGTTGGTGAGCCGAATCTCGGGGGCCCATCCGTACCGGTAGGGCGAGGTGTCGGCGGGCGAAGCGAACGCACGAAGGAGTTCGGTGTACGAGCCGTAGGGGTCGTAAGGGCCCTTGGGCAGCGTCCCATCGCGCTGCCACCCGCGGGCGTCAGGTTCGTACTCCTCACTGCCCAGGTGGGTTGCCCACGGCGTGATGTCGCCCGCACAGGGGTTCCAGAGCCCGCCCTCGGCCGAGGCATCGACGCGGATCGTGGATTCGGTGGCGAAGCTGCCGGTGCCCGCGTCCTGTTGCAGGCGGCTTGCGTACACCTCGCCTCGGATGCACTCAAAGTGCGAGATGAGCCAGGGATGCCCGTGGGCCTCTAGGAGGCCCACAAAGTCCTGGGCATTGCAGACCTCGGGCTCACTGGGCAGTCCAAGGCGCGCGGGTTCGAAGGGGGCGCCTGCGGCCGTGCGCACGGTACCGATCCGCGTTTCGCCGAAGGGCTGACCAGCGCGCACGAGGGGCTGGAAGTCGATGTCGATCCGGCGTTGGCCGAGGTGGGCCACCTTGGTGTTCTGCACGGAGCGCACGTCGTCACCGGTGGGGAGCGGGATTCCCTCAAAGCGAAGGCGCGCTGGTGATTCGGGGAGGGACGCCGCTGGCGGCGGCGCCTGCGAACCGGAACAGGCGATCATGACGAACAGCAACATGGCCCCTCCGTTGGGACATCAAAACCATGGAAACCCCCGCCGGGATCGGCGAGGGTCGAGAGATGAGCGCGGGGGCTCGATCAGGGCTGGTAGGGCAGGGACGAGTGGTGAAGGTTGATTCGGACGTTGTCATCCGCATCGAGGAAGTAGCCAAACGAGTACTCGACCTTCACTTCTTGGCCGTCGGGGTCCGTGAAGAAGTAGTTGCCCATCGCCGTGGCCGTGTTGCCGGAAATCAGGATGTCGACGTTTTCAAAGCGAACCGCGGTCCAGCCCTTGATGGCAAAGCCGCCGTCCTCTGGACAGGCGTTGTTGGTGGCCACGAAGTACGACAGAGCCTCTTCGAACGTGGACCGGAATTGAACTTCCGCCGCCATGGTCGGCTTGAAGAGGACCGGGGTGAGCCCGTAGGCGTACAGCGTGTTGACATGCTCCGTGGCAAGGCCTTCGAAGTCTTCGTTGTTCGCATGGGCCGCTGCAATACGAACGATGCCGTCCCCCCAAGCATCTTGGGCAGCGAGGACCTGTTCCCGGGTGATGTTGTCGCTCATTGAAACTCTCCTGGATTCGGGGTTTCCCTAAGAAATTCGTGAAGCGCCAAGTGCGGGTTCGACCCCAGGGCAGCTTGGCGATCTGACCAACTATGTCACACCTGTGCTTAGGGACTCGGTAGCGTTCGACGCTTCCAAAGCAAGTACAGCGCAGGCATCACCACCAACGTAAGCAAGGTCGAACTAAGAAGGCCGCCGACCATGGGAGTCGCGATGCGCTTCATGACCGAGGCACCAGTGGTTGTGCCCAGCAAGATGGGCAGCAGGCCGAGAATGGTCGTCAGCACGGTCATGAGCTTGGGACGTAGGCGCTCCACCGCGCCTTCGATGACCGCGGCTCGTAAGGCCGTTTCGGTCCGGGGTTGGCGTCGTGCGAGGGCTTCGTCGAGGTAGACGAGCATCACGACACTGGTTTCGGCCGCGAGACCCGCCAACGCAACGAAGCCCACCGCGACCGCAACGGAGAGGTGGTAGCCCGAGGCGTACAGCAGCCAGATCCCGCCAAGGGGTGCAAAGAGGACCGTTGCCACCACGACGAGTCCCGCTTCGGAGAGTCGACCGAAGTGGAGGGTGAGCAGGACGACAATGAGTCCCATGGTGAGCGGCACGACCCAGGCGAGGCGTCCACTGGCTCGTTGTAGCGAGGCATATTGACCCGCCCAAGTGACGGACACGCCCTCGGGCAGCCGAACCTCACGCTCGACGGCTGCGCGGGCTCGCGCCAGATACCCCCCGAGGTCGCGGGTGTCTGGTTCGACGTACACCCACGAAACCCTGCGAGCGTCCTCGCTCTTCACCACGGGAGGGCCTGACACGACCGTGATGTCGGCCACCTGGCCCAGCGGAACCGTGTGTCCGAGTGGAGAGGGGACCGCGACCTCACGCAGCGCCGACAAATCGCTGCGGAGCGCACGAGGGTAGCGCACGTTGACGGCGTACCGTTCGAGTCCTTCGAGGGTCGACGTCACATCGGCCCCACCGACGGCCGAAGCGATGACGTTGTGGATGTCTTTGACGTTGAGGCCGTACCTTGCGGCGTCCTCTCGGCGGACCGACACGTCGACGTACCGTCCGCCGACCGTGCGCTCGGCAAACACCGCGGCCGTGCCTGGAACACTGCGCAGCACCGCTTCGACACGCTTACCGACCTCTGCCAGTTCCTCGAGGTTGTCGCCCAGCAACCGGACCCCGATGGGCGTCTTGACACCCGTGGCCAGCATGTCGAGCCGGGCGCGGATGGGCATGGTCCATCCGTTGGTGAGCCCTGGAACCTGCACGCGGGCGTCCAGCTCGTCGATCACATCCGCTAGGCGCTTGCCTGCGGGCCACTCGTCCCGTGGGGTGAGCAGGACCAGAGTCTCGAACATCGACAGGGGGGCAGGGTCCGTCGCCGTCTCCGCGCGACCTGCTTTGCCAACCACCCTGGCCACCTGGGGATGCGAGAGGATGAGCCGGTCGGTTTCCTGGAGAAGGTCACGCGCGGCGGTCACCGACAGCCCGGGGGGCGTAGTGGGCATGTAGAGCAGGTCGCCCTCATCGAGGGGAGGCATGAACTCGCTCCCCAAACGACTCAAGGGAAGCAACGTCAGGAGCGCGAGGGCGACCGCGAGCGCAAGGGTGCGACCCGGAAACCGAAGGGCGAGCGACAACAGCGGGCGGTACGCGCTCGACAGAACGCGTGACACGGGATGGGCGGACTCGGGCTGAATGCGGCCTCGCCCCAGGTCGACGAGCAAGGCCGGAACCACGGTGATGGCGAGCACGGCCGAGAACCCCATCGCGAAGGTCTTCGTCCAGGCGAGCGGGGTGAACAATCGGCCTTCTTCCTGTTCGAGTGCGAAGATCGGCAGGAACGAGACGGTGACGACGAGCAGGCTAAAGAAGAGTGCAGGGCCGACCTCTCGAGTGGCTCTAAGCACGGCGGTCATGTGGTCTTCGTGAGGGTGTCGCTCCCGGCGCTTATGGAGGTTCTCGACCATCACGATGCTGGCATCCACCATGACGCCAACCGCGATCGCGAGACCGCCTAAGCTCATGATGTTGGCGGATAGGTCGAGCAACACCATGGGCACGAACGACAGCAACAGGCCGATGGGGACGCTGATCAGGGCCACGAAGAGGCTGCGGGCGTGCAACAAAAACCCCCCGCAGACCAACGCCACGATCAGCATTTCATCGAGGAGCTTGTTGTTCAGTGTGGCGACCGCACGGTCGATGAGTTGGGACCGGTCGTAAGCCGTGACGATGTGCACGCCTTGGGGGAGGCTAGGCGCAAGTTCCTCGAGGCGTTGCTCGACCCGATCAATGACCTCTCGGGCGTTCTCTCCCGTGCGCATCACCACGATGCCCGAGACGACGTCACCCTTGCCATCTAGATCCACAAGACCCCGTCGGGGGGCTGGGCCGTAGCCGATGCGGGCCAGCTGACCCAAAAGGATGGGGGCATGAGACTCGTCGGACACGCCGACGGGCACGGTCTCGAGGTCTTCGAGGGAGGTCAGGGTGCCTCGGGCCCGCACCATGAACTCGGTTTCGCCCATCTCGATGACCCGGCCGCCGACGTCGACATTGGCATCTTGAATGGCCTGGATGACCTCTCGCAGCGTCACGTCAAAGGCCCGCAGGCGCTCGGGGTCAACTTCGACCTGCAGCTGGCGGACGAATCCTCCGACGCTCGCCACTTCGGCCACGCCGGGCACTGCGGTGAGTTCGACGCCAAGCAACCAGTCTTGAAGGGACCGCAAGTCGTCGAGCCCCACTCCACGGAAGTTCGCCGCGCGGGTGAGTTCGAGCCGGGAGAGGCCTGCCCGACCATCTCGGTTGAAGCCCGCTTTGAGGCACGCCAGGCCCTCTTCCACGTCGTCGGTGAGCAGATCGCGAATCACCGCGTCGGACATGGCCCCTGGGGGCAGTTCGGTCATGGTGACCGTGCCGTCCTGGTCTTTGTCCAACCGCTTGCGCAAGGCCTCAGCCTGGGGGGTGCAGTCGGTCAGTACGTACTGGTAGATCCAGCCCACGCCGGTCGCATCGGGGCCGAGTCGAGGGGTCACCCCAAGCGGCAGTTTGGCCTGGGCGACGTCGATGGCTTCGAGCACCCGAGAGCGGGCCCAATACAGGTCTGTGCCGTCTTCGAAGACGACCTGAACCATCGCAAGACCGAAGAACGAGGTTCCCCGTACGGCCGTTGCACGAGGAACGGCAAGGAGCGCCGAAGATAGCGGGTAGTTGACCTGGTCCTCAACGACCTGAGGGGACTGCCCTGGAACATCGGCGATCACAATGACCTGGACGTCCGACAGGTCGGGCAGCGCGTCGATCGGGGTCGCTCGTAGTGAGGCAAGTCCCAACACCGCGGCGAGCGCAGTGACCAGGAACACGAGCCCTCGGTGCCGTACACTGGCCGCGATGATGCGTTCAATCACGGCTGGTGGTCCATGTGGTGGTGTTGCAGCTTGTGCAGCGCTTCTTGGAGTTGGCTGTCCGCGTCGAGGAGGAACTGGCCGCTAACGACCACCTCCTCCCCCTCCTCGAGCCCGGTCAGAACCTCGATGCGTCGGTCGTCGCCCTGCAAGCCTGTGCGCACGGTGCGTGGCTCGAATCGTCCTCCGCTGTGGGCCACGAACACGAAGGTGCGTCGGTCGTCGTGGAGGACGGCCGAGTTGGGCACCGTGATCACATCTTGGCGCTGTCGCGCTTGGACGTGGACGGTCGCGAGCATGCCGGGCTTCAGTTTGACGCCCGGGTTGTCGAATTCCAACCGGATCTTGAGCGTGCGGGTGCGGGGGTCGAGGGTGGGGTAGACGTACGCGACCTCGCCATCTGCCACTTGCGGACCGTCGCTGTGCGTCAGCTCCAGCTCGGCCTTCTGTCCGACCGTGACCCAAGGCACGTCGTGTTCGTAGACGTCTGCGGTCACCCAGATCCGTTGCAGGTTGCCGATGCGATAGAGGTCTGCGCCGGCCTCGACGCGGGCCCCCGCCACGACGGACTTGGCAAGGATAAAACCGCTCCTTGGCGCACGAATGACCGTGGTTCGCGAGGCTTCTCCCTTGGTCTGTAGGCGCTCCAAGTCGCGGGTGCTCAGGCCCCACCGCACCAGCTTGTCGCTGGCCGACTGCGTAAGCGGGGCGTCGGGACCTTGGGTGGCGAGCGCCAACAGGTATTGCTCTTGCGCGGCCACCAGCTCCGGCGAGTAGATGGCGAAGAGCGGATCGCCCGCGGCGACCTCTTCGCCCGTGCGGTCGACGTCCATCCGTTCGACCCATCCCGAAAACCGAAGGTTCACGACGCTAAGCTCGTCCTCTCCGACCTCGACCTGTCCCAGGGTGCGCAGGCTTCGCGACAGAGTGCCACGTTGCACGCGGGCCGTCCGCACCCCGATGCTCTGTCGAATGCCCGCATCGAGGTGAATGCTTCCCGTGGCGGACTCCGCCTGGACGTCCTGGACCACCAGGTCCATCCCGCAGATGGGACAGGAGCCCGGCCCATGGCGAACGATCTCGGGGTGCATGGGGCAGGTGTGCAGCGCATCCGCATCATCGTGGTGGTGGGCGTTCGGCGTCACACTGGTCGTGCAACCGACCGCGAATCCCCCCCACAGCGCCAACAAGCACGCCAGACGGCTCATGAGACGTCCTTTCCGAACAGCGCAAATGCGCGGACATTCAGCAGATGGGTTGCGATCGCGGCGTGGACCCGCGCTCGTTCAAGTTCGATGAGGGCAACTTCGGCGTCGAGGAGGTCGCTGACCTCGGCTCGGCCGACCGTGAAGTCGGAGCGTACGGCATCGAGGATCGCTTGGGCGGCGGGGATGAGCCGTTCGTCATGGTTCAAGGCCTTCGCATAAGCCCGAGACCACTCGGCGGAAACCGCCGTCCAACTCGCCGCGATTTCATCGAGTAGTGCCTCACGAGCGTTCTGGGAACGGGAGGCTTCGGCGAGGGCCGCGTTTCGGGCCGCGCGGCCGGTACGGGCTCGTGAGACCGGAATCGGAACGCCAAGCCCGATGCTCACAAAGTCCACCCCCGTGTCCGTGGGAGATTCGAACTGGCGCAGCCGATAGCCAGCCCACAAGCGGACGTCGGGCAGGGCTTCGCGACGGGCGAGCTGTTTCTGACGCTGGGCGGCGTCTTCTTCTGCTTGTTTCTGCTGAATTGCAGGGCGGTCGACGGTCGCGTGTTCGCGTGGGGCATCGACGCGGGGCAGGGCCTTGGGAGCCGTGCGGGTGGGTGTGTCCAGGGTTTCCAACGGTTCACCCACGGCCGAGCGAAGGCTCGCGAGGAGTGCGGCCTCACGGGTCGCGACATCTGAAAGCGCATCGTCGAGTTGGTCACGCAACAGCTCCAGCCGAAGCAAGGCCGCCTGCGCTCCAGTTCCGGCCGAGAGCCGAGGACGTAGCAGCTCCAACACGTCCCGCGTGCGCTCGAGCTGCCTTTCCATCAGCGTACCGAGCTGTCGTGTACGAACGAGTTCCCACCACGCCGTGCGCACGTGGGCACGGAGCTGAACGGCGTGTTCGTCTTGGCCCCAGGAGGCGACTTGCACCAAGGTTTCGCTGTGCTCGCGCCGCAGCCGGCTCCAGCCAGGCGGCCGCAAGGTCTGCTCCACCCGAAACTGCAGCCCCGACATCGGGTGGTCGTCCAGGGTGAAGGTTGAGACTGGAAGGTTGGACACTTCGAACCCAACCATGGGATCGGGCCAGGCTCCCGCCACCCGGGCCCGCTCGCGCAACGCCCGGATCTGGTCTCGCTGGGCGGCCAGACTGGGGTGTTGGGCCTCCGCCCGGTCCGCAAGAAGTTGGGGACTCCATTCCTCGGCGACCGCCGAGCGGGGCACGGCGAATGCGAAGAAGGTGACGATTAGGTAGGATGCGATTCCCATGATGTTGGTGCGACAATATGCCACACCCCCACACAAGACAAGCCCTGGACTGTCACGGCTCGTCCAAACGCCTGGGACCGGCACGGGTGCACCACCATCGCTGTGATCACCGCTGGCCTTCGGCGCTACGCCCCTACTGGGAAGGGGGCCATCGGGGGGCGCGAATCAACGCCACTCGAGGCGATAGTCGAGGCTGTGACCGATCTTGCGCGAGTACGTCCGGATGGTCTTCCGGGCGAGCCGCAGGGTGACGGACGCTGGCAACAGGTTCGAGATCGAGCCCACGAGCGTGGATTGCTCGCCAATCGGCCGCGTCGATCCGTTCGGGAATGCCACGTCGACCTGGGCTCGACGCTGACCGGCGCGATCGAGGAACGCGGAGAGCTGCTGGAACTGCAGTAGCAGCGGATCCCCGCGCCGCGAGCCCCAATTGGCGGTCGGCATGAAGTCGACGAAGTGCATGAGGTGGTAGTTGAGCTGGACCCAAAGGTTCTCGGCGTCGAGCACGAGCGGCGCGTTATCGATGACGCGATGGCAGTGCAAGGCCACGAGGTCATCGAGGCGGTCGACGTTGGCGTTGAGTTCGGCCAGAAGCGCCTGATCGTAGAAGAGCCGGACCAGGGTAGGAAAGGCCTCGATTTGGAGGGCTTCGGTCTCGGTGAGGAGTTCGCGAAGCTTCGGTAGCTTGCCCACCTCCATCGGGAAGGTGTTGGTGCCTGTGCCAAGGATCGAGTGCAGAAGCGCCACGTTGGGGGAATGCCCTGGAAAGTGCCGTGCCGAGTAGTCGTGGCAAAACACAAGGTGCTCGAGGACCGTGCCGTCAGCGTGTTCCATCGAAAAGTCGCACTCGGTATTCATGAACTCGATGAGGGCGGGGTCGATGTCGGGAGTGGGGGTTGCCGCCTCCGATGCCGCGTAGTTGGCCTCGATGGTCGTCACCGCCGCATCACTCCAGAAGGGCTCCTTGCCAAGCTTGTCCTTCATCACCAGGCGAGCCACCGTCCCGTCGAGGGCCCCAAAGATGGTGCGACCCATGTCGAAGTTCTCCATGGGGAGCACGCGCACCCGTCCGGCATGGTCCACCGCACCACCCGCCACAAGGGCCGCTTTGCGTTGGAGATTGAGGGTGGCCACGGGCTGCTGCGAAGGGGCTGTGGGGACGGTCGGGGTCGTCAGGCGAGCACTCATGCGACATCTCCAGGTTGATGCAACACCTGTAATATAACATCTGTCATCTATCAAGGAATGTGTGTTAAGCGGCTTCGATG
>JBCCQY010000243.1:0-9180 GCA_039208735.1 Myxococcota bacterium | reverse complement strand
GTTGAAAACATGCGGTTTTCGTGGACCACGGCGCGAATGCTCACCGACGTACTGCTCGGTGAGGCCTGGGCGGGGCGTGGATTTGCGTACCTTGATGGTGCGCACGAACGCCCTCCGTCGCCCGATGCCCAACGCGATGACCTCGTCGAGGAGCTTTGGCATGAATCTCTCCCCCTGGTTGGATTGGCCCCCGGCGACCTGCGGTGGGCCGCGTGAACCGGATGATGGTGGTTCCGCCCTTGGCGGGGTAGCTGTCGTCATGCCGTACCCCCAACGCATCGACGCAGACCATCTGGGCGCGAATGCGCTGGCGTTTGTGGAAGAACGCGGATGGGAGCGATGGTCGCTCCGGGAGCTGGCGGCATCGCTCGGGGTGAGCGCCAATGCGTTGTACCGGTATGTGGCCGACCGTGAAGACCTCTCACTCGCCATCGCAGAGGCCGCGGCTCGCGCGCTTCTTGCGGAGATGCGCGGGGCGCGCGGTGAAGGACTAGACCGCCTCATCGACATGGCGATGCGCTACGTGACGTTCTCGACCCAGCGTCCTCACGCGTTTTCAGCCTTCATTCAGGCAAAGCCTCCTCTCGACCACCCGCGGGTTGCGGTCTGGCGCACGCTTTGGCACGAGGTTCGTGACACGGTCGCCGAGGTGGTCCCGGATGCGATCGACGCCGCGGGATTCGCGGTTTGGGGCTTGGTGCACGGGCGGGCGGAACTCGCGCGGGGCCCTGCCCGTCACGCGGCGCCCACCGAGGGGCTTGCGCAGGCCATTCGCGCGCTAGTGGAGGGGTTTCAGGGAATGGGGGTCGTACCTTCGCCGTTGCCGCCCGGCATTCGCTTGGAACCCGAGTAAGGCATACGCGGAGGGCCGAATTCGTCACCGTTAGGTCTCGATGAATGTTCGAACTTCGGCCTCTGGTTTCGGCCGGCATCAGGTCGTACGACACGGCGTTCGCGTTACGGTTTGGAGGCTTGGCTTGAGCGAGACTGAAGCGCCTTCCGGCGTTGCCTCGCCACCAGGTCCTCGCCGGTTGCCTGCGGTTGGCGTTCCGCTCGCTGGAACTGCTTGATGACTTCGAGGATCTCGGGCCCGAGCGCGGCGGGGAGGGGGACCGAAAAGGACTCCTCGACGAGCGAAGTGAGAACGAGGCATCCGAGTTCGTCTTGGGTCGCTTCAAGATCTTTGAACGCGAACGCCTGCCTCCAATAGGCCTGCCGAACGCGGACTCCTTTGCGACTGACGCGAATGTGTAGCCAACTATATTGCCAGTGTGAAAGTGTTCGAATCTCCCATGTTGCAGATTCCCACTTGATCGACCGGTCGACCAGGAGTTCCTCTTCTGTGGTTTTGGTCATGTTCGAGGTCAGGGTGCGGAGGCTGATGGCATCTGCAAGGGTGAGGAGCACGGACAGACTGCCGCCTTCGTGGTCGATCTGTACAGCGCGATCCGGGCCTTCCGATCCCTCCCACCATGCCACGTTTTGCACGTCGGACCAAGGGATGACTTGAGCCTCCCGGGTTCTACCCAAACGCACCTGAAGCCCATGTTCGTCGAGTCCGAGGCTCACGAATGGCCCAAGAATGCCGCTTCCCACAATGAGCACATACGTCACGAACAGCGTAGCCATTCCGGCGCAGGCGAAGGCGAGTTCGAGTTGATTGACCAAGGCCAACGCAGCCATTCCAAAGAGAAGGAAGAGCGCGCCTCCCCTTCCTTCATTGTCGTTCTTCCGCCCCTCGATCGTGAGATTCGCCAACGTTCCCCCGCACCATGGCGACCGCTACGGAAGAACATCCTGCGCTATTTCAGGTCGGACGCACCGATCCTTGTCGGGCTGTCGTCTCGCGTGAAGTGTGTGCTGGGGTAGCATAAAGAAGCGCCATGGATCCCGGATTCGTGTTCCCCCTTGCCGTGTTTACCCCTGTTGTGGTCACCCTGCTCTCTTTCGCGGGGTTGGTCACATTGCTCACGGTCCGATCGACCCTGGTGCGCCGATTCCTTGCGCTGGCCGGGGCGAAGCGGGCGGCGGAAGCCCACCGGGCCCTAGGAGGCGAGGACGGCCCGCTTGCCGATGTGGTGAGCGGCCACGAAGCGTCGGTCGAGCAGACCCTCGAGGTGCTCCGCGAGTTGCACGTTGCGGTCGCAACGCGGGGCGAAGCTGGCGTAGACCTCCCGCAGGTGCAGGCTCTGGTGGGCCGCCTACAGGCGGAGCGTGAAGTCGATGAGGCCACCCTCAAGCATGACGCGGCACTCCGCGCGCGAGGGCAGTCTCAGTCCACGCCGCAGTGAACGGCGGAGTTGTGCACGGTGGACCGGTGACGGAGGGAGGGGTCCGAACGACTCGCGGGGTAGAAGGCAAGATGCGAATGCTGCAAGCCTTCCTTCTCGGCCCTCCACGGTTCGAACACGCGGGTCGCGACGTGGACCCACCCACACGAAAGGCCAGAGCACTGCTGGCATTCCTGGCCGTGGAGGGTCGTCGCCCGCGCAATGACGTCAGCGAGCTCCTCTGGGGCCACGGTCGCCTACGGAACCTCCGCCAAGAGCTGCACGTGCTCCGACAGATGCCCGGCGCCGACGAGTGGCTGGTCACCGATCGCACCCACGTCGCCGTCCATGCGGACACCGACATCGCCCAACTCCGCCAGGCGGTTGGTGCCGGTGGGGACCCCTCGCGGTGGTGGCGAGGTGAGCCGGGCGCCGAGCTCGATGCGGTAGATGCGCCGGCGTTCGCCGAGTGGCTGGAGGAACTGCGCTCGGAGCTCGAGCAGGTGCGAGTGCGTGCCGCGGTGCAGGCGGCGCGAGAAGCGCTCCGGCAGGACGACGACGATGGAGCCTGGGGCATCGTCGTGCCGCTCTTGGAGGGGTCGCCCCACGAGGAGAAGGTATGGCGAGCGGCGATCGAGGTCCGCCTCCGGCAGGGCCGAACCACCGAGGCCCTCGAGCTGTTCGAAGAGGCCGACCGTCGGTTTGATCTGCAAGATCGGACCGTGTGGGCAGCGATCGTGACCCAGCTGCGGCGTGGGGCCCAGCAGTCCACAGCGGCGCTGCCCATGGCAGCCCTGCTGGTACTTCGAGTTCTCTGCATAAGCCAGCGTGCGCCGCCGGTGCCGGTGCTCGGCACGGTCGTCGGACAAGACGACCTGGAACTCGCGGAGTCTCTTCAACAACTCCGAGACAGCGGATGGCTAGAGTCCGACGGGGAGGTTGCCAAGGACCTCCGGGAGGCCGTCCGAGACGACCTTGCCCCGCAGACGGCGCAGGTGCTGCACGGAAGACTGGCCGATGCGCTGTCGGAGGCGGGTGCCACCCCGGGTCAGGTCGCCCACCACCTCGAGGCAGCGAACCGACCAAGCAGCAAGGTCTACCTCGAGGAGGCCCGCCGCTCCGGATCCGAAGCGCAGATCGAGCACGCCCTTCGCACCGCCACGACGCCGGAGGAACGCTGCGACGCGCTGGCCGAGGCCGTCCGCATCGCGGCACGTCAGGGCAACGCCCCGCAGGCCAACAGGAGCTGGCAGCAACTCGAAGATGCCGCGGTGCGCAGCCAGGAGCCGGGAGGCCTTCGCCAGACCGCGGTGCTGGGGGCCCTGCTCGAGGGGCAGGCCGGCAACCTGTCGCGAGCCCACGCGCGCCTTGACGATGCCGTGCTGCTCTTCGGAGAGGCCGACCCCGCAGTGTCCGTCGTCCAGGGCGCGCTAGCCTTCTTCGCCGGTCGCCCCAGCGACGCCCGGCCCCTCCTCGCCGCGGGGCTCGCGACCCCCGACGTCGACCTGCGGCTCACCGCGGTCAACGCACTCGGCGCGATCTCGGGGCTCGAGGGCAACGTGGAAGAGGCGAGCCGCCTGCATCGCGAGGCGCTTGCGTTGGCACGCCGCGAGCAACGGCTGCACATCGTGGCCATGCTGCTCAACAATCTCGCCGCCACCGCCCAGCGGCGCGGCGACCTGGAGTCTGCGCTCGAGCGGTACGATGAATCAGCTCGCCTCGCAGACGCGATCGGTAATGTGCAGATGCAGGCTTCGATCGCCTTCAACGAGGCGAGCGTCTGCATCGAACTCGGCCAGCTAGGACGGGCCCGCACGCCGGTGCGCCGCCTACTCGGCATGCCGCTGCGTCAGCCGCGATTCCGGGGACTCGGCTGCCGGGTGCGCGCCGATCTCGAGCGTGCTTGCGGGCGGTTCGAGGAGGCGGCAGCCTGGAGTGCACGCGCGATCCTCGCTTTCGAAGAGGCCGGGGATGCCGCACTCGCCGTTACGTCTCGCTTCAACGAGGCCCAGGCACACCTCATGCTCGACCACAGCCCCCGGCATCGCGCCGACATGCAAGCGTGCCTCGAGGAGCTTCAGCGACTCGAGCGCCCCGATCTCGTACCCGAGGCACGGGCCGAGCTCGCCCTTTGCACGTCGGACCCCGATGCCGTGCGGGAGTTGCTCGCCGACAGCCCCTCGACCCCGCGGGAGTGGGCGGCGGCCCAGCGGCTCGCGCTGCTGGAGGGTGGCGGACTGGTGGACGGCGTCGAGCCCCACCTCGGCTCGGCACGGTCGCTGGCCGGGAACTACCTCGACGCGCTGGCGTCGACCGCGCTGTCGTCGACAGACGACAAGCGTGCCGCGTACCTTGCCGAGGCCGTTCGGCGACGCCTCGCCCAAGGCGCAGAGGGATTACTCACCGGCCAGCGGAAAGCGCTGACCGAGCGGGTGGAGCGCTGGTTCCGGGCGCCGCTTGGCCACTGGTAGGCCGCCTCCCGGCAATCAAGCTCGAAGCTCGAGATTAACGGCCCGCTGACGATTGCGTCGTACCGGATCACGTCCAACGACGGAGCGGTCCCATGTCTCGCATTCCGGTGGCCTCGGCCCTGGTTCTCTCGTCCCTCTTTGCCTGTGATCCCGAAACTCCCGACGCGTCGGTCGGCAGCGACCCCGACGTCGTAGTGCAGTACGTGACGGCGCCATGCGGGTCCATCCCACCGAACACGACGGCGCCGAGCACCGATCTCGATGCGCCCGGGGTCTTCGAGGTCGGCCAGATCGTCGGGGGCCGGATCGACCCGGAAGCCACCACCAACTTTCGTCACTTCTGGGACGTCGAGCTCGAGGGTGGCGTCTACCACCTGGTCGTCGACAACGACGTGCCGGACGGGACCTCTACCAACACGGGCATCCACGTCGTGCAGCTGGATGGATCTGGCGTCGAACTCGGCACGCTGGTGCGCGGCAACGAAATCGACCACCGTGTCCGGCTTCACGACGTGATCGTCGCAGACCGTCAGACCACGCTGCGGCTTGAGGTCTCCTCTGTCTTTGGCATCGAGGACTACGCGCTCGGCGTCTTCGAAATGACGACCGGGGTGCCCTCGCCGTTCTTCGACACGTGCCCCGATACTACGGCGCTCGCGCTCGGGGTTCCGCTCGACTTCACGCTGCCCGGCGAAGACATCGACGATCTCGACGAGGTGTGGCTGACCTTGGACGCGGACATCGGCGACTACCAGTTCACCGTCGATGCCGAGCAGATCAGTGGCGAGTCCACAAACCTCCAGTACCGGATGGAGATCGTGGACCGGTTTGGACAACGCTCCCGCGCCCAGGAGGTGCTGCGGGCCAACGCAATCGACGTCACAACCCGCCTCGTCGGCGAGCTGACGGTCGGCGAGCCCTCCAGCTACTGGCTGCGCCTCGTCAACGACCACGATGGTCTGGACGTCACCGTCACCGTGGACTGACCACGCTCACCCTTTTACCTCATTGGAGGTCTCATGCTCCAGAACCCTCGCCTCGTCTTCCTCACCGTCCTGCTCGCGAGCATGAAGGCCTGCTCCAGTTCATCCACGGTGGAGATGACCGACACCGGCCAGCCCGACGTCCCGTCGTCCACCGCAGACACAGGAGCCGTCGCTACCGTCGGCGCTCTCGAGGTCAAGGTGGAGAACACCGCGGGTCCGTACGTGGGCTCCCTCGTGGTGTTTCACGACCCGTCGGGTGCCGTCCTCGGTACGAAGCTCACCGACGAGGCTGGGGTGGCGTCCTGGTCGCCGTTCCCGGAGGGTGGGGGCGTCACGACTGCGACCTCGGGCTCGACGTCGCACCTGTCCACGATGCTCGATCTCGTGCCCGGGGCTCTGATCGTCAATCCTGGATTCGCCCCCGAACCCTTCGGCACCATGAACGTGCAGCTGCCACCTCCGTTCCCGGGCGCTGCATTCTACGACGTCGGAAACGGCTGCACCGGTGAGCTCGACGCGGTTCTGTCGAAGGTCCACGAGCTGGAAGTCGACCCGTTCTGCCTCGATGACGACCAGCGCGGCTATGTCGTGGCCATCGCGTACGACGCTGACGGCCTGGCGATTGCCCATGCCACCGAGCCGAGCGTGTTCGTGGGACGGCTGGCGCCAGCCCAGGTTCTGCTCGACAGCTGGCGAACCGACTTCCGCAGCTTCGACGTCTCGCTGACCGGCGTGCCCGACGAGACTTGGTCCGTCCAGCTCCTTACCTACGACATGCAACGTGGATTCATCGGCTACGGGGACTTCTTCTCGGCCGCTCCTGGGCCGGAACCCCTGTCGGCGCCCGGGATGCGACTTACCGGCGCGATGGACGACATCCTCGTCACTGCGATTGCGAACTACGAGGGCGCGGGAGCGGCGTCGTCGTCCGAGTACTCCCGCGGACTCGGGACGATACCGGCCGTGCTCAACCTCGGTCTGACGGGCCAGATGCCTCCGCGCCTGCACGAGGTCGACTTCGATATCGCTTCGTCGACCGTCTCCTGGACCCTCGACGGACCGTTCCCCCAGGCGGATATGGCTCGAGTCTCGCTGGCCTGGACACGCGGAGCCAACAGCTACGAGTGGATCCTCGCAGGCCCCGTGCCGTCCGGTTCACAGCTCACGCTGCCGGAGCTCCCACAGGACCTCGACGCGTGGATGTTCACTACGCCCGGCGACTTTGCGGGCAGTCCCTGGGTCTTTCTACGCGGTGGGAGTGCCGTCGATGGCTGGCCGAACCTGCGCGAGCGGTTCACGCCCTTCTGGAGGTTCCGCATGCAAGGACCGACACCGTTCGAGAGCTACGCGGCCTTCGCGTTCTGATGGGCAGGCGAACGGAGGGGTCACGGGGTTGGGGGGACCATTGGACGTCGCACGGAGGTGCGAGCCTGATCGCGTAAGGTCTCAGGGGAGAGCCCTTTCGGATCGACGGTCAGCGCCAGGACAAGGAGAGCCGCATCGTCGCCGGGTGGACGGTCGAATGCCCACGCTCCGGGCACGACCCCGTCGACGGGCCACGGGCCTGCACTGACCAAGCTAAGCGTGGCGTCTTCTTCGAGGAGCACGGCATAGTAAGGCGTCCGACGCCCCCGCAACTCAAGCCGCAAAGGCGTTCCCACAGGAATTCGTTCCCCCTCCCACACGCCCTGCTCGACGTACAGCGTGACGGAAAGGTCGTCGCCCCGGATTCCGACGTAGGGGGTGCGTGGCCAGGCGAGGAAGAGCACTAGGGCGGCCGCCGCCACCAGCCCGACCACCCACCCCCAGGGTCGGTTTCGCCGAGGCTGCGTCCCGTCACGCAGCTCGTCCACCCAGGTGGGGACGGGCAGGGCGCGCTCCACTTCCCTTACGTGGGCTTGCCAGTCCGCATCGTCGTCGAGCGTGGCGAGTTTCTCGCGTTCGCCGCGCAGGACCCAGGTGTCGACCTTCAGATAGCTCGGTTCATTTGCCATGATCGGCTCCAAGTCGAGACAGTCGCGCTTCGGCGGCCCGAATGCGTCGACGCACGGTGCGTTCTCCAAGGCCAAGGAGTTCCGCGATTTCGGTCTGTTCAAGCCCGTCGATGCGCCACAACACAAGAATCTCGAGTTGTTCGGCGGTCAGGGAGCGTGCGACGCGCGTGAGTTCGCGTCGCGCGTGGACCACCCGTTCGGGGACTCCCGCCATGGCGGCGGGGAGCGCGTCGACGTCGGTTTCAGGCCGGCGCGCGCGCAGCCGGTCGACGGCAAGGCGCGTGCTGGTGGTGTAGAGCCAGCCCGCCACGACTTTGGCATTGTCGAGATCCATCCGTCGACTCCACAATCGGGTGAACGTCTCCTGGGCCACATCCATCGCTTCTGCGGGATCTGAGAGCATTCGACGACACTTCTGGCGCAGCACGGGAAAGTACTTTTGGTAAGCCCATACGACGTCGTGCTCGGCGAGGGGACTCATGGACCGACCTTGCGAGACGCAAAGGTCATGCCCAGCAAGACATGGTGGTTGGGTAGGCCATACACAAGGTTGTACCGAAACTGGTAGTGGGCATCGAGCGTCACACCATTCGACAGCGCAACCTGGATGAGCGGCAGCCGTCGGTTGTTTCGGATCAACGTCGAGCCGAACACGAGCGCCTCGTCTCGGTTACCAGGGGTGAAACTGCTCGACAGGCCGTAGCTAAGAGAAGGGTGAAGCGTGACGTCGCGGCTGATGCGCCACCCAACCCCGAGCGCCAGTCGCGACCACACGTCTTCCGTTCCCGTTTCGCGTCGGCTGGCGACAAACCCCGGTCGGGCTACGCCCCAGCTGGTTTGCAACGAAAGGCGAGCGGAAGTGGGAACGCGGACTTCGAGCGCCGCCCCAAGGTCTCCTCCAATCAGAACGCCAAGCTCCCGGGAGTAGCCGAAGCCTCCGTTGAGCAAGCCTGCGGTGAGCTGGACTTCCGTTGCACCACGTCGCCCGATTCGGAACCCCAGGTTGGGCGTCAACGGGGACAAGGACAAGCGGTTGGTGAGCCCCACGACCCAGCTCTCGCTCCAGATCAGCTCTCGTTCCACACGTGCCTCAGGTGTCTGCTCGATTCGGCTTCCCAAAGCAAATTGGACCATCCACTGGCCCTTACGCGGGGACATCAGCTCCGTGAATCGAACCCCGGTCCCTTTGCTGGCGAGGCGCCCTTGGTGGCCGAGCGACACCAAGTCGGATTCGTCGACGTGAAGGGAGGCTCCCGCCCGCAGTTCGACCTCGACAACATCGATCGCATCTCGAATCTGACGCCTCACCAGCCAGCGTCCCGGCCGAAGCGCCAGCCGGTATCCCTCCGGACGAGGGTTCAACGTGGCTACCCGAGCGCCCGTCTCGATCGCGTGAACTGTGATGAGGCCTTTTGTCCAAGCCAATTCGAGGGTCGACAGTTGGCTGCGCAGGTCCGAC
>JBCCQY010000242.1:0-9294 GCA_039208735.1 Myxococcota bacterium | reverse complement strand
CGGGCATGCTCGCGGCGGTGGTCACCACGTTGGCCGTCATGGAGGCCCGCGGCACCGGCATCATCGGCTGGGAGCTCTTGATCGGCGGCGTCGTCTTGGGCACGCTCATCGGCTTCGTCCTCGCCTACCGGGTCGAGATGACGCAGATGCCCGAAATGGTCGCCTTATTCAACGGATTTGGCGGCGCGGCGAGTGCGCTGGTCGCACTCTCGGAGGTCGTGGGACGGGTTCAGGGCCAAGACATCCCTGGCTCGAACTTCGAGTTGTGGGTGGTTTGGATTGCCATTGGCCTGTCGGCGTTCGTGGGCTGGACCACGCTCACCGGCAGCTTGGTGGCGGTCGCCAAACTCGCCGGAGGCATCAAGCTGTTCGGGCGCTGGATTTCGACGCCGACTTGGGGACCGCCCTGGTTGAACGGCGTGAAGGCGCTGCTCGCCCTCGGCTCGGTCGTGCTCATCGGCATGTCGGCCATGGAACCCGGCAACCTCACCTACGTGTACGGGCTTGTGGGTGTGTCGTGCCTGCTTGGCATCATCGTGGTCCTGCCCATTGGTGGGGCCGACATGCCGGTCGTGGTCTCGTTGCTCAACTCGATGTCGGGCATCGCCGCCGCATTTACTGGGTTCATTCTCAACAACAGCGTGCTTATCGTGGCGGGATCACTGGTTGGTGCGAGTGGCCTCATCCTCACCTTCATCATGTGCCGCGCCATGAACCGGCAGCTCTTCGACGTGATCTTCAAGTCGTTCGGAGGGGGTGGCAAGGAGAAGGTGACCCGCACGAAAGTAGGCAGTGACCCTGAAGAGGTCGCCATGATGCTCGACGGCGCCCGCCAGGTCATCGTGGTGCCGGGCTACGGCATGGCGGTCAGCCAAGCTCAGCACGCGGTGCGCGAGTTCGCGGAGCTGCTGAACGAGAAGTTCGACACCGAAGTGGTTTACGCCATCCACCCGGTGGCCGGCCGCATGCCGGGCCACATGAACGTGCTTTTGGCCGAAGCGAACGTCCCGTACGAGCAGCAGCTCGAGATGGACGAAGTCAACGCCATGTTCCCGACCTGTGACCTGGCTCTGGTGCTCGGTGCGAACGACACCACGAACCCTGCGGCTCGAACCGGGGAGGGTCCGCTCGCCGGCATGCCCATCCTCGACGTCGACCAAGCGCCTGTCGTCGTCATCGTCAAACGAAGCCTGTCCGTGGGCTACGCCGGGGTCGACAACGACCTGTTCTACCTCGACAAGACCATGATGCTGTTTGGGGACGGCAAGAAGATGATGAACGAACTCAACGGGGCGTTGAAGGAAGCGTAAGCTGGTGCCATCCCGCGGAGGCGAACCAGCCCCACCGCGGGAGCTTCACCATGAGACCCAACACATCGGAGCAGGTGGCCCGTTCCTCGAGGAAGTCGATCACCGCATCGATCGGCTGTCGTTGGAACAGGGCCATGAACACTTGAGAGGCCTGCTGACCGCGTTCGGTGACCAGGCTCAGCAGCACCCGGTCGAGCCAGCGCCACTGGACCGCGTGACGCCGCTTAGGAATCGCAGGCGCACCCGTTTCGGCCACCGCGGCAACGATAGCGCGCGCATCTTCATCGATGCGCTGCACGGCATCTCCAAACGGCGTCTTCAACAGGCCCCCTGGGTAACCAATGCGTAGGCAACGAGGCCCCAATCGGCAGTTCGTGTCCACGGTGAAGAGCGGCAGACTCCCGGACTCGTACGCCGTGACGGTGTGAAGATCGGTGGTTGGGAGCACGCGAGGGAGCCAGGTGCCGACGGGTAACGTGGGACGTCCAGGGCCAATCGAAACGGCCATCACCAATGCGTGACGGTCGCTTGTCGGCAAGGCATGCGCGAAGCGGACGGACTCCGCGGGTGGCCCAGCCGCGAAGGGGTCGAAGTCCATGAGCAAGGTCTCGTCTGGATCGAAGGTCGGCGACTCCGTCTCGACCCACACCCCGGCAAACGTCTGCCGCATCGCCGAAGGATGACGCGGTTCGTCCAAACGAGCGTCGTACACCCAGGACGCCTGGTAGACCGAACCATCCTCCAACCGGATGCGCACCGAAGCCTCGGTTTCTTTGATCGAGGCGATGGTGCCTCGGTGGACCTTTCCCTCGGCGGCTTGAACCGCTCGATACGCTCGCTCACGGAGCGCTTGGGCCCGGACGATCACGTAGGGATAAGCCGGACGACGGACGACGCGACGCCCCCCAGCCCGGACGGCAATCCGGAGCCATCGGTGCAGGACGAAGGGCTCCCACCAACTATCGGCCGGATCCGCAAACAGGGCCAAGGTCCGGGGGTCGTGCGCCATAGGGTCGATGAGCAGCACGGGTCCATGGCCGCCCTCGGCGAGCCGAGTCGCGAGTCGGCTCGCCGCTACACCCCCCCCGAGGATCGCATGTGCGAACACCGTCGGCCCCCTTCAACCCACTCAGGAAAGGGCCTCTTCGCGGGCTTCCGCCTCGTCACCCTCATCACCCTGAATGTAGGTCTCCCCCTTATACAGCTGGGCGAACCCGACGTAAATGAGCGCGACGACCGCCATCACAATGGTGAAGAAGAGGAAGTAGTCCGAGCCTTCCAGCCAGGTGGTGGCCTCGGTGATGACCTCACCATTCGGACCGATCTCGGCAGGAACCGAAATAATCCAGTTCACTCCTGCCGTAAACAGGTTTCCGAGCGACACCCCGAGGTAGAACACGCCCATCAACAGCGACTTCATCTTGGGGGGCGCCTGGGTGTAGGCGAACTCCAATGCCACGATGGAGACCATGATCTCGGCCGAAGTCAACACCACATAGGCGAGCACCTGCCAAAGGATGTTGGGGGTATCACCTGCCTGAATCGACACCTCGATGCCCGTCGAAATCGCAAACGCGAGCACGGTAGTAAACAGCCCAATTCCAATCTTGCGTAGCGGCGTAGGCTCGAAGAACCGGCCCATCAACGGGTAAATGCCGTAGGTGAAAATCGGAATGAGGGTGAGGATGAACAGCGGGTTCGCAGCCTGAATCTGCGAGGGCAGCAGCTCCCCTCCGATCAATGGAATCGTTCGATCCATGGCCTCGGCCTGCAGCACCCAGGATGACCCCGTCTGATCGAAGAGCGCCCAGAAGGCAGGAATGAAGATGAGGAAGAGAGGCGCCAGGTTGAGCAGGGCGCGCCGGCCAGCCGGCGACATGGCCTCGTCGAGGAACGCCTGCCCGCCAGGAGGAACGTGGATGAACGAATTGCGGCCAAGCCAAAACACGAACGTGGCAATGCCCATCAGCACGCCCGGCAGGCCGAAGGCGGCCCAGGGCCCGTAGTTGGCCAGCAACCAGGGCGTGAGCAGCGTCGAGATCGCTGCGCCGAGGTTGATCGAAAAATAGAACCAGTTGAACACTTGGGTGATGAGGTGCCGGTTGCCCGGTCCAAACTGGTCGCCCACGTGGGCCGAGACACAGGGCTTGATGCCGCCTGCGCCCACCGCGATGCAGATGAGTCCCACATACATGAACGGCTGCATGTCCCAAATGCCGAAGGCCGGACCTAGGTCCATCAGAGCTAGAAAGCCATGACCCACGCAGTACAGCAGGGAGATCAGCAGAATCGTCTTGTACTTGCCCCAAAACATGTCGGCGAGCAGGGCACCGAGAATGGGGAAGAAGTACGCCGCGGCGGTGAACGAGTGGTAGACGGTCTTCGCCTCTTCGTCCCCCATATTCGCATCGGCACCTGTGGCATCGAGCAGGTGCTTGGTCATGAAGACCACAAGAATGGCCTTCATCCCGTAAAACGAGAACCGCTCGGCGAGTTCATTGCCGATGATGAACGGCACGCCGGGCGGGAAGGTCGTGAGGGTGGGGTCGGGCGACGTCCGATGACGTTTGCCGTAAAAGGTGAGGTCCATCTCTGTCTCCAGGCGACCCCGCCCCGTAATGCGTCAGTAGCGGTCGGTCAGCTCCTGACCCAGCCGATGGCCCAGCGCCATGGTGGTGAGCTGCGGGTTCACGCCGGGACTGGACGGGTACAGGCTTGTGTCGGAAACGTAGAGATCGTCCACGTCATACACGCGGCCCCATCCATCGGTCGCCGCACGTTGCTCGGAATGGCCCATGGCCATGCCGCCGAAGACGTGATTTGAGGCGGTCGGCATGTCGGTGGGCTCGAGGATGGCTTCGCGGATGCGTGATGCGGCCTCGGCTGGCGACATCGTGTCGGGCAGCTTCTGGAGCCCTGGAATGACCTCCTTGGCCCCCACCGCGTCGAACATCTCGCAGAGCAACGCGTGAGTCTCTTGGAGTCGTCGCGCGTCGGCCGCACCAAGCGTGTACTCCAAATCCGGCCGCCCGCCGGGCAACACGCGCACTCGCCCCACGGACGAATCGCCACTCACCCAGCCGTCGAAGACCGTCATCTTGGGCCAACGGCTGATGTGGCGGGCAAAGGTGCGCGGCTTGGTGGGAAACCCTCGGGAGAACCCGCCGGCTCCTGCCCACAGCGACTCGAGCTTGATGCCCTTGTCGAGATGCTCGGTCGAGTGCACCCCTTGGGTGGCCCCAAACCAGGGATTCACGACCTCGTCGGTGACCCCGACCATGTAGCAGCTCGGGTGGAATCGCAGTTGATTTCCGATGGCCTCGCGGGTGAGCCCGCTTCGACGCAGGATTGTGGGCGTCCCGATGGCCCCGGCGGCCACGATGGTGCACCCAGCGAGGATGCGCACAGGATGCTTGCGCTGATGGGTCTTCGGGTCGACCACGTAGCCCTCGGCACCTCGGACTCGTCCGTGCTCGATGATGAGCTTGTCGATTTGCACCGACGTAAGGACCTGGCCCCCCGCCTCCGCCACTTCCGGCATTCCCCGCTTATCGAGCGACAGCTTTGCACCGGACTCACAGCCAGTGATGCAGTTACCCGAGCCCACACAGCCCATCTCGGCCCGCTTGATGGGCGACCAAGCCCACCCAAGCTTCTCGCACGCCTCTTTGAAGAGGGCGTTGCGACGACCGAACACCGACGCCTGGGTCGGGCGAATCGAAAGAAACGTCTCGACCGCTTCGAAGTGCGGCGCGAGCATCGTGGAGGTCATCTCGACCAGGCCGTGCTCATCCCGCCAGTTCTCGAGTGCGGATTCGGTGGGACGCATGCAAATCGAACTGTTGTAGAGCGTTCCGCCGCCAAGTCCCCGCACCTGCATGGTGGGGAAAAAGACGTTGCCCCGCACCGACCGGGTGCCGCCGTCCCAGAAGTAGGACGCAAGCGTATGGCCCATCGAAAGGCCAAAGTCCTTCACGCGCAGTCGAGGGCCGGCCTCGACTACCGTGACGGTTTCCCCTTGGTCGGCCAGCGACCACGCCGCCATGGCCCCACCCGGGCCTGACCCGATGACGAGGTAGTCGGTGGTGATCCGAACCGGACCGTCGTACTCGCCAAACTCGACGATGCGACCCGCGTACGACGTCTTGGTCTTGTCACGGAGTAGGGCATCGGTCGTTTGGGCCCCTGCCGTGGGCAGGGACGCATCGTTCACCGGATTCGCCTTGGCCACCGGAGCAGTGGCCGCAGCAGTCAGGACTCGTTCGTCAGAGTTTTTTTTTCCGCCGCCGGGGCCAAACCCAAGGCCCGCTGAAGAGGAGGCATTGCCCCGCCCGGCATCAGGTTCTTGACCGCGGTGCTCACCATGCCACCCACGAGGCTCGTGGCGGGGCCTTGGCGGTTGTAGAACCCGGCCAGCGTATCTTCGAAGCAGGACAGGAAGTAGTCGAGGTCTTCCTGGGTCGCGACGGCCGGCGGCAAGATCTTGATCGCGTTTAGCCCCGGTCCGGGAACCTGAACGAGAATGCCCTGGTTCTTGTACATCTCGACGTTGAGCGCGGCCGCGAACGCTCCGGAATCCGCCGCCGCCATCACCTTCTGCTGGGCGAGGAGGCTCGGGTTTTCAGAGTCCTTGAAGTAGATCGTGATCATCAGGCCGAGGCCCGCGATGTAGTCGATGCAATCGTAGCGATCTGCAATGTCCAGCAGGCCGTTCCGCAGGTACTCGCCCTTTTCCTTGGCCAGCGCCGGGGCGTCGATCGACTCGAGGAACTCGATGGTGGCCAAGGCCGACGCCATCGCCGCGTTGCTCTCGGCGAAGGTCGAGAAGTGGTTGAGACCCGAGCTGAAGCCCGCGTAGACCTTGTTGTAGATCGACTCGTCGACGAGGACCGCACCCACGGCGGAACCCCCACCGGACAGCGCCTTGGACGTGGTGAGCATGTCGGCGCGAACGCCGGCTTCGCGACTTGCGAACCACGCTCCGGTACGTCCCAGTCCCGTTTGGACCTCATCTGCGATGAGGATGGTGCCATGCTCCTTGCACAGCGCCTCGGCTTCGCGGAGGTAGCTTGGGTCGATCCGTTGACCCGTCATGCCTTGAACAGGCTCGAAAATGAACGCGGCCACATCGCCCATCTTCAGCTCACGACGGAGCTGAGCGAGGTTGCCCGCCTTGATCGGCGTACATGTGGGCATCGCGGGATCGATTCCCGAACGCAGCTGTTCCCACCCGCAGCACGACATCGCGGCATAGGTGCGGCCGTGGAACGCTCCTTCCAAGAAGAGGAAACGCCGACGAAGGGTCACGTTGCGCGCAAAGCGAAGAGCCACTTCGGTGCTTTCGGTGCCGCTGTTCGTGTAGACCACCTTGGAGTATTGGGGTCCCCCCAACTCGAGCAGCTTCTCGGCCACCATGCCGCCGAGCACCGACGCGTTGATCACGGTGAGGTTGGGCAGGTTCATGCCCAGGACTTCCGCCACGGCGCCGTGGATGGAGGGTTGGTTCCGCCCCATCAGATAGACACCACCGCCTCCAAGAAAATCGAGGAAGCGATTGCCTTCCGAGTCCCAAAGGTATTGACCTTCGGCCCGCACGAACGCGTTGTTCATGCCCGCCAGCTCAAACATTTTGATGAGGCGCGGATGGACGTGCTTCCGGGCTTTGTTATCGTCCGAACCGATGAACGCCTCGATGCGAGCCCGCATGGAATTGTGGTCCGGTGCTCCCTCGACGGGCATGTCCATGTCGGACTGCCCCGTCTGGTCGTCGAAATCGTCCTGATTCATGGGAGATCCTCGTGAGTCTGCGGATAGTCCAGGGCGTCGAAGGCGACGCGCCACCAGTCGTAGACTTGGTCGCGCGAACGCTGGTCGAGCCGGAGACGGTTGCGTTGGTATCCTTTGAGTCCGTTGACGTAGCGACGGAGAGGAACCTCCGCACGCTCCCAACCGGGCAATCCGAGCTTTTCGTGGAGCATCTTCACGTGCTCGATTTCGTTTCCGACGAGGTCCGCGTAGCGAATCTCGACGAGGTTGCCCTCGGGAATCAATCGACGGTCCTCGGCCACCCGCTCAAAGATGCGCTGCCCCAGTTGCAGCGTCTGTTGCTTGCGCATCTGGGCGACGTCTTGCTCGGGCAAGTGGAAGAAGTTCTCCCAATCGGTGTGCGAGCGCATGTGCAGCGTGCTCGCGAACACCTCATAGGGATGGCGATGGATGAACACGAACTTCGCGTTCGGGAACATCTCGAGAATGAGCCGGATGCGTGCGGTGTGCGTACACGACTTGACGATGACCCGCTGGCCACCTGTCTGAATCATGATCTTCTTGATGAAGTAGCGGAAGCCTTCCTTCCACTTCTCCCGCTCGTCCTCACCGCACTCGATGAAGTCGATGTACTTCTCGTACTTGGCCGAGGCTTGGGGGAACATGAAGGCGATGTAGGGGGACAATCCCGTCAGCTTCGCCAGCGCGATTTCATCTTCCGCCGCCTCGTTCCACCCGTGCGCCACGTTGTCGTAGGTTCGGGTGCTCTCCATCATGCCGGCCATGACCCGGGGCAAGATGTTGCCCGTGGTCAAAAACGACGTCGGAAACACCACCTGGAACACGGTGGGGTAGGTGTGGTTGGGCAGCCGACCGAGCAGGTTGTGCAAGTGGGTCGTGCCCGAGCGCCAGTGGCCGATCACAAAAATCGGCTCGGGATCGATCTCCTGGGCGGCAAGCTGCCGGCCGAATCGCGCATCTTCCAGCCGCCCCAACACGGTGGCGGGCAGCGACATGCCACCCACAAAGGCGACGCGATGCAGGTAGGTCATGTCGACGCGGTAGCCATTGCGAGACAACAGCTTCAGCCAGTCTTGGGTCTCGATCCCCGTGATCAGCTGGTCGGTAGACCAGCGTTTTTCGATGTTTGGCGTACTCACTACGCATCTCCGTTGGCGGGCGAGTCGGAATCGTCCGCCTTGGGCTTGATCCGTTCGAGCGTCTTGGGGGCGTCGACGAAGGACAACACCATCATGGCGCGCAGGGCCTGGAACAACTGGCGCTGGGTGTAGGTCGATGCATTTTCCCACGAGGAGAGGTACTCCTCGCGCGACTCGCGGTCTGCGCTCGTAAAAGTGGATCCAGGCGTCATGGCGTACGCGCCGTATCCAAGGTCGACGGTGTTGAGGAGGGCTCGTATCTGGGCTGCCGCAAACGGAGGCATCCGGCCGACGTATTCGTCGACCCAATCCACGACACCAACATCGTCAGCATCGAGGTCGATGGTCCGGTTTCGGGGGAACATGGTCTGGCCCAACGCATGCACGATGCGTCGTTCGCGATCGGTGAGCACCATCAGCGGGCGGCTCCGGAAGCAGTGAGGTGGCCGACAGGGTACGCCAAAACGAGTCCGGCGTTCAACATCCGTCGTCGGAGCACTGGAGGCACCAATGAAGCTCTACGTCGAAGATCACCTTCCCGCCGAGCCTTCTGTTGTCTGGGAGGTCTTCGAATCCGAAGAGTTCAAGCAACGGTACCAAGAGATGACGGGTGACACGTTGCATCTGCTGGAACGTCGCTTTGAAGGCGACGTACAGATACAACGGATTCGAAATGAGCCGAATCGAGAACTTCCGACCATTGTGGCGCGAGCCTTGGGTGCAAAAAAACTGTGCTTTGTGCAAGAGAATCGCTACGACATGGCGAAAGGCCGCATGGAATGGACGGTCACGCTGGATGTGCTGTCCGATTTGGTCTCGGTGACCGGCGTCACCTACTGCGCTCCGGATGACGGGGGAACCAAGCGCGTCATCGATGGCGAAATCAAGGTCAAGGTGCCCTTAGTGGGCGGCCAGATTGAGCGGATCGTGGTGGCGGAATTCGAGAAATCCATGCGTCGCGCCGTCGATCTCGGCCTAGAGATGCTGGAGGAACGCTAGGTGCGATCGCGTTGGCGCGCAACCCCAAGTGGGTTCCTTCCTTTTGACCGGTGAGAAGG
>JBCCQY010000241.1:0-9295 GCA_039208735.1 Myxococcota bacterium | reverse complement strand
GGTCGAGCACCAAGCCTTCCGCGCCTTGGGCATTGAGTTCGGACAGTGCCGCCTTGACATCCTGGCTTGCGCGCTTGCCGTTCTGCCGGCCCGTCGGATCGACGTAGAAACTGGGCAGTCGAACCACCCCGATCTTCCGACCCCGGACCTCTTCGATCGAGTGTTCGGCATCGGAATCTTCGAGGGTCACCCGGTCGCGAACGATGTCGATCTCTTCTCGTCCACCGGCGGGATGCTCGACGAGCAACCGCACCTTCGAACCGACTTCGCCGCGGATGAGCTTCACGACTTTGTCGATCCGCCAACCGACCACATCGACAAAGGCCTTCCGGCCTTGGGCCACAGCGACGATCACGTCTTTCGGACGAAGACGCCCGTCCTTTTCGGCGGGGCCCCCCGGAATCAACTCCACGATGAGCGTGTCATCGCCCTCGGTGCGCAGCGACGCTCCAATGCCGGTGACCGAATTCGTGATGTCGATGTCGAAATCGTCGTTCTTGGCTGGCTTGAACCACTCGGAGTGGGGGTCGTAGGTTCGCGTGAGCGAACTTAGCCATGACTCGACAAGGTCGGTGCTCTCTTCGTCATCGAGAATCTTGACCCAGTTCGCGTAGCGCTTCTGAAGGCGTTCGATGATCTCGGCATCCGTGTCGCCGTCAAGCCGGTCGTCGATGTACTCGTTCTCGATGCGCTGACGCCATAGTTCGTTGGCCTCAGCGGCCGTCTTCGGCCAGGGCGCATCCGCCTCGTGACGGTCGGGCACGAACGATTCCTCGTTCGTGACGTCGATGCCCTTGTCGAGCAGCTGCTGGACGAACTCAATGCGCTCGCGCAACCGCTCTCGATTGACCGTGTACATGCGCACGGGGGCCGTCAGGTCAGGACGACGCTGCTGCACGATGTCGTCGAACGTCGTGCGATAGGCCGCAAACGACTCGATATCTTCGGCGAGGAAGATGGTGCGCTGGTAATCGAGCCGATCGAGGTAACCATCGAACCACGCTTGCGACAACGCATCGTCGATGGGTCGGTCGGTGTAGTGGAAGCGTTCGAGGTGTTCGGCCACGAGTCGTGCCACCTCACGCTCATGGTTTGGGGGAGCCAACGTCGTCAGGGCAGCGGGGCCTGTCGACTCCCGGCTCGTCACCGCAGCGACCTCATCGCCACGCGGCGCCGCCATCGCGGCCCAGGTCATCACCAGTCCGGCAGCGGGCAGCAGCCCCCACCAGAGCACACGGCTCTTCATCATCACCCCTTGGAAGGCTCTTCGTTGTTCTCGTTCTGCGTCCAGGGCGCGGGACGACCCGTGGTGGCCTCCCAATGCAACGCCACGAGACGCTGCCGTTCGGCATTGAGCGCAACGTGAAGGAACACAGACAACAACACGAGTTCGGGCTGGCGGAAGTACAACCCTCCGCCGAGGAATCCCCACGCAAACACCCGACCGATGCGCACCGCGGTGCGGGAGGCCGCCATCCACCCCTGGCGCTTGGCGAGCAAAGCGCGGAGCACCCGCCCCCCATCCATGGGGTAGGCGGGCACCAGATTGAACAGACCCATCGCCCCGTTCATCATCGTGAACATCAATGCCAGGGGGTGAGAGGTCAGCAACCACACCCACCCACCCATCATGGCGAGGGCGAGGTTCGTCGCGGGGCCTGCTAAGGCGATGACCGCCTCTTGATCAGGCTCCTCGGGCATCCGCTCGAGCGCCGCAGCGCCCCCCATCGGGTACAGCGTGATGTGATGCGTGGCGATGTCGAACCGCCGCGCCGCCAAGGCGTGACCGAGTTCGTGCAGCACGACCGAGATGAAGATCGCGGTCGATGCGATGGCCCCCGCCTGCAATCCACGAGCCCACCCCACCATCGTGATGAAGTAGGCGCAAAGCCCCATCGGGAGAAGGAAGAAGCTCCAGTGGAGCCGCAGGGGAATGCCGAAGGGTTTGCCGATTTGCACGTCGTCTCCCGCAGGCGTCGCGAGCCCTTGCCCGCACCGACCCCCCGTATCCCCCTGCTCCGTCAACGGGTGTCACCGATTCGGACACCGAACCACGAAGCGCCGGTCCCGGGAATCCGAGACCGGCGCAACCGTCGGCTGACGGAAATCAGATGAGCTGAGCGGCCGAGGCGTTCATGTTCTTGGCCTGGGCGAGGACCGCGACGCCGGCCTGCTGCATGATCTGGAGCTTGGACATTTCAGCCGACTCCATCGCATAGTCCGTGTCGCGAACGCGGGACTCTGCTTCGGTCAGGTTGAGGAAGTAGTTGTCGACCTGACGGTAGGCGCTCTCGAGCCGGTTCTGGGCCGCACCGAAGCCGGAACGGACGGTGTTCACGTTGTCGATGGCCGAGTCGATGGTCGCAAGCGCAGTCTGGGCGCCACCCGCGGTGAGCAGGTCGATAGAGCCGGTGTCCACACCCATGTTGGCGTCGTCGGAGCGCAGGTTGGTCAGGGCGATGGTGATTCGGCTGTTCGCGGTCCCGTCGGTTCCGACCTGGACGTTGAGGTCCACCGCCGTTGCGTTGGCGAGGGACACCCCGTTGAACTCGGTCACTTCCGCGATCCGGTCGATTTCCGACGCAAGGGCTGCGAACTCATCGTTGACGTAGGTACGTTCCTGGTTCTGCAGGGTATCCGACGAAGACTGCACCGCGAGTTCCCGCATCCGCTTGAGGATGTTGCCAATCTCCGAGGCCGCACCGTCGGCCGTCTGGACGACGGAAATCCCGTCGTTCGTGTTCCGCTGCGCCATCTTCAGCGAGCGGCTCTGGGCCGAAAGGTTTTCAGCCACTCCAAGTCCGGCCGCGTCATCCGCAGCGCTCGTGATCCGCGTACCGGAAGCGATACGGCCGAGCGTCCGGTTGAGGGAGCTCTGGGTGTCGCCGAGGCGTGAGATCGCGTTGAGGGCCGAGATGTTGGTGTTCACGGTCAGGGCCATGAGGTCTCTCCAATTGCTTGGGTCACGCCCCAACCCTCGGATCGAGAGAACTCGTCTTCGAGAGATACAGTCGCCGAAAGAACGCGTTTGCCCATCAGAACAAGAAACCTGAACCCGTGTCGAAAGCGCAAGAAAAACCGTGTCCAGTCGGCCCATGGGCACTTCCAGATGCCGTCCAGGCCAACCTCGGGATGCGAAACCCGAACCATTGTCGATTTTGCAATCGAACCCGACTTTTGGGACGATTTCCCAAACGGAACTCGCCTCAATGACAATTTACGCCAGCTCAGACGTGAGTCGCCGACAAAGTCACTGCTTGAAAGTTGAGTTGAGACAATGCATTTCCGGCCCATCCTTGCAAATCATGCGAGCCCCGTTGAACCTCCTCCCAAGCACCGGCATTCAAGAGGAGGATCCGGAGTCCTGCGGAGAAAGGTTGTGCCTCGGTTGAGGCGGGGAACCTGGCTCGTTCCTCCACGTCGCACCGCGTCCCGACCGATCTGCAACCAGACTGCCTCGACGATGTCACGCGATCAGGGGTAAAACGAGGTCGTGAAGATTCGCACGCCCATCGCCATCACTGCGGCCCTTGCCCTGGCCCTCGCCTGGTACGTGGCCCCACGTCCGTCCGAGGCCCTCAAGGGTTCAGAACGGACGGCCCAGATGCCGGTACGTGCAGGTCTCGCAATGACGGATGGCCCACGGTCGATCCGGCCCTTGGTCATTGGCCGTCGTCGGGGAGCGGCTGCGGGGCGACGCGTACTCGAAAGGCCGTCCGAAGTCGAAGCGCTAGTGGAGACGGGGTTTTTGTCGGGTCACGTCGTGGACGACCAAGGCGAACCCATCAAGCATGCCATCGTCCACCTCCACGGACCTGAAGGCACGCTTGCACATCGTACGGGCGACGACGGTACCTTCCGCATCGCAGTGCCCCGCGGAAACTGGACCGCCGAGGCAGGCTGGTTTGACGGCCAAGATGAATGGCGCTCGAAACCTTCCACCGCGGCGGTTTCCGGCGGTGAGAACGTCTTCGTGCCCTTCGAGATCTTGATGGGCGGCGCGGCACACGGTGTACACAGTGAACTGAAGGAAGCCCTTGGGGTGGGGTGGGAAGTCGCCGCCGACGATGGCCCTTTGCGAGCCGGGGACGTACTCGTCGAAGTGGACGGGCTCCTCCTGGCCGACCTCCAGCCGGCTTCGGTGAAAGCGGCGCTGCGCTCCCACCCGGGTGAGACGATCCCTGCGGTGGTGCTGCGTCGGGCCGACGATGGCGACTACGAAGAAGTGCCGGTCGTTCTCGACGCACGCTGACGACCCCGCGACACCCAGCGACCGATGGTGGCTGGTGTCGAAGGACCGCAGGTCCGATGATGGGTCGCCTCGCGGGGGGGATGCGTGACGCCCGAAGCCGGCGCACAGATCGGAGAATGGACGGTAGCGTCGCCTCATGCAGGCGAGCGGCCCAACGAGTGGTTCGCGCATCGCACCGACACCCCATGGCGCAAGGTGCTCCTTCGTCCGCTCGGCGCAGAGGATCCCGCCGACGTAGCCGCGAAGATCGATGCCCTGACGTCGCTCGACCATCCCCACCTCGAACCGCTCGTCGGACTGGCCGAGCACGAAGGGCACTGGTTCGTGGTGACCGAACGTCGACACGGCATCGGCCTGCCCAAGCTACACGCCGACACCCACGCTTCCCGCAGCTTTGCCCTCCATATTGGCCTGGCCGTGACCCAAGCCGTTTGGTTCGCCCATCAACACGGGGTGACCCACGGGCAGCTCGAGCCTGACCAAATCTGGCTTAGCGAGACGGGCACACCCCTTGTGATCGGTTGGTTCGCGGAGCCCCACGCTACGGCGGCCTCCGACGTCACCGCGCTTGCCAAGCTCCTGACCTGGTTGTTCGAAGAGGTACGCCTTGGCCTGTCGGCGGTCGAGGATTGGGTCGCCGCCGCGGATGACGATCCTGCGACCGTCTCCGTAGCGGATCTGCGCCGCTCGCTGACTCAGCTTCACGACGAAATCTTAGGCCGCACCACGCCTGCGTTGACGCCTCGTGAGGCGGAATCCACCTTTTTCGACGATACCGATGACGGCAGCCCCGATGCCTCCCCTCGCATGCCCCATCAAATCGGCCGGTACGTCATCGTGCGGGAGATCGGACGCGGGGGCGCGGGGGTGGTCTACGAAGCGATCGATCCCGATCTGCAGCGGCACGTCGCCGTCAAGGTGCTGCTCGCAGGCGACTTTGCACAAGCCCGCGACCAGCAGCGGTTTTTGAATGAGGCGCGGGCGGTTGCGCAGCTCGACCACCCTCACATCGTGAAAATCTTGGAACTCGACCGTCACGAAGGCCGGGCCTGGTACGCGATGGACCTGGTTGAGGGTCCGAATCTGCTTCAGCATCTCCGTACCAAGGGCCGTTTGCCCTGGCGCACGGCCGTTCGGTTGGCGGCAAGCCTGGCCCAAGCCCTCCACCATGCGCACGGGCAGGGGCTCGTCCATCGCGACGTCAAGCCCAACAACGTGTTGCTCGAGGCGGATCTCGAACCGCGACTCACCGACTTTGGGCTGGCCCTGTTTACGGGCGAATCGGCCCACAGTCGATTGACGCGCACGGGCCAAGTGCTCGGCACACCGTCCTACATGAGCCCGGAACAAGCCAACGGCGAACTGCATCGGATTGGCCCCTCCACCGACGTGTACGGCGTCGGAGTCGTGCTGTACGAGGCCTTGACCGGCGAGGTGCCGTTCCGTGGCGACCGCCCCCTTTCGATCATTGCGGCCGTCGTCGAAGGACGCGTCACGCCCCCACGGCAGCTGGTGAGCGGAATCCCGCGTCAGGTCCAGCACACGGTGCTCAAGGCGATGCAGGTCGATCCCATGGATCGGTACCCCGATGCTCAACAGCTGGCCGAAGACCTCGAGCGTTGCCTGCGAGGCGAGCCCATTGTCGCCGCTCCTCCGACCCTCGGCGACCAGCTCCGTTGGTTCATTCGACGCAATCGCACCGAAGTGGGCATTCTCGCCACCACTTTGGGCATCGTCTTACTCATCTTGGTGGGAAGCACCGCGGTGGTGGGTGCGCGCTCGGTGCGCCAGACCAACCTGGTCGAGGCGGAGGCGGAAACCGCCTTGCACAGCGTGATGGCCCGGATCGAAGAACTCGAATCCGAGGGTCGCGTCGAAGAGGCTGAACAAAGCTGGCAGACGTTCGCCCGACGCCCGGCTCACCGCGGGACCCAAGCGCTGGTCGCCGGATGGTGGTGGCGCGCCGAACACCTGGCGGGTCTGGGCGACGAACCTGGTCAGATCGCAGCCCTCGGCATGGCGTTCGCGTCGGCCGAACGAAGCCTCGAACAGGAGCAGGCCCTGCTTCGTCTTGCGACCGAAGTTCGCCAACAAGGTCGCCTCGAGCGCCTTCCGCGCATCGTGGAGACGCTGCAAGGTCGCTCGCCCAGGCTCTCACGCAGTCCCGAACTGCGTCTGCTCATGCGGGATGCGTTTTTGAGCGAACGCCGGGTGGACGAAGCGTTCGCGGTGGCTGAAAGCCCAGAAGCCTCGGTGCTCCGGGCCCTCGGTCAGGCCACCCGAACGGGCCATCGGGCGACCCGTGCGATTCCCTGGACGGGCCCCGATGGCGCGCTCCTGCTGTGGTCGGAGGACGTCTCGCCCCTCGTCGTGGATGCCGCAGCGAACTTGCCCGTGGTTCGACGCTTCGAAGGCGTCAACTGGGGAGGCGACCAGGTGGTCCTCCCCACCAATCGTCGAGGCACGTTCTGGATCGGGAACGAAGGAAACGCTGCGTTGGTCGGCCTTCGCGCGGGTCGCCTGACCCAATTGCGCTCCTACGCGGGCGGCCCACTACGTGCCGCCACCCTGGCCCCGATCGGCGCGGGGACCGGCCTGACGCCCATTCTCGCGCTTGGCGAGCGCATCGTGCAGCCCATTGGCGCTGGGCGGGGCATCCGCGACCTCCACCCTGCCACCTCGGCTGCAGGCTCGAGCGTCACCGACCTCGTCGTGGCCGATTTGAACGGCGACGGCACCTCTGAGATTGCGGCCGCCCTTGGCGAATGGAACGCCTACGACATCCGCATCTTCGAACGCGAGGGCCGAGAAGCCAGGCTTGTCGCCCATCGGAAGCTTGGCGTAGTGACGGATCTGGCCGTCCTGCCCAACCCCGACGGCACCGCAAGCCTCATCGCCAACAAGGTTGACCGGGCTCCCAATCCCGAGGTTTTTGGACGAGCCCAACCCCATGGCGAAGCCCGTGGGCTGTGGCAATTGTCTCGCAGCGGCCATCAACTCACCGCCACGCGTCTCGCCTCCACGCCCTGTGACGAGCTGCAGGTGGGCGACCTCGATGGGGATGGGGATGCCGACCTCGCCGCCCAGTGTGGCGAAGATCTGGGCCTGTGGATCCGCACGGGAGAGGAACTCCGGTCCCTGGCAATCCGCCAATTGGACCTGGTGACCCTGTCGAACCTTGATGATGATGCAGCAATCGAACTCGTGGTCCACACCGAAGGGAACCTGTGGGTCCTCGGAGCCGGCGACGGTGCATTACCGGTTCTCCAGGGTAAATCCTGGATTGAGGCTCCCCCACCCAATGGCGCATCGCCCGCGTTCCGGGAAGCCTGGCAGCGCGCCGAGGAACTCGCGTTCATCGGGCAATTGAAACAGGCGGCAGACGCGATGGAGCAGCTTGCGGAGCTGCACTGGGGTGAACCCGAGGGTTGGGCGGCGACCCTGCGCGCGGCGAGCCTTCACGACGCAGCCGGACGGCCCGTTCACGGCGGCCAGCTGGCGCTACGGGCGGCCTCGGCGCTCGATGGCCTCGAACGGGTAGCGGCCCTGCATGCCGCAGCCTCGGCCTGGCAAGACGCCCGAGAGCCCGCCCGCGAACTCGAGGTCCTGGAACAGCTTCGTGACCTTGGCGCCCTCGATCGGACGGACGTGGCTCGACTGCGAAGTCTTCAGGAAGTTGCGGCACGGCCCGAATTCGAACTCGATCTGACCGCCTCGCTGACGCCCGAGTGGCACGTGGACCAGCCCTTGGCGCTTCAACAAGAGCCCGGTGGGGGGCTTCGCGTCGAAGGCTTCGGTCACCAGACCCTCGCCCACGTGCCCGTCGAATGGGACGGGGGACCGCTCGTCCTCGACGTCACGCTGTCGGTGGATCGGGTCGAGTGGGACGGGGGCCTGGAGGTCGGCCTCGTGCCCGCGGGAACCGCCGCGCCCCTTTACGGACTCGAAGTCATCGGCGAAGCCGGGCCCGCAGGGGTCGTCCCGATGCTTCGATGTCGCGCCGGTGGCGAGGCGCGCGCCACCGAGCTTTCGTTGGGCGAGTCGCGGACGGCACGGTTTCAGCTGCTCGACAAGCGTGGCTTCGGCTGTTCGTTCGCCGACGAAGACGGGTTTCGACAAGGCAGCGGGGAGCCCATCGGGGTGATGGGATTCGGCAAGTGGGACTTGGTGGTGCGGGCAAGCGGCGCTCACGACACCTCGATCGACGCGACGGTGCAACGCATCAAGGTGTCGGGAGCCTCACTGGATCCCGAAGCCACCAACGGAGACGCCACACGACTCACGTTCGCAAACGGCCGGGTCTACGATGCCCAAGAGGCCTTGCAAGGAGGCCCCCCAGACCCGCTGCTCGCCGTCGCGATCGCCGCAGAACGAGGCGACGGGGAAGCCCTTCGCAAGGCGTTGCGCGGGTCGGTCCGCCCGCAACTTGCTTCGGTCCTCGCCCACCTTCTCCACTGCCGGTTGGAAGCCTTGGCCACCGACCTTCAGCGGATCCTCGGAGATGAATTCACGTCCTGGTTCGCGCTGGCTTGGGACACCGCTCTGTCCCAACAGCAGCCAAGTCCCGCCCTCGCCTCCGCCCTCCTGTCCGCCCTCGATGGCCTAGAGAACACCGAGCCCACCACGGTCGAAGACCGTCAGACCTGGATTCGACTTGCGGCCTTCCGCGGGCGGGCCGCGCTCGCAAAGGGCGACCTCGAACTCGCTGATCGAAGCTTCACCCTGGCCTTACAACGGTTCGACCAACTGCGCACACAGGACCGGGCAAGCGACGCGGTGGCGGCCCTGCGTTCCGACATCGCGACGCTGCACCTCGACCGGGCGACCTTGGCGATTCGCAACGATGAGCCGATCGCCTTGGCCCTCGACGCGATTCGAGCCGGCTTGTTGTGGGCCCCCGATCCGCTGTCGATGCTCGACCGAGCCGCCGTACGACGGGAACTCGCCCCCCTTCAGTCCTCGGAGCTGGTCCAGCAATGGCGCACCGCGCTTCGGACCGGTCAACGAACCTCGTTCGGCTCTGTCCGTTCACCCTGACCCAAG
>JBCCQY010000240.1:0-9342 GCA_039208735.1 Myxococcota bacterium | reverse complement strand
GGCGATGGAGCTTGCGCTCGCGGGAGAAATCACCCAGACCACGGTCCTCGATCCCGACCGCATCGCCGTCGGGGGCTACAGCATTGGCGGGCCGATGTCCCTGTTTATGGCTGCGGAACAACCCGAAGTTGCCGCGGTCGTGTTGTGGGCTCCGGTCGGCTCACCGTTTTGGCGAGGACTTCGTCCGCAACGGCTTTACCCGCTCGTCACCCAAGACATCCTGATGCTCCTTGGTGAACTCGACCGAGGCGCGCCCCCCGAAGGTGGATTTCCCCAGAAGCTTAAGGACCGTCTGACCGGTGCAGGCGACATTGAAACAGTGGTGATCGAGGGAGGAACCCACACTCAGTTTCAACAGCCCATCGCCAAGGGCGAGCCCGAGGCAGGACTCAGTCGCTTCGACCAGCAGGCGTTTTCCATCACGGAGACGAAGCGATTCCTCGACGAGCAACTGGGCCCGTTGGCGACCGAGTAGACTCGTGGTTCGATCGGGTTTGCGAGCAGTCTTTAGGTTTGCCCCTAACGGATCGTCACCGCTACCCCATCGTATGGCTGTCGATTCCCTGGCCTACGGCGCACACGTCCAAGGTTTCTCGCTCGTTGGAGCGGCACGAGAGCTTTCCGAGCGATGGCTCTGCGAACTCGCCTCGAACGAGGTGTACGGCACACTCGCAGCTCGGCACGCGCAGTGTCGCCGTTCCAATGATGGGCATGCCTTGGCCCCTGGAGCGGCCGTCAATCAAGCCCTAGAACGCCTGGTTGCCATCGTCTCGGGGGGTGGCGAGTCGACGCGGGACGCCATGCTTCGCCCATTGGCCGAGGCCATGGCCTGCGGCATCCTGGATGAGATTCCGGAGTGGCAACACCGCGCTCGAGTCCTACGCAGGGCCTCAGCCATCGCGGAGACGCAGCTGGAGTTCCACTTCGCCCGGCGAATCTGCACGTTCGCAAGCCGAAACCCTGATCCGAACCAGTCTTTGGCCACCCGCCTGCAGGTGTTTCCGTACGTTGGAAACTACCTTGACTTGGTTCACGCCGAACTCGCCGCCTGGTCCACAGCGAAGTCGCGTCCTCGTCAGGTGGTTGTCGGCGGCTCAGGCCCTCTCCCAATGACCGGCCTGTGCCTTGCCCAAATCATCGACGCCCCCATCGTGCTCCTCGACCGCGACCCGGCTGCGGTCAAGATGTCGAGTCGTCTTCTCGCCGTGCTGGAACGCGTGGACGCGCTGCCCGCGGGTCGGGTGCAGGTGGTGCAAGGCAGCGTGGAGCAGGTTTTCGAACGGTTCGATGCGGACGTCGTGATCGTCGCGAGTCTCGTGGATGACGCAGGCAAGCGCGCGCTCGCCGAGGCCGCCGTTCGACGAAACCAGCCCACCCAGCTCGTATTTCGGGGCGCACGGGGCCTCGCCGCTCGGCTGGCCTACCGCGCCCTGCCGCCCCTCACCGAAACGGGATTGGTTCCCCTCGGTTCCGTCGTACCAGAACAGTACGGGGCCCTCCCGGACGAAGCGCACGTTCGCCGTTCCCCTCGGGGAGTCCTCAACACCGTGGAACGCTTCAGCGGAGGTGCGTAATGGCCGTCCACCACGACGTGGGCCATGCCCGCATCCTGTTCTTCAATGACCCCATCGAAGGGTCGAGCTACCCGGTGACGGAAACGGGCTACGCGATGCTCTACCGCGCCTGGGGGCGTGCCCTAGCCGGTGGCGGTGAGGTGTTCCTCGCTGCCGCAGACCCGCGGCTGCAAACGGCGGGTCAGGCGTCCGTGCTCGCCCAACGCGTGAGGCATTTTCACGCTTCGCCTTATGATCACTATCGCAGCCAGCGGCAGCACTACGATCCCGAACGCGACCGGGGCGCAGTCCCGTGTCATGAACCAGGGCCCCAGAAACGAGTCGAGCTGAACACCTTCGACGTCATCGTTTGGCGACGGGAACAAGGGCCCCGCGAAGCGCTCCTCCAGGCGCTGGCCACGATCGAAGACGAGGTGCTGGTCTACCTGTCTCCCCGCCTGGCCCTCGACCCCGCCTTCGGCTCGAAGCAGCTGCCAGCTCGCTTGGCCCCGGATGCCGTGCCCCTAAGCTTCGACACCTCGAGCATGGTGGGTAGCCGGGCCAAGCTCGACGCATCCTTGCGCTTCCTCGCCGAGACGCTTGGTCAGCCACCCCTGGCCATCGCCAAACCTCGCGTTGGCGACAACGGGGTTGGGATCACGGCCGTGACTCGCGACGAACCCGCGTCGACCCTTACCGACCTCCTGGCCCGGTTCGGCGACCTCGTGGTGCAGGAATACCTCCCGTCCGTGCGGCGGCCCGCAGATCTCTCCGAGGAGGCGCTCGCCGAACTCTCCCCCGATGTGGGAGGGTTCGGCGAGGTTCGCTTCTTGCTCATCGACGGTGATGTTCCTCGCGATACGGCTGGCGAGCCTTTCCTTATGGCGCGACGCGTCCCCACGGACTCGAGCCTGCTGGCCGACAGCGGCATCTCCTACCCAACCCGGCTTTCCAAGGCCGAGCTGGACTTCGTACAAAGGGTGGGCCAAGCCTATCGAAGCCTGGGCATCCACTTCGGAGGTGGGGACCTCATTCGGACCCTCGACCCTAGCCGGCCGTTCGTCTTTACCGACGCGGCCCGATCGGTGTGTGGCCATGCGGTGGTGACGGGGGCCCTCAATGGCGAGCCGTACGGCATCGTGGACCGCGTGCTCGACAGCATGTCCCGGCAGTTGACACCGTCTCGGCTCGCGATCGCTTAGCCGAGCGTCCTCGTAATGACCGCCTCCATCGTGGCCACGATTGCGCTGGAGGTGACGTCGTTGAGCACGTCGCCGTGCGGAGGCCCAAACGCACGTGCGTCATTGTCGAAGTACTGGCCCCTCGCAGACGCGAACTCGGCATCGAGCGTGGCGCGAACCAGAATCTCGGCTCCAATCTGAAGGTCGTGGCCGTCCACCCGGAAGGCCTCTTTGACCATCTTGCTACCGAGCATCGATCCCGGATTGACGGCGACGACGACGGGCCCGTCGGCCCCGATCTGCAGCGCCAACTGGCGAGACCATGCCGTCAACGCCAACTTGCTCTGTGCGTATGCCGCCATGTCGGGCATCGGCACATGATGGTCGAGCGCCTCCAGGTCGACGGGCTGCTGGGCGGCGGAGGACACGTTGACCACTCGGCCCGACGCGTCCATCCGCGAAAGCAAGCGTTGGGTCAGGATGTACGGGGCCAGCGTGTTCACCGCAAATCGCACATCCAGGCCGTCGTCGGTCAACGACGTCGAAACCGCAAAAATGCCTGCGTTGTTGATGATAGCGTCGAGATGATCGTGCTTGTCGGCCACCGCTGCGGCCAACGCCGCGACCTCACCCAGCCGAGAGAAGTCGGCCACGTATCGCTCGACGGCGCCCGCCCGAGACAGTTCTTCGACCACCCGGTCGAGCTTCGTGGGATTGCGACCGGTGACAAGCACGCGGTGGCCCTGGGCGACAAGCGCACGAGCCGTTTCGAGCCCGATGCCATCGGTGGCGCCGGTGAGCAATAGAGTCTTGGACACAACAGGCTCCCTATTTCGGGAATTCGGAAAAGAGGGCATCGGTAAGCCGCATATGTTGATGCGACAACGTCGACTATCGACTTTCGGTTGGAGGACTTTCAACGGTCCGTGAACGGTCTCACGCGTCACCAAGCCCGTCAGGTCTCGTCCACGACCTCATCGCCGGGAAGCAGGAACAGCTCCGTATTGCCCTTACCATCTGGACGAACCAGATCGTCTCGAATGCCGACGGAGCGCAACCGGCTTCGCAGATGACGCATATTGCGATCCCAGTTTTGTCGAAGCAACCGGTCATCGTCCTGGATCCAGATTTCGCCGGCCACGACCCCCCATTCAACAGGCCCCCCGCCCATCGCCACCAACTCGCTGATGATGCGCGCTGCAATGCCCGTCAGCACGGTGGAAGGACGCCCTTCAGGATGCAGGTGCACGGTGTCGAATTTTGCGACGATGCGCATCGGGCGAGACGTGCTCGGGGAGGGAGCCGTGGTAAGCCCACCCCGAACGGCCACCAACACCACCTCGAGCGGCGTCTCCGCCACCTTGAAGGTCATGTCTGCGCGAAGGTCGACCGTGGTGCCATCGCGCTGGCGAAGCACCCAACCATCCGTGGAGCTGCTGATGTGAGCCGAGGCGTTGGGTTCAAACCCGGCTTGGATGGCCAGTCCATGGGGGCCCTCCACCAGCGAATGGACCGCCGCCGAAAGCTCGTAGGGTTCAGGACTCGCCCCGGCCAACGCCATCACCAAAGGGGCAACCGAGACTCGCTCAACCACAAGCACAACCTCGGGGGCGAGTGCGATGCGCTGCCCTGCGGCCAACACAAGCTCTGAACAGCGCTTTCCCTCAACTTCGAACCAGCGACGCAACGAAAGGAGTTTCAGCTGCCGGCCACGAAGGCTCACCATCGCATGGGCTTCCGAAACGGTTGGGTCGGCGAACCGAACTTCAGCACTGGAGAGGCGCCCAATCAGGGCCCCTGGCGAGAGACGGACGGATTGTCCATCCGGCAAGCGAATTTGCACAAAGCTGATGGCCTCTCGCACTTTGGCTGGCCCCGAAGTGCGCCAGTGATACTGGCGCCGGCAGTTTCACCGCTATCGAGCGCCCGGGACCTTGTCCAATGCTACTCCGACCCATCAACATTGGCGGCTACGAGCTGCACGCCGTGCTGGGGACGGGAGGCATGGGCGAGGTGTGGAAGGGCGTCCACCGCGTCCACCGGGAACCGGTGGCCATCAAGGTCATACGAGGGGCGGCAGGCCTGGGCTACACTCTTGCGTTTCGCAATGAAGTGCGCCAAATCGCGAAGCTCGACCATCCCCACATCATACGACTCCTTGACCAAGGTGAAATCACCGAACCGGCCGCCGAGCAGTCCGGGGGGCGACTTCGCATCGGCGCACCGTTCCTGGTGATGGAGCGCGCCAGTGCGGGCACCCTCACCGACGCGCTGACCCTGCCCATGCCGTGGACCGCCCTCCGCGACACGTTGGTCGCCTTGCTCCAGGCCCTCGCTCACGCCCACGCCCGTGGGGTCCTCCATCGAGATTTAACCCCTCGCAACGTTCTGTTTAGCGGACCCGACGACCCTACCCCAGGCCTCAAACTCGCCGACTTCGGTCTGGCCACCGCCGAGCCCTCCGCGGAGGGGCAATTGCACGGCGGCACACCGACCTACATGGCGCCCGAGCAATTCGACCGTGGGCATCAGGGACCCTGGACGGACTTGTACAGCCTTGGCTGTGTGGCATGGGAACTCGCCACGGGAAGCCCTCCCTTTCGCGGCCGCTCCCCCCGCGAACTCCGGCGCCAGCATGCCTCGAGCCCGGTCCCTCCACTGTTGCCTCGCATGGCCTTGCCTCACGACTTCGAGGCCTGGGTGCTTCGGCTTCTGAGCAAGGAAGCCTCAGAGCGCTTTCGCTTCGCAGCCGATGCATTGCGTGCGTTGCAGACCCTTGGACCGGTGGTCGAAGCCGCCCCAACCAAGTCCGAAACGTGGGAGCCGTCAGCGCCGACCTGGACGGACGACGCCGATGACCCTCCGATCCAGCCCATCGAGGATGTTCCGCTGGGGCCAGTGGGACCGCGAACTCCGCTGCCTCACCTCCCTCCGTCGCAACTCACGGGACTTGGGTTGGTGGGCCTTCGCTTGCCCCGTTTGGTGGGTCGAGCATCCACGACCGACGACTTGTGGCGGCAGCTCGCCGAGGTGTGGCGAACCCGTCGGCCGCAGCTTGTCGCGCTACGCGGCGCAGTCGGGAACGGCAAGACCCACCTCGCCCGTGCCCTCGCCTGGCAGGCCCAAGAACAGCTTGGTGCCGAGGTGTGGACCCTCGACCACACCCCGTTGTTCGACCCCGCGCAAGGCTTGCGACCGGCCGTGGCCGCCGTACTTGGATGCACCGGCCAGACGCCTGCCGAAGCGATGCGGCGAATCGAGAAGTTTGTTCAGGTCTTTGGTGACGACGACCCCGACGATCCCATCGCCCTCAAGGAATACCTCTTCGGCGGGTTTGGCTTGTCGGTTGCAGTCCAACACGCCCTAATCCTACGGGTCCTCGGGTGGCTCACGGTGCATCGCCCGCTCGTGCTCGTGGCCGACAACCTCCAATGGGGTCCGCAAACCGCTGAGTTCTTGGCGGTGTTGGCCAAGCGCTCCGACCTCCCTGTGCTCGTGCTCGCGACCCTCGACGAGCCAGGCCCCACCGTCGACCTTCCCTCCACGACCGTCGAACGTCCCATTTCGGTCCTCGACCCGGTCGATCAGAGAACGTTGATCGATGGGTTAGCACCCTTACAACCCGCGTTGCGCAGCCAAGTGGTCAACCGCACCGGCGGAAGTCCCCTGTTCGCCGAAGGCTTGGTGGCCGATTGGGTGCAGCGGCAGGTGCTCGAGCCCACGCCGACCGGCTTCCGGCTCACCGAAGGCGCGGGGGACTCTCTTCCCGACTCCCTTCATCTGGGCTGGCTGCGCTTCGTCGATGGCGTGCTGTTGCGTCGCGACCCGATCGAGCGCCAACTGCTTCATGCGGCCTGCGCCCTCGGCATTCAGGTGGAGCGCGCCGACTGGGAGGCGGTCTGCGACGAACTGGGACTGCCTCGCAATCTGGTTCCCGGCCTGATGGGAGCCATTGCCGCGGCAGGTCTGGCCACGCAGCCCCAAGGCCAGCCCGCCACGATGCGCTTTGCGCATCCCCTGGTGTGGGAGAGCCTCAAGCGGGACGCGGTCGAACACGGCACCTGGGAGGCCCTCCATGTGGCCTGCGCCAGGGTGCTGACGCATGCCGACCCCCCAGATCCTGAACGGCTGGGGTTGCATTGGTTCGAAGCCGGTCAACGCGAGGCCGCGTTCGAACCTTTGGTCAGCGCGGCTCGGAGCTACCTCCGCCAGGGTGGGATCTCGGCGACCGAACGACTGCTCGAGCAGACCGAGCAGGCCCTCGTCAGCATCCAGGCACCCGAATCGGACGTGCGATGGGGCCAAGTCGAAGTCGTTCGGTCGATGATGTGGATGCGCTCGGGCGAGTTTTCCCGGGCCCAGCAACACCTCTCCGGACTTGGCGAGCGCGCCCGTCAGCACGAATGGACGGACTGGGTGCCCGTCATCTTACGATACCTCGGCTTGAGCCTTTTGAAGCTCGGTAGACTCCTCGAAGCCGAGGCGATGTTTTCGCTCGCCAAGCTTCACGCCGAAGCGCTTGACACCGCCGAGGCCCGAAAGACGGTGGCCGCGTGTGCGCAGAACCAGGGCACGTTGTTGCGCCTTCGCGGCAAGCTGACCGAGGCCTTGCCTCGCCTCGAAGAGAGCTACGACCGGTTCAACCAGCTGAACAACTCCGAAGGGATGGGCGATAGCGCCGAAGAAATCGCGAACGCCCGACTGACGCTGGGCCAGGATGACCCCGAGGCTGAGCGGTGGATTCGCAAGGCCCTCGACCACCACCATGCGGCCAACAACCGCGTGGGTGCGGCGAGCGCCACCAACACGCTCGGCGCCGTGCTCCGCCAGCGCGGCGCCCTCGATGCGGCCGAGGCCGCATTTAGGCAGGCGCTCACCCAGATGGACCGGCTGGGTTCGGGCGAAGGCATGTTCCCCCTGATGAACCTTGGGCTCATCGCGTTGACCCGCGGCGATGTCGCCCGGGCCGACCGCGCCTTCGCGGACGCTCAACGGCGAATCGAAGAAGCCGGCCGAGCCGGACTGCTCCCCATCATTCGGGTGTGTCGGCTCCCGGGAACCGCGCGGCTGGCCCCCGGCGATGGGTTTGCCGCCTTTGACAGTTTGGTGGATCAGGTGGATGCTGTGGGACCGAGCACAGACCTCGCCTTCGTCCTGGAGGTAGCGGGCGTGCGGATCCGGGAGGCCGGCTCGAAGGAACGGGCGGTCAGACTTTGGCAGCGAGCGACTTGGATGCTGGATAAGCTGGGCCAGGCGCAGGCCGCTTCGCGAATAGCGGCCATGGAGGCGGATTCGTGAGGACCAAGGGGGTTGTAACCATCGCATTGATGGCCACGGCATGTGGCCAGCCCAAACCTCCCTGTGGAGGGGATTGGGGTGGACTTTCAGAGGCTGAACCCGCATGGCACGTGCGGGCCGATGCCAACCCCGATGGCGATGGCTCGGAGCGCGATCCGTTCTTGGTCCTCTCCGATGCGTTGGAAGCCGCACGAGGAGCCGACGTTCGACGCATCATTGTCGGAGCGGGAACCTTTCGCGCCAATCTCGACGTCGATGGCGGCCCCCGGCGCCATGACGGCCTCGAGCTGTTGGGGTGTGGCACCGAGCTGACCACCCTCGAGCCCACCGATGCGCAGGAGCCCACCATCCGCATCACCGAGGCCTCCGACGTGCTCGTGTCGGGCATGACGTTGCGCGGCGGTGCGACCCCGCTCTTCATTTGGGGCGGCAGTGAGGCCGAGGTGACCGAGCTGCACATCGATGAGCCTCGCATCACAGGCTTTGTCGTCGATGGCCCCCTTTCGACCGTCGATCTCGGACTCGTGACGGTCGAAGACACCCAAATGGACGATGGGGGTCAGTTCGGCTACGGCGGCGTGATTACCGGCGCCCAAGTCACCTGGTCGGGGGGTGGGGTTTCGAACGCTCACTCGGCGGCGGTCATCATCGACGGCGACACCGCGACCCTCGATGCAAGCGACCTCGACATCGTCTCGACCCAGCCCAACGGCGCAGGGGCGTTTGGGCGGGGGCTCCAGGTCCAAGGGTTTGCGGGGGCCACCGTCTCGGACAGCCGGTTTGCCGACCATCGGGACGCGGCATTGTTCGGATTGCTACCGGGACCGCTGGTCGTTCAAGACAGCACCTTCGAAAGCACGCTGGCGTCTAACGAAGGCGGCGACGCCATCGTGGTGACGGGCATCGACGACCGAGGGGCCCGGCTCGACCCCGCGAATTTCCAAGCCACCTTGGAACGCAACACCATCGACGGCGCTGACCGTGCGGGGGTGCTCTTTGAGCGCGTGACGGCGGTGGCCAACGACAACGTGATCATGGGCACGGGCACGGGTCAAGAACGTATTTCACAGGAGGGAGCCGTGCTCAGCGGAAACGACGTTTTCGTGGTTCCGTCCGAATCGCTCGAAGTTCTGCGTGAGGCGCTGACCTCGGTAGAGCCGCCGAAATGAGCCGCCGCGGATGGACGATTGGGGTCGTGTTCTTCCAGGTCCTTGCGAGCCTGGGTTGCCAATGCACTGGCTACGTTCAGCCGGAGTGTGAGGCAGACGAGTTCCCAGGGTGGGGGCAGTGCATCCCGTTGGACTGTGGGG
>JBCCQY010000239.1:0-9407 GCA_039208735.1 Myxococcota bacterium | reverse complement strand
CCGAACGCAACGACCGTGTCGAATACGGCGTCGTCCCAGGCGGAGAGGTCTCGGGCATCGGCCTGGCGTAGTTCCTGTGCTTCAAGACCCGCGGCCGAGAGTCGGTCTCGAGCCGTGACGAGCTGCTCGCCGGAAAGGTCGGCCAGGACCACGGGATTACCACGATCTGCAAGGGCGATCGTGTATCGTCCTGGCCCCCCGCCCAAGTCGAGTACCCGATGCTCGGTCGGAACGAACCGGTCGATGAGTTCCATGGCCCGGATGAAATCGAGGCGTCCCGAGGGACGCTCGAGGCGCCCCCACTCGTCAAATGTGCTGTAGTAACGCCGAACGCGGTCCATGCGGGCTCCGAGGGGTCGGGACCGACCGATCCTCTGAGTACCCCAGAAGCGGTCGACGCGTCCTTTCGCTCCCATCGGCCCAGGCCAGAAGTCGGGTCAGCTCCGATACAAGATCGAACATCCACCAATGGCACTGGCGCCGCGTACCAGTTCGGGTCGTAGTCCGTACATGACACGGTCGAGCGGGGCGTCGGTGTCTTTGGGAGCGTGAAGCGTCGCAATGTCGCGTTCGTACAAGGCCCGAGCCAGCCGATTGGCGATGCCTCGGATGTTCGACCCCCCGCCGGTGAGGACGGCGGCTACGAGGCCCTCGGGCTCGTGCTGGTTCACGAAGGTCTCAATGCCGTCGAGAATGGCCTGCGTGAAGCGCCCGACCGTTTCGTCGACCACCGGCTGGGTGAGGCCGAACTCTTCTGGGCGAGGGCCCGCAATGCCGCCATGAATGGTGGCGTGGAAGTGCTCACGTTCCGCGGCGCTCGCCTCGACGCGCTCTCGGTCGAGGTCGGGCGCATCGGCGAGAAGCCATTCATCGAGCTTCCGAATGCCATGAGCCATGGAATGCGACGGATCCTGGGCGAACCCCGCGTCGAGTTCCTGGCTGAATCCGGCCAGGGCGAAGTCCGTGGTGAATGCACCCACATCGACGAGCAAAACCGCCTGACCAGGATGGGCCAGGCGCTTGAGGACGGTGGTGTCGCCGAACATGACCGCGGGGTTGGGACGCCCGTTCCGCGTAAGCGCGTTGGCGCCTTCGGTCAGCACCCCGATGAGGTTCGCCTTGGGCTCCGACAACGTGTAGGTGCTCGCGTTGCGGAAGCCAATGTCCCGCAAGATGCCTTCGAGCCGCATGGCCAGTGGATCATCGAGGACAAAGTCAGGAACACAAAGTTGAACCTGGGCATCGCGGAAATCGGTTGAGCCGAGCATGGCGGGCAGTTGCTCATCGTGGAGCCAGGCCAAGAATCGGGTGGCGACGTCGAGCGCGCGGAGGGCCGGATCTCCCTCGAGGAGGACCTTGCGAACCTCGTCAGGAATGTCATCCAACACGTCGAAGGTGACCTCGCGGTCTGGATCGAAGAGCTGGGCCTTCCAGTTTTGGAAGACCTCCACGCGAGAGCCCGATTTCAGATCCATGGCCTCGACCCCGAACACCCAGACGTCCCGAGCCACGTTGCGGGCGGCCACGCTGGGAATGCAAAAGTGCTGGTCGTCGGGCAGATCGTTGTCTTGGAGCAGACGAGAGGTGGCGTCAGGGCGGTCGCGGTAGGCGATTTTCGTGAAGGAGGCACCCAGATCGATGCACAGACTCGGGGGTATGGTCATGGTCATCCGCAGAATTTGACTTTGGCCTTCTGGAGGATGCGGTCGCCCGAGGCGTCCGCGACGACCCAGCCGGGGGCCATAACTTCGGCTGGGTCGCCCGAAAACAGGCTCTCGTCGGAGACGTGGAGCCGACCGGAGAACGCGACCGTTTCTCCGACTTCTCCAATAGGCCGTAGGCCGAGTGCGATCATGGCTCGGGCCAGACCCGCCCGTACCGAGGCGTCGTCGGCACGGTTCCAAGAAAGAACTAGTTCCTTGGCTTTTGTCATTTCGAAGGCCCCCTCGGACCCTCGGCTGGCCTCCAGCAGATCGCCATAGAGCTTGGCTGCGCAGGCCTGTAGCAGCGACGCTTCATTGGGCGAAGCTACAGATTTCCAGGTCCGGAGGAGGCGATCTTGGTACAGCGGAGAGGCCGATTCGACGAGGGCGGCCCGTTCGGCAGGTGGGCGGTGACGAACCAGAAAGCGAATGCCTGCCTCGGTCAGCACCACCCGTCGGGGCTGGTTGCTCGCACGCGGAACCTCTTCGAGGAGACTCCCTACGAGCTGATCCACGAGGGCATCCTGGGCTTCGTCGCGTCGATTGATGAGCCCTGGTTCATCCACACCGCTGCGGGACAGGTACAGACGCACCGGTCCATCCACGCGCGATGCGGCATCGAGCACGGACAGCAGGGTCACCGACGCCACCTGGATGGGTCCGCGACGCAGAAAAGCAGGATCGCCGGCCATCGGGGATCCTTGTAGGGGCTACGGGCAGCTTGTGCTACCCAAGCACGCCTCATCGGTGCAGTCCACAAAGCCGTTGCAGTCGTTGTCGATATCGTCGTTGCAGACCTCGTCAATGTCGTCCGCCGCCCCGCTGCAATCTTCGTCGATCCCGTTGTTGCAGATCTCGGGGTTGCCAGGGAACCGATCGCCCCGTGTGTCATCGCAGTCGTTGCTGTCGGTGACAAAGCCTTCGCCTGGGTCGAGGCAGCTGACAAGCTTTGCGTCAGGGTCGCCGAAGCCGTCGCCGTCGGTGTCGGGGAAGTAGCTACGGGTCGGCAGGCCTTCGTCGATGCGGCCGTCACAGTTGTTGTCGATGTCATCGCAGAGTTCGGGGGCATCCGGAGCGACCATCGGGTCGCGGTCATCGCAGTCCAGCGAGTTCAACGCTTGGTTTACGGCCACATTGCAGACGTAGCCCTGCGGCTCCACGCCGAACCCGTCGCCATCGGCATCGGTGTACACGAACACCTGCTCGAGAGTCGCGCACTCCTCGGCGGGGCCCGAACCGCCTCCGCACGCCGAGACCACTCCAATCGCGAGCCACGAAACCAACCGCAAGCGCATCGACCACTCTCCAAGATGCGTAGAATGCCAGCCCAGCGGTCCCGTTGTCGCGGGAACCGCATGCTGGGGAGGTACCATGGACGTACGAATTGGGTCGGTGCTCATGAGCGTGGCCTGTATCCACGGGCCCTTGGCCCCGACTGAAACGTCTCCGACGCCTCCGATCCCTACCGAATCGTCCAAGCCAACCGAGCCCAAGCCCGCGGATCGCGATGGGGATGGATTCACCGCCGACATCGACTGTGACGATGCCAACTCGACCATCTACCCGGGAGCGCCCGAGTTCTGCGATGCGATCGATCAGGACTGCGATGATGAGGTCGAAACCACCGATTTGCTGACGTACTTCCCCACCGGTGAACGGCCCCGAGACCTCCTCGCGGAACTCGAGTCGCGCGGGCGAGTGCGGTTGGAGGGCGGTCGCGTGGTGGCCTGTCCAGGGACGTACTCCGTTTCCCAGACCACCGAGATTGCGGGTGTCGTCGAGATCGTCAGTTCAGAGAAGGCGCGGGACGGCGTGGTGTGGGGGGCCGTGGACGTGTCGACCCTCCAGTTGCTGCCCGGCTCTCAGCTAACCGTCGAGGGCATCACCCTGACCGGGGAGGGCCCGGCGGTCATTGCGGCCGACGGGGCGCGACTCCGCCTGACCGATGTGGCGGTGTCCGAGGCCGAGGTGGATGAGGTGATCGCCATGTTCGGAAGCCAGGAGTTGACGGTGCAGGACTCCGTCTTCGAAGGCTCGACGACGACCGGCGACCTGTTTCGGCTCGACGCAGCGGCCGTTTCGTTCATCGACGTGCACATCCAAGGCAATGACACGTCGGGCGCCCTGCTGTTTAGCGAGTCGAGCCAGCACACCCTCAACAACGTCGTGCTCACTGACAACCTGGGGGGCGTGGAGCTGTTGGATGGCGCGGTTGAGCTGTCTAGTGTGACGGTGAGCTTGGGCCGAGGTGCCGCCCCGGCCATCCATCTTCGCGAGATCGAAAGTGGGTTTGCGAACGGCGTTGTGGTGAGCGACAACCCAGGCGACGGCATTCGTTTCGATCGCACCGTGCCGACCACGCTGCCCTTTGCCTTCATGAGCTTCGACAACATCGTTGGGGAGCGGAACGCGGGTTCGGGTTTCATCCTCTCCGCGTCCGCAGACCAGATCATCGGCATGGACGAGAGCCGCTTCGAAGGCAATGGCGGCCCGCTCGTGGACGGTGGTGGCGTGCGGGTGCTCGGCGCGGGAGCCATCCTCGAGACGGGTGGGGTCGATCTCATCGGCAACACGGCGAACCGAGGTGGCGCGGTCTACCTGGGGGGAGGCTTTGCCTACTTCGAGGACTCCATGATCTGGAGCAACACGGCATCCGATGGGGCGCTGTTTGTCGAAGACCTCGTAGGCTACGCGTTGCTCGAGACCGTGTGCGTCAACTTTGGCGAAGACGTCACGGCGAACGCGCCCGCCGATGCCGTGTCGGCCGCCGATAGCCTCGACCTGGTGGGCAAGGCATCGGTGACCTGCACGGGAGGCGGCTGCACACTTTTCTAGCGCCGCTGCCGGGCGAGTCCGATGACCTCGAACAAGGCTTGGTGCTCGGGGTTGGTGTCGTCCATCGAGCCGGCGACCAGCTTCTGGAGGTCCCGATAGGTGGCGCTGCCCTCGTTCGTCGTTCCTCGAAGCATTTCGGCGAACCAAGCCGCTCCGACGGCAAGGCGCAAGTCCGGTGACGCCCCCGCCAGTCTGGATCGGATCACGCTGATCGGAACTTCGATCGACCGTTCTCGAGCTGGCCGGTCGGGTCCGGGCGGCTTCTCTCGCAGGTACACGGTGGCCAGATGGGTGGAGCGATCCGCCTCGCGCCCAAACGGCGTTCGCACCACGCGGTAGAGCGCCGTGACTTGGTGCCCCATCCCAATTTCGCCTGCGTCGACGCGATCGTTGCGGAAGTCGTGGTCTGCGATGCGACGATTGTCGTAGCCGACCAACCGGTAGGACTCGACGACCTTGGGGTTCCATTCCACCTGGATCTTCACGTCGCGCGCGATGACTTCAAGGGTGGCGGGCAGCTGGTCGACGAACACCCGTCGGGCTTCGCGTTCGGAGTCGATAAAGACGTAGTTGCCATCACCCTTATTGGCGAGCTTCTCCATCATGTCATCGCGGTAGGGCCCCTGGCCGAACCCCACGGTGGTGAGCGTGATTCCGCGATCTGCGTACTGCCGAATCAGCGACACCAGGTGATCGGGATTGGTGATGCCCACGTTTGCGTCACCGTCCGAGAGCAAGACCACGCGGTTCACCGCGCCAGGCACGTAGGTTTCGTCGGCCAACGTGTACGCCAAGCGAATGCCTTGCCCCATGGCCGTGGAGCCACCGGCCTGCATGCGCGCGATGGCCTCGAGGATGCGGGCCCGTTGGGTCAAGGGGGTCGGTGGCAAGATAACACCGGCAGACCCCGCATACGCCACCATCGCAATGGTGTCGCCCTCTTCGAGGTGGGTCGTGAGTTCGGTGAGTGCGTACCGCGCATAGCCCATCTTCTGCGGACTCTGCATCGAGCCCGAAGTGTCGACGAGGAAGGTCAGGTGCACCGGTTTGCGGGGACCGCCGTTGGCGCGACGTCCCTGCAGACCGATGCGGACGAGTTCTGTGTCATCGAACGGCGAGCCTGCGCCCTCTACGTGAACCGCAAAGGCGTCGTCTCCCGTAGGGTTTGGGTAGCGGTAGGGCACGTAGTTGAGGAATTCTTCGGGGCGCACCGTGTCTGCGCTGGGCCACCGCCCGGCTCGCAGGGCTTGGCGAGCCAAGGTGAAGCTGGCGGTGTCCACATCGACCGAGAACGTGGAGCGGGCGTCTTCGTTGGTGGGAACGAAGCCTGGGGCGAGGCGAACCTGCGGTGGTTGGTCTGTGGCAGGGCGTGTGATTCGGGCCGGTCGACGTTGGACCGGGGGCCCGCGCCGCGCCCGAGGAGCATTCGACGGGGGAACCGTGTCGACGTAGCCCATGTGACTGAGCGCTTCGGCCATATCGGGCGGCGGAGGCGGTGCCGCATCGATTCCGTCGTCCAGGTTGAGCGCGATGCTCTCCGGATACGCTCGTTGAACCGTGTCGGACTGGGGTGCGAACACGAAGCTCGAGGCCGGCAAGAGCACGGCCAACACGGCTGCAGCCGCGAGCAAAGATGCACCCACGATCACCGTTCGACGGGATTTGCGCGAGGGTTTGACCGGCGTTTCGGCGGGAGCTGCGCCAAGATCGTTGGCGTCCCAGGGTGTGAAGCGTTCATCGAAGGCATCGCGGATCCCCGCATCGTCGTCCAACTGCTCCGCGATCCATTCGGGCAGTTCTTCGGCTTCGGGATTCCACTGTCGGAGGAACGTGAGGGCTTCGTTGCGGCGGCTCACTGGACCACCCCCTGTTCGAGTGCCACGTCGCGCAGCTGGTGCTGAAGGATGCGGCGTCCTCGGGCCACCAAGGTGGCCACCGTGCCGAGTGGAAGATCGAGAATCGAGGCGGCTTCGCGGTACTTGAAGCCTTGCGCATCCACCAACCACACCGCGCGCGCCTGGGGTTCGGGGAGGCCGCCCAACGCACGCGCGATCCGATCGGCGAGGCGTTGGTTCATCAGGCGCTGGTCGGGGCCTGGTCGCCCACTTGCGACGTCTTCGTCCGGACGCTCGATGGAAAGCACGGTACGCGCCGCACGCTGGCGGTCATTGATGAAGGTCGTCCATACGATGCGACTCATCCAAGCCCGAAAGGCCCGTTCTGCCTGCAGCTGGGACAGCCGGGACAGGCCTATCGTCAGGGACTGTTGCATCAGGTCCTCCGCCCGCACGGGGTCACGCGTGAGCTGCAGCGCAAAGCGCATCAGCCCATCGCGGACCGGCCGGAGCAGGGCTTCGAACCTTTCGGCGTCAGGATCCATGGAACCACCACGGTGCAAAGGTGCGACCCCTGGACAATGCCCCAGGTGGTTTGTTTTCAAAACGGGCCGATTGACTTTGTGTTGACACCCGTGATGACGCCGGGAACTCTGTCTGAGCAGAGTTGGAGTGCGGTGTGGTCAGGGCCCTTGGATCCGGAGTCCGGGGGGGAATCCGAAGCGAAAGGCGTCCTGCCACATCGCGCCTATTCGTCAGGCCTGGATGATCTCGGGCGGAATGGTGCCCATTTGACCCCGCTGAAAATCCTCGAACGCTTCCATGACCTCTTCGCGGGTGTTCATGACGAACGGGCCGCCCCACGCGACGGGTTCGCCAAGCGGGCGTCCACCAAGGACCAAGGCCTGGGCCTCACCCTCGGCCGCCAGTCGTACGGCCTCTCCTGCGCCCAATACCGCGAGCTGGCCTGAGCGAAGGGTCTGGTCACCCACCACGATTTCCCCGTCGAACACGTAGACGCCGATGTTGTGGTCCAGAGGCAGCGGCACTTCGATGTCGGCGCCCGGCGACAGCTTCCAGTGGTGGTAAATCACCGGGGTCAGCGTCGAAGCCGCAGCTTCGACCCCGAGTGCCTCACCGGCAATCACTCGTACGGTGGCTCGCCCATCGGGCGTGGTGGCCTCGGGAATGCTCGCTGAGGACAGCTCTTGGTAGCGCGGCGCCACCCGCTTCTTGGCTCGGGGCAGGTTGACCCACAGCTGAAAGCCGTGAACGCGCCCGCCTTCCTTCTGGACCCGCCGAGACGGCATTTCGCGGTGCACCACACCAGCCCCCGCGGTCATCCATTGCACGTCGCCGGGCGTCAATGCACCGCTGTGCCCCGCACTGTCGGCGTGTGCCATTTCACCGTCGAGCACGTAGGTGACGGTTTCGAACCCCCGGTGGGGGTGGTCGGGTGCGCCCACGGCCTCGCCCGGACCGTAGGTGATGGGTCCCATCTCGTCGAGCAGCAAAAGCGGATCGAGGTGCTGCAGCCCTTCGGTGGGCAACGGACGCCGGACGACGAACCCGCCCCCTTCGGTCTGGGTGTGCCCGGTGACGACGTGCGCGACAGGTCGGAGTTGGGTCATGAAAACCTCCTCGCTACTCCCCCAGGCTAGACACCGCAGTTGCTCATGCGGATCACAGCTGCCGTGCAGGGCTTTGCCGCTACTCGGAGGTTCCGTAAAGCGCCTTCGCCACGCGTTCGAGCACGGCGTAGGGCACGTCGGGGTCGGGAATCAAGGGCGCGAGCGGCGCGATGTTCGCCAGGTCGCTGCCCTGGTTTAAGGCGTGGTTGATGGCACTCACCTCGGACGAGGTCATGGCCAGTTCCTGCGCGAGGACACTGTCCTGCTCCATGCGTCTCTGTCCCAAGACGAGCGCTCGTGCGAACGGGCGTTCCCGCATGAACGGCACTTGCTCGTCGGTCCAGCCGTCGGCGCGCACCCGCGTAAACGTCCGAGACAACGGGAGTCGGTCGTCGAACACGAGGCGCGCAAATGCAGCGGGCACGAAGAGGCGTAGTTCGTGAACGATCCGCGGATCCACCCCCGACGTTGCAAGGCGGTCGGCCGCGGCATCGCGATCGCGAGTGGCCGCGAAATGCTCGATGAACGCGCCAATCGCCTCATCGAGGGCCCGCTGGTGACGTACCAACGATCCCTGGTCGGCGGAATGAAACACGGCGAACCGGAGGCCCACGATGTTGGAGGGGGCCCCCCCGCGGGGTCGCCAAGCGGCGTCGAAGTGGGACGCGGTTTGGCCATCGACTTCCAAGGTCCTTCGGATCTGCCCGTCGTTGCGGACGTCGAACACCGCTTTGGCGATGTGGAGGCGCCCTGGCGGGGCGAGGGCTTCGGCGAACTCAAAGCTCGGCAGACCTTCGAAGACCGACTGGGGGCCGGACTCGGAGAGCCCTCGAACCGCCAAGGGGCCCACAAATCCCTGATGGTGCCGCACCCCGATGGGGTCGTTGCCGTCGAAAGGAAGGGCTCCCAAGACGGGGCGGGCGTGGACGAGGGACAGCAGTGGGCCCGCCACGAGGTCACAAAAGGTGTGGCCTACGAGGCCGAGACCGGTGCCGCGGGCTTCGTGGACGGCCACCACGGAGGCGTCGAGGCGCTCGTCGCGGCCCTCGAGGGTAGCGAGGACATGGGCATGGGCAATGGCCGGGTGAGCGCCTTCGTCGTGGTGAACCTCGACGCGCAACTCCACCTTCCCGCCAAGCAACTCGAGGACGTCGTCCCACAGGGTCATCGGTGAGACGATGTCGGCGGCCGACTGGCCTAGGCCCTCATGAATGGCCCGCAGCACGAGTTGCGCCTCGTTCATGGCTCCTCCCGTAAGGGATTAAAGCGCGTGGACAGATCGTCCACACTCCCTTTCACAGGGACTCGAGCCTCCAGATGGGCTCTTCCCGGGTTCGAGCAAGGCCTCGTTAGCCGCGCGCCAAGGAGGAGCGGGGCCAGAGCGGGCCTCTATCCGGGCGTTG
>JBCCQY010000238.1:0-9513 GCA_039208735.1 Myxococcota bacterium | reverse complement strand
GGAATCCAGGATTTGCTCACGAGTCCCGCCCGACGCCACGAGTTCAAGTAGGAACGCAACGGAAAGCCTCGTGCCGCGGACTCGTGGTTGGCCGCCCAACGTGTGGGAATTACTAACGATCCAGGCCATCGGTCCCTCCGAGAGCACTGTAACGCCCATCCCTCCAAGGTAGCTTGGGCGAGCTTGGCGACTACGGAACTCATCACAAAGAACGAAATCCGTCGGTTTCCGCCTCGAGGTCTCGCCGGCGTCAATGTTTCTGCTCCACGGTGCTCCATATCCTTACCGCCGTTTGAGCCAGCCTAGCAGTCCTGCTCCCACGAGAACCCTGTGCTCCGACAAGACGCTGGGTGCATCCGAAGGGAGCTGAGCAGCGTGGTAGACGTCGTTCAGCCAGATGGCAGGATCGCCTCCGTTTACAACGGCAAGTGCCGCCGCAAGATTTCGGTCCGATACGTGGTCATACAGCACCCGGAGGCAAGGTCGGATGCGCAGGCTGGAAATGGGTCCGTCATAGGCACGGACAAGCATCGTCTGAAGCTCCGGTCTGGTTTCCATCTCATCGGCGAGGGTTTGATGAGACGTTGTTTGCGGCAGCGACCGGGACGGTTGTTCATTCACTTTGCCGTCCCAGATTCCTATTCCAGGGCCATGGTCCCGCTTTCTCCAGCTTCTCGCGTAATCTCGGGACTTCGCCCCGATCGAAAAGGTGGGAACTCGATCAATCGCCGTTTGGCGCATGATCGACTCGTTGTTCCCTATGGGCCGTGCACCGAGACGCCGGAGTCGCCGGCGGGTGACCGCATCGTCACCCTAGTACCGCCTGGCGATCCACCGGATCTGGGGTCAGATTCGGGAACGGACTCCGGGTGCAGCCGGAACCGGTCGACACGGGTGCGGAGCCCGCCAGCCTGTCTGGCAGCTGGACGGGGACCTGCGATCCGCCGCCCCCGCCGACGTTTCCCATCCAGCAGCCCCCCGAGGTGCAGTCGCTGGCGATCGAGCTCGTGGACGCCAATGGCGTGCTCAGTGGCACGGTGACGATGGACGTCATTTACTCGGTGGGCGGTCTATCGATCCTCCTGTCCCTCAATGGCGATGTCACGGGCCTGCTTCAAGGGCTGACCGTCTCAATGACCTTCGACTGGCCTCAGGCGACAGGGATTGGGTTCGATGGGCAGCTGGGCGCCGATGGGGACACGACCGAGGGCAACCTCGACATTCCGCAGGCCGCGTTCGGGGATCGGCAGCGTCAGCGCGTGCCGTCTCGAGCGGTGATGATTCGCGCCTAGGGCGTCCGGCGGCGGTTCCGGAGACCGAGCACGACAATCAACCCGGCGAACCATCCGAGCGAGGAACCGGGGGTGCTCGAACACCCGCAACCCTCGGGCTCGTCGGGCCCCCCCCCGGGGCTGCCCGTGTCTTCGGCGGCCGTGTCGGCGGCGCCGGTGTCGGCCATGCTGGTGCCCGTATCGCCGGTAGGATCTTCCTTTCCTACGCCCTGATCGACCCATATCCCACGGGTGGCCACAGCCAGCCCTCCGTCGTCGAAGCCGAACCGGACCTCGTATTGGCCTGGATCGAGCTCTTCGGTCGGCCATTCGGCGAGGAAGTCGGACTCGACGGCGTTGGTGATGGGCATGGACCGAACGGGGGTCCCTTGGGAGTCCAGCAGCGAGACCGTCGCGGCAATGGGGTCCGCGGTGGCCGAGATCGACCCGCTGACCCGGATGGGAAGCTGAGGGAAGAAGCCGAAGGTGTAGCCTTCCTCGGGCGTTTCGAGGCTGACCTCACCGATCCAGCCGTCCGGCGCGACCACGTCGAGGGCGCTCGGTTCGAAGACGCTGTCGGCGAGGTAGGCGCGGTCCAGGACCAACCAGTCGCCCGTGAAGCTCGACATCACTCCGAACACCGTGCCATCCCGGATGTCGACGATGCCCTCGACCGTGGCATCGACGAATCCGACCGACGCGCCCTCGAGTACGTGGACCCGTCCGAAGCGCTGAACCGCATCCCGGACCACGACCGACGAAGGCTGATTGAGTCCCCCGGCTGTGATGTCGAGCAGCACCGAGCCCGTCCCCACCTCGAGGTCGGCGCCATCCGTCGCTTCGATCGACCATCCCAGCCGGGGCTCGACGCCCACGGTCACGGTGCGGTCGGTGAGGCCGGTCGGATCGGCGCTGGGCGGCAAGGTCAGGTTCGCTTGGCCGGTGAGGCCAGCCAGGTCGATCGCCAGCGATGCATCGGGGTCGATGTTGGTGATCGTGGTGTCCGAACCGGGGTGGGTCTTGACGCCCCAGGCGTAGACCTTGCTGTTGGCGATGGCCACCGACGGCACGGCGGATCGGATGTAGGTGGTCAGGGGGTGGGTCGGCTGGAAGCACGTGGCGTTGAGGTCACAGGCCGCCGGAAGTCCATCGACGGTGGCCGTGGTGTCGCAGGTGTTGATGTCGACCCAGAAGAACTCGGTCTGGTTGACGGAGAGCCCGGCGTTGCCGGCCACCGCAAACTCTCCGAGGACGTTGCCGTTTTGTAGGGTGGCGACGGCGTTGTCGGCGACGGCGAGGTTCCACGCACCCCCGGTCACCGAAAACGGGCCCGGCGCGTCGAGGGCCGAAGACCCTCGCATCGCCATGTAGAAGGTTCGGTCCGTGCCGTCGGCGTCCACGCGGAGCGTCGACCCCCCGGTGAGCTGCACCCGGCTCTGTCCGGCCGCCCACAGCCAGTATTGAAACGGCTCGGTCTGGGGAAACTGGAGGGTGCCGCCGTCCAGGACGTCGAGCTCGGCTTCGTCGCACAGGTAGAGGTGCGCGGCCAGGCTGACGTTTCCGTCGATCTCGAGCTTGGCCTGGTCCGCCACCCAGATGGTCGGTGTGCCAACCACGAGGCTGTTGCCGGGCGTGAACGAATCCGCCGACAGACGGACCGTGGACGAACCGTTGATTACCCAGGCTGCGGTCGACAGGGCCGGATCACCCACATCGATCTCGGCTTGGGTCACGATGTTGGTCTCTCCAACAAGGAACGTGCAAAACGTCTCGGCTTCGAGCGGACGACAATCGGTGGTGCCCGCAGAGGCTGAAGACCAGGCAAGAACGCTGATGAGCGGCATAGTAGGCATGGGCAGGACTATAGCCGACCGGTCCTGCCGCCTCCGCACATACCCGATCAGGGCCGCCACGGCGGCAAGCGCGGCCCCCGCCCAGACGACCCACGGTTGCGGGCTGTCGGCCGCAGCACGTAGGGCACGTGGGCGTGCAGATCGTGGGGGTCGAAGGCGACCACCCCGACGCCGTGCGGCTCGGTGCCGCGAGCGCGCTTCAGGCGCTCCCGGATGAGGGGACCCTCGAACCGGACCCCCGTGTCGTGGCCCTTGTCGGGCTCCCCGTCGAAGCGGTGCTTGTACGTCTCGGTGCAGACGCACAGGATGCGGTTTGCGCGCTCGACCTGCCGCGCCATCCACTGCGCCCACTCGACATCAGGTTGCTCGAAGCGATCGATCCACGCGTCCACGCCATCGGCGCGCAGTCGCTGCGCCAGATCGAGGACGTGCGCGGGGTGATCCGCCGCATTCGGCTCGTGGGCGTAGCTGATGAAGACGCGTGGCCGCGGCTCGGCGGGCTCAGTCGACGGTTCGGGCGTCGCCGTCGGCCGCCGCTCCGGCCGGGGCGGACTCGGCGGCGTCGGGACGGGCTGACTCGAGGGTCGGCCCCAGAGACGAGTCGAGACCCATCCCACCAAGGCCACGAGCGCCGCCACGAATGGCCAGATCGGTCAGGCGCTGCAACTTGGCGCGGTCGGGCGGCACAGGGACGGAGGCGGTTCACGGTCGTGGATCGGGCTCGACGCGTCGGCCGACCGCAGGAACCGACCCGAGGCGCGCACGCGCCCGTCCGCAGCGGAAGGGGACCGCGGGTACAAGATCCGGTGGTGCGCGTCGCCAAGGGCCACGAACGGCTGTGTGGATCCGACGTCGGAAGCGATCAGCCAGATTTGGCCGCCCATCGGCCGTGAGAAGTCTACGCGCGGAAGCCCCGGCCGACTTTCGAGACAATACCAAAGGCCTATGGCCTACGGCCGAGGGCCTACGCTGGGGGCAGAGGCGCGAACGAGCCGGAAGCCCCGGTACGAGTTGCGGTAGCCCGGATGGGCGTGGTTGCGGTACGCCGACCGAGCGATCAGCGGGTCGAGCCTGAACGACCCACCACGGATCACACGCCTGACGCCGGTTGCGGAGGGGGGAAGCGGCGCCGTGGGGTCGCACCGCTCAGAAGGTCGACGTCGACGTCCAAGCCTACCTCACCTGGATGTTCGAGCGTCGCGGGACCCACCGCCAACGGTTCGGCCTTTTGGCATCCCAGCTCACCCCACCGCGTACAAACAGCGCCTCGCCGACTACCTCGCCTCCGCGGCGTAGTGTCACGCGCTGTGCTCGTCGACGCCTCCGACCTTGGCTGATGGGCCACGGCCTGCCAGATCCTCGACACCGTCGACTGGCTGAGTCCGGTCTTCTTGGCGAGTCCACGAGTGCTCCGGTGGGTCGCCCCCTTCGGTGCCGTCTCGAGGGTCAGCTGCACGACCTCTGCAACACGTTCATCGGTCACCGACCGGGGCCGGCCACTGCGGGGGGCATCCGTCACAGCATGGAACCCCCTCTCACGGTACTTCCGCTTCAAGTGGGACACCGCGCCGAGCACCACGCCGACGCTCTCGGCGATCTAGCCGGAACCGCGGCCCTCCGCGGCCAGGAGAAGCACACGGGCCCGCTTCACCTCGCGGTTGGGGGCGGAAGGATTGGCGACGAGCGCCTCCAGTGCCTCCTTGTCGCCACTCGCGAGCTCAAGTGGCTTTGGCGGTCGTCCTCGTGCCATTGGAACCCCTCGCGCACGACCACACGCACGAGGAGCGGCCACCAGTATCCTTGACTTATGCTTGAAACTTTGTGGTCAACCTACTAGAGCAATGGACCCCATTTGGCCTGACCTTCATTCTCCCATCCCAGCCAGAGTTGTTGGTTTGAGACAAACAGGCTGCGGTCAAACCCGCTTATGCTTTTGGTGCAGGTGTCGTCGACGGGTCGCCACGTCTGTCCGTCGAATGCGATCACGCGTGGTGCAGATTGTCCGCTGCCTTCGACTCGGATGTACCACGTTCCCACCACAAAACCGTCTGTGCCCTGAAGAGAGAGGAATCCCGCTGGTGCTAACTCACCGGGCACGTCATCCACCTTTGGCAATTCTACGGCTTGGGCCAGGCTGTCCACCTGTACCCCGGTCACACGATCCACCCAGACCGCTCCTACCGGGTTGGCATCGTTCCAGGATTCAATCAAGAGCGCATCTGGATCAAGAGTGGCGGAGATGGAAAACCGATTCCAAGGGTCTTTCGGATCATAGAATGGAAGGTCGAATGATACGACCTCTTCGCCCACCTCGAGAGCTGGCGCGGGGGGCTCACGCCATACCTCTTGCCTCATCCACCTCGCCGCTGTCCCGAATAGCTCCTCTTCTGGCGCGCAAGGCTGCTCGACTACTTGAGCAGCAAGAGGCGTGAGCGATTCGCAAAGTTCAGCAAACGCTTCCGCACGGAACTGTAAATTTGGGTCAACGCCCTCGATGGGGACTATGGACGCGGCAGGGAGGTTGGCGGCGAACTCGTCGAGCCAGTCCAACGCTTTTGTCGAGAGGCCTTCCCCGAAGTCCAGCGTATGGCAAAGCTCATGTCGCATCGCCACGCGAATTGCGTCTGCCCCGTCCAATACCTGGTTGAGTTGAATGACGCCCTCAGTTGTCGCTACACCAGCCCGGGGACCGAGGTCCGCAAATTCGACGTATCGTAAACGGACACGATCTTGTCCTGCCCAACGGGCAAAGGCATCCATCTCGACTCGCGCGGCTGCCATCTGATGTTCGGAGCCTCCAAAGATGGGTACGTTACCGAGTTCAGTCTTGGGCTCTGGCCCGCACGCGAACAGCAAAAGGGGCCCCACCCCGTATGCTAGACGGGAGGTCATTGGACGACGCCTTCGAGGTGAAGAGTGGCGCTCCACAGGCCCGATGTCTGGGTGTAATCGAGGGACCATGTTCCCCCGATGGAATCGATGTTCCCGGTCGCGCTATGGAGAGCGCGGGCTTCGATAGTGTAGCCAACTCCATCGATGATGCCGCTGGCAAATAGCTCCGTAAGCGCAGTGTCGGAGATTGTGAAGCTGCCCGATGGAGAACGTGTGAAGGCAATAGGCTGTTCGATCCATCCCCCCCAATTTGACTGGGTGTAAGGACCCAAGGTTCCGTTCTCGGCCCACAACAATCCGGTTGCGATGCGGTCCGGTGACTGTGTGAGCGATACTCCCCCTGCAAGTTGGTAAGCTCCTGTGATTCCCGCTGGGCCCATCACGGCGACAGAGGATAGTGTAGAGTCAACTAGGAGCACCTCGGTCGCATCGACCGCGATAGGGAAGCTCGCCGACACGGATCCTCCGCCTGAGAAGTTCGGAGGCGGGCATTCGTCGATGGTCATTGTGAAGTTGGAATCGAACTCGCAGCCTTCACAAAAGCCGTCCACATTGAGTCCGCAGATATCGGAGAGTAGGGCAAACTCTGGAGATACTCCGTCAGTCCAGTTGGCAACTTCAACGGTGTTTTCCTGCGGGCAGCAGTTTTCCACATTGACCAGGGCTTCGTCGTCGATGCACTTGCAGGCGACAGGGTCCGGTCCAGGAATCGGGTTTGGACAGGCTCCCTCAACTGTGATGGTGCAAAGCGGTTGCCCAAGGTTGTTGCTCGGATTGCACAGATTCGGGGATTGGTTTTCGGTCAGCTCCGGAGGAGCAGTAGATGGCCAGCCGGTTTGCGGGTCCCAGTTGAAGCAGTCCTCGACTTCTTCAAGAGGAATACGGAGGATGAGAGACCCGCAGTTTCGATTGGGGCAATCCACAGCGGAAAACTTGGTGCTAAAGAACTCCTGAAGTTGCTGGATGATGTCATCAAAGATTCCTCCGCCACCCTGGCCTCCACCGCAGGGTTCACCATTGCAGGCGATGGCAGATAGCAGACAAGCGCGAAGTAAGGACCGCAGCGGCAAGAAGTCGACAAGTCGAAGGTGGTGGACGTTTGGCTTCATATGAGGCACCTCCCGAGGGAGAAAGGGCTGAAAGAGCTAAAGGTTTTTAGGGAACCGCAATGTCGCGTAACCAAGTTCAACAGCGTTGAGTGACCAAGGGTGGCTACCCCGTGGTTAAGATGCGCACAATCTGAATTCTTCACCATGATGAAGGCCTCATTTGGGCGATGCTTGACAATTGCGCTGTTATACCCCGCAAGAACGTGGCTTCGCCACGCGCTGCGGCCGAGGCGACCAACCGCTCGAGGACCGTCCAGCCTGGTCGCACGATGCGCTCGGCGGAGCAGGTGGAGGCAAGGGGCCCGACCAAGGGAAACCCGGTGGAGCAAACCAGGTTCCGGACCCAGGGCGTGGCTCGGAAGGGCCTGGCCCGGTTCCTTCGCCCTGCCCACCTTCAGATCCGGAAGCACACGAAGAGCATTGACCACATCCAGGCGTTGCGAGAACATCGAGCCCCTGCCGACAGGGGGCGAGGCCCGGTGTATTCTTTTCACCGAGGTCCTCACCTTCGAGCCAGACCAGAATGGGGATTGCCAGCTGGTCGACATCGAGCAACAGACGGCGGTGACCTCGGACCCGCTGGGCCTGTGCGACGTGTCCGTCGAAGACGAAGTCGATCTCGGCCCGGACCACTGCAAGGATACTGTGCGTCACACCCTCGTCGTCGTGGAGCTGGGGTCGGTCTGCTGCGGGACCTGCGACGTGTCCGTGCAGAAGGTCAGGCGCCCCTACACGATCGATGACCCGCCGACGGTGTGCGTGGTGCTTGGTGTTTCACGCGAGTTCTTCTGTTCGCCGGACCTCTGTCCGGACGAGCCGATCCTCCCGTGACCCTGGCAACCGCCTTTGCCTCGGGTCGCGAGCGCTCCTTGGCGTGACCAACCCGTGCCTGACGACGTCCTTGTCGGACTCTCGCCCCTGGGCTCCGCTCATGTCCAGATGCGGGGGATCTACCGCTTCAACAACGTGGAATTCATTGCGTGAAAGGTCTTAGCCACCTGTTTCGGTAGCGGTAGGAACGGCCCTCACAGGCCGCCCCCCGCACAGATCCCGGCGAGCGGATTTCCCGCTGTCAGAGGGCGGCCTTGTATCTCGGCCGTACCTTCGACCGAGTCGAGCCCATCGCTTTCGCCTCCGCCTCCGCTCACTGCCATCCTATCGTACGTTCAGGCCTTCGCGCACCAACGCCGCTGGACGGTATCCGCGCAACGCGTACCTGGATCGTTCGACAAATCAGATCGAGCCAGTCTACTGTCCGTCCACCTCCGGGGGCTTTGGAGCGGCGAGTAACGCTCGCGCAAACGCCGTGCACCGGCCGCGGGCGCACGGCCGGGCGACCAGCTCGTGGATGGGCGCATGGTCGGTTTCGGCACTTGGGTAGGCAGTTAGGCGCAACCACTGCCAGTCTCTCAGGATCCCGATGAGACCCTTGCGCTGGAGTCGCGGAGTTTGCCTAAGGCCTTCGGCCAAGACGGTCTCCGATAGCTCATCGAACGCGCAGGAGGGCAGTGAAGTGTACAGGACCGACATCTGCGTGTTCAAGCGAAAGTGGCTGTCGACGCGCGCAGCTACAAGACTTGTGCCACAGGGCAGGTGAATCCCGTGTTGTTCCACGGCGTCCAGTCCTGGATGTTCGTAGCAGTATTCCATGAGCCCGTACCGCACCCTGTATCTGCGCGCCTTGCCTGCCGCGGGCGGCTGAAAGTGGCCCCACCCGAGAGTTCCAGGCACCGGGGTCATCGGCCTACTTTGGTCCTTGTTGACCCAGTGAAGCGTGGGCTGGCGACCCAGAACGACGGCGCAATCCGTGGCGCGGGGGAGTGGCTCCGGGACTCCCCGTCGGTTCTCGTCGAATTACTGTAAAGGTGTCCCCAAGGTTTTGATTGTCGTTGACGATGATGATGGATGCGAAGCGGTCGTTCGGCTTGAAGATTGTGGACGGCTGGGCCATTCGTTGGTTTGCGCCATGTAGGTCTCCACCTGGTTGGCCGCCGTCCCGGAACACGCCGCTGGGCACGTGGGCGTTTAGATCGCGTGCACCTCCATAGTACTCGTGGGCGGGATGGCTGTGAACATCGACCACACCAACAACACTGAGCCCGGCACCCAGGCCGTTGTTCGCCAGAAACAGGCGGAAGGCCTGGGGCTCTGCAATCCCTCCAGGTAGGAACGTATTCATCGCATCCACCCCGTGGACAGGCCCGAGGGCGACGGGCCGTCGCTCACGGCCAAGATGTCCCCACTGGCCACCAGCCACCAACACGGAACCGCGCAGGGTCGGCAACCGCGCTGACCGGTTCCGTCGATCGCCGAGGCCGCGGGTCACGCTCGTGACCTCGTGGGTCAAGATGAAGGAGCGGCAGGGATCCAGCGCAGCGCTCGGTATGC
>JBCCQY010000237.1:0-9553 GCA_039208735.1 Myxococcota bacterium | reverse complement strand
CTGAAAACGAAGGTTTTTACCGAAGCGATGCGACCCTCCACACCATCGTGGTCTCCGATGAAGAGGATTCGACGGACGACGAGGAAATCACGCTCTTCGAGTTCATCCGGTGGTACGACGGGCTGAAGCCCCAGCCGGATGAGCGAACGTTTAACGGGGTCATCCCTACCGAAGGCATTCGCTACCGGACTGCGGTCACCGAGATCGGAGGCGTGGCCTTCGACATCGAGGCAGGCCGTTGGGATACGGTCCTCACCCTCCTTGGACTGCAGGCTGCAGGCCTCAAGCAGGAGTTCTTCCTTTCCCAGACACCGCTCGTGCCATCGATCAAGGTCTCGATCGAACGTGAACTGCCCACCGGAGTCCGCGCGATCACGGTCGACGGCGACGAGTGGACGTACGACGCGATGCGTAACGCCATCCAGTTTGTGGACCTGGTTCCTGATCCACTCGACACCGTCGTGCTGGACTACTGCCTACGCAACGTCGGCCCCGTCGAAGAAGACCTCTAAGGCAGGTCGAGACGGGGCTCCTCCGCCTCGATGAGGCCGTTGGCGTTCACGTCGTGATGGAGCTGAACGCCGTCGGCGATCCGAGCCGAGATGGCAGCGAGCACGTCCGCGTTTTCATTCGAAGACACCACCACGGGATCCCCCTGCAGACCGATCAATTCCGACGGCTCGATCCAGGTGCCCACGTCGAAAGACAGCAGCCACCCTCCTTCCTCGGGAGGGGCTTCGGCGTCGAGATCGAGCGTCAGGTCGAAGGTGTCGTCGAGGACCACCGCAAACGCGCGGCCGTCGGTCAAAAGCCCTTCGACCACCACCGAGGCCCCCGCAGTACGCCCAGGCCCGTCCTCACCAGGAATGAGGGCGGTCGTCAGACCGCAGTAGACGTCGTTGGGCACCAACACGTCCTGAACGACCGCCTCCTTGCCCGCGTGATCCGCGAGGCCGAGGGGGTCGAAAGCAAAGGCGTCATCGTCGTCCGCATCACAGTTGGCCGACAGCGTCACCGCCTCGAGACGAAGCCACACGCTCGACACCGAAGTGCCAGCAGAGTCCGGTTCCAACGAGATCACCTCGGGAACCTTTGAGCGAGCATTGTAGAGAAGCGAAGCCTCCGCTTCAGGGTTGCCGGTCTCGGTTCCGCACCCCGTGAGGGCGAGCCACCCCACCATCGAAAGAATTCCCATCGGCATGCTCCCACAGATCGTCGTCTACATAGCGAATTCAAACTCACCCGTCGGCTTGGGTGAGCGGAAACAGCTGAAGGTTGACTTGGATGACTTGTTGGGGCTCTTCTTCGGAGGCCGACATCTGCAACAACTCACGCCGAAAGGCCCGAATCCGCTCCTTCATGCGCTGCATGGCTTCCGGTCCGAGGCACAGCGTCACCGACGAAATGTCTCGTTCACGAGGCGGTAATGCGTCAAGTGCGGCCGCGGCTCGATCCATCATCATGCGGTGGTAGGAGCGCAGGTGGAGGCCCTTCACCTCGGGCCCTGTGGTGACGAGGGTGTCGGTGGGATGCAGCTTCCCGTCCGTTCCCGTCTGAAGAAGCCGAAGTTCTTCGAGAAGTTCGAGGGCCCGCTTCGCTTCCTGAACTGAAATGGAAGGAAGCATCCGGTCAGCAATCCAGGCTGGATCGGCTTGGAAGTCAGCCCGAAACGCAAGCTCTCGAATCGCTGGGATGTACCATCGGGCATGGTACTCGCCGTACGCGATGTCGATACGGTGGATCTCGCGGTGTTCGCGAAACCGGATGAGGCGTTGGTATCGAGCCGTCTTTTCGTCGGAACTCTTGGCTTGCGTAAACGCGACAAGATCGAGGAAGTACCCGAGGGGATCGCCCGCAAGCCCGCACGCGGTACCGAAGCGATGCGCCATTTTGGGCGTCAGGTTCCGTTCGCCGTCGATGACCAGCTTGAGGTAATTGGGGGACTTGATGCCAGCCCGACGGCTGAACGCCCGGTACGAGAAGCCGGACGAGGTGGCTTTCTTGAACGCGTAGTAATCGCCGAGGAACCGTCGGGAGTCGAGGTAACTGAATACGTTCGGGGGTTCTACGGACTCGGTCATCAAGGGGCTCCGTAGCCCAAAGGGCCGCCGCCCGCCCGCACAAGAGGCGGACCGGCGGACGGCCAGGGGGGGGAAGGTTCTTGGAGAATCAGTTGAAGCTGGGCGGAATCATGACCGCATCGATGACGTGGACGGTTCCGTTGGTGCCATTGACGTCGGGCAGCGCGATGGTCGCGCCTTCGGCGGTTCCGGCGGTGACGTCGATGGTGATGGTGTCGGTGCCACCCAGCGCGGTAGCCACTTCGCCGTCCATCAGGTCACCGAAGAGCACCGGCGCGGCGATGGAGGGGTCCACGACGTGGTAGAGCAGGACGTTCGTGAGATCCTTACCAGTGACCGCGGGCGCTGCGGTGAAGGCCGCATCGGTGGGTGCGAACACGGTGAAGGGTCCGGGCGCGGAGAGCGTCGCGATGAGGTCGCCGGGTGCGGTGGTCAGGGCATTGGCCAGGCTCGACAGGCCCGCGTAGCCTGCAAGGTCGAGGATGCTCGGGGGCAACAGCACCGCGTCGATCACGTGGACAATGCCGTTCGTGGTGCGCACATCGGCCACCGCGACATTGGCGTTGTTGATGGACACGCCACCGTCGGTCGAGAACACGGCCGACACGTTGATTCCAAAGCTGTTCTGCAGCGCACTGTCGGCCTTAGCCGGGATGGACGCAGCATCGATCGAGCCCGGGTAGACGTGGTAGAACAACACGTTCGCGAGTTCGGTCGGGTCGGTCGGAGCGGTGATCGAGCCAAATGCATCATCGGTCGGGGCAAACACGGTGAAGGGACCGTCGCCCGACAGCGCCTTAACCACCGAAGCGTCAGCGCTGCCAATCGCTCCAGCCAAGCTGTTCAGGCCCGCGAAGCCAGCCGCCGTCAGAATGTCCGGCGGGAGCAGGACCTTGTCGATGACGTGCACGATGCCGTTCGTCGTACGCACATCGGCGATGGCCACGTTGGCGTCGTTGACCACAACCCCATCGCTGGTGTCGAAGAAGAGCGTCAGGTTCGCCGCGGAGTCTGCCACGGCAGGGATGGACGACGAATCGACCTCGGCCCCCGCAATCGCGTGGTAGAACAGGATGTCGGCGAGCGCCGCCGGATCCGACGGGGCGGTGATCGCACCAAACGCGTCGTTGGTCGGGGCAAACACGGTGAAGGGACCGTCGCCGCCGAGCGTCGTGGCCACCGAGGCGTCGGCCGCGCCAACCGCACCGGCCAGTTCCGAGAGTCCGGCAAAGCCAGCCGCGGTCAGGATGTCTGGCGGAAGCAACACGGTATCGATGACGTGGATGATGCCGTTAGATGCTTCGATGTCGGCCCGTTCCACCGTCGCATCGTTCACCTGAACGCCGTTGGACGTGTCGAAGAACAGCGTGTAGGTCGCAACACTATCCGCAAGCGCAGGAATGGACGACGAATCCACCCGGCCCGCCACCACGTGGTAGGTGAGGATTTCCGTCAACTCTTCGTTCGACAGGCCCGACGCATCGATCTGCGAAAACGCATCGTTCGTCGGAGCAAACACCGTGAAGGGACCGTCACCTTGGAGGGTCTCCACCAGACCCGCCTGGGCAACCAGATCCACAAGGGTCGAAAGCTCCGCATCGGCGGAGGCGACGTCGACGATATCCGGTTCCCCCATGGGCTCGCCGGAATCGACCGAATCCATATCGTCACCTGCACAGGCAATAAGCCCCACCAACGTCCACGCGGCAAGCGTAGAACGAACCATTTGTTCCTCCAGTTGCGCCGCTCGGGCGCTCTAAAGGATGGATGACAAATTCGACCCCTTGGTCGCCACCTCTTGCCTGCCTAAAGTGTATGCTACCAGTATACAGACGCGATTTTGTACAGGTTTCAGGCCGGTTGAATACGCAATTTTAACGGGCCACGCAAAGGTTCAATGCGAGTACCGACCCCCTGCTGTCACACAATCGTCACACGAAGACTAGGGAGACTGTATACGCTTCAATCCTTCATCAAATACAGTCCCCCATGTGCGACTACAGCTTGATGGGGAACTGCACGGCGAACTGGGGTAGGAGTTGGACCGCAGTAGGTGCACCACTTCTTGCCGGAAACACCCCTACCCCGAACTGTGCACGAAGCCTCTGCGCTAGCGATAGCCCAGCTTGGAATCGGATTGTAGGCTGAGTGCACGGCTCACCATCCCCTTCACAAACGCCCGCTCCGATGCCATCCAGACTCGAAAAGCGGTAGCCCAACTGGACCCCCAGCCGCGGCTGAAACAAGGCGGTCGACAGGGGTACAGGTTCGAGCTGCAACTCGAGCAACGGGGTCACGGCAACGAACGCCTCTCCGCTTCGGAAGGGCGAAACAAGCCCATCGATGGCGACCACGCTTCCGACGCGAAGCCACTCGCCGCTGCCTTGACCCACCCGAAAGGACCATCCCGCCTCGAGCTGGGTTCCCACCCCTACGTACGCGAGCTGCTGGGGGGCCGCATACGATAATTGATTGAGCCCAAGCTCCGCGAGCAGGCGCACGACCCGCGTCCCCGCGGCCGCGTTGCCCTTAGCAAGGGCGAGCGCGGGTTGAGCGAGACGGTCCCGGAGGCGACGTCGGGCGACGTTGGGCTTGGCCACCCCAAGCCCCTCATCCGCCCAGCGGAACCCGTGCGCATAGAGCCGACGGAGTTGGTGAGCAAGCCAGTCTTCGTCTGGCGCCCGACGCCACCTCCGGTCGTCGGGACGGGGGAGACCAGGAACCAGCGGAGGTCGCCCGCCAAGCATCGCATCGCGACACCTGGGATCCCGAATGCTATCGACCTCCATTCCTTGATCGCGCAGGGTCACACACTCTGCGTAGAGCCGATCGAACGCCACTTGAAACAGAGGTCGAAGCTGGGCGACTTCGGTATGTCGGCAGACTTCGGCCCGCTCTCGGTCGCCATCGAGGAGGCCCACCAGGCAGTCGAACGGGCGCCACCCCGGCCGGTCCGCCGTAAGCTCCGGGGTCATGGCGAACGAGCGGCCCTCATCGATGCCCGACACCTGCGTCGGGGGCTGCATAAAGACCCGCTCCGCCTCGCGAACCGTGAGGTGGGCCGCGGCCATGCCCTGCACGAAGTCGGCCTCACGAAATCCTCGTTCGAAGAATCCGCCAAACGCGAACAGGGTTTCGCCATGACTGGGCAACACCCCACGCAAGATCGAAAGTCGATCCAACACGTCGGGGTATTGCTCGACGACCACACGCAGCTCGGACTGCTGGGCCGTCTCGACAAACCCCTGCCCCACCGCCTGGATGAGCCCCAGCGTATTCATCACCTCGGGGTCGACCATGCTGCCGATGACGGGTCGAGGCCATGCCAACGCATCGGTCGGCAGTAGCGCAAAGGGACCCGGAGGCCGACCGCTCGCCCGAGACAGGTCGACGGCGAGCCGCAACGGCGTGTTGTCGAAGAGGGCCCCATCGATCAATTCGACGGACTTTGCCTCGGCCATCGTGCAGGGCGGGACTTCGGCGACTCGACTCTCGGTCGAACAGAACGGCACGGAAACCGGTTCGAACGCCAAGGGGAAGGCCGAAGAGGCGTAGACAACATCGAGGAGGAGCCCCAAGGGGTCTTCCGTGTCGCCAAGCGGCAAGACAGGTTGGGGAAGCGGGTGTCCCGGCAAAACGATGGACTCAAGCGCGGGGGGAAGCCCATAGCCTGCACCGCGCAGAATCACGGTGAACCGCTCTTCGCTGTAGGGCACCTCGGTGAGGACCCCGACGCGGGCTCGCTCGGGCGTGATGCGGGTGGTGGTGAACCCCATCGTGCGGGTGCAACCAGCGCGAAGCCCCTTCGCCAACTCGTCTCGAATCTGCGCAATGGCGGGCGCGAAAGCCCTTCGACTGAACGCACTCCGCGCGGTGGTCTCATCGGGAACGTAGAGCTGGTCGAACCCGACGGGAAGCCACGTTTGGTAGAACAGGCTGTCGCGTGGGTCGAGGACGGCGGGTCGACACGAGGCAATGGCGGAAAGCACGGCGTTGATGCTGCCCGCTGAAGTGCCGGTGAGAACCGACAGTTCAAACGCATCGCTCCGACGACGGGTCACCTCGGTGAGGTAGTACAGAAAACCCGCTTGGTAGCTGCCAAGACTCACGCCGCCGCTCACCACCAAGGCCACGGGCGTGGGTTCCTCGACCGACTGTGCAGGCGCGGAGGCGGTCAGGGCAAGCGCCAGCCCAACCGCGGTCACGACTGTGCAAGCCGCGGGGGAATCCCGAGGCGCTCACGGGAAGGGCCCAAGATCCGCTCAATGGCGAGTCCAATCCCGAGCAAGCGGGTCTCGGCATGGGGCGGCCCCACGAGCTGCAAACCCACGGGCATTCCCGCGGCATCGAGCCCGCACGGCAACGTGAGCGCACACAACCCCAGGTAGTTGACGACGCTCGTGTTGCGCAGCGCGAGCAGGTTCTGGGTGCGGTAGGCATCGGGGTCGGTGAGGTCGGCAACCCGGGGCGGCGTGTTCACGACCGTCGGTGAAACCACGACATCGACTTCGGTGAACACCGCGCGGGCTAGCTCCGCAAGTCCCAAGAGGCGTTGCCGCCGCCGCAGGTACTCCCGCACCGGCAGCTCCCCCGCCACAGCCACCCGCGCCGCGACATTGGGGTCGAGCGTCGCGCGCCATTCGGGCACTTCGTGAGCGAGGAATCCATCGAGTTCAGCCGCGACCGGACCCCCGACCGAGAACAGTTCGAGGGCCTCGTCGATGGGCAGTCCAGCGGCGGGCGACGCGGGGCCAGGGAGTTCGGCGAGCGCAGCCTCGACCGCCTCAATGACCCCTGGGGACGCTCCCTCCCACAAGGCGGCAGGGGCCCGTCCGACCGCAACCCGTCCCAGATCGACGACCGGCGGCAGCGGGGCGGAGTGGGGATCGAGGGCTTCGAAGGCGAACGCCACGTCGGCCACGGTGCGGGCAAGGAGCCCCGCAGTATCGAGGGTGGTCGACAAGGGGACGATGCCCTCCGTCGACCAACGGCCCGCCGTGGTTTTGAGCCCCACCGTGCCCGTCCAAGCGGCCGGGATGCGTACGGAGCCGGCGGTATCGGTGCCCAAGGCGAGCCACGCCGACCCTTCTTGCAGGCTCACCCCTGCGCCCGCACTCGAGCCTCCCGGAACCCGAACCTCGGCCGCGTCAAACGGGTTGATGGGGGTGCCCGCATGCGGGTTCGTGCCAATCCCCCCAAACGCAAACTCGACCGTATGGGTTTTGCCGGTGACCACCGCGAGTTGCTCGATGAGCGCTTGGACGAGAGGCCCAGGCGACTCAAAGCGGTCGGGCAGGCGATTGGGGGTCCCTGCAAACGTGGGCCACCCCGGCACGCCGTAGAGGTCTTTGATCGAGACGGGAACCCCTTGGAGGGCTCCGGTGCGCACTCCAAGGTCGAAGGCCTCATCCGCCAGACGTGCCATCGCCCGCGTGGGCGCAGGGTCGGTGGTGCGGTACGCGTCGAGGCTCATCGCGCTCAGCGCCTGTTCAGCGAGATCGGTGGCCCGCAGCGTTCGCTCCGAGAGGGCCTGGGCAAGGTCGGCCAACGGCATGGCAAAGTCGGGCGTCGTCATGGCCGCCCGTCTATCCGGGCGGTCACGGTCAGGTCGAGGGTCGGTTCTCGAGGCTCTCGGCCAGCCGTTCGAGGAACAAGGCCTCAAGCCCGTTGTCGCCCAGGTCCGCCGTCTTCTCATCGGCCACTACACGACCGTGAGCCAGCATCACCACGCGGTCAGCCACCGACTGGACCGTCTCGACCACGTGGGTGGACAACACGACGGTTTGCCCCTGGTCGACCGCGTCGCGCAGCCGCTGCTTGACCCGGGCCGCAGAAGGCGGATCGAGGCCATTGAGGGCTTCATCGAGCAGCAACACCGACGGAGATCCGATCATGGCCGCGCCCAAGGCCGTTCGACGGCGCATGCCTTGGGAGTACTCCCGAATCAGGCGCTCCGCGTCGTCTCCGAGATTGGCGATTTCAAGCGCCTTGGCGACGTCGTCCGAGCCCCGGACCTCGGCCACAAACTCGAAGAACTCTCGGGCGTTCAGCCACTCGAAGACCGGTGGGTGTTCAGGCACCGCACCCAGTTTCTGCCGGGCTTCGCGTGGCGATGAATGCACATCGATGCCCCCCACAGCAACGGTGCCTTCCGTGGGCCTCAGGTTGCCCATCAGCATCTGCAACAGGGTGGACTTGCCCGCTCCGTTGTGGCCGATGAGCCCCAAGAAGGTGCTCGGGGGCACCGTCAGATCCACTCGGTCGACCGCAACGGTGCGGCCGAACGTCTTGCGCACTCCGGTCAGCGCGATGGCGGAATCGGTCATGCAAACTCCAAAACGACCGCCGAAAGGGCGGTCGCGAGCACCGCGGCAACCGGTGCATAGACGACGAAACCGCGATCGCTCCGTCGGCCCACCAACATGGCGAGACCTGCGGCAAGAAAGGCGATCCCAAGGCTCACCCCGACCACGCCTAAAGCCGGAACAAATCCAGCAAAAATCGCGACTCCGATCGCTCCAATGAACCCGACGGGCCACTGCCAAAGCACCAAGGCCCAGAGTCGGCCCAAGAGGCGAGGGAGCTGCTCGGCGGGGTCAGAGCGGAGCCAGGTGGACAGAATGGCCGGTTCATCGACGTCGAGCCAAATCCCGTTGGCGGCCACCAGAAAGCTAGCCGGAATCACCGAGGCGACGACCCAGTAGGGAGCGGTGGGATCATCGCTCCAGCCGACCGCGAGGACCACCAGCCCCAACAGGAACGCAGAGCTGACCAGGGTACGGCGCGTTCGCCAGCCGTGGCGCAGGTCGTTGAGCGCGTACAGCGCGACGCGACGGGGAAGCCACCGCACCGACCAATCCAGGTGGACGGACAGCGCCTCTTCGGGGTCGGCCAGGGCCGCATCCCGAGCATCGATCTCGGCGATCACGGCCGTGCCCGCAAACCAGGTGCGCCGCGCGAGTGCGGGCAGCGGCCACAGCGCCAACGCGGCGAGCACGAAGGGCAACCCCACCCAAACCAGCGGCCCCATCGCCCCCGTGGCCACCACCATCGCGGCCTGGCTCGACAGCGCCATCAGGCCCCCTACCGCGATGAGCACCACGCCCGGCGCATAGATGAACGCCGCCTGGGCTCGCACGTTGGGTCCACGGATGGCGTCGAGCAACGGGGCCAGACGGTCGGACTCCGCAGCCGCAATCGCGAAGGAAAACACCAGTGCGCTCGCCGTCAGGCCAAGGGCAAAGGCGCCCGCCAAGACCGCGAGCGCCGCTCCCCAAAGGGCCGGCGCCCCTGCGGTCGCGATGGGCGACAACACGATGGCCGCCCCCGCAAGCAGCCACCAGCGCCGACGCGCCACGTCTCGGAGCTGTACGCCAACCACAGGGGCAGGGTCGACCGGCAACAGGGCGTACACCGATCGGTGCTCGCCTCTCACGAGCGCCCCGTAAACATCGATGGATAGCCAGCCTACG
>JBCCQY010000236.1:0-9705 GCA_039208735.1 Myxococcota bacterium | reverse complement strand
CGTGAAGCGCCGAAGGCCAGCGGAGCACGGACTTGCAGGAGCGTAAGCGACGAAAGCGGACCCGCGTAGGGCTGCAGGCGTGAAGCGCCGAAGGCCCGCGGTGCCCAGCAGTGGCACGTGCCGGTTGTGGCGGCTACCGTGGTGCTTCCGGAGGGCGCATGAAGATAAGAGGCTTGGCCTACTTTGGGCTAGCTGGGGTCGTACTGGCGTGCGTGAGACCACCTTTGGTCCCTCCTTCCAACGATTCACCCATGGTCGACCCTCCCGTCGACACCTACGCGACCACCGGTGACACAGGGCCCGCACCGGCTTGCGCGACCCCCGAACTCGAGCCCAACAATGGCACGGCCGAGGCCACCCCGTTGCCGTTCGAGCAGCCTGGGTGCGGCGAGCTGGACGTCGCCGATCGCGATGTGTTCGCGTTCGACATGGTGGACCCAGGCTGGTTGGTCGTCGAGGTGGAACGCGTCGACGGGTCTCAGGCCGATCTGCAGTTGGTGGTGGAAGGACCCGACGGCCTTCGCGTCGAGAAGTTCGATGACACAGAATCGACCGATGTCACGCTCAAGTTCGAGGCGGTGGCCGGACCGCATTTCGTGACGATCACCGAAGAAAACGGCCAGGGTGGGAAACGCTACGGCTACGAGGTGCTGGTGAGCGAGGCCAAGGCGCCAGTCGAGTGGACGCGCCTCGAGTCCGAACCCAACAACTCAAGCGACGAAGCCGAGCTCCTCAACGACCGCGAAGTCTCGATCTACGGGACGTTTGATGGCAACGCCGAACTCGCAGACCGGGACTGGTTCGAAATCCAAATTCCGGGGGGTGAACATGCGCTCGCCATCGATGTCGATGCGTTTAGCTTTGGGGCCGCGGGCGATGTGAAGGTCGAGGTTCGTGACCTCGACAACGGCCTGTTGCGCCAGTTCATCGACCGCAATGTGGGCGGTCGACGCGAAAATGACCCGCAAGGCACCTACCTTTCACCCGGTGATGAAACGATTCGGCTGCAGGTCGTCGAAGAGGACGACATCGAGGGCGCCGCCAATTGGTACGTGATCCACCTGGCCCTGGAGGCACGATGACGCGGGTGTTCCTGGTTTTGGGTCTCCTTGGCGCCTGCCGCAATGATCCCACGCCGCCGCAGCTGCTCGACACGGGTTGGTTTACCGAGGATGACGCGCCGGGCTGCCCCCATGAGGTCGTCTCCACGCTCCCCGAAGACGGCACGGGTGGTTGGTTTTACCTAGATGTCCCACGGGTGTTTACCGGTACGACCGATGCTTCGGGCTACGAGGCATGGCTGGCCGACGCAGAGGGGCGTCGCATCGCGACCACAACGGTTTGGTCCGAGGCGGACAGCGCCTTCGACCTCGTGCCCGATGAACCTTTACCGCCGGGCACCTCGTTTCAGTTGGTCGTCCAAGATTGCATTCGCACCACCGAAATCTCGTTTGCGACAAGCGGGTTTGGTCAAGCGCTGACCGATGAGGGGGCGAACCTCGCGGGCCGCACGTTCCGCCTCGATCTGGGAGGTGCGGACTGGATTCGACCCGAAGGGTTGGGACCGGTCATTGGGTCGTTCTTGACCGAGCCCATTTTGTTGGGTGTCGTCTACGCCGACGATTCCAACATCGACCTGTTGGGAGCACCGAGCCAAGTGAATTCGCTCGGTCAGGTGAGTCAGGCCCAAGAGCCCACCTGGGATTTTCCGCTCGCCGAGTTTGACCCCTCTCGGCCAACGTTTGTGACGCGGGCGGACGCCATTGAACTCGTGATTCGCGACAGTGGAGTGGAGGGGCCCATTCCGGTGACGGAGTTTGTGCTCACCGGAACGCTGTCGGCGGACGGCACGCGACTCGGCGGAGGCACACTGGCCGGGGTGGCCGACACCCGCGAGTTCTCCGATGCGTTCTTCGGCACCGAAAACGCGCTCTGTCTGCTGTCGGAATCGTCGTTCCAAGTGGCATGTGCACCCTGCGAAAGCGACGGTGAACCCTTCTGCCTCGCCATTGAGAACCGCAATCTGAGCGGCACGCAGCAGGAAGGCCTCACGCTCGTCAATCGCGCGCCGTGAACGACGAACCCTCAGCACCTTCCCCCTGGGCCCACCTACGCGCCGTGTTGGTGGTCCTGCATCTCTTCGCGATCACCTTCCAAGCTCTGCCTTCGGTGGGCGGTGGGTTGTCCAGATCCGCCTGGCGCACCCCCACCGTGCAGGGAGAGTTCCAGGCGTGGTCCACCCGCTTGCAATCGCTAGGGTTCAGCATCACGCTCACCGAACTCGAAGATCAGTTGTGGGACTTCGCGGTGGGCTACGAGCAAGGGCGCCGAGCCATCCTGAGGCCATTCCTGCCCTACCTCCGGTACTGCGGCACGTGGCAGACGTGGCGCATGTTTGTGGCGCCTCACCGTTTTCCGGGCCGACTGGAAATTGAGATCGATCGCGGACAAGGCTGGGAGACCATCTACGTCGCACGAAGCGATGAGCATGAGTGGCGCAGGACGTGGCTTGACCACGACCGATTTCGTGCTGCAGTTTTCCGGTATGCCTGGAAGCACTACCGGAAAGGCCGCACGGAGTTTACGGCCTGGGTGTCGCGGCAGGTTGGTGAAGACTACCCCGACGCAAAGCGGGTGAGAGTCTCGTTCCTACGCTATCGCACGCCGTCGCCGGAAGAGGTCCGCGCGGGCACTCCCATCGAAGAGAAGCGTGTGCTGAAGAACGTACGCAAAGTGGTGCGGCCATGACGTTGGCGGCACGCTGGACGCGGTTTGTCGAATGGATTGGCGAGCCGGAGGGCGCCACGTCACTCGCGCTGTTTCGCATCGGGATCGGGCTGTCCGTCCTCTACACCGTGGGCATCATGGTCCTTCGGGGCCTCGTCGATGTCCTGTGGGTGGACCTGGCTCACGGCGGGTTGTCCCCTCTGCATGAAGGGCCCTGGCTGATCTCCTGGTTCGGCGGCCCCACGCCAACGGTGGTTTGGACCTTCGTCGTCCTGTCGTTGCTGTCCGGCGTGGCACTGACCATTGGCTTCGGGGGACGGTTCGCCGCATTCGTGGCGCTGCTTGTGACCACAAACCTGGTGGACCTCAACAATCAGGCCGGAGGAAGCTACGACGAACTGCTGTCGAACGGGCTCTGGCTGTGCTTGCTCGGCGGTGGGTTCCGAACGCTGTCGGTCGACGCCTGGCGGACGCACGGCAAGGTTTGGCCTGAGGTGCCGGTCGTGGCGATTGTGCGTTGGCTCGCGGTCTGGCAGTTGGTGCTCATGTACGGCTCCACCGGGTTGCAGAAGGTCAGCGCGTATTGGGTCCCCGGCGGCGAATCGAGCGCTCTGTACTACATCTTGCAGCAGCCGAGCTGGCATCGGTTCGACATGAGCTTCATGGCATGGCTCTTTCCGCTCACGCAACTCGCCACGCTGGTGACCTGGTTCTGGGAGGTGCTCTCACCGCTATGGCTCATCGCCCTCGCCTGGGACCGTGAGCGCGATGGCGTTCACCCGACCACCGGGCTTCGAGGGTGGGTAAGCCGACTGCGGGTGCGCTGGATCTTCTTTGGCGTTGGCGTCGCGATGCACCTGCTCATCCACGCCACCATGGACGTCGGGCCCTTTGGCGTTGTCTCGCTCGCGTTCTACCCCGTGATGGTCCATCCCGAAGAATGGCGCGCCTTCGGGCGATGGTTGGGCTGGCCCAACCTACGTTCAGGGAACGAAGACGAGCGGGATGCCTTGGGAGGTGACGTCGAGCTCGGAGACCACGCCCTCGGGCGAGGCCAGTGAGTTCGGGACTGTCCAGGTCTGTCCGGTCTGGCTGATGACGGTGATGGTCCATGCGCCGGCCGGCGGCATGACGGTGTCGTCAACCTGAAGGTTGATGACGTCGTAGGGGCCATTGCCGTCGTTGTCGTCAAGCTGACCGCCTTCCCAGAACCGCTGGAAGATGGGCGTGAGCGTGACCGACAGATCGCTTGCGAGCAGTGGCGTTCCGATAGGGGCAATGAGGTCGGGCGTACCGCCCTGGAGCACGGCCCCTTGGATTTCGAGGGTGAGAGGGAAGGCCTGGGTTGCCCAAGTCTCGCCAGTGGGCTCTGCGTCCGCGGGAGGCAGGTACTGCAGGAAGACCCGCGGCCAGATGTCGAGAAGGCCCGCTGCGGCCTGGGCAGGGGCCGGGTAGGGATCGACGAGACCATCTCCGTCGGCATCGACGAGTTCGACGAGCAGGGACGTGTTGCACAACGCATCGTTCTGATCTTGCTGCAGCTGCTTCAGAAGCTCGAAGAAGTCGACATCGCACGAGGTCCAGCCGATGGTGGCCGCCTTCGGGTCGGGCGCACAGGAAGGACCGAGTTCCAAAGGATTGGGGCCGAACAGGTCGGCGTCGACGGCCTGCGTTCGAACCGTGAAGGTGGGCGGGATCTGCTGATCATCGGCCAGCGTCGCAAGCGAGATGGGTTGCTGATCGACCGCCAGGCCAAACACGGGCCGCTCAAAGATGAGTTCCTGTCCGACGAGAACGGTGACGTCTTCGACCGCCACACCACCTGCTACGGTGACGGTTTGCTGATTGAGCGTGACCAGGTCCGTCACGTGGCTTCCGAGCCAGTCCCCGCAGGTGGCGCCGGCGAGCGCTCCCGAGGGTTCAATGGGACTGGGGTTGAAGTCACCGTCAACGTCCATGAGCGCGTTGACGAAATACTCCCCATCGGGCAGCTGGCTCACCCCAAACTGGGCTGCGGGTAGCTCAAGGTCGGGATTGAAGTCCTCTGCGCGTACGGCTGCGACGGTGACAGGACCACCCGTTCCAAGGGGAGGACCCGGATTCCGCGCGTCGAAGATCGTGATGAACGTTGGCTGAACCTCATCGAGGTCTCCCGCGAACACCACCGTGCCGGAGATGCTGTTGAGCAGGGGCGGGGGACCAAACTCGTTGTCGAGGAGCGGGGGCTCCCAGGTGCATGCCCCCGTGGCCAGCAAGAGCCATCCGGTAAACCAGCGCATCGTCGACTCCTTAGAAGCGGTAGGCCACGGTGCCATAGAGGCGGCCGAGAAGGGGTTGGGCCTCAGGGTGCTCGAGCTGCCCCTGGTCCCGGTCAATGGACAAGAGGTTCCAGGCCGTCGCGGCCACCTCGAAGTCTTCATTTTCGAAGGGGCGGACGGCGACGCGCGCATTCAGCAAGAATCGTGCTTCGATCTGCCGTTCGACGGGTAGGAATTCGAGCGTCGCGGGGTCGAGTTCGCGGGGGCGCCACGTCTGTGGGGAGACGTAGTTGAAGCTCAATGATAGGTCGGTGCGCTGCTTGGTGCGGTAAGCCACGCCCGCATTGAGCTTTAAGGTCGAGGTGGAGCCATCGCGGATGGGGTCCTGACCCTCGTTCAACTCGACGATACGCAGCAGGTTCGCGTTGGCGAAGATGTCGAGACCGTCGACCGGGAACAACGACAAGTCGGCCTCGGCTCCGTACCCGAAGTAGCGTGGAGCAAGGTTGATGAAGCCCGTTTGTCCGAGCCGGAAGCCTTCGGCGGCAGGTTCGAACGGCAATAACGATGGTGTGACGTTGTCGAGGTTGATGAGGTCGGACAACCAATTGGCGTACAACGTGACGTCGGCCTGGTGGTACAGCGTGGACTCGTCGTGGAAGCCGAGTTCCGCGGTCGTGATGCGTTCGGGCCGCAAGTTCCGATTTTCGACGTCGCGAATAAACAAGGCGTCGACCGGTGTGGGCAGGTTCAACCCGAGGTAGGACTCGAGGGCGTTGGGAGCGCGGAAGGCCTGACCCACGGTGGCGCGAATCGTCGTGCGGTCGAACAGCCGGTAGATGACCGCTCCGCGAGGCGAAATCGTGTCGTCGAGGTCGAGCAGCGGGTGAACGTCAAAACGCAACGAAGCGACGGCGCCGAAACGCCCGATGGCGATTTGCTCGTTCAAGAACGCCTTGAAGTGGTTCTCGATGTAGGTGTTGTCTTCGAAACCACCCTCGAGGTAGGTAAACGCAATGCGTTTTTGGCGATAGCCGCCACCCACGTTGAGGGTGTGCTCGACGGTGCCCGTGGTGAACTCGAGCGGGGCTTCGACCTCAACGTCGATGACGTCATTGTCGAAGTCTGCGTTGAGGTCACGACCCTCTTTGTACTGGGTAAAGGGTCCCGTGATGCCTTCGTTGCGGTTCCAAAACGCTCGAGCGTGGAAGCGGCCGACGAAGACGTCGCCCCGAATGTGGCTCGACTCGAAGTCAAAACCGTAAAGGGGCAGTGACCCGGCCGGGTTGAGGTCGCCTGAATTCTGGGTGAAGCCACCGCTCACCGAGAGGTTGACCAACTCGTTGACCGTCGTGTCGATGCGACCGTTGATGCGCAAAATGTTTGCGCCAAGGCGGTTCGAGGGCTCAAAGAAGCTTTCGAGCGACGGATTGTCGATGACGGTGAGGTCGTACGGTTGGGCGAACCGGCCGGTTTGCTCCAGTCCGGCCGAGAACCGATACGCGGAACGACCCATTCGGCCCGTCGTGCTGCCTGCGACGCGCAGCATACCGGGTCGGCCGTAGTCGACGCGGAAGTTGTTGGTCCCTTCGCCAGGAGCGAAGGTGATGATGTTGATCACGCCCGTCACCGCGTTGGCGCCGTAAACCGACGACCCTGGACCGCGGATGATCTCGATGCGCTCAATGTCCTCGATTTGAATCGGGAAGCTCGACAAGAAGCTGGTGCCGAGGAAGTCGAGGTAGGTCGACCGCCCATCGATCAGGATGAGCACCTTGTTGTTGATCTTGTTGTTGAACCCACGAATCGAGATGTCAGTTTGGTAGGCGTTCATCGCCATGACGTCGACGCCTACTACGGACCGGAGGATGTCGGCGATTTGGGTGAGGCCCGACAGTCGAATGTCTTCGGCAGTGACGACCGAGATGGTCGAGGGAGAATCGAGGGGGTCCTGCCCCACGCGGGACGCGGTAACGACCACGCGCTCGTAGGCTTGTTCGAGGAAGTCGGTCTGCGGGGTGACCTGGGTGGCCGGAGGTTCTCCTCCGCCTGCAGTGTCAGATCCGCCGTCCACCGCGGCCTCGGACTGCGCCGTTTCGGCGTTTTCGGCGATGAGATCCGCAAGGGCCTGCATCTCTTTTGCGAGTTCGCGGAGCTGCTCGAGTTCTTTGGTCGACGCGATCGTGGCCCCGGCTGCGAACTCGGTCGGACGTTCTTCCGGGGGTGGGGCCGTCAACGCCGCGATGATTGGCGCGATCGCATCGGCTTGTTCCGGAACCAACTGTTGGTAGCGTTGGTAGTACTCGACAGCCTTGTCGTTGTCGCCGCTGTCCGCGTAGGCTTTCGCGATGTTGTAGACCGTCGAAGGGTGCGGGAAGGCCCTTTGGGCGGCCAAGAACTGTTGAATCGCCTCGGCGTAGTTTTGGTCGGAAGCGGCCTGTAGACCGGCGGCAAAGTGGCGGCGCGCATCATCCTTGGGGTCGGCGTGGGCCACCGACATGAGCAGCCACGACGACAATAGCGCAGTCCACATCGCACACCTCGGTCAGTCGTTCAATTCCTCGGGCAGGCCCAGGTAGCCCGGAGGTTGCGTCGTGTCCTGCGGTTTCTCGTTTTCGTCCGCTTCGGGCTCGGGAGTGGGAGGTTCCGGCTCTGGATCCGGGGTACCCGCCGCGACGACGGGAGTGGGCTCGGGTTCAGGCTGCGCGACCGGCTTGGCGACCCGTGGGCGGGACCGCTTCGGCTGGGCTTTGCGGACTGGCTTCGGCGGGGGCGCGACCTTTACGGGCTCAGGCTCCGGGGCCTCCTCAACGACCGGGGCATCGACCTCTTCGCCCTCCTCGTCGGTGCCTGCCACCATCGGCTCGGCCTCCATGCCGGCCTCTTGGACGGCCGGGCGCTGCGGCAACGCGATCCACCCCTGTGAGACGGCCACTGCACCGCCCACTGCGACCAAGCCCAACGTCACCGACAGGCTCACCGCACCCGCGAGCACCGCCCACGTCAGCGAAGGCTGGACGTGCACGCCACTGGTGACCTGCGACGCCTGGGGCGGAGGGCGCATGACGCGAGGACGAATGCTCGAGTGGGTTTGCGACATCGACCGGAAGGCATCGGGCGAGACATCCATCGAAACGGCGAGGTGGTCGATGACGTCGTTCATCGATTGGAACCGGTTCGCCGGATTCTTCTGCAAACAAATTTCGACGACGTCTTCGAGGCCGTCGGGCAGGTCGATGCCCGGAATGATCTGCCGCATCCGCGGAGCAGGCTCGTTGACGTGCGCAATCATGGTGGCGGCCGAGTTGGCGCCGTGGAACGGGTACTCGCCCGTGAGGCAGCGGAAGAGCAGAACGCCGATGGCGTAGATGTCCGCGCGGTGATCGACGTCGACTCCGCGCACTTGCTCGGGCGCCATGCAGTGCGGCGAGCCCAAGATGAGGCCCGTACGCGTGATCGTCTGGTCATCGTCGGTGAGCTTCACCAGCCCGAAGTCCACGATCTTCACGTGCTGCTCACCATCGTCACCGATTTTGATGAGCAGGTTGCTGGGCTTGAGGTCGCGGTGGACGGCTCCCCGCCGGTGGGCGTAGCGCAATCCCATGCAGACCTGGATCATGAGCGGGAGCAGGTCTTGTGCGTGCAGCGGACCCTGTTTGAGCATGTCGGACAGTCGAGGTCCGTCGATGTACTCCATCGCCAGGTAGAACTGGCCCGAACTGGTCCGCCCAAAATCGTACAAGGTGACGATGTTGGGGTGATCGAACTGGGCCAGCGTCTCGGCTTCGAGCCGGAATCGCTCTTCAAAGGCCGCCGAATCGTCCGGATCGGGCGGTGGAGACAGGACCTTGAGCGCGACCGGACGGTTCAGCCCGACCTGGTGGGCGCGAAATACCGTCGCCATGCCACCACGTGCGATCAGTCGATCGACCTTGTAGCGGCCTGCGACCACGGCGCCTTCGCCAGTCGCATCGCGCCCGCTGAAACTCTGTCGGGTCACCCTGTCCCCCAAAACCGTTATTTGCGCGGGAGCCGTATAGGTCCGGATCGTCCGGGCCCGCTACGGACGTCACACCATACAACACGCGAGGCCGAGCCTTTCATGGCAACCGATGCCTTCGCTCTCGTTCAGCCTGGTCTAGAGCCAGTTGTCTTCGACGAGATGTCGGATCTCGGAATTTCTGGAGAGATCGTGGATGGTGGGGTCGCGTTCCCGGCCAGTGAGGGTGCGCTTCACACCCTGCATTGGTGGGGGCGTACGCCCACCCGGGTCTGGGTGCGCCTTGGCCGGTTTCCCGCGGTTACACTCGACGCTCTGGCGGCGGGGGCTCGGCGTCTGCCCTGGGCTCGCTTCGTTGTGGCTCGCCAACCGCTCGACATCCGAGTCACGGCGCATCGCAGCCGACTGCGCCATCGCGACCGCATCTCGAAGAAATTGCAGCACGCCGTCGACGATGCGTTGAGGTCCGGACGTCGAGGGGCCGCCCGCCCTCCCCGAGGGCCTCGCCCGCCCAAGGTTCAGCTGCTGGTTCGAATCGTCGACGATGAGGTGGAGTTGTCGATCGACGCGAGCGGCGAGCCGCTGTACCGGCGCGGATGGCGGCGAAACATAGGCGACGCCCCGTTGCGAGAGAACCTCGCCGCCGCGGTGCTTCGAATCGCGGGGTGGGACCCTTCTGAACCCCTGATCGATCCGATGTGTGGCTCCGGCACCTTCGCG
>JBCCQY010000235.1:0-10086 GCA_039208735.1 Myxococcota bacterium | reverse complement strand
TTCGAGGGTCGACCGTTGGCTGCGCAGGTCCGCCAGCACCACCGGATCTCGCCCCCGCAGCTCCATTTTGAAGCTGGGATGCTGTGGTTCGCCCGCATAGACCGTCGAGTCGCGGACCGTGTAGGCGCGGGCATACGCAAACGACTCGTCGATGGTCACCCGCCCATCCGCATTCGCATCCGCGGGACCCCGCAGGCCGGCCGTCCAATGGTGGGTGAAGAAGCCCCCTGACACCACGTCGGCCTCGTGAGCGTCTTCGGCCCCCGAACTGGCGGCGAGGTAGACGGTTCCTTGCTGGGTAGGCTTCGGTAAGGGGAACGAAGGTGCGGCGACCAGACCTTTGGTTCCCGTCCAGCCGCCTCCACGGCAAGCATCGAGCACGCCCACGCGGAGCTTGGCCGGTACGCGGTCAAGGGTCGCTTGGAGGGTCTGAATGGCCAGGGGAGCGCCCGAGGGAAAGAGCTGATGGTCGTCGGCGTGGCCCGAGTAAAAGAAGACCAACATGTCGGAGGCGGGCACCTGCGCAAGGGTGTCCAGCAGCTCGGTGGGCTCGGGGTCGCGTAGGACGATCACCTGGTCTTCCGAGAAGCCTCCGACCTCGATGAGGGTCTGCGCGACACGCTCCGCGTCGTGGTAGGCGTAGCGGAGTCTTGCTCTCCCCGGAGGCGCCTCATTGGCTCCTACGACGACCGCGGTGCGTTCCACCTCGGGCCCAGTTGCCACCGCGGTGCCCCACAGCAGGCTCAACAGCATTCATCCCTCCATGCACCTCTTCAGACGGGGCTCCCCTTTTCCACCGGCCATGTTTTTGCATCGCATTTGGGGACCCGACTACGCGAACGCGACGACGATGGCCACGGTCAAGGCCACGAGTAAGCCGGAGAGTACGCGGTAGTCACGATACCAGGGCTGGCCGGCGAGCTGCCGTGCGTCGTCCGCCCATTGATCCGGAGTCCAGACCAACCCCTCCACCCGCTCGGAAGGGGGAGGAGACGTCCACAGTGAACCCACGACGAGGGCTACACTGCTGGCCGCCATTCCCAGCGGTGCAGCGTAGAGGAAATGCAGCGGCCAGCCTGCGATCTGGATGCCATAGAACAATACCGCTCCGGTGAGTCCTCCGACCACGATCGCGGCCTCTGCTCCAGTCGTGTTCGCTCGTTTCCACAGCACCCCGAACCCAAACAGGGCCACCACCGGCCCGACAGCGTAGGCGAGCACGGCCTGTAAGTAGCTAAACAAGTCGGGAAAGCGCTGGATCTGAGGTGCCCACAACACCGCGAACCCCATGAAGACCAGGGTGGCCCCCTGGCCGACTCGCATCAGTTGTTGCGGGGTGAGATCGGGCCGCCAAGGCCGGATGAAGTCCATGGTCACGAGCGTCGATGCCGAACTCAGCGTGGAATCGATCTGGCTCATCAACGCCGCGACAAACCCCGCCAGGGCAAGGCCGAGAAGGCCGTGGGGCATGAGATCGAACAACAGCGTGGGGTACACGTCGTTGGCGCTTTCGAGGTTCGGGTACAGGACGATGGCGGCAGTGCCAGGAAGAACCATGAAAAACAGCGTAGGGAGCTTCAGGAACCCCGCGAACAGCATGCCCAAGCGGCCCTCGGTCTCGTCGCGGGCGGCAAGCACGCGCTGAATCATGAATTGGTTTGTGCACCAAAAGTAGAAGCCGAGAATCGGCACGCCTAGTACGAGTCCAAACCAGGGCAAATGGGGATCATCAAGGGGCCGGATCAGGCTGAGCTTCTCGGGCGTGGTGCGCTCGATGGTGTCGATGAGGGCGGTCCACCCGCCCACTTCATCGAGCGCGAAGACGAAGATGATGGCCGCAGCGACGGTCAGGATCACGGCCTGGATCGCATCGGTGACCATGACCGCGGCGAGGCCCCCCACCACCGTGTAGAGGCCCGCCGCTAGCGCGAGAACTACGATGAGGAGCCAGAAGGGAGCGGCCGGAAACACGAGTTCGAAGAGCACAGCGCCGGCAAAGAGGCTGCCTGCCGTGTCCACGACGATGTTGAGGAACAACGTGAGGAGTGCAAAGTACGTCCGAACCCGTGGGCCGTAGCGCCGATCGAGGAATTCCGGCATCGTGTAGACGCCCGATCGCAACACCGGTCGTACGAAGAACAAGGCGAAGCCGACCAACGCGAGGACGGCCATCCACTCGTAGTTGTAGACCGCAATGCCTGCGGTGTACGCAGCCCCCGCGAGCCCCACCAACGTGGTCGTTGAGATGTTTGACGCGTACAGGGAGCTGCCGATGACCGGCCACCGCATGTTTCGGCCCGCGAGGAAGTAGTCTTCTGCATCGTGGTTGTTGCGGCCTAGGGCCACGCCCAGGCCGATCGATCCCAGCGCGTACAACACGATGATGACGACATCGATGGTGGCTAAGTCCACACCCATTGGGGGCCTCCTCGGCGTTACGTTGGGGGTCGATGCCGTCGCGGATCACCATGGCAGACCTCGCCCGGCTGGCTGGAGTGGCGCCGTCGACCGTGTCGAGGGCGCTCAACGGCAGCCCGCTTGTGAACCACGCGACCCGGAAGCGAATCGTTCGGCTTGCGGAGAAGCACGGCTACGTGGTGAACGCCACGGCCTCGAGCTTGCGACGACGTGAATCGGGGGCGTTGGGGCTGGTCATTCCCCTGGCCCCAAGCGGTCCACAGTCGGTCTCGGACCCCTTCTTTCTCGAGATGATCGGTGCGGTGACCCACGCCGCCACCACGCACGGCTACGACCTGTTGGTGTCGTTGCCGAGCGAACGGGGACGGGTGTCGCGTCGTCGCCTGTTGTCGACAGGACGGGCGGAAGGTCTCATTGTCGTTGGGCAGGCCGGCCGTCATGATCGGTTGAACGAATTGGCCCGTCAGGGGGCACCCATCATGGTGTGGGGCGGAAGGCTGTCCAATCAGGACTACGTCACGGTGGGCAGTGACAACGTGCTGGGGGGACGTTTGGCCACCACGCACCTGCTCATGCACGGCCGCGAGCGCTTGTTGTTCCTCGGCGACCCTGACCTTCCCGAGGTGGGGCTCCGCTACCAAGGGTTCATTGAAGCCCATGCCCAAGCGGGACTGGAGGTACGGCCGGATCAGGTGCGGCCCGTGGCCTTTGCGGGAGAAGCGGCGGCGCGAGAGGTGTCGGAGGTGGTGGCCGCGGAGATTGCGTTCGACGGCATCGTGGCCGCTTCCGACATGTTGGCCGTTTCGGCGATTCACGCGCTCCAGTCGGCCTCGCGTCGAGTGCCCGAGGACGTCGCCATCGTGGGCTACGACAACCTTTCGTTGGCCAGCCAAATCTCGGTTCCCCTCACGACCGTCTGCCAAGACATCGCGAATGGAGGCGTTCGGCTCGTGCAAGGGCTGCTCGAACACATTGCAGGCCAAACCCCAAAATCTGAATGGACCGCGACCCAACTGGTGGTCCGAAAGTCCTGTGGGCAAGGAGGCGAAATGCTTAGTCATCGGACGTAAGCCACACGATGTGGTAGGGCGGAAGCCACCCGTCGAAAGGAACTCCCGAAAGTACATCGGTCGATGTGGCAAAGCGGTCCGGAAGGTCGTCGATGGTCCGCTCTTCGGACGACAGGTTCCCGAGGATCAGAAGCGGCGCCCCTGCGTTGGGGCTTCGCCGGATCGCCACCACCGAGGGCGCAGCCATCGGCACGACGGCGGCCGCGACCTCGGAGTGAAGAGCGGGTTGCGCCCGTCGATGGCTGATGAGGGTGCGAAGCGTGGACCAGACTTGGCCCTCGGGCGTGGCTGGATCGAGACGGCGATGGACATGAGACCAGGGGAATCGTGGTCGGTGGAGCCATCGCCCATCGGCTTGACGAGCTGCTTCCGCGGGATCGTTGCCGAGGCCAATCTCGTCGCCCATGTAGAGCACCGGGAGCCCGGGAAGGCCCAGTAGAAGGCCGTGCAGGAGCCGGATTCGGGCGACGGCCAGTGCGCGTTCGGTCGGATGGGTGATTTCTAGTGCCCGCTGGAGTCCTACGAGGGACGCCAGCATGCCGTTGGTCCCGTGCGCATCACCTTCCTGGCTCTGGAACGACCGACCCCACGCAAAACTGCCGGGTCGCTCTCCCGCGTAGAACGCCGCGACCTCGGCCAACCGGGCATCCGCCTCGGCCCCCAACTCGACTATGAGCGGCCACCAACCGATGTCGTCGTGGCACCGTAGGTAGGTTGCCCAGGTGGTGCTGGGCACCGACGGCGGCATGGTTTGGCTGATGGTCCGTTCGACCAAGGTGGGGTCACCGGTCGCGAGCCCGTACCACAAAGAGGCCATCAAGGTGTTGTGGTAGGCCAGGTCGCACCCGGGGGCGTGTTGTCGACCGAAGTAAGGAACCACTTCGCGGGCGGCGACGATCGCTTCGGCCTTGAGCAACACGCCCGGCGCGACGATGCCGAGGAGGGCGCGAAACGCCTGCAGGACGAGGTGAACTTCGGGTTGGTTGCGGCCGTCCGTTCCGAGCCGTTTCCAAAGGAACGCGGCGCTGTCGAGGCGCAGGACCTCCCCCCCCACGTTCGCAAGCCATAGTGCGGTGTCGAGCATTGCTTCGAACACTTGGGGGTTGGTCCAGTCGAGGTCCCATTGAAAGGGGTAGAACGTGGTCCACACGTAGCGCTGTAGGGCCTCGTTCCACGTGAAGTGGCCAGGGGCGGTGCTCGGAAAGACCTCGGTGAGGGTGGTTTCGTATTGATCGGGGAGTGATCGGTCTTCGAAGGTCAGATAGAAGGACCGAAATCGTTGGTTTCCCTGTTGTGCAGCCTGCGCCCAAGGGTGGGCTTCGGCCGTATGGTTGAGGACAAAGTCGAGTCCCAGGCTGATGCCTCGAGCGCGGAGCGCCTTCGATAGGGCGACCAGATCCGCCTCGCTCCCCAGTCGGGGGTGCACCGCTCGATGGTTCGCCACGGCAAACCCCCCATCGCTGTCGCCCGGTTGTGTGGGGTACAGCGGGAGGAGATGGAGGTAGGTGACGCCAAGTTCGGTGAGGTAGTCAAGGCGGTCCGTCAACCCTCGGAGGTCGTCCGCAAACCGGTCGACGTAGGTGCTGTAGCCAAGCATGTCTGGCTTGAGGAACCAGTCCGGCGTCCGTTCGCGCTCCGCATCGAGGTGCCAAAGGTCGTCGCGTCGTTCGCTCACCGCATCCGCAAGGCGCATGGCCACGCGAAGCGGCAAGTCCTCCGCATCGGCACGCGCACCGTAAAGGGTTGACATCGCAGAGACGGCACGCCGCCAGCGAGGGTCGGCCCGGCGAAGGACTGTGGTTCGACGGTCTTCCGGGAGGGCCGCCAGCGCCTCCACGGGGAAGGGGCCATCGGGGTTCATGAGGCTGCTCCGTGGAGGCGTGGACAGCGCCTAGAACGTGTAGGTGAGGGTGCCGACGGTGGTGCGACCGTTGATCACTCGCGCGCGAACGATGCCGTTGTCGGGCAGGCTGCCCTCTTCCGCTTCGGTCAGCCCAAACGTGTTGGTCAGGTTGTTGACGTTCAGCGAAGCCGTGAGGCCATCCGCCAAGTTGGCTCGGATGAAGGCATTGACCTGGGCAAACGCCGGGAGCATCAGGTCGTTGTTGTCCTGCGCAAACGACGAGGTGGTTCCAACCACGGTGGCGCCAATCGCGTGCCTGTTGCGAGTGTAGGAGGGAGAAACCTGGTAGATCAGAGCCGCCTGACGCCGGGGGCGATTGCCTTCGTTGTCCGGGGTGAGTTGGTCATTGATGATGCGGGCGTCGGTGGCGGTCAGGCCCGTCAGCAAGCTGAAGCCTCGATGCTTGTAAATGCCTTCGAACTCCACGCCGGTGGCTCGACTCCGCCGATCGATGGCTCGGCCCGACGTGATTTCGAAGTTGCTCTCTTCGGTGTCGGCATAAAAGCCGGTGACGAACAGCCCGAGGTAGCCAGGGAACAGCTTGTCGAGCGACCGGTACTTCAACCCGGCTTCGGCCTGGCGAACGACGTCGACGCCGATACCGGAGTCGATGAGTTCGCCTCCCCGGTTGAAGCCGGTGCCCCCGAGCACCATGCGGTCCCCGTTTGCCGAGCCGCCTCGCGAATAGCGGGCAAACAACGCCAAATCGCGGTTGGCTTCAATGTTCGCGCCAAACGAATACGAGAGGTAGTCGACGTTGGTGTTGATGTCGAAGAGGCCACCAGGGTCGACCGTTCCGATTTCGGTTTCGGCCGGCACGATGACGCCGTCGCCATTCACGTCCAGATCCTGGCTTACGAACCCGCCGACTTGCCCGGTGGCGCTGCCCAGGTTGCTCGCTCCGGTCCCCCGGACGTTCTCGTACCGCAGCGAGTTGTCGAGGGTGAACCAATCGAGGTTCCAGACCAATGCCCCGTAGACCGCGTCGCGATCGAAGGTGAGGTCGAACAGCGGGTCGAAGATGCCGAACTGGCGGACACCATTGACGCTGAGCGGGTCACCGTTGTTGACGACGTTCACGAGTGCCGGTTCGTCGCCTCGAGCTTCTTGGAGGTAGAAGTTGAACGACCACTCGGTCTCGATCTGCTGAAGGGCTTTGTAGTACCCCACCGATACATCAAAGGTGCCGATCGAATCGGTCTCGATTGTCCGGCGGACGTTTAGGTCGTTCACGAACTGCGACAGGTCCGGAATCTTCACGTCGAAGAGTAGGTTGTCGATGAGTAGACCGTTGCCGTTGAGGGTGTCGAGTCCCGTGAGTGTGCGGCCCACCCGGCGCCCGTTTGCGTAGACCAGATCGGTGCCGCCATTCGCCTTGGCCACGTCGGCTGCGTTGAGCACGCCTCCTGCGAAGCTTCCGACGAAGCCTCCCCGATTGGCGGAGTACCGAAAACGGTCGGTTACCGTCCATTGTTGGGGCAGTTCAAACAGGAATTCAGAGCCGATGGAGGTCGAGAGGCTTCGGACGCCGTCTCGAATGTCGGTCCGACCCAGGCCCGTCGCATCGACGCGGGTATTCGAGAGCAGGTTTTGGGTGGCGAGCGACTGGGTTCGGATGTCGAACCCCGGGATGGCCGCAGCTTCTCCGCCGGCCAACGAGACAGGAGCAGGAAGGTACGAGATCGTTCGGTCGTCGAGGTGCTTGAGGTAGAGCCGGACGTGACCATGATCGAACTTCTTCGTGACGTTTGCCTTGAGTTGGCCTCCATTCTCCGCCAAGAAGCCGGCTTGCCGTGGCCCCTCGCCGAGTCGGTAGAAACCACCCACGTGGAAGGTCAGATCCTGGCCGATGGGACCGCCGTATTCGAAGTCTGCCCGGGTGGTATCGAAGTCGATGCCGCGCGTGATCGAAATCGAGCCCCCCTGTTTTTCACCGGTCTTCGAGATGAAGTTGATCACCGCACCGGGTGCGTTGGATGCAAACGTCGAGGCAGACCCCCCACGGATGGCTTCGATACGGCCGACCGTCCGATCCGCGCGGAGGAAGTTGTCGGCGTTGCCGAATGTGATGTCGCCAAACGATAGGACGGGCAGGCCGTCTTCCTGCAGCTGAATGAACTTGGCGCCGCCCGTGGTCACGGGAATGCCGCGGACCTGGATGTTCGCGTTGTTCGAACCTCCGCTGTTCTCGGAGCGCACCCCGGGAATGCTGCGGAAGATCTCGGTGGTGTTCCGCGGCGCGAGGGCCTCGATTTCTTCGGGCAACAGGTCGCTCACGGACACGCTGGATTGGAATGCCGTGGCTCCGGCCCGCGCGACCGCCGTAACCACGATCTCTTCGAGAGGCTCATCCTCGAAGGCGTCGTCTTCTTCAGGCTCGGGATCGGGCTCGGATTGAGGTTGAGGTTGAGGTTGGAGCACCGGTTGAACTGGGGGGAGTGGTGGGGGAGTCGGCGTCTCGGGCAGGTCCTCCTCCGCAGGGGGCGCTTCAGGCGGTGCCTCGTCCGGCTCCGGAGGCGTCTGCGCCATTGCGGCTGGAGGCATCGACCACAAGACCGCCAACACCATCCATCGTCCTCTGGATCCCACCATGTGTTCCCTCCTGCTGAAGCCCATCAAACGCATCGATGGGAGCCATGACAGCTGGCAACAAACGATTGCGCTACTGCAATCGATTGCAGGTGTTATTACATGAGGGACGATTGTCAATGTCAAGTCGCGTCAGGAAACCGCGTCCCAACAAATCCGCCTGATCCCTGGAGAGCCCTGCATCGAAGGGGCGCAGCCGCCCGCGCGACACGCGATCGCGGGTGGTGGCGGGGCTCGTTCGGTGGCCGAGTGGCCCAAATCCGAGGAGCGTCACCTTTGTGTCACCGTTCCCCTGACCTCACCCAGCGGTCGTTAAGTACCGCGCGGGGGAACAAGACATGCGAATTTTGAGGAAGGGGCGTCGCGGTTCGTACGCCACTCTTTACGCCGTTAGTGCAGTTGCATTGGTGGCATTTGGCGCCATCGCAGTGGATCTATCCATGCTGCGGTTGGCCGATGCAGAAATCCAAGCGGTAGCCGATGCCGCAGCCCAGGCGGCCATCCTAGAACTTCGGGCGTCAAATGACCGGACGGTCGCGACGACCATCGCCAACAATGTCGTGTCCAGGAACCGAGTTGCAGGAACCACCCCGGCTTCTGAAGTCGTGGAATTCGGCGTGTTCGAGTCTGGCGTTTTTACCGTCAACAATGTCACGGGCAACGCGGTCCGGGCGACGGTGGGGGTCAACCTCGACTTGCCGTTCTCGAGCTTCTGGGGCGCAAATTTATATACGCTTCGCTCGGTTGCGACCGCGGCGGTGCGTCCGATTCACACCCTGATCGTGATGGACATCACGAATTCGTGGAACGCGACCGAGTTTGCGGGGGCTCGAGCGGGAGCCCTGGCCGTATTCGACCACATGGCTGCGGCATCGGGTCAGGCGGATCGGATTGGATTGGTGACCTTTCACGGGAAGCATGGGACCGAGTATACGCCGCTCACCTTCGTCGATCAGGCCGTCCTGAGTGGCGTACGGGCAGATTGGCAGATCCTCGATCGCGCGGCCAAGGTAGGAGCGGTGGTACCCGATCCACGGCCTGCCATGCCCCTTGAGTTCGATGACGAAGGCGGAACCGACCACGCCATCGGCATCCAGATGGCGACGAAAATGTTTTCCGAGCTGCCTGACCCCACCGTCTATCGAGCCATGATTGTGATCACGGATGGTTCACCCGCCGATGTCAAGGCCCACCTTACCCGGGGCAAGATCGGCTACGCGGAAGAGCGTTGGCGATCCGAGTTCACTGGGGCCACGGCCCGAACCAAGGCCGAAATCCAGTCGGACTCGCAGTCCTTTGCGAAAACGGCGTGGGACAACGCTGAAGTCCACACCTGGATGGTGAGCTTCAAGCAGGACGGGGAGTGGATGAAGCAGGTGCCGCACGGAGATGGGTACTACATTCGCGCCAATTCGACGGCTGAACTCGTGGCGATCTTTGAAGACATTGCGGAATCCCTTCCCATCACGTTGGTGGAGTGAGCATGCGTCGAACCGTTCTTCGAGGAGCGAACGCAGTCGAGTTCGCCATTCTTCTGCCCGTGTTCGTGCTCCTCGTGGGGGGAAGTATTGATCTGTCGTGGTTGATGGTTCAACGTGGCGCCATGCGCACCGCGGTGAACCGGGGCTGCCGAGTGGGGTCGCTCGTCGATCCGGGCTTGAAAGAAGTGACGGTTGCAGCGGTCCATGCGCGAGCCCGGACCGAAATCCTAAGCCTGTACGAAAACAGCGTGGGGGCTTGTCCGAAATGCACGGTAGACACGCGGGTGGTTGGTGCCATTCCCAACCGGGCGCTGCACTGCAACCTCGTGGCGCCATGGAACGGGCTTGCACCCGTCATGTCCGACATCCGGTCGGGCGATCTGTCGGACGAAGTGGTGGTTCGTCTCGAGTTCCAACGGGATCCGGCATGATCCGCATGCGTGGCGCCAACGCGGTTGAGTTTGCGCTCATCCTGCCGGTCATTCTGTTCCTCATCGCGGCATCGACCGACTTCGCTTGGTGGTCGTTCACTCGACAAGCGGTGAGTCGTGCGGTGCAGGATGGAGCGCGGGAAGCCAGTCGAACCATCTTGCCGGCCGATGCCACCGATGGCGTCGAGATCATC
>JBCCQY010000234.1:0-10640 GCA_039208735.1 Myxococcota bacterium | reverse complement strand
CGTGAGCCCCATGAGGATGTAGGGCTTGACGATGCCCATGACCACTGCACCCGAGGCCACCATGGCCAGTCCCATGCCTCGGCCTTCGAACGTGCGATGAACCCCAAACACAAACAAGCCGATGCCGAGCAGCGCCACTGCCTCTTTGATGACACCCGATGACCAGAACACGGCTGAAGGAACGAACAACACGGCGAACAGCAAGGCCCGATGGGTGTGCTCGGGGGTGGTTGAACGGAACGTTTCGAGCAACAGTAGTTTGCCGATGAACGACAACAGGGAAAACCAAAGGGCCGCGGCCAACAAGGAGTCACCCAACACGACGTGGACGAGGCTCGTCAGGGCCACCATGCTGCCCGTGGGTTGGCCATCTGCCGGCACGAAGACCGACAACCGGTTGCCCTGCTGGAGCACGACACCGAAGACCTGCGGAATCACCGTCCAGGGATCGGCCCGCATCGCGGCCGACAAGTCGCGCCCATAGCGATCGTACATGAGCACATCGCCCACGCCGTAAACCCGAAGCACGAGCCATAGCTGCACGAGCGCAGACAGAATGTGCGCGCCCCACGAAGCGGCGACGAGGCGTCCATCGACGGTGGAGTAGCGCCGCTGCACCCACAATACGACGATCGAACTCACGACGAGCACGGCCAGGACGGGCAGCAGGTCCGCCGAGCCAAATCTCATCGCGACGCCTCCAGGGCCACCCGCGGCGCATGCCACGACCACGGGTCGGTCGCCCGCTTGGCCAGCAGGTCCTCATAGAGGGCAACCCACGTCTTCGCGATGGCCGCCATCGAGTACGTCGTCGCCACGTGATGTCGCGCCTGCTGACCCATCGCGGCTCGGCGTGCGGCCGGCGTTTGACGCACCTGCATCATGGCCTGCGCCAACGCGTTGGCCGATTGCGCGGGCACGAGCCAGCCGGTGACCCCAGGCTGCACGATTTGATCGTTGCCTCCCACGTTGGTGGCGATGATCGGAAGGCCTGCCGCACTCGCCTCCAACAGCACGATGGGCAGCCCTTCCCACGCCGAGGACATCACGTAGACGTCGGCGGCCCGCATCAGATCATCGATGTCGGTCCGGGTTCCGAGCATCTGCACCCGGTCCCCCAGTCGGCGCTCCACGATGCCCCGCGCCACCTCGTTGCGAAGCTCCCCCTCTCCCACCACGAGCAGGCGGTCGTTGGGGCCCAAAGCCCGAGCGGCTGCATCCAGCAGGTTGGGCCAATCTTTTTGCTCGGTCATCCGGCCCACCGCAAGGTAGACGAAAGCGTCGCCGAGCCCCAGTTGGCTTCGAGCCGCCTGACGCCGCTCGGGGTCCGGGGCAAACCGATCGATGTCGATGCCGTTGGGCATGTACCGAATGCGGCTCGCAGGGGCAGCCTTGATGTCGACGTAGCGGTCCACCGCGGCCGTTGAGCAGTTCGTGGTGAGATCGGTTAGTCGGTCGGTCAGACGGTAGAACAACATGCGGAGGGCACCGCCTTCCCAGATGTTGTGGGCGCTGGTGACGAGCACCGGCACTTGGGTCATCGGGCGGATGACGCGAGCCGCAAAATTGGCCGGCAGGGTGTGGCTGTGCAGCACCGTGGGCGCGAGCCGGGTGACCTCACGGCGCAGCCCCGTGACGATGCGAGGGGTCCACGAGCCACGTCGAATGTCGAGGTGGACCACGGGTACGCCGATGTCCGCCAATCGCTCCAGAAGCCCCGAGGGACGCATGAGCGAGAGAATCGACGGTCGCCAGCCCAGCTCCTTGACGTGGCGACACAGCTCGACCACCTGGGTCTCGGCGCCGCCATAGGCGAGGTGGGTGAGCACATAGGTGACGCTAGGCGGGGACTTCCTCAAGCCGCCTCCAGCCTTCGGGGTTCTCGAGCATCCAGGACCACTGGCTTGCGATGGCATCCGCGATGTCGCGGTGTCGTGGCGACCAGCCAAGCTCTCGGGTGATGCGGGTGGGATCCGTCACGAGCGCAGGTGGATCCCCAGAACGACGGGCCTTCACGCGGACGGGAAAGTCGCGTCCGGTGACCGCGCGCGTGGTCGCGACGAGTTCGCGCACCGACCAGCCCGCCCCAAGGCCCACGTTGTAGACCCGACGATCTCCGGGTTCCATCGCCGCAAGCGCGAGTCGGTGCGCCTTTACGAGGTCGGCGACATGCACGTAGTCGCGCACGCACGTGCCGTCGGGAGTGGGGTAATCGTCGCCAAAGATGGCGAAGTGATCACGGAGTCCAGCCGCCGCTTGCAACAGGATGGGCACGAGGTGCGTTTCGGGTCGATGGTCCTCCCCCAACCCAAACGCGCACCCCACCACATTGAAGTACCGGAGGATCGTGGCGGAAAACTCCGGATCCGCACCTTGTAGATCGGCAATCGCCCGCTCCACTGCCAACTTCGTTTGACCGTAGGGATTGATGGGCGCTTGGGGAGCGTCTTCACGAATGGGCAGCGACTTGGGAATGCCGTAGGTCGCGGCTGTACTCGAGAACACGAGGCGCTTGACTTGCGCGGAGTGCATCGCCCGAAGCAGGGATACGCTCCCGGTGACGTTCATGTCCCAGTACGCAAGCGGATCGTGGACCGAATGCGAGACCACCGACCACGCCGCGAAGTGCCACACCGCGGCGGCCCCTTCCAGCACCCGGGCAAGGCGCTCCGTCTCGTGAAGGTCCATCACGACGAGTCGAGCCCGGCGGTCGACCGCTACTTGATGGCCTCGGGACAGGTTGTCGACCACGACGACGTCGAAGCCTTCTTCGACCAAGGTGTGGACGGCGTGACTGCCGATGTAGCCGGCTCCCCCGGTCACGACGATCTTCATGGCCATCGCGTAACCGAGTTTTCGAGCTGTCAATCCGCAGGGGCGCTCGCTTTCTCGGGTTCGTGGCGGCCAAGGCAATCCTCGTACCGGCGGTCAACGTTCTTCGCGAACCACGCTGTGGTCAGCTTTCGCGTGATTTTCGGCGAATGCAACGCCACGTTGGGCAACCTTGCGTAGGGCGGTTCCTCACCGGTGCGCGCTTGGTACCCCGCCTTGAGACGCTTCCAGGTTTCGGTGGACTCGAAGCGCTTTTCCTTTTCGAGCTTCACGTCCCGTCGCACCCGGCCCTCCGACAGATCGGTGGCGTGCAGCGCGCGCCATGCGAGCAGCGCCCCCATGGTCTCGCCGTCCGTAGGACCTGAATCGGTATAGGCGAGCAGGTCACCATCCAGCGCAAGGTCGAGCCCCATGATCTCGGAGAGCTGGGCCTGAAATGCAGCATTTCGGCTTGCGTAGATCCCAGCGTTGTAGTCCGCAAAACGGTAGATCGGGTCGTCGTAGTCGGCGTCGATCGAAAACAGCCGGGCGGTGCCCCACCGCAGCCCGCCGGCGCGGGTGTAGAGCAACTCTCGAACCGTGGCGCGAGGGATGCCCTCTCGTTTGCCGGCTTTCTGAGCCCACGCCACCGAGACCTGCATCGAGCCCGAGCTGTCGATGGGGTTCAGCTTATCGAGTTCCCGGGCCAGGAGTGCCCCCGCCAAGGGCAACCCGCTGGCGTGGCGGGTGTGGTAGCCGGCGAGGTCGCGGTACAGCTCATCGAGCTGACCCTCGGTTCGCACCTTGTTGAGTCGGGCCTCAAACGATTCGGAGGCTCCCTCGGGCACTGGCGACAACAACCAGTCGATGCCGAGGTTGGACAGCGGGCCCAACAACGACAGCTTCGACTCCATCTCCTCCCGCGCAATCTTGCCGAGGTTCGGAACCGACGGATCCGCGCGATAGGTAGACTCTTGCTCCACAATCGCAAGCACCTGACAGACGTGAGACTCGTCGACGGGCAACGATGCCGCCCGAAGCGCCTCTCCGACGTCCGCCGCCCAACCATCGCGCTCCGCGATATTGTCGGGGATGTACTTGGCGATGGTGGCGCCGCTCAATCCTGGGTCTTCGGGAGCGCCCTGGAACAACCAACACGACACCAGCCACCACGCGACCACAGGCCCTCCGACTTGGGATGGACTCCCTTATCTACAGAGGGCTTTCCGGCACCACGACCTGGTCGCCTGGGCGCAGCTGAGGGTCATTGTCCTTGCCTTTGAGGATACGTCGCAGGTTAACGGGGATTTTGTCGCCATCCCGCAGCACGTAGACCCCTGCAAGACGGGCCGCTTCACTATGCCCGCCGGCCTTCATGACGGCTTCACTGACCGTCACTCCTTCGGCGTACGCGATGGCCCCCGGCTTCTCCACTTCGCCACCGACATAGACGATACGCCCCTCATCGACCGACACCACGTCGTCGCGGGTCAACTCGTAGTCTCCGAGACGCCCATCGAGTTCTCCGATGGGCACGTGGACAACCTCGATTCCCTTGCGGGTGACGACCACCTGTCCCGTCGAACGGGCAGTCTGGATGCCTCCGGCGCGGGTGAGGATGTTGCGCACCGTCGTCGGGCCTTCCAGGAAATACACGCCAGGTTTCCCCACCGCGCCGAGCACATCCACGCGCTGGGACCGAAACTCCTCGATCTTCACCGTCACGATGGGATCGACGTAGCAATCTGGCATGAGCGCCTTGCGGAGCGTCTGCTCGATTTCAGACACCGACTGAGCCGACACCGCGACCCGGTCCACGCAGGGCAAGCTCACCTCGCCGGTGCCCGCGACGACGAATCGTCCGTCATTGCCGAGGGCCGCGCCATGAACCTGAATCTCGATGACATCCCCGACCCCGACCTTGTAGTCGGGATGTGCGGCGAGGCTTGTGAATGCCCAACCGATTGCGACCCCAATCAACGGCATCCTCCATCCCCGTAGGGCCCGTCCCCATGCCCTTCGAGCATACCCGTCGGATCTTTCGGGTCTTTGCTCGTCCCTCGCTTGAAGCGCCCGGCCGCCCCTTTGAACCGCACCGTCACTTTCTGCGATCGGCGATCGTCCCGAGCGCCACCACATTGGCCGGGGTCTCTGCTTCGTCGGTCCACGTATACCGTGGGACGACCCGTTTGAGCATGCGGCGCGCTGCGACATCATCCGCCTCGGCCGCGCCCAGCAGCTGTTGTACGGCCTCCTGCATCCAGGGGTAGGGCCGCGGGGAACCGGTGCCAATGTAGATCTTTGGGTGACGCGTCTTCGTTGCGTTCTCCCCGTCAATCGCGAGTTCCTCAAAGAGCTTCTCTCCGGGACGCACGCCCGTGTAGACGATCTCGACGTCTCGACCCGGTTGCAAGCCGGAAAGGCGGATCAAATCTTCAGCGAGGGTGGTGATCTTGACCGGCTCACCCATGTCGAGCACGTAGATCTCCCCGCTGTTGCCCATGGCACCCGCCTGCAGCACGAGCTGCGAGGCCTCGGGGATGGTCATGAAGTAGCGCTGCATGTCGGGGTGCGTGACCGTGACGGGCCCCCCCAGCGCGATTTGCTTCTTGAACAGGGGGATCACCGAGCCGTTGCTGCCGAGGACATTGCCAAACCGCACCGTCACGAACGCAGTGTCGCTCCGCTCGGCTTGGCTTTGGACGTACAGTTCCGCGACCCGTTTGGTGCAGCCCATCACCGACGTGGGATTCACGGCCTTGTCGGTCGAGATCATCACGAACCGCTTCACGCGGTGCAGGTGGGCCACCTCCACCACCGTGACCGTGCCACCGATGTTGTTCTTGATGGCTTCGCCAGGGTTGTTCTCCATCATCGGCACATGCTTATGAGCCGCTGCATGGAGCACCAGTCCGGGCTTCGTTTCGTCGAAGATGTGGTCCAGCCTTCCGAAGTCCGTAATGTCCGCGATGCGCGGCAGAATGGTGACCTCGAGGCCCCGGCTCAACAGCTCTCGATGGATGTGGTACAGCGCATTCTCCGCCTGCTCGACCAGTACGAGAGTGCGAGGGTGGAACCTGCAGATCTGCCGGCACAGCTCACCGCCGATGCTGCCCCCCGCCCCGGTCACGAGCACGACGTTGTCGCGAATCATCGACGACACCCGTTCGGTGTCGAGCTGCACAGGGTCACGCCCCAGGAGATCCTCGATGTCAACCTCCCGGATTTGGCTCACGGTGAGGTGACCTTCGACCAGATCGTGCATCGCAGGGACCGTCCTCACCGACACCCCGTCGACGCTGACCTGATCGACGATGGCTCGCATCTCGGTGCCCGTGGCCCGCGGCATCGCGATGATGACCTCGGCAATGTCGAGTTCGGCGATGTAGCGAGACGCGGCCGAGATCGGTCCGAGCACGGTCACCCCATGAATCGACATGCCCCATTGCCTTCGGTCATCGTCGAGAATGCCCATGGGCGTCACGTTTGGCATGCTGCGAGTGATCTCGCGGAGGGTCGCTTCCGCCGCATCTTCGCTACCGACGACGAGGATCCGCCGCGCCGATTGGGCGTCGAGCCGCCGGGCCGTTTGGGCCAGGATGCGGACCGAGAACCGAAGGCCCCCCGCCAGTCCCAGCGAGATCATCGGCTCGACGAGCAACACCGACCGTGGCACCGGAAACGGCGTCACCATGACGAACGCGCTGAAGACGAGCGTCGAGATGCCGGTCGCGGCAATCAGCCGCTCGAGGTCGCGCTGACCGGTGTACTTCCAGATGCCTTGGAACTGACCGAATTGCCCATAGGTCAACGTCCGAAACGCCACGAGCACGACCAACCAGGCCCCGTACGGCTCGCTGAACCAGATCGCAGGCACGTTGAAATCGAAGCGAAGAAGGAAGGCGCCGAAGTAGGCTACGGTCCAAATCAAGGCGTGTGCGGACCACACCATGAGGCGCCGGTACTCGACGAGGACAGTGGGGAGTCGGGAAATGTCGAACTTTCGCGGGGCGTCAACGCTCATGCTCCCGCTTTCGGCCGGCTCCAAGGAAATTGAAGGCCGTGAAGGCTCGTATTCCCCGGTGTTGATCGTACGTCCACGGGGCCATGGGGGCGTCGCTACGGTCATCGACGCGGTGGAGCCCCACTTGGGACCGAACGTTGAGATCCTACGGGCAAGCGTGGCCAAACATCCCTACGACCTCGCAGCAGTCCTGACCAGGGCCCGCAACAGCCCCGTGGTCCACCTTCATCCTTCTTTTAGGTGGCGAGCCCTGCTTCGCGATGGTGCGCTTCATCGGCTGATCAAGGCGGGTGGCGCGTCCACGTTGGTCCACTGGCACGGCGTCGATCGCGCTCTGATCCTGCGCATCGATGACGATGCGCAACTGCGGCACCTGGCGCGCACCCTTGTCGGCGACGCCGACCATAGCTTCGGCCTCATCCCCGAACTTCAAGACGCATACGCCCGATGGGGGCTTGGCGATCTCGAAATCGTCCGCAATCCGCATCCCGCACGCGTCGGCCCTCGCGCCCCTGTGCCGCGACGGATCCTGTTCCTTGGGCGCTTCGTCGAGGACAAAGGTGTCCACGCGTTGGTCGTCGCTTTGGGGCTGCTGCGACGAACCTGGCCCGACGCCACGCTGGTGTTGGCCGGCCGAGGTCCCGAGTCCATGACGGGTCGAGGAGTACGGGAGTTGGGATGGATCGACGAAGATCGTCGCCAGACGGAGCTGTCCCGCGCATCCGTGCTCGTGCTGCCTACTCGCGATGACGCAGCTCCCATGGTCGTTCTCGAAGCCCTCGCCGCGGGGGTCCCCGTGGTGGCGACCCGCATCGGCGCCATCCCTGAAATGATTGGTGAGGCCGGCATTCTCATCGATCAACCCGACCCTGCTTCCATCGCCCGCGCCATCGAAGCGATCTGGCGAGATCCACCGCCACGCAGAAGGCTCGACGCGTACGCTCCCCAGGCCATCGCGCACCACTGGTCCGCCACCTACGAGGCCCTGGCATGCCGTGGGTGATCGGAGGCCGCCAAGCGCGTCCTGCAGGCGTGTTCGACCGGGATCATCGACCCCTCTACGACACAGGCCTAGCCCTGCACGTCGACCTGTCGACGGGCGTGCGAAAGGCCGCTCGTTCCGCCGAAGTGCGCTGTTTCAAGGGCATCTCTCCGGATGGCCGCTTGCTCTGCGGCGAAGGGGCCATCGTTCCGTTTGATCCTGCGCGAGGAGCCTTTGGCCAACCCGAGGCCTTAGGACCTGACCTCGACGCCCACCACGCGCTTCGTCATGGCGAGCAGCCCTGCGTCGCGGTGACCGCCCGCGATGAGGTGTGGGTGGGGGACAGCGTCCATTCGGTGAAGCCCCCGCGGGGCCGCGCCCATCCCAATCACCTCTTCGCATGGGAAGAGGCGCTCTTCGTGACACGCGGCGCGGCCGGAGACGTCCGAGAAATCGCCGCCCACGGATCCGCCAGGGGGGCCTGGGTCGCGGATGTCGTGATTCACGATGGGGTGGTGAGGCCCGACGGCGTCTGGTTCACCACCGTCGATGGTCGATTGATCCGCCTCGACCTTCACCGTCAGACCCGGCGAGAGGTCGACCTGCATCGGATGGAAGACCGGGAACCCCCGCTTGGGTGGTGTCGCGGCCTCGCATTTGACGGTGCCATCGCCTGGGTGGGGTTCACGCGACTCCGGGCCACCGCCCAGCGCACGCGGCTCGCATGGGTCAGAGGAGCCCTTCGCGGCCGTCCCATGGTCTCGGTTCATCCGACGCGAATCGTGGGCTACGACCTCGAAACGGAGACCAAGGTAGGCGAAATCGGACTCGAATCAGACGACCTACATGCGGTGTTCGGAATCCACGTCGCGTAAACGCCCCCCGGCTGGTGGCATCTCGGGACGAAACCGGCGCGGTCAGCACGTTAGACGAGGCAGATGCTGCGAGCGAGGAACATGGCCCGATCTCCCATTGCCTTCGCGCTGGCCTGCCTGTGGATGGGGTTCACACCGCCGGCTTGGGGGGCCGACGTCGACGCCGAAACCCTCCTTCGTCAGGGTCGCCTCCTGGAAGCCCTCGACGTGGCGGCCCAGAATGTCGCGGACCGCCCCGATGACGTGGTGGCCCAAGAACTCGCGATCGACGTGTTTCTGTCGTTGGGTCAAACGCAACGTGCGATCGATCATGCGCGCGAACGCCTCAAGACCGCCCCCACTGCCGACAGCCACTACCTCGTGGGGCGGGCCGAGGTGGACCCTACGGCGAGCCGCAAAGCCTACCAAAACGCGCTTTCCCTCAATCCCGATCACGCGCGAGCGCACATGGGTCTGGCGGGCCTCGACGAGCTTTCCGGCGATCCGACGACCGCCCAAACCGGCTACGCCCGAGCCACGACCCTCGACCCTGCGTTGACCGAAGCCTGGGTAGGCCTGTCGCGCGTGCATCTGGCGCAAGGCCAACGGGCAAAGGCCCAAAAGGTGGCGTTCGACGGGTTTGAACGGACCAAAGCCCCCGATCTGGCCTTGATGCTCGCCACGCTCGATCCCCGACATGCCGAAGCCGTGCTGGCCGAGGCGCTCACCACGCACGGCTCGAGTCTGGCTCTCCACAATGCCCTTGCCCGCACGGCTCTGCTCGCAGGCAAGGCTGGCCTGGCCGAACAGCAAGCCCAACAGGCCTTGGTGCTCGACGTTCAGGCCATCGATGCGCGGGCCGCCTTCCATTGGGCCCGGGAACTGGCCGCCCGACGCATCACCACGTCGTCTCTGACGTCGTTGCTGTCACCGGCCACCGCCGAACACGAATTGCGTAAGGCCCATGACAAGGCCATCAAGTCCTCTCCCAAGTCCGCGATGGCGCGATTCAGCCGGGCGCTCCTGCGGCAAGCCGCAGGCGACGCGGGCTACGTCGATGACCTCACCGCGGCCGCCGCCATCGCACCCGACAACGACCTCGTCGCCGTCGCCACCGGCGATGCGCTCCTCGCGGCGGGACGGCCCTCCGACGCCGTGCCCCACCTGACCCGGGCCGTCTCCGCGCGGCCGTGGGATCGTGCCGCAACCCTGTCCCTCGCCCGATCGTTGCGTCGATCCGGACACACCGCGGACGCCATCTTGGTCCTCGAGCGGGTCGCCAGCGCAAATCCGAAGCATGTCGAGAGTCAGCTGTTGTACGCCCAGACCCTGCTCGATCAGGGACGGGCCGAAGAGGCGTATGCGGTGACGAAGATCGCCATGGTCACCAAGCCAGACCCCCGAATCATCGCGGCCTTCATTCGCATTGCGCCGCTCGCCGGTCGCCCCGCAGAAGCCGCCAACGTGCTCGAGCCCATCGCATCCCGCACGAACAACGCGGGCTTGAAGGCCGCGGTGTCCAGGTTGCGGAAGCTCGCGCAGTAGCCCTACACCACGATGGGCCAGGAGCCGGTGCGCAAGGCGAGGGCCACCTCGCGGCCGGACGCAGGCCGATCGTGGGGCCCCTTGGCGAGCAGGTCGAGAATCAGACGGTCCAGCCAGCCAGGGACGGCCTCGTTGGCCAACGTCGAAGGGGGCGGAGCCGCCTCGTGGAGATGCCGCCGCAACACGTCGCCCGGCCGCCCCACGAACGGCGGCTGGAAGGCCAGCATTTCATAGAGCAGAATGCCAAGCGAGTACATGGCGCCCGAGTACATCAAAGAGGACGTGCTCAATGCACGCACCGACCTCTACTCGCTTGGCATTCTGCTCTATGAAATGCTGGCCTTCCAGCCGCCGTTCGTGGGGCGGCCGGGCGACGTGTTGCGGCGGCATCTCCACGAGGCGGCTCCGCCCCCTTCGACGTTGG
>JBCCQY010000233.1:0-10915 GCA_039208735.1 Myxococcota bacterium | reverse complement strand
GCAAGTCGTCGCTCGTCCACCGTCGTTTGCCCTTGGCTTCGGTGGCGAAGCCGACCTGCTGTTTGCCCAATCGGGCTTCGACGATGTTGTCGAGCCCCACAAAGGCGCCGCCGCACACGAACAAGATGTTCGTCGTGTCGATCTGCAGGAAGTCCTGTTGGGGGTGTTTGCGCCCGCCCTTGGGGGGCACATTGGCCACCGTCCCTTCGATGATCTTGAGCAGAGCTTGCTGTACGCCTTCGCCAGACACATCGCGGGTGATCGACGGATTCTCGCCTTTACGGCTGATCTTGTCGATCTCATCGACGTAGATGATGCCCTTGCACGTTCGCTCGACGTTGTACTCGGCCGCCTGGAACAAATTCAGGATGATGTTCTCGACGTCCTCTCCGACGTACCCGGCCTCGGTCAAGCTCGTGGCATCGGCGATCGTGAATGGAACGTTGAGGAATTTGGCGAGCGTTTGGGCGAGGAGCGTCTTGCCCGAGCCCGTGGGCCCAATGAGGAGCACATTCGACTTTTGCAGCTCGACATCGTCGACCCCGGCCCGGGAGTCGATTCGTTTGTAGTGGTTGTGCACAGCAACGGAGAGAATCCGCTTTGCGCGGTCCTGTCCCACCACGTACTCATCGAGGAACGTGTAGATTTCCTTCGGCTTCGGAACGAGTCCTCGCGTGGAGTAAAAGTCCTCGCGCTCGTACTCCTCGGTGATGATGTCGTTGCAGAGTTCGACGCACTCGTCACAAATATAGACCGACGGCCCTGCGATGAGTTTCCGTACTTCTTTCTGGGACTTGCCGCAGAAGCTGCAGCAGAGGTCTTTGCCGTTGGTCGACTTGCGTCTCACGGGCCCTCCGTCAGGCGTCTCGCTCACTCTTCCTTTTCGTCGTCGGACTCGCCGGGGGCGATCACTTCGTCGATAAGACCGTACTCGAAAGCGGTGGCCGCCGTCATGATGTGATCCCGCTCCGTGTCCTTCTGGATGCGCTCCAGAGGCTGGCCCGTATGGCGCGAAAGCACATTGTTCAACACATCGCGTAGGCGCAGCAGTTCGCGGGCCTGAATGTCGATGTCGGTGGCCTGGCCCTGAATGCCGGACAGCGGCTGGTGGACGAGGATGCGAGAGTGCTCGAGCGCCCGACGCTTGCCCTTGGCGCCTGCGGCCAGCAAGACCGCGCCCATCGAGGCCGCCTGCCCGACACAAATCGTCGACACGTCGGCGTGGATGTGCTGCATCGTGTCGTAGATCGCCAAGCCGGCCGAGACGGAGCCCCCGGGGCTGTTGATGTAAAGATGAACGTCCTTATCGGGGTCCTGCGAGTCGAGGTACAGCAACTGCGCAACCATCAAATTGGCAATGTGGTCGTCAATCGGAGTGCCGAGAAAGACGATCCGATCGACGAGGAGGCGCGACCAGATGTCGCTGCGGGTCTCACCGCGATGCGTCACCTCCGTCACGAACGGGGTGTACATCATCGGATCGTAAGGCTTGTCCATGGCCAGTCCTCATGGGTGTTTTCGGCACCGTAACCACGGCCCCGGAACCCTGCGACCTCCCTGGCCAGGCAGGGTCACTCCCCGTCGGACGAGTCCTCGGATGGGGTGGCGTCAGCCGGCGGAGTGTCGAGGATGTTGGCTTGCTCGAGCAGCCAATCCAACGCCTTCTCCTGCCGGACTTCACCCCGGATGTCGTCGAGTTGCTCTTCGGGGTAGGCTCGAATCGCCTCGACGCTCTGGTTGAGCGTGGTGGCGACGTCCTCGTCCGAGATCTCGATGGACTCGGCGTCGGCCACCCAGTCAAGGATGAGGCCGGCCTTCGCGGCGTACACCGAGCGTTGACGCAAATCCGCAACTTGCGCGTCGGAAAATCCGATGGTCTTCGGGTCACGGCCGGTCGAGCGAGCTTCCATGAGCCGAAGCTGCGACTGCAGCATGTCGAGGCTGCGGTCGACCATGCCCTGCGGCACCTCGAACGGGTTCTTCTCGATGAGAACCTCGAGCAGGTTGGCCCGGGCTTGATTGCGAGCCTGCTCCTGCTTTTGGTCCTGCAAGCCCTGGCTTAGGGCCGACTTCATGCCCTCGATTCCACCCTCGTAGCCCAACGTGTCGGTGGCAATCTCATCGGTGAGTTCGGGCAGCTGGTAATGCTGCAGGCCCACAACCTTGGCCTTCACCTTCAGCTCTCGGCCCGCCACGTCTTCGTTGCGCGCGTCTTCGCCGAAGGTCACCGAACCTTCCTTCTCTTCTCCGACGCCCAGGCCTTCGAGGAAGGGCTCGATGCCGGGGTAGTAGGGGTCGCCCTCGGTCCGCACCATGGTGCCGAGTTCGGTCGCAACTTCATTGTCGCCATCGAACGCGTGCAGCTCGACCACCGCCATATCGCCGCGCTGAACGGGGCGATCCTTGACTTCAGCCAGGTGGGCGTGGCCTTCGAGGCGCTTTTGCACCTCGGCCGAGATCTCGTCCTCGGTCACGTCGGACGGCGGGAAGTACACGTCGACACCTTTGTAGGTTTCGACGGTGATCTCCGGCTGCACGTCGACGTCGATCACGAAGCGGAAGCCCTCCGCATCAGCGACCGAGCCCGAATCGGTGACGTTGGGTTGGCCAACCACTTTGAGGTCGCCCTTGTCGTAGATGTCGCGCCACGCGCTCTGAATGAGCTCGTTGGCGACATCTGCCTCGACGCGCTCCCCATAGTGTGCTTCCAACACTCTACGAGGGGCTTTCCCGGCTCGAAAGCCAGGAATTCGGGCGCTCTTGGCCAGGTTGCGATACGCGCGGTCGAGTTTAGCTTCGACCTGCGGGCGCTCGATGAGGAACGTGACCTTCCTTTGGAAGGACCCGACCGACTCGACATCCACCTTCATCTGTCAGTCCATGGGAATGCGTCTAAATGGGCCCACCAGGACTCGAACCTGGAACCAACGGATTAAGAGTCCGGTGCTCTACCAATTGAGCTATAGGCCCGTTATGGGGTGGGTGATGGGACTTGAACCCACGACCCCTGGAATCACAATCCAGTGCTCTAACCAACTGAGCTACACCCACCGTGCCTCGGGAAGGTAACGAATCCCGCGCGGTTGACAAGGCCAGGTCAGCTCAGGCGGCGCCAGCCATGAGTACGAGCGCCACCACGAGGGCCAATCCCGAGATCACCACGAACCACACCGACACCATGAACAGGGTCTCGTGTGGATTTTTGCGTGGACGAGGCGCAGGAGCGTGGGTCGGCTCGAGAAATCCCTCGGGAAGGGTCACCGGCTTCAGCGCCTCCGGGGGAGGACCGACCCCCACGGGAATGGCGCCTTGTTCGAGGATCGGCTGAGGCGGGGCTGCATGCTCGGAGACCGCGGTGTCCTCTTCGATCGCGGCGTCGATTGAGACATCTTCGGTTTCATCGGTGGGCTGGGTCGGGCGATCGACGGCGTCGGGGTCCTGAACGAAGGGATCGGTCTGTCCCGTCCGCCTTGGAGGATCCTGGCCGGGCTCCCGGTTGAGGAGCCGCCAGGTGTGGCGGGTCCACCGTTCGAGGGGCTCACCCGTGGGCCCTGCCGCAAGGGCCCGAGAGATGTCCACCACGGTAGCCAAGGAGGGCCGGTGGGAGGGTTCCCAGGCCAGAAGATCGCGGATCAACTGTCCGTAGGCAGGCTCGAGTTGAGGGCCGGGTCGCCCTTCCAGCTTGGCCAGGAGGCGCTGGATTGCAGCTTCGTGGGCGGGTGCGGTGGCTTCGGAGGACCATGAGGTCCCCAGCAGCATCTCGGCCAGCAATCGACCCAGTCGCAACACCAACGCCGACTCGATCCCATCCGCATCAGGCGGCTGGGGGCCTGCCAATCCGGCGAGGCTCACCATGCCCGCCAGGTCGATCAACACGTCGGACTTGGTGGGACCGGGATGGGCGGTCGCGGTGCTGTCGAGATCGACCAGGGTCCGTGCGACCTGACAGAGGATCTCGGCGGCCACTGCCGGCGGAACGATTGGCCGAACCTGGGTTAGTGCCGCCAGCGAAGCGCCGTCCGGCACGTCGTAACCAAACCCCACGCGGCCCTTGATCTGATCGACCCGACGTAAGGGCAGCAAACCCGGGGTGTCGACCGCGACGAAGGCCCGTGCATGGCGCTCCACCTCGGCCATGGCGGCTGGATCGAGGACCGGTGGCCCAAACACCATGGCAAGGCGACCCGGCGGCTCGGACATCGTGACCAGGGCGACCTCGGGGCCCCATCGCCTAAGTGGTCCTTCGATTCGTAGGTTTGACTTGTGAGACACCGCGCACCATCGCGACACACCCGAAATTCAGCTATGCCGCACGCATGGATTCTGCGCTCGCCCGAGAGCTACACCGGCTGCTCTCGCTCGCCGGTGATCTGGCGATGCGCCACTTTCGCGAGGCCAAACCAGAACACAAGCGTGATGGTTCTCTGGTTACGGCCGGTGACCGCGCGGTCGAAGCCCTGATCGTCGAAGGGCTTGAACGCGCATTTCCCGAAGATGGGATCGTCGCCGAAGAAGGCACCCGTGTGGAGCCGAAAGCGAATGGTGGTGTATGGCACGTTGACCCCATCGATGGAACGAGTGCGTTCGTGGGAGGACTCGCCTATTGGGGCCCCACGATTTGCCGAGTTCGCGATGGAGAACTCGAGGTTGGGGCGTTCTACGTGCCTCGACTCGACGAGTTTTGGTACGCGGCGAAAGGCCAAGGGGCCTGGCGCAATGAGGAGCGGCTCCAACCCGACCTCAATGCGGCGGTTGGCCCCGAGTCCATCCTCTTGGCTCCGTCGCGGTTTCACTTGGCGGGACCCGTGCCGTGGCCCGGAAAGGTCCGGGCTTTGGGATCGGGAGCCGCACATCTTGCGCTTGTCGCATCTGGGGGTGGGGTGCTGACCGCCATGCCCTCATGGGCGTTGTGGGACGTCGGTTGTGGGGTATTGCTCGTCCGTGAGACAGGGCTCGTGATACGGGACCTGTCGGGCGCACCAGTGGTTCCCGAGGCCGAAACGCCGGGGACACCCTTCCTCGCGGGCACCGAATCCGCCTTGCGGATCTTGACCGCGGATGATTGGGCTGCGTCCGTGTTGCGGCGCCGCCGCCGGAGGGAAACCTGATGCCGAACGAAGAGCCGGGCGAGGTTGAGGAGCCGGAGTCCCATCCGGTCCAGCGCAAGCTGCCCGCCGGCCTGCCCTCCCTAAAAGCCCCGCCCGCGGGGACCCGGTCCAAGGACCTCCTCAACTTCTACTTGAGCGAAGTGCGACGGTACCCGCTGCTGTCGGCCGAGGAAGAAAAGGTCTACGCGAACCGGTTTGTCGATTCCGGAGGGGAGGACCGGGAGGCCGCCGAACGCCTCGTCACTGCCAATCTGCGGCTGGTCATCAAAATTGCGTTTCAGTACCACCGCCAGTGGGCCAACGTTCTCGACCTCATTCAGGAAGGGAACGTCGGGTTGGTCGAGGCCCTCTCACGCTACGATCCATCCAGGGAAATTCGGTTCTCGAGCTACGCTCAGTACTGGATTCGTGCCATGATCTTGCGGTTTCTACTGGACAACTTCCGCCTCGTACGGTTGGGAAGCACCCGAGCCGGCCGGAAGCTGTTCTTTCAGCTGCAAAAGGAGCGCGACCGTCTGTTGCGCGAGGGCACGAACCCTACGAGCCGCCTCATCGCCGAGAATCTAGGGGTATCCGAACAAGAAGTCGACGCGGTGGACCGGCACATGCGGGCTCCGGCGTTGTCGCTTCATGCCCCAGCCGGCGATGATCCGGAAGGCCGCACGCTTTCCGAGGTGGTTCCCGAGACCGACGCGAACGACCCGGAAGATTCCGCTGCACGAAGCGAACTTTCGGGCATCGTCCAAGAAAAGCTGGCCACATTTGCGGCCGAGCAGGTCAAGGGCGAACGCGAGAAGATGATCTGGGAACAACGCATGATTGCGAGCGACCCGGTCAGCCTGTCGTCCCTCGGTGAACATTTTGGCGTGAGCAAGGAGCGCATTCGCCAGATCGAGGCGCGCATGAAAAAGAAGCTCAAGGCCTACCTCGAAGAAGAACTCGGCGACGAGATCGACTTCGAGTTCAGCGATCCGTAGGCTCGAACACCGAGGCCAGCTCCGCGATTCGTAAGGCAACGTCAGGACAGTACTTCGCGTTGCCAAACAGCGTGCAGGCATCAGCCCAGTCGGCTCGGTAGGATGAGCCGAACTCGTTTTTGTAGCGAAGCTCCCACAACTTGTCGCCGGACACAGGATCGAACTCGAGAATGGTGGTCCGGTCGCCTGGATTTGAGGTGAAGCACTCCGCATGGGCGGCACCGATGAGCACATGCCCGCTGGGCAGTTCATCGATGGACCCCAAGGTGGTCTCGAACCAATCGGGCTCAGTCCAGGTCCACAGGAGCGTGGCCCGGGCGTTGGCCTCGTCGAGCTGGTAGGCCGTGGCCCGGCTGTAGTCGCGAATGCCGCGGTACGCGCCGTTGTCGTAGACCAGCAGTCGACCATCTGACGTCATTTCAAGGCCGTGCTGGCACTCCGTGAACTCGTCTGACCCGAGTTCTTTGCCCTGAACATCGAACAGGTCGAAGTCCTGATCGGGCCCAAAACTCCAACGGAAGTCCCCGGTGCTGACGTCGATGGCAATGACCCGTGACAGGAAGCAGAGACTGACGTACAGCGTGTTGTCGACGATATCGACCCAATTGGCGTGCCAAGCGTCGCCGAAGCCGGGGGGCAAATGCCCTTCGTCAAAGGCCCGTTGACTCGAGTACTCGAAGTCCACGGTGTTGGTGTTGGGGTCGATCCGTCGCACTCGGAACCCGGTGAAGCTGCCAAACCCAGTCGCGACCGGTTCTTCTTCGAGCGTGAGCAGCCGTCCATCTGGCAATTGCTTGCCGTCGTGATGGTACTCCGAGGTCGCGACATCGGGCATGGCATCTGCGCTGTCGTAGACTTCGCCGTCGTAGAGGTCGACCTTGCGAGGTCGGGCGTCGCTCTTGGGGGCCCAGCCGCCGCCCCACGCGAATTGGTTCGCTCCGTGGTAGCGAAAATCGATGGACTTTCCGACGAATGGCGTGGTTCGGTACCACCAACGCACCCGTCCTTCGCGATCCGCCACGACGAGGCGCTGGAACTGGTCTGCGCAGTCCGGCGTCTGGTTGAGCAGGATGTACTCCATGCCGTGGTTGCCCAGTGACTGCGGCACCATTGCGAAAAACCCGGGGGCCTGGGCTCCGGTGGACAGCGCGAACCCTTGTGGCGCGCTCGAAGCGGGACAGACTGCGGCCGCGCGACAGTCGTAGGTCGTGTCGGCAAGGAGTCCGGCGAGGCGGAGTTCGTGGGTCTGAAGGGCGCCATCAGATTCGACGAGATGCCGTTCCTCTGGATCGTCGGGATGCGTACAGACGACCGCCACGCGGGCGGGATTCGAAAGGCGCACCGTGACCAAGGCCTCGTTCTCTTGCCAAGGTTGAGTGGTCTGCACCTCTACGATTTCAGGCACCCCTGGCTCGTCACACGGCGCAGGGGTGGTCGAGGTCGGTTCGACCACAGGCTCGGTAGGGTCTGAACTTGGCTCTGGCACAAGCGCCTGACGGCACGCGAGGACAAAGAAGAGCACACAGCCTCCTCTCATTCGTGAGTACTCCCAGAGGAGACCTTTTAAGAGCTGATCTCGGGACTTAGAATCAGGTCGGCGAGAACGGGGGCTCGAAGCGCGGTCGTAAGCATCGTTGGCGTCTGGCCTGAGGTCTCGACCAAACCGACTTGAGCAAGTGCGTCATCGAGCTCGGGGTAGGGAGCGAGGGGTCCCCGCGTCGCGAGGCTCCGCAGCCGATCGGCGAGTGCAGGCCTTTGGATGGCATCGTGGTGGGCCTTGCGCAGGGACTCCGCGAGGGGGCCGAGCACCGCCCAGAAGGCACTGGGGTCTCGCACAATCCGATTGATGTGGGTCGAGCGGTCGGAGCCTAGCGCTTCGATCACTTCGGGAATTCCACCCACCGTTGCCACCAGAGCCGAGTACTGCAGGTGGTTCTCGGGGCCGAGCTGCTCCACCAACGCCTCCACCGCCTCCTCGTCCGAGAAGTCAGGCAGGGTGAGCGACACCACCGCGGGATGCGCAGCCCACTCGGGCAATTCGAGCCCGGCGAGGAGGAGGTTGAAGCCCGGAGCACCGCGACGATGGTGGACGTGGTCTTCGAAGACCGCCACCAGATCGCGAAGGGCCTCGGTGGGCAGCGTGTCGATGCCATGCACGAGCAAGCACCGCCGATCTGTTGCCTCGGCCCGTCGAAACAGCTCCTTCATGAGCACGCGAAAGTCGTGGCTACTCGAGACCCGCAGTACCGAGCTGGGCTCGGTGTTGAGCAGGCAGAAGTTTGCAAATGCGTTCATCAGCCACGAACGCGCCTGTTGAGCCGTGCACCCTTCGAGAGGAGCCAGGGACAGCGTGCGGCAGAAGATCGTGGGCTGGCCCAGCCGCAGGTCGACCGCGAGATCGTCCAGGAACCGCTCGGGAAGGCTGAACCGGGGGGTCTTCAAGACCACCGGCCGCATGGCGCGCAAGTGATGACGTGCTTTACGCGCGACCTTGGTGCGGGAGGCTCGTTCGAGGTAGTGCTGATTCCTGTCGAACGATCCTTGGCGCTTTCCTCGAAGGATCGCCATACGTCGTTCGAAGCGGTTGGCCATGGGCTCGGTGCGCTCCATCGCCAAGTGCTATTGCCGAAAAGTCAGGAGGTCCAGGTGAACACGTCGCTGTTCGTGTATGGCACCCTGATGCAAGGGCAGGATCAAGAGGGGCTCCTCGCCGGTTGTGAGCGCATTGCGGCGACTACACGGGGCCGTCTTTACGATCTGCCAGCCGGCTATCCGGCGCTGTCGCTTCAGGGCGCAGATCGAGTCTATGGCGAGTTGGTCCGCAACCTCGATGTCCGTCGGCTCGTGCTGCTCGATGACTACGAGGGCGTAGACCAGGGGTTGTACGAGCGAGTCGAGATCGAAGTGCATGTTGGACTGAAGGCTGAGTCTGCTTGGGCCTATGTCATGGACGATCCACGGAGCATTGGAGGAAGAAGGATTGTCAAAGGACGGTGGCAGCCGTCCCGAAGACGCGGATAGTGGCGGACCCATGGACGGACCCCAGATTCTCGGGACCTCGGCCGCGATGGAAGACTTCGTTCGCCGGCTCTCCCAAGTGGCGACCACCCCATTGCCGGTTCTGCTCACCGGAGAGACCGGAACGGGCAAAGAGATGGCGGCCCGACTGGTTCATCATCACTCCGACCGCAACGGGGCGTTCATCCCCATCGATTGCGCGGCACTCTCCCCATCCCTGGTCGAGACCGAGCTGTTTGGCCACGAGCGGGGCGCGTTTACGGGGGCTCACCAGCGGCGCGAGGGGTTGGTGCACGCGGCTTCGGGAGGCACGTTCTTCCTCGATGAAATTGGGGAACTGCCGATCGAAACTCAAACTCGCCTGCTGCGGTTGCTCGAACAGGGCACCTACCGTCCCGTTGGCGATACCCTCGAACGCAAGGCCGACATTCGGGTCGTGGCGGCGAGCTGGCGGAACCTAAGGGAGCGCGTCGCGCAAGGTGCGTTTCGCGAAGATCTGTTTCATCGCTTGTCGATCGTCGAGTTGAGGTTGCCCTCGCTGCGCGAACGGGTCGAGGACATCGATTTGTTGTTCGAGCATTTTTTGTCGCAAGCGTGTGAAGGCAAACGACTTCCTCCAGAACCCGAGCCTGACGTGCGCGTCCACCTGCGGCGCTGGCCTTGGCCGGGGAATGTTCGAGAACTCAAGAATGTCGCGAACTATGCGGCTGCCCTTACCCCGGGGAGCCGTATTCGGATGGTGGATCTACCGCCGGCTTTGCTACGTCCGCCGCCCGAAGTCGACAAGCGCGATCTTCGGGTGTCGTTCGGGCCAAGGGACCTTCGTACGGATCTGCCCTACATGGAGGCACGGCGACTGTTCCTCGACGACTTCCAGCAGCGCTACGTCGAGGCCATCCTCGAAGAGCATGCGGGCAACGTCTCGGCGGCGGCCCGGGCCGCGGGCATGGATCGCCGATCGATTCAGCGCATTATGAAGCGATCGCGGTCCACCGACCCGGTATGATTCCCGGGCTGGCCTTGTGGCACCGACGAAACGTCGGTCGAGCAGGAGACAATGCCGGACATCACTTCTGTCATTCCGGAGACCGACCCCGGCCGTCGGCAGCTCCACCTTCGGCGGATTGGCCTTCGCGTTCAATCAGGAGCGGACGCAGGCCATGAGGATCAGTTCGACCACGACGTGATCCGTATTGGCCAACAAGAGGGGAACCACTTCGTCCTCACCGATGACACGGTGAGCCGGCGGCATGCAGAGATTGCGCGCACGGCCGACGGTATCGTCTTGCGGGACCTGGGCTCGACCAACGGCACGTTCGTTGAACAAGTCCGCATCAAGGAAGTCTTCCTCGGCGAGAACCGGACATTTCGAGTTGGGAAGTCGGACCTCGAATTCCAGCTCCTCGACGAGTTCGTCGACATCGTGCCGGCCCAGCAGACCCGTTTCGAGGACCTCGTCGGGCAGTCGCTTCAGCTTCGCGAGATGTTCGCGGTGCTCGAACGGGTGGGTCGAACCGAACTCACGGTGTTGGTGACGGGCGAGACGGGAACCGGCAAGGAACTCGTCTCGCGGGCGATCCACAACCGGTCGTCACGCAGCGAGGGGCCGTTCATTGTGTTCGACTGCGGAGCGGTCGCACGCAACCTGATCGAGTCCGAGCTGTTCGGGCATGAGCGGGGGGCCTTCACGGGGGCCGTAGCGGCTCGCGCGGGCGTCTTTGAGCAAGCCCACGGGGGCACGATCTTCCTCGACGAGCTGGGCGAACTCCCCCTCGACCTGCAGCCCGCACTGTTGCGAGTGCTCGAACAACG
>JBCCQY010000232.1:0-10928 GCA_039208735.1 Myxococcota bacterium | reverse complement strand
GTTGCTTTTCTCTAGCCGCAAAACTAGGACTCGAATTGGCGGCATATCAACGGGTGGTGCCAACCGTAAAGGATGGGCGAGCCCGGTGGGCGGCATTGCTGACCCGACCGGCGGATCGAAGCCGCGTAGACCTCCTTGCGGACGCGCTCCCCGCGGCTGCCCGGGCCGAACCTGCGGGCACCCGTCCATTGCGACTTCGTCCCTCCACAGAAGTCTTGCGACGCTTCCTCGATTCCGTGGTGGACGTGCTGTATCGGCAACGTGCCTATCCGGGACCGAGTCGAGGATGGATGCGGGCGTGGGCCGACGGTCTACGCGATGACGACGCGTCGTTCGCCCTTCGCGACGCGCGTTGGCAAGCCATGCCCGAACGGATTGCCGCGTGGGCCGCGGCGGCAGAAGCTCCCACCCCCCGGGTGGGTTTTGCGCTGAAATTGCCTCGCGATCGCGATGGTACCTTCCCCCTCGAACTTCGGTTGCACCCCCCAGGAGACGCCGAAACCTCAGTGCCGTTGGTTCCGGCGTGGCGCGCTGGAAGTGCCGTGACCATCGGGGCCCACACGTATCCGCGGCCCGCCGAAGCTGCCCTGCGGGGACTCGCACGGGCAGCCCAGCTCCACTCGGTGCTGCGCGACTGCCTTGCCGGTGCCGAACCCCGTGATTTGTCGCTCGACGCCAATCAGGCGTGGGCCTTCCTCGACCAGGGCCGTCGCGCGCTTGAACAAGCCGGATTCTTGGTGTCGCTGCCCAAGGAGTTCCAGGGTTCGGGTCAACAACGACTCAAGGCCCGGATTCGACTGGGTTCGCGCACGGGTGAACCCCTCGAAGATGCCTTGGGTTTTTCGTGGGAAGTTCTCGTCAACGGCCGGGTCCTCACCGGTGACGAGTTTGCCGAGATCATCGCCGCCGACAAACCGATCGTGAAGTGGCGAAAGCGTTGGGTGTTCTTCGATCCAGCAGATCTTGTACGGCTGCCCCGCGACCTTTCGGAGCGCGGGTCTATGCCGTTGCCGGTGGCGCTACGCGCGGTCTTGACGGGAGAGTACGACGGCGTCGAGGTCATTGCCGACACGAATCTGACCAACTTGATCGATGCGATCCGTGAGCCACCTGATCTTCCGGCTCCCGAGCGGTTGAATGCGACGCTGCGAGGCTATCAACGTCGCGGATACGCCTGGTTGTCCACATTAGGCGAGCTGGGTCTCGGCGCACTGTTGGCGGACGACATGGGGCTCGGCAAGACCATCCAGCTCATTGCGCACCTGTTGTCGCGCGCCGATAACGAACACCTCGAACCTCGGCCCTCGCTCGTGGTGTGCCCAACCAGCGTGTTGGGCAACTGGGAACGCGAACTGGCCCGGTTCGCTCCGGCCCTCGAATTCCTAAGATGGCACGGACATGGCCGAGAAGAGGAATCGCTGGGCGACGTTGACGTCGTGCTGACCACCTACGGACTCCTCGTTCGAGACGTTGAGCAGTTGGGTCAAATTCCTTGGGACATCATGGCCCTCGACGAGGCCCAATCTATCAAGAACCCGGATAGCCAGCGTGCGAAGGCCGCCCGACAACTCATTGCCCGCCAACGCATCGCGCTGACGGGAACCCCCGTTGAAAATCGCCTCGAAGAACTTTGGTCGGTGATGGAGTTCCTCGTGCCCGGCTTGTTGGGTGCGCGACGTACATTCCTTCGCGAGGTCGCGGTTCCCGTCGAGCGTTTCGGTGACGATCAGGTCGCCGCGAAACTGCGGGTCACGGTGTCCCCGTTCCTATTGCGCCGGGTGAAAACCGATCCCAACGTCATCGATGACCTGCCAGATAAGGTCGAGCGACGCGAATACTGCATGCTCACGACCGAGCAGCGGCGACTCTACCGGGAAGAGGTCGATCGGGCCATGGAAGAGATCGCCCAGGCCAGCGACCTTGAACGACGCGGCCAGGTGCTCGCCATGCTCACCGCGCTCAAGCAGATCTGCAACCATCCGCTTCAGTTCCTTAAGAAGCGCGTCGACAACCCAGATATGACCTTGCCGGGACGTTCCGGGAAGCTGGATCGACTGACTGAGCGGATCGAATCGATTGCCGATTGCGGAGATCGCGCCGTAGTCTTCACCCAGTATCGAGAAATGGGTGATCTTCTTCGCGCCCACTTAACGGAATTGCTTTCGGTGGCCGTCCCCTTCCTCCATGGCGGAACCCCCATCCAGCAGCGCGATGCAATGGTGAGGTCCTTCCAGGAAGATGCGATGGCTGCACCCGTTCTGATCGTGTCTCTTCGAGCCGGTGGAACGGGGTTGAATTTGACTCGCGCCACCCACGTACTGCATTACGATCGTTGGTGGAATCCTGCGGTCGAAGACCAGGCCACCGACCGTGCTTATCGAATTGGTCAACACCAAACCGTCATGGTGCACAAGATGGTGTGCGAGGGAACCTTGGAAGAGCGAATCGACCAGCTCCTGGACGAAAAACGCGAACTCTTCCGTACGGTCGTGGGCTCCGGTGAACGTTGGGTCACCGAACTGGACGACGACCAACTGCGTGCCCTGGTCATGTTGGCCCAGGACCCGAAATCCGAGGATCACGTCGCATGATCACTGAAGGAATTCGTACATCCAATCGTCCGCTGGGTCCGCTTGCCAAGCGTTGGCTGTCTGCGGTTCGAGCGGATGATGAACGTATGCAAGGACGCATGCGGCGTGGACGAACCCTCGCCAAATCGGGCCGAGTGCGGTCGATCGATTTCGCGCCGGGAACGGTTTACGCCGAGGTCGAAGATGGTTCGATGATCCATCGACCTACGGTGCGCATACGCACCTACGACGAGGACGAATGGAAAGCCGTCCTCGATGTGCTCCGTCAGCGGCTCGATCGCTTGGCTGCTCTCGTTGAGGGAGACATCAACGCATCATTCCTCAAGGCTCTTCAGTCCCAAGGCGTCAAGCTATTTCCGGAACCCGGAGAGCTCGACGGGGACTGCGATTGCGGCGACTATGCCGTGCCTTGCGCGCACGGTGCGGCGGTCCATCACTTGATCGCGGAAGCCCTTGAGGGAGAGCCTTTGTTGCTCTTCGCATTGCGGGGACGTCCCCGAGAGCAGCTCATCGCTGAGCTGCGGCGCAGTTGGGGCGATACCTCTCGCTCGCCGAGCAACGGGGCCAATCGAGATGAGACTCCCCCTCCGGGAGATTGGTTTGCCTCTCCTGGAGGAGCTCCAAGCTTTTCCATCTCGGTTCGGCAGGACGGTCCGTACCCGCCAGGATTGCTCGAACTTGGTCCCCTACCCGGCAACGGAGATCTGCTGAAGACCTTCGCTCCGCTGTACGAAGCGGGCTCGGCCGCGGCGATCGAACTCGCGCTGGCGGAGCCTGCGCGCGGTCGTCGCACCAAGCGGGTCCGGCGCGCTCACCCTGCGTGGCCCAGCACTCCCATCGTGGCGAAACCCATTGCCATTCCAGAGCCGAAGCCACAAAAGGCCGAGCGAGAAGATGATCTTGGCGAACGTCTCGTCAATCTGTTGGCCGACGCCGAAGATGGCGCGAGCACAAAGCAGCTTGCGACCACACTCGATCTCGACCCGATCCTCGTTCGTCGCGAACTCGTCGAGCTGGAGATCCTGGGGGTGGTCGCCCGAACGGGAAGCACCCGGGCCACCCGGTGGTGGCTCGGCTAGTCCGTTTGCGCCATGATGGGGCTATGCCACTCGCCGAGTTGAACGGAATCGCCATTCGCCGCATCCGGGCGCCCGAAGACGTCACGCGCTGGCGAGCCGGGTTTGTGGGGACCTACCAGACCGTGTTCAGCGGGTTTCCCTACTTCGAACGCTTCTACCCAAGCGAAGCGGAAGGGGTGTTCCAGAGGCTTGTCAGCCTCGACGATAACATCGTCCTGGTGGCTACCCGGGGCAACTCCCAAGTAGTGGCGCTAGCCGCAGCCACTCCCCTGTCGACGATGCCGTCTGTGGCCAATCACCTGGCCGGACTCGTCCCGGTCCCCCACACCTTCTACCTCGCTGAGTTGGGGGTATTGGAGCGATTCCGGGGCCTAGGGATTGGCCGTGCTTTGGTTCGTGAACGCCTACGGCTCATCGATGACGAACGATACAGCCACGTGGTTTTGCGCGTGAGCACGAGCCACACCCCATCGGGCGAGATGTACAAGGCCATGGGCTTTGAGGAAATGGGCGTTGACCAGGAGGTCTCAGCGATGCGGACCAACGGCAAGGTCCGCACGGACCGGCGGATGTTCTTGTCAAAGGTGCTGTCGCAGGTCGATCTGCCCTAGCGAATGACCGACCAGGTCTTCGCCCCTCCGCCCCCTTCCGTGGTGTAGGTGCCGCTGGCCCGGTTGCGATTGACGGTGCCTCGGAAGGCGAGTGACCCGCCTGAGAACGACATCGTGGCCCCATCGACCTTGCCCGTGACCGGGCGCTGGGTCCAGCTTCCATCTTCGGTTTGAAGCTCGACCAGCCCACTGAACGACTCGCCATCTTGGGAACGAATCGTGAGCTTGAAGCTTCGGTTGTCGCCCGCACCGATCCAGAGTCCCGTCACATCGATCGCAGGCGGCGGAGGTGTGGGAGCGGTCGTCGGCTCGACCGGGTCAGGGTCTGGCGTCACGGATGGCGCATTGCTTGCCACCGCAGTGCCTGGATCCGGCGTGCCTGCCGCCTCGGACGGCGGAGGGAACAACCCTGGCGTTCCCTCGTCGGAGGGCTCCGGGGAGGGCTCGGGCGCCGCCGCAACGGCATCCTCCTCCACGCCCAGGGCTTCCACGAGCGCCAGATCGGCAGAAGGCTTGCCTTGGGGCTCTTCAGGCGGCTCGGGCTCAGCGGCCGCCACAGGCTCCGGCTCCGGCTCCGGCTCCGGCGCTGGCTCCGGTTCGGGTTCCGGCGGTGTCACAGGTTCAGGTTCTGGCTCGGGCTCGGGCTCGGCCGTTTGCACCGGCTCGGGCTCGGGCTCAGGAGGTGCGGGCTCGGGCTCGGTTTGGGGGGTGGGGGGGGTCGCGGGCGGGGGCTCGGGCTCGATCACGAGCCGCTCCGGCTCGGGCTCCGGCTCCGGTTCCATCGCTGCCTCTTCGGCCTCTGCCGCAGCGAGGGTCTCAGGCTCTCCGACCTTCTCGATGGTGAGCGATTCATCTGGGTCACCCGTGCGGAACAAGAGCACCGCCAAGACCCCGGCGACGATCGACACAAACCCAACCCCGAGCATCGCGATCGCGACGCCTACCCAAAGGCCCCGCGAGGACGGTGAAGGCTGGCTGAGGTCCGGCAGTCGACCGGAGAGGGATGGACGAGCCCCGATCGGGGTCCGGCGCATGGCGGGCGGGGGGCCGGGCTCCGAGGCCGGCGCACGACTCAATGGCGGCCCACCCAACGACGCGTTGGGGGCTGCGGTCGGCAAGTCGGCGGTCGATTCAAAGTCGACGGACGGACCGGTCGGTGCTTCCGACAGCGCTTCGAGGCTCGTCGGATGACCAATGGTGTCTTCCATCTCGATGACAGCGCGAGCGTGGGTCAGCTCCGGCGGCATCGTCTGCTCCGCCGCACTCTCTTCCAACACGTCGATCTCGACGTACTCGGAAAGGTCGTCCCCAGCGGGGGGCGGAGGAGGGGGAGGGCTGGGTCGAGGCCGCACGACCGGCGCCCCTACCGTCGTGGGCGCATCGAATGGATCGACCTCACCGTCATCCAGCTCCTCGACCTCACGAGCGGCCAAGGGCCCGACCGTCGTGAGCACGTCATCCGGATCCTCATCGAACGACACCAGGGATTCGGAAGGAGCGGCCACCCGACGGGCGGGTTCTGCGTGGTCCTCGCCGACCCGAGTAGGTTCATCGTCGGGGTCGTGAATGGCAGGTTCGAGGTAGTCTTGCGTGCTCTCGGGTTCCTCCGAGAGATCTTCGGTCCCAAACACGGTGGTGACGCGTTCACGTTCGGTGAGCAGATTTCTCCGGGCGACAGGCTGGCCCCCGGTGAATTCGCTTCCCGCTGACGCATCTTCGACCCAGTCGTCCTGCACGAGTTCTTCGCGCAACACATCGCGGAGCGCTTCGGTATGATCGAGCAAAAACCTCGCTTCGTCCGCATAAGCGGGGTCATGCTGGGTGACCCGAGCCCACGAAAGGCGCCGCTCGAAGGCATTCTGGGCGGTCTCGCCAAGCGGATCGAGGTAATCGACCAGTCGAGCGCGCCTTACCTTGGCAAGGAAGGCGTCGAGTTCCTGCTCAGTCATCCGACCCGTGCTCCCCTGAACGCAGCTCAGTGTACCGTTTTCTCACAGTCGCTCGTAGAGCCTCGATTGTCTCTCGGATCGAGCCGGGTAAGGCCCCGACCGCGGACACGGCGAGGTAACCCGGTCCTCGATCATCCTCGACACTCGAAGTCCGGGTCGAAGGTCCATGGGCCCGGACGACCCTCCTCGTCAACCAGACGCGCGATCTGCGTCAGGTATTCCTGACGTGAAACCTCGCGAGCGCCAAATCGCTCGAGATGCTGGGTATACACCTGGCAGTCAACGAGCGGAAACCCCCAGCGAATGAGCTGCCGGACGAGATGAACAAAGGCGACCTTCGAGGCGTCGGGGCGATCCGCAAACATCGATTCGCCGGCAAACAAGCGGCCTACCGCGACACCGTACAGCCCCCCCACCAAACTTCCGTCCGCCCAGGCCTCGATGGAGTGCGCAAGACCCCGCTCAAAGAGCCCGACGTAGCCAGCGTGCATTTCGTCGGTGATCCACGTGCTCTCCTGACCGGGGCGAGGCGTGATCCCACATCGCCTGACCACCTCGGAAAAGGCCGTGTCGAACTTGATCTCAAAGCGCTGCTGCCGAATGCGTTTGGCCAAGCTGCGGGGTACCCGGAGTTCATGAGTGGGAAGCACCATTCGCGGATTTGGTGACCACCAAAGGATCGGCTGCGGATCCGAATACCAGGGGAAAATCCCCATCCGGTACGCGAGTTCGAGCCGCTCGGGTGACAAATCTCCTCCTACGCCGAGAAGACCGTTGGGGTCAGCATTCGACGGATGAGGAAACCACAGATCCATGACAGGGATGGGAACGATCACGCCCAGCACCATACCTTCACAGAGCCCTGAGGGCCTGGTCCGACATCGGCTTGTTGTGGGTCGGCCAACCGACAGGGTAGAACGGGAGACCTGGAGGATCGCTCATGCGTTGGATTGGATGGGTCGCGCTCATCGGTTGTACCGGCGACATGGTTGAACCGGAAGAAACCGGCATGCCCATGGAGGAGACAGACAACCCGGACCCTGGCCCCAGCGAGGACCTTTCGGCCTCGCTTGAGGTTTCGGTCGTCGATGCGAATGGCGCCGCTGTATCGGGAGCTGATGTTCGCTTCTGCCGTGGACCCGAGTGTCGCTTCGCCACGGCGGACGACAACGGGGAATTCGGCTTCACCAAGGTGGCCGTCGACTGGCACTCCCTTGAGGTGATCGCCCCGGTGGGCGATACGTCGCGCCTTGCTACGGCCTTTGCGCCCGTGATCTTCGAGACCGAGACGATCCGTGAGGTCGATTTCGTGATGCCGTCGCTCGACGCGGCCGTAACCCTACCCGGCACGGCGGCCCCGTTGGCGGTGGGAACCGGACTCACCATCGAACTCGCCGCCGGCGACCTCAAGCCCCCCACCTTCGTGCCAGATGCGAAGGAAGTTGCGGGCGTCCGTCTCACGGAAGACCAGTGGGTTCCCGTCGACGGTGAAGAGGGCACCGTCGTGGCGCAGTGGTTCCTCGATCCCTTCGATCACCACGCCCTCGTCGACATCCCGATGACGTTTGCGAACGACTACGGCCTGAAGGACGGCTCGACGCTTTCGGTCATCGTGGGCGACTACATCACGAGCACGTGGCTCGACGCGGGAACCCTCACCGTCGAGAAGGGCGAGCTGGTGGGTACCGTCAACCTTCCCGTCACCTCGACGGTCGTGTTGCTCGACACCACCCCCGCCAAGTAGCACACCGCTACTTGGCCACCGCCACCGTGGTAGCGACGAGCTGCCACGCCTTTTCCTGCCCCGCTTCGGGGTGGGTCCCACCGCCTTCACTGGCGTAGTGGTCGAGGGTCTTTTTTTCGACCGGCTTCGAAACGAGCTGGCCCTCGACGTCGCATGCCCTGCCCACGCTGTCCTTGGCGATACCGAACGCGTGGTCCTTCATCGTAATGCGAATGGCATGGCCTGCGTCGTCTTGCACAACCGCCCAGCAGCCGGCCTTCTGGCACACTTGGGTCAACTCGCCGGTCATCCGAACGGGCCCTCCGTCGTGGGCATCGGGATCGGCGAGCACCGTTGCGGCGGGGACCGCCGTCTGCACAGCAAAGGGCGCCCCAAATACGTCGTAAGAGACCGGCGCTTCGGTGGGGGCCATCCCGCACGCGAGCAACATCCAAGCGATCATGCTTCCTCCAGGCTTAATCGCAAGCCGCATCGCCGCACTCAGCTCGGGATGCCACATGCGGCACCCCGTCGCGACAAACGGCGCTTTGCAACAAGCACGAGTAGGTTTCGGTGAGGTCGCACCCAGACCGATCCAGCCAATCTGGGCACACGTCGTCGCCGAGACGCTGGTTCTCCGGCACGCACTCGAGGTGGTTGTACGTGTCAACGAACTGCCGGCATGCCGGTGTGTTGTCGAACTTGGGGCCGAAAAAGCCGCTTGCGCCACTACATGCGAGCACCGACCACAGCAATAGGCCAAGGCCGAGGGCTGCGAGAGGACGTGGGGTGCGGAGCGTCGCGGGACGAATCATCGCCGCAGTCTAACGAAGCGGGCAGGATTCGGGATTCGCAACGACCTCGTCGTGGCCGAGGGCCCGGTGTCAAACTTGGTCAAAGGGCAGGACGGTCCTTTTCGGACTTGGGTTGGCGGCCTCACTTCGGCTACGTTGTGAAGGTGTGTCGGTCGGTCCCGAAGTGTTGGACCGCCATCTCTCATGGAGGTCGAACATGTTCACCCTCGTTGCCCTCGTGGCCATCGCCTTGCTTCAGGGCTGGCTCATGCAGACCGCTGTGGCTCTCACGGGCGATCCGGCGCCCCGTTTCGGGCGGGCGCTCGGTACGGGTCTCTTCGCGCTTGTGACGTACAAGTTCACGTCGGTGGCGTGGGCATATTCGGTGGGCGCAGTGATGAAGTTCTTCGTCGGCGGCTGGCTCGCCACCGGACTTGGCTTGGGTCTGGCCGTCCTCTTCGCCACCCTCGTAGTGAAGCGTCGGCTCCGGTTCGACTTTGGTCACGCGCTCGTGATCACGGGCCTGCACCTGCTCTTCAGCGCAGGCGCCCAATACCTGATCAACCAGGTTCTCGCCGCACTCGGCGGCTAGGTTCGCCTACCAACGCCGCCGAGCGCCCACGACGACCGTGCGGCGCCGCGGCGCAACGGCGCCATAGGGTCGACGAACCACCACCGGACCACGGACCGGGCCCCGGTGACGAACGATGCGAAAGGTCTGGGGCGTCCACGTGACGGCCACCCCACCGCCTCGCGGCCCCCGCGCCACAAACGCGACGGGGCGGGGACCACAGCCACGGTCGAGTTCGTAGTTCACTTCCGAACCCGGAGGAAGGTGGACGTAATCCGCCGTGAGCAAGCAGTTGCGATGCGCCTGCACGATTTCGATGTCACGGGCGCCCGGACGCACCGAGAACGCCACGCGCTGGAATGGCGCTACGGTCCCGACCGACACCCCGTCGACCCACACCGAAACCGGCGCCCGCAGGTCATTGTCGATGTCGATGAGCGCACGGCCATGATGGGCCGCCGCAGGGCTCGAGAACAGGGACAAGGCAAGCAGCGAGAACATCCGATCTCCGTCTTCGGTTGGGCCAAAGGAGACGGAGTGGCGGCTCGTCCGTTCAAGTCAGTGACATTTCACGACACGTTTGCTCAGGGACCCATCTCGGCCTGGACCGCGGCAAGCACCGGCTCATGAAGCTTTCCGTTGGTCACGATGACGCCCCGGTTGCGCTCGAGGCGACGGCCCTGTCCAAAGTCGAGATCCTTGCCCTCCACGTCGGTGACCCGTCCTCCGGCCTCGACCACGATGCACTGCCCGGCTGCATGGTCCCAGATCTTTTCGACGTAGTCCGCTCGGGTGGGCAGCCGGAGGTAGATCGACGCGTCGCCGCGGGCCACGGCCAGGTATTTGCACTGGCTGTCAATGCGGTAGGGCTCGGCGGTGATGCCGAGCCGCGACGCGATCTTCGCCGACGTGGATTGATCGCTGTGGCCGGACTCGACCGACTCACAGAATCGAGCCTGGGCCGCATCGGCGATTTCCGTGACGAACAAGGGATCGACCGCCGTAGCACCGAGCGGACTGACACGAGCCCCCTCGCCGCGCACCGCCCAGGCGACCACGCCGCGGCCCTTGGCTGGATCGGCGTCGTCGACCGGCAGGTTGGGGCATCCCAACACGCCGAGCGTCACTTGTCCGTCGACTACGAGCGCGAGCGCCACCGCGTACTGCTGTTGGCGAAGAAAACCCTTGGTTCCATCAATGGGATCGAGGGTGAAGAAGGTGCCCGATGGACCGCCCTCATGCGTGCCTCGATCGATCGCATCGAGGATTTCGGTCTCGGAAAGGTCTGGCAATACCTCCCGAACCGCCGCTACCACCTTGGCTTTGAGATCCGCACCCGCCGGGTCTCGAAGGGCGGCCGCGTCCTCCTCACCAATGAGCGGAATATGAGGGAATGACCTCGATAACAGATGGCTTACGATCGCCTGGGCCCCAAAGTCCGCCACCGTCACGGGCGACTTGTCGCCCTTCTCGAGCGTCGACCCAGCAACGAGCCTGTGTTGAACGGCCTCACACACCCGAGCAGCCTTTTTGACCGCGTCGAGTGCCGCAACGAGTTCCGGCCCGTGGTGGGAAGAGACCGCCACGGCGGGATCGAACGACATGCAACC
>JBCCQY010000231.1:0-11149 GCA_039208735.1 Myxococcota bacterium | reverse complement strand
GCGTGGTGTGGGCCTTTCGAAGTGCCACCTCGACCACTTCGACTTGGGCGTTTGCCACCGGCAGGACCAGGCCCGTAACCAGCGTTCGAGGTGCCTCGTCGCCGAGTCGGATCATCCAACCTTCGCCGTTGGTCCACAGTACGGCGTGGGCCGTCGGCCGGTAGCCCTCGACAAGCGAGAGCGGAGCCGGGCCGAGGATGGAGAGGCAGCGGCCGGTAAGCACTTCATCGTCAAATCCGCCTCCGCGGAGGGCCAGCATCACTTGGGGGTGCACCACATCCCGAACCGTGAGTTCGACGGGGGGGGGGCCTTTGGCGAGGAGGATCCGCTGTCCTTGGGTGAGGCTCACCTCACGCAACAGCCGGCCATCGACCGCCAGCCCGCCCCGAAGGGCCAACAGGCGCAGTGCACCCTCGCGAAGGCTCACGTAGGCGTGGGCTTCGCTGACGCGTGGATCATCGATTCGTAAGTCGGCGGAACGAAGGCGGCCTACGAGGTCTCCGGGCCGCATGCGGACCTCGGATCCCGAACCTTGTGCCAACACCACATACACTTCATGGCAGCCCACGGAGGCCTCCTTGCTGGACGATGCGGTCCTCGAACTTGCAGCTCGGTACGGGTTGGATCCCGAAGGGGTCGCGGAATTGGTCGCTCTGGTGGAAAGCGCAACCGAAGGCGCAGACCACCTGCGCCGGGTGCATCTGCTCGGTGAGGGCGGCACCGCAGAGGTTTGGGAGGCGGAGGACACGCAACTCGGGCGGCGGGTTGCGATGAAGGTGCTGCGGGCCGAACTCGCCGCGGATCCCAACGTGCGCGAGCGGTTCCTTCGGGAGGCTCGGGCTACGGCCCAGCTGGTCCACCCTGGCATCGTCCCGATCCACGAGATTGGCCAACTCTCGGACGGTCGCCCTTGGTTCACGATGGCGGTGGTCCGGGGCCGAACGCTTGGCGAAGTGGCGCGCGAGATCCCAGCCACGCAAGCGGGACTGCGAAGGGTGGTTGAGGTCTTTCGGCGAGCTGTGGATGCGGTGAGCTACGCCCATGAACGAGGGGTGCTGCACCGCGATCTCAAGCCTGCGAACATCATGGTGGGACCCTTCGGTACGGTGTTCGTGCTGGATTGGGGCTTGTTTCGAGCGACTGAGTCCGCCGTCCTGGCCGTGCGCGAGGGCCACACGCGGTTGGGCAGCGTGGCCGGTACCCCGGGCTACTTCTCGCCCGAGCAGGCGCGCGGGGAGGTGGCAACCCCCGCATCCGACGTCTTTGCGTTGGGGGCCGTGCTCTTTGAGTTGCTTCATGGCCGACCGCTGTTCGATCGTCGGTCGCCCCGCGAAGCGATGGTGCGGGTCGCCCGGGGCGAGATTCCCCCGTGTACCGATGGGCCTGAGACGCTGCGGGAGCTTGTCGACCGGGCCCTCGCCGCCGATCCACGGGACCGCCCCACGGCGGCCAGCGAAGTCGCTCGCGTACTTGGCGCCTGGCTCGATGGAGAGGCCCAACGCGAGCTTGCATTGCGGCAAGTGGCTCGGGCTGCCGCGTTGCGTAAGGAAGAAACGTCGCTCCGGATAAGGATTGAGTCCACTCGGGTCGAGCTGCGTCGGCAAGGGGCGGCGCTTCCGACGTGGGCTCCCGTCGCCGAGCGCTCGCCGTTGTGGCGTCGCTCGACCGAGCTTGCGGCCGATGTCGACCGGGCCGATGCGCTGCGTCGGGAACGCCTTCAGACGCTGCACGGCGCGCTCACCCACGATAGCTCGTGTGCCGAGGTCCTGGAGGCCTTGGCCGCGCACTGGCACGCGATGCACGCGGATGCGGAGGCCCGAGGCGATGCGGCCGCGGTGGCCGAAGCCGAGGCCGAATTGCGCCATGTCGATCGCGGAGCCCACCGGGTCTACCTCGAAGGTCGCGGTGCCCTCCACCTCGCCACGACGCCTCACGCCGTGCCCGCAACGCTGTACCGGTACGAAAAGCGGGATCGAGTGCTTGAACCTCGCGCTCCCCGTTCGATCGGCGTCACTCCGATCGAACAGCCGCTCGACATGGGGCGCTATCTCGTCGAATTGCAGAGTACTCCACCCATTCGCGTGCCCCTCTGGATCCCGAGGAATCACAGGTGGCAAGGGCCTCCGGTGACGCTGCTTCAGCCGGACGCGATGGGTCCCGACGACTGTTACGTCCCTGCAGGTCCGTTCTTTCGAGGCACACAATCGCCCATGCTCCAGGCGTTGCCCGGGGGCCTCGTGTCGGTCGATGCGTTTATCGTACGCCGCTTTCCCGTCACGCACGCGGAGTACATCGCATTCCTGGATGATTTGGTCGACCAAGGCCGAGAAACGGAGGCCTTGCAGGCGGCTCCGCGAGAACGCAGCGCCCGTCCGGATCAACCAGGACCGTTGTGCTACGCGCGGGATGCACAGGGCCACTTCACTCTTGTCGCAGATGCCGATGGGGACGTGTGGCAGTCGGACTGGCCGGTCTTCCTCGTCGACTATGCGGGCGCCTGTGCGTATGCGGCGTGGGAGGCGGATCGTACAGGCCGCCCGTGGCGGTTGCCCACCGAAGAAGAGTGGGAAAAGGCCGCTCGAGGAGTGGATGGGCGGGCCTACCCCTGGGGAGACGAATTCGTCCATCCGTACGCCAATGTTCGAACCAGTCGAGAGGGGCGTCCGTTGCCAGCCTCGGTGCACGACTTTCGCGTGGATTGCAGCGTGTATGGCGTGAGGGGAATGGCGGGCAACGTGCGGGAGTGGTGTTCCACTCAGTTCTACTTGCCTTCCTCGCCTTCGAATGCGGCCGCCGAGCAGGTCGTCCGTGGCGGATGCTGGTTCTTCACCGCCACGGGGGCTCACCTGGCTGCTCGCTTCGCCGTTGGACCAGGAATGCGAGGCGATACGGTCGGTTTCCGACTGTTCCGAAGCCTGGTGGCCGCCGACCTGGCGAAGATTGAGTAGAGGTGCTCGCATTCCTGCCCTGATGGTCAAGGGGTTTCTTCCCCTATTGGGCTAGGACAGAACGGCGACCTCTACACCCTTCACCGATCCTACACTCCCTGACGGAAATTCAGAGGGCTTCGGGGCAGACGTCAAACTCGAGCACGTACCAGTTTTCGGGGTACGTCGCCGGCGCGCCGCAATCTGCATCCCATACCCAACCTGCGCCCATGCCGAGCAGGGGCCCGGGCCAATAGGTGCCCCAAGCTCCGCACTGGGCCGCGGAGACCGTCGGTGCGAGGTTGGCGGTTGACGTGGCCCAGGTGCCGCCAGGGAAGGTGCTCGAACCGAGCCAGTCGCTCGTCGTGGTGTCCGTTAGGTCGGTGACCTGTCCGTTGACGGCCACGGCAGCGATGAACCCAGCCGCCACGCCATACGTGTCCCAGGCGTACACCCCGATGTGGTGCGTCCCTGCCGTGGCCGTGGTGCTGTAGCTTTCGATGTCCGTCCAGTCGGTATCGGAGCCCCAGGCTGCGCCGTCGAAGTACGCCTCGTACGAATCGTCGGCGGTGATGCGCATCCCAACCGGGTATTCGCAGCGAAGCCCTTCATCGACGTCGCCATCGCCATCGTTGTCGAGGCAGTCGCACTCCTCACGGTCCACGCAGTCCGCGATGCCGTCTCCATCGGTGTCGGGGTAGCCCTCATCGATGTCTCCGTCCCCGTCGTTGTCGACACCGTCACAGGCTTCGTAGGCTTCAATGCAGACTTCCACCTCCTGTACGTACCAGTTGGCCGAGTAGGTGGTGGGAGCGGCGCAGTCCGCATCCCAGATCCAGCTCGCGCCCTGACCCAGGAGTGCTGCGGGCCAATACGTGCCCCACGCCGTACACGTGGCGGGAACGGGAAGGTTGAGTCCCGCGGTCGTGGTCGTCCAGTTGCCCGTGGGGGGCGTTGAGGTACCGCGCCAGGCGCTGTTCGGGCCGGTCACATCGACTTGCTGGCCCGCCACATGCGTTGCCGCAAGAAAGCCGGCGGCCACGTTGTACTGGTCCTTTGCATACACTGCGAGATGGTGGATGCCTGCGGGGACCGATTGCGTGTAGGTCTCGATATCCGTCCAGTCCGTGTCGAATCCCATGAAACTGCCATCGAAGAAGACTTCATAGGCATCATCGGCCGTCAGCTCGAGCGTGAGGTCGTAATTGCAGATCAGGTTTTCGTCGACGAGACCGTCACCATCGTCGTCCTTGCAGTTGCAGATCTCGGATTGACGGGCGCCATCCTTGGCGTGGCTGGGCAGTGCCAGCACCAGCACCGTGAGCATCGACGTCATGTTGGTTCCTCTTAGGTGAGTGGCCCAGGCCTACGCCCGGGCCCCCTTCCCCTAGGAATGCAGGTACACCCCCACATCTTGCGTAGATCCTACGGAAACGGAGCAAGGCGGACGACCCTTGAACCGCGTAAGGTCGAGGCAAGGCCGGCCCCTGTTCTTGAGAACGCGACGCGTTACGCGACAAGTACAGTGCGACCGCCCATGAGAGCGGTCCAATGACACGTCCTGTACGACGAAAGGGGTCTTCCATGCGGTTGGGCATTGACTTCGGTACCACCAATTCTGCCGTCGCGGTCCTGCGCGACGACGGACAGCCGCGAATCCTTGAACTCGTCCCTGGCGAGCGGACGCAACGAACGGTCATCCACTCCGACCTGTCGGGGGTCATCACGTTCGGCAACGAGGCGTTTGACCGCTACCTCGAGTGCGACCTGCGGGGACGGTTCCTGCGCTCCCTGAAGGCATTCCTGCCCCACGACGTTCCGCCCACGCGCATCGGCCACAAGACGATGCGGTTTGTCGATCTCGTGGCTCGCTACTTGACGTTTCTCGCGGAACGGGCCGAGTCTGTAGCCGGCGAACCGATCGAAAAGGTCGTCGTCGGACGGCCGGTGCGGTTTCATGCCGATGCGGACCGTCATGAGCGAGCGTTGGCGAACCTCAAAGAAGCGATCGGAATCAGCGGCTTACCCGAACCCGTCCTTCAGCTCGAGCCGGTGGCGGCGGCACTTCGCTACGAACGAACGCTGGACGCGGACCGCATCGTGTTGGTCGGCGACTTCGGTGGAGGAACGGCCGACTTCGCGATTCTAAAAGTGGGGCCCAAGCAACCTCGCTCCGATGAACGGGTCCTCGGCACATCCGGGGTCGCGCAAGCAGGCGACGTTCTCGATGGCGTCTTCGTCGATGCATTCGTGCTCGACTTCATGGGTCGAGGCAGTCGGTTTGTCCCTCGGGGAGCCGAGGATGCTCGGGCCTGGTCGCCGGGGTGGCTTCGTCAAATCCGCCGGTTGTACGACTTGCATCGCCTGCGAGAGCCCCGTCTGGAACGCTTTCTCCAGGATCTTCAGGATCGGACCGAGGATCCGGTGGGTATCGAGCGAGTCCGCAAGTTGGTGTTCGACGACTTGGGATATCCCTTGGCCCGCGCCATCGAACGTGCCAAACGTGGGTTTTCCGAACGTTCAACCGTGGATTTTGTGTTCGACGCCTATGAGTCGCCGCGGCTCAATGTGGAGGCACCGGTCGAACGGACGACGTTTGCCGAAGCCAGTGGTTCCGTCCTCGACGCCTACGAGGCAGCGATCGACAGGGTGCTCGAGCTTGCCGGATGCCGAGAAACCGACATTGATGAGGTCTTCCTCACCGGTGGAACCTCTCAGTTGCCCTTCCTCAAGGCTCGCTTCGAAGACCGCTTTGAGCCCCAGAAAGTGCGTGGTGGCGAGGCGTTCACGACGGTTTGTGAGGGCCTCGCCTTGTCCTTTGCTGCGTGAACCAAGGCTGTACTCACTCGGCTGGTTCGACCGGGAGCACCACACGAGTTCTCAACTCTGCCTCGGGCGGGGCGTCAAAGAAGTTTGTATACACCTCGTAGCCGGGTGCCCTTACCTGAAGGCCTTGAGCCTTCACGAGGGCGTCCAGCGTCTTCCACGTTTGAGGCAGTGCGTGGTACGCGCCTTCATGCCACGCACACGCGCCAAGACCGCCGTGTAGTCGCCCTCGGACGATGTCGTCCTGCCCTGGAGCATCGCCATCGACGCAAACCCCGACCTCCATGATGCCACTTCCGGTCGCCCCGTCCCACTGCACGAAGCGACCATAGGGCAGGGTGGCCGCAAGGCCCTGTTGTGTGGCCCACGTCCGTAGACGGTGAAGGACCTTCGGTACGGTCGTTCCCGCCTCACCGGGCGCCACTTCGAGGCGGACGAAAGCCACGGGCTGGTCCGGCTCTTGATCCAACTTCCAATCGAGCGTCGTCATGGCGGACATCATGCCATGCCCCGTGCGGAGTTGGTGCAGTACGCCCATACGCACCGATGCGAGGAGGGTCTCGCGTTTCGCATCGAGGATCTCAGGGTGAGCTTCAACACGGGTTCCGTTACGGATTTCGTATGTACGTTTTTCTAGATATCGATGGGGTTCTTGCCACGGAAGACACCTGGGACGCGTGGTACGCCACAGGCTCGTTGGACTCTCGCAAGCATGAATTGATGGATCCCGATTGTGTGGCATGAGTCCAACACCGTGAATGTGGTGGGGGCTACGCCGGTCCGTGACGACTTTGACCGAGGCCTGGAGATTGCGGCTTGGGCCGAGGCCCACTCGGTTGCCGAGGCGGACTTCGTGATCCTCGAAGATGCTGAGGTGGTGGAACCCTTCGAACATCGCACGGTCCGTCCTCGGTTCCGTGGTCAAGATGCTGGCTTTCGAGCCGACCACGATGCCGCTGCGGTACGGTTGATGGAGGATTCTGCGTAGCCGCTACGGCACCCAGGCGGGTCGTCGGCGCTCTGCCTCGGGCAGATCCGGGATCAGCCGGCGTACGTCGCTGCCGTCGGCCGCCATGACGTAGAGGTCGAGGATCCCGTCACGATCGCTCTCGAAGGCGATCTGGGTTCCGTCCGGTGACACATCGGCTTCGTCGTCTTCACCGGGAAAGGTGGTGAGCTGGATGCGCTCATCGCTGCCTGAAGGCAGCACATAGATTTCTTCGTTCTGGTTGTTGTCGAGGAAGGCGGAAAATACGATCGAGCCGTCGGGACCCCAGCTCACGTCGTTTTCGTACTGGAGGTTGTCGAGGCGTTGGGTTGGTTCAGCGTCGTTCGCGCCGATCAGGTAGGTGACCCAGGGATCTTCGGCCTCATCCACGAAGAGGATGCCTTCGACTCCCCATGTCGGCTCATCGGCCAAGCCACCTCGGAAGGTGACTTGAACGGCTGGTTCGCTTCCATTCGCCGCGATGGTCCAGATCTCACCGGCGTCATCGGTCCGTGCGAATGCGATCTGGGCGCCGTCGGGGGACCAGGTAGGTTTGCTGTCTTCGAGCGCGTTGTTCGTGAGTTGCCGTACGTCGCTCCCATCGAGCTTGGCGACAAAGATCTCTTCGTTCGTCCCGTCCCCGCGCACAAAGGCGATCTGGGTGCCATCCGGAGACACCGCCGGCCGACGGCCCGCGACAATGGGAACGGTCTCCACGCCATCGTAGAGGAGGATGCGGCCTGCGGATTCGAAGGCCATGCGTGGGACCTCATCCGTCATGGGCGTAGGAACCGAGTTCGGCTCGTCGGGTTCAGGGTCGGCACACGCGACCAGAATGGCCAGAGCAGCAAAGCGCACGGTGAACTCCAGAGGGAGTCCCCCCGTACGCTTGGCCACTCGTCGACGTGTGTCGACGGGTGTCAGCCTATTCGCAGACATCCACCGCAGCGGCCCAACCGTAGTTCGGCCCGACGTCTGTGGCGCATACGAGCCCTGCCGCGCACTCTCCGGGCTCGCAGTCGCCCTCGCCCGCAAGGCAGGGTCCACAATCTCGGCAATAGTTCCAATCACCGGGCTGCCATGGACAGCTCGGCTGCGACGAGCCTTCACAGACGTCGACGGTATTGGCCCAACCGTAGTTCGCCCCTACGTCATTCACGCAAACGGTGCCCGCGTCACAGTCGGCGTTGGAGTCGCAGTCCCCAAAGCCGTCAGGACAGGGATCGCCCGGGGTGCAGTACGACCAGCCAGGGAAAATGCTCTGCAGCGTGGGCGAGTAATCCAAAAGGCGCGACATGCGCATCGCGTTGTTTCCCGCGACGTTGCTCCCGGTGCTGCAGCCAGCATTCGTGTGCAGTCCGACGAGGCGGCCGTTGCTTCCAATGACGCCCGAGCCCGAGCTTCCACCAACCGTATCGACCGCATGACGGAACCAATTGCTCCCAACGGGCGAGTTGTAGTCGACCAACGGACCCGCATCGACGACCTTAGGAACACGGTTGGGATGCTGGATCACCGCCACCGTGTTGCCCGAGGCGAAGTCCGAGTGATGCATCACCGCTGTCCCGAACGTATTGCCCGCGTTGCCGTTGAGGCGAACGATGGCGTAGTCCCAGGTGGCCGAGTTTTCCTGTTCCAACACGGCGGTAACCGTGTAATCCGTGGTGGGGCGTGGGTTTCCGTTGGGATCATCCTGATAGTTGAATCGGACCGTGTCACCGACGAGGTACTGGCAATGGCCGGCCGAAAGAAACAAATCGGGTGCGATAAGCGTGCCCGAGCAGCCCACGTCCACGTGGTAGCCTACGGGACCTTCGTGGGTGTTTACGAATCCCACGGTGACGCCCAAGGTCCCATTGTACGACTCGACGTCCTGAACGTCCCAAGTCGGGCCACACTGCGAGAGCAGTGCCTCGATATCAAGTTCTTCGACCGATCTTTCGGGAGCTTCTGCACAAGCCCACAAAAGACTGACGCTTGCCATGAGCAACATTCGGTTCACCGTCGTCCCCCTGTCTGGCCGCACCGGTAGCTACGCGAAGGCCCGCGGCCGGTGGCCTTTCGCCCGGTGAGTTTCGTTCAGACTGAACCACGGGTGGCGGGACGAGTTCGACTTACCTGAACTTACATGGCCTAAGACATTGTGGACATCGAGTGCCTAGGTGCGATCTTAAGCGTAAGCGGCCGTCACCTATTTTTTCATGTAAGGGGGGAAAGTTTCAGCCATCGCGGCGCCGAAATGCGGCCACATTCCGCGTATCAATTTAGATGAAGGTTTCAGCCACCCGCTAGAACTTGTCGACTGGGATCGACACGATACGGGGGGACGCCGGTATTTCGGCTTGTCCCACAGGTCAGGAGTCCGCCTCGATGTCAAGTTTGCTGGCGATTTTTCACCTCTTTTTGGGCCTGGCTGAGGCGCAACCGGCGCCTGAACTGTCGGTCATCGATGTGCAGCTTCTCGGCTTCGATACCGAGGGGATCGCGTTCGAGGTCAGCGTTCGCAATGAGGGAGTCACGCGTACGGGGCCTGTCCAGGTGCAGCTCGATGGGCTGGTTGCGGTGGATCCTGACTTGCAGGGGCCTCACGAAGCCGCGGTCCGAGTGTCCGCGGATCTCGATCTTTGGGTGCGAGAGGTCGCCACACTGTCGTACCTGGCAAAACCTCCGTTTAGCCACGATCCCGCCTGCTTCGCCTACTTTGGCGTACGCTTGCTTCATGACGCAGAGACCGACACCGAGTTAGACAACAACGTGGCGACGACGCCGCTTCAGGATTGTCCTTCGGTCGTGCCGCCATCGGTCGACCCTGACCTCGACCCCGAACTGCCCAGTGCGTTTCCCGTCGAGCGCACGTTCTGGGCATCCGATCTAGGGATCCCGGGCAAACTCGGCGGCATGCTGTTTAGTCAAGATCGTAGGCGGCTGTTCGTCGTGGCCGGGAGCGACACGTTGGACAGCTCCGTGTACTCGTTGGCGGTCGAGCGCGATGCGGCAGGCCGAATCCGCTGGCTCGAGGATCCGGTGTTGGAGTTCAGCAGCATCGACGACGAGGCCGTCTCGGGTCCCGTCGGGATCAGCGCCGGACTGGAGCGTGGGGTTGCTGGTCGGCTGTTGTATCCGTCCTGGCCCGAGAATGAACTTCGGGAGCGCCCCAACGACCCGACCGCAGGGTACGCACCGTCGGACCGCATCGTCCTACGAGTCGACGACGCGGTTTCAGGACTTGCTCAATCGCCAGTTCTCGAGGACTGGGTCGTGAGCACGCTGCAAGATCCGAAGCTTCATCTCTTGCTCGAAAGTCGGGTTCTACGGTTCCGAGCATCGACGTTTGCCGAGCTGCCCACACCGGCGGGAGGGTTGGCGTTCGTTCCGGTGGGGGAATGGGCGGGCCATCTGCTGTACACGGACTGGTCGGCCGGGGCGATTCATCGTCTCGCGATCGACCCAGATACGGGCCATCCGATCGATGCATCGACCGAGCGGCCCCTGTTGGGCACGAGCAAGCCATTCATCGCACCGTTTGCGACCGGCCTCGGCCGAGGCCCCTGGGGCATCGAGTTCGATCCGGTCAGTCACGACCTGCTGGTTTCGACCTGGACCCACGGAGCGGACGACCGCATCCTGCTCATCGACGGAAGCCGTTTTGGTCGGTCCGGACCGGTGGTTCAGGATGTGGAGGTCTCGACTTCCGCGAACCGCGCGGTCGATATCTTCCTGGATGCGACCGATGCCGATTCCACTTTTCTTCGGTACGAGGTCGACGCTCAACCAGAGTTTGGGAGGCTCGAAGGTGAGCCTCCCAATCTGGTGTATGTCCCGCTCACCGACGTGCCCTGGGTCGCGCGGGAGACCTTTTCGTACACCGTTTCGGATGGCACCTACACATCGCGACGGGCCACGATCGCCATCGCAGTGATCCCCGGTCCGGCGTGTGGTTGCGCGACACCGCTGTCGTCCCCCTGGAATTGGGGACTCGGGCTTTTGGTGCTGCTTGTGGTTCGTCGTTGGAGGCAGCATGGGTGAATCGGATTCGGGATCGCCAATCTCGGCGGCGGCCATTCTCATCGTGGTGGCTGCGTTTCTTTGCGGCGGAGTCCCGGCTCTTGTGATCTGCGGTGGCATGGGGGCCAGTTTCTGGGACATCCTGGGCACGTTCATCGGCCAGTGACGCAGCGCGTCGCGACGCGGATTCAAATCCCTTCGGCGCTACACCTGCAGGCCTACGCAGCCAGCTTTCGTCGCTCCGCTCCTGCAAGCTGGTTCCTGCTGGCCTTCGGCGCTACATCTGCAGGCCTACGCAGCCAGCTTTCGTCGCTCCGCTCCTGCAAGCTGGTTCCTGCTGGCCTTCGGCGCTACATCTGCAGGCCTACGCAGCCAGCTTTCGTCGCTCCGCTCCTGCAAGCTG
>JBCCQY010000230.1:0-11308 GCA_039208735.1 Myxococcota bacterium | reverse complement strand
GTCAGCCCAGTCCCATTTCCACTGTCGACGATGGCGAGGGGAACGGGCCCGGCGATCAGGGCCGTCTGCGGTCCCCGTTCATGGTGAATCCCTTCCACGATGCCCGACGCAAACCGCACCTCGTTGTGGACGTTGAGCATGGCCCCCGTTTCGGCATCGACAAAACTCACCCAAATGCCCGGCGGATTGGCGGTGCGGGTCCTCACCATCCAGGTTCGCCTTACTTCGCGGCCGGTCGCAGTATCCACATCGAGCGCCTGACGGACGGCCACCGGATCGGTGTGTGCGGCGTCGGGGACCGGTCCCGAGGCGATGGCGGTGCGCACGGCGTCTCGGCTGGTCAGCCGCCACGCGCCGGTCATCGGGGCCTCACCCGTTGTGGCAACCTGAAGCAAAACGAGGTTTCCCTTCGCGACTCGCGCGCTAACCCCGCCTCGATACACCGGTGCATCGTCCCGCATTTCGGCAAACTGGACGTACCAAACATCGGTTGGCGAAAAGTAGTTGGCCTGAACCAGCTGGAGCGAACCCGAACGTAGCCCCAGCACGTCGGCGTGCCGTTCCATGAAGTCACGCAGCGCCTGCGTAAGCGCGGCTTCTTCAGTGGGCATCGGAATGCCGCGTCCCCACATGGTGCGAGGCGTGCCGCTGTGCTCGTCGAACGTTGCCGTCCAGCCTTCGCCTTCACCCTTTACGAACGACTGCCACGCCGGGCTCCGCAGCAACGCCCGCTGAACGGGGGCGTGGATGGGGTAAACCCGCTGGGGTTCGTTACCGACAAGCGGCCGCGGGCCGTCAGCTATCGACGACGAATCTCCGGTTGGCGCGAACGAATGGGCGACCGACATGAGAAACGTAAGCGAGGCAATCATCGCGTTTCCAGGGTTGAGGGAAGTTCAATCTCTGCCAAGACGAGCGAATACGATCACAGCGTGGCACACGGCAAACCAGCGCGGGTGGACGGTCACCTCCGGGGCAGACCTCGTGCGACACGATTTCGTTACGGAGCTCGCGCGAACGTACTGTCTTCGCCGCGGTCAGAAGCCTGTAAAGGCCAAGTGGCTGACGATCTCAGAATTCGCGAAGCGCGTCGCAACCGCCCCGATGGGGCAGCTGCTGGTTCTGTCCTTGGCAATGAACGAGCGTCGGGGCTCATCGATGGGGAAGTCGAGGTCTCCGCGTTTTCCAAGATGTCACACCGGAGGGGCAGCGGCTCGGGCGGCGAGTCCCGCTTCCATTGCCGCGAAGTATCGTGCCCTATCTCGGAATGACGTTTACGGGAATTCACAATGGCCCTGGCCGATTGGGCGCAATTCGCGTCAACGTCCGTGGGTTGACCTATTGATGCGGCAACCCGTATGGGCGATGGAAGTCTACTCCTGAGCGGGTCGCGAGTCGCAGAGCCGAGCGATCGCTCCTATTCTAAAACAAGTTCCGTTGGAACTCGGAGGGTCCCAAGATGGTTCGGTCCACCACGCATCATCCGGTTCGGCGCGTCCAGGGTCCACGAGGCTATCCCCTGGTCGGCTCGTTGCCCGAATTCGCGCGTGACCCCCTCGCGTTCTTCGAGCGCCTTCGTCGCGAATACGGCGAGTTGGTGCCCTACTTCATCGGCCCATGGCGGCTTTGGCTCGTGACATCGCCCGCAGACGTCGAACAGGTGTTGGTGAGCCAGGCCAGCAAGCTCCACAAAGACCGAGCGACACGAAGCCTGTCTCGGGTCCTCGGAGATGGGCTCGTGACCAGCGAGAACCCCCTCTGGAAGCGCCAACGCAAACTGGCCGCGCCTTCGTTCACCCCTCGCCACATCGCATCGTACGGCGACATCATGGTCGATGCTGCAAACAACGGTGTCGAACGCGCCTTGCGGGATGGGGCGGCCCGGGCCCGCGACGTCCATCACGACATGAATGAGGTCACGCTCGAGATCGTGCTCCGCACGTTGTTTGGCTCGTTCGATGATGAGACCGAACGAGCAGGACGGGCCATCGGGCGATTTATGCATGCGTTTGAAGACGAAATGCGCAGTGTGTACCGCCTGCTCCCTCGCTGGGTTCCCAACCGGCACCGGCGCGAAATGGACCAAGCCCGGACCACCCTCGAAGCCATTGTCGAAGGACTGATTCAGCAGCGACGGGCCTCCGGCGAAGAGCATGGCGACCTGCTGGGCCGATTGCTCGCCGCGCGCGACGAAGACGGCTTGGGAATGGACGACGAACAGCTACGGGACGAAGCCATCACCGTGTTCGCAGCGGGTCATGAGACCACCGCTGTCGCGCTCACCTACGCGTTGTGGCTGGTCGCTCGTCACCCTGAGATCCAGGATCGATTGGCCCAAGAGGCCCAGGAGGTCTTGAGCGGCCGTCGGCCGAAGCACGACGATGTGTCGCGTTTGCCGTGGCACGAAGCGGTCGTGAAAGAGACCATGCGCCTGTACCCTCCGGTCTGGATCGTCGGCCGTGCCGCTTTGGAACCGTTGACCATCGGCGACGTGCGGATCAAGGCGGGCGACCAACTGCTGATGTCGTCCTGGATCGTGCATCAAGACCCTTCCCTTTGGACGGGCCCCGAAGCGTTTCGACCCGTGCGGTGGCTCAACGGCGAGACGGACGACCATCCCCGCTTTGCCTACTTTCCTTACGGCGGCGGTCCGCGGGTCTGCATCGGCAGCCACTTTGCCCACCTCGAAGCCGTGTTGGTCCTCGCCACCTACCTCCAACGCTTGGAGGTTCGTCCCGACCCCACGTCACGGCTCGAGCTTCAGCCCGTGGTCACGCTTCGTCCTCGAGCAGGGACGCGTCTGTTTTTCAGCCCACGCGCGTGACCCGCTCGGCCAATGCCACAGCCACGCCTCTAAACCCGCGGTCGAGCGGCCGGCCGAACATCAGGTGCACCAACGGCAGCAAGAGACCTCCGATCGTGTCGACCGTGGTGTAGATGCAGCCCCCTTCGGACGGCGTGATCGTCTGCACCCGCTCGGCACGAAGCAACCACGGCATGAGACGGGGAATGCCCCAGACCAACCGCTCGTAGGGCACGACCTGTCGCACCTGCTCGGTCTGCGTGAGCGTGATCCACGACAGGTTCACGCGCATGACGACCGGGGTTCCGGGTTCCAGGGTCGAATCCACCTGGATGGTGAACGGGTTCCACTCGGCGTAGCGTTCGAGGTCGACCAATACGGCCCACGTGGCCTTGGGGGACGCCGGCACGAACGCCGTCGCCCGGTATTCACGTTCGAAGATCCCCACTCCACCCTCGCCTGAAGGGGCCTCCAATATCCAGGCCCAGGCAACGTTCGAGGGACCTGGAGGACCTGCCATGCACCTGTTCTTGGCCATCGGGGCCTGTACGGCCGGAAACGAAGGGATCGACTCCGGCCCCGTCATGGACCCAACCGCTCCTGTCGTCGAAGCGTCGATGATCACGGTGGACCCTGCGCTCGTTGCACCCGCCGTCGTGGCCCACAACGGTCCTCACGTGGTGGGGATCCCGGGGTCTGCCCATCGACGGGACCAGCTCCTGCTGTTCTTTCCGGGCACAGGAGCCACGGCCGGCGACTACCTGCGGTTTCTCACCCACGCTACGGAACGGGGCTTCTTTGTCGTCGGCCTTTCCTACGACAACCGAGATTCCGTCAACTTCGACATCTGCCGGCCGTACCCGGACGACGAATCGTGCCCCCGCGATGCCCGTCTCGAAGTGCTGCGCGGCGTCGCCTCGGCGTATTCACCGCCCGAGGTGGACAAGGAGAACGCTGCCTACGCACGACTCAGGGGCCTCCTCGCGTGGCTCGCAGAAACCACCGACCCTGACTGGGCCCAATTCCTCGATGCCAACAACGCCGACGGCATCCGCTTCCCCCAGGTGGTTACGGCCGGTCACTCCCAGGGTGGAGGCCACGCCGCATTCACCGCTCGTCTGCATCCGGTCGCTCGGGCGTTGCTGTTCGATGCCACCGAAGCCGCCATGTGGACCTCCGAACCCTTGGCCACCGACCCCCGCCGGCTGTATGCGGTGGTTCACATCGAAGAGTTTGGAGCGGGGGCCATCCAACGATCCTGGGATCAGCTGGGCGTGCCCAGTGGCTCCCTTGCACTGGGAGATCCACTTCCGAGCCCGCTCACGGGCCACCGCTTCGTGATCGAGCGCGACGACTGCACGGGCGAAGGCAATGCGCGGCTCCACAACTGCGCGGTGGCCGATGCGTTCCTGCCTCCTGACGGACCCGACGGAGCGGTGTTCGACCCCTTGTGGAACGCCATGTTGGGGGATTGAGTCGTCCGTGGCATCATCGGCTCCCTCCAGGGGAGTCCCGATTTCCGAGCGCCGCCACGACAGCCCCTTGTCTGCGACCCTGACCGGGTTGTTGGACCAGTTCTCGGCCGTGCGTCGCGAACTGCCCGCTGACCTCCGACTCGACGGCGAGACCCACCTCGTCACGGGCGCATCCCGCGGCTTGGGCCTCGCCATCGTCAAGCGGTTGGCCGCGCGAGGGGCACGGGTGGTGATGGTGTGTCGAAGCCGGCTCAAGGAAGCCCCCGCGGAGGTCCGTGCCGCAGTCCCCCATGCCGACCTCATCGTGCAGGCGGTGGATCTGACGAATCCCCCCGGCATCGAGGCGATGCTCGACCACCTCGTGGACGAGAGGCTCGTGTTCGACCGCGTCATCTGCAACGCCGGCATGGTGCCCGCCGCCTCCCGCACGACCCAAGCGGGCCTCGACGTGATGGTCCACGTGAACTTCGTAGCCAACGTCCAGCTCGTCCAGGGACTTCGCACCCGCAGGCGATTCGCCAACGGAGCGCGACTTGTGATGGTGGGGAGTGATGCGCACCGATACGCCGTCATCGATCTCGAGAACTGGGACGTCCCGGCGACGTATGGCACGGCCCAAGTGCTCCAGCGCTACGGCGAGAGCAAGCGGCTGCTCCACACGTGGACCGAGGCCCTTGCCAAACGGGCCGACGACCTTCACGTCCTGCACCTGTGCCCGGGGGCCATCGCGACCGACATCGCCCGAGAGGCCCCGGGGTGGCTTCGGCCGTTGGTCGGACCGGTGATGCGCACGTTCTTTCCGGGCCCCGACCGGGTAGCCAGCTGGGTGTGCTGGGTGATCGCATCGCCCGAGTTTGACGACCAATCCGGCGTGTATTTCCACCTCGGGCGCGAGAAACCTCCCGGTGAGGGGGTCCGTGACCCCAACGTAGGCACTCCATTGTGGGAAAGTGCCCAACGACGCGTTCAATCCATGTTGCAGCCCGAGGAGAGCTGATGTTCGGCGCGCCCGACCCCGAAGAGGCCACCCGCCGCGTGATGAGCGGCCAGTCTTGGGCCGAGTTCTGCGATTTGCTCAAGATGGCGGGCAGCGTGCTCGAGCGCGCCCCTGAGGACCCCCAGACGCGCGCCGAGGGCATGCGCTACCTCTCGCGCCTCACCCGAGCCGCGCTCCAGACCTTCGTCGAACACGCGGACCCCAAAGCGCCGGTGCTTCAACGGGTGGTCCACGAGACGGCCAAGATCGGCAACGACAACCCCGACAATATCTACTTCAACGCCGCCGTTTCGGGCGCCTACACCTACCGATTGTCGGGGACCCGGGGCAGCGTGCACTGGATGGAATTCGCAACGCAGAAGGGCCAATATGGTGAAGGTCGCGGCATGCCCCCCACGGGACGCCTCGACGCCAAGGACCTGACGCTCGACGAGGACGGGCGCTTTGAGGTGATGCTGTCCGTCGAACGTCCCGGTGACGGCGTAGACTGGCTGCCAATGGAGCCCGAGACGGGCACACTCATCGTGCGGCAGTCCAGGCTTGACCCGGCCACGGAGGTCCTGCCCGAGCTAACGCTGGCGCGCATCGGCGGAGACGGACGGCCCACGCCGATCACAGCCCCCGCCATCGATGAAGGCCTGCGGCGGTCGGCCATGTTGGTCGCCGGAGCGTCCCGCATCTTTTCGGATTGGGTGGACGGCTTCCTCACCCACGTCAACGCTCTGCCACGCTTCGATCAGGCCTTGTCCAACCAAATGGGCGGCGTCGCCGACATCGTTTACCATCACAGCTACTGGCGGCTCGCCGACGACGAGGCGCTGGTCATCGAGAGCGACCCCTTTCCGTGTGACCACTGGAACTTCCAGCTTTCCAACCATTTCATGGAAAGCCTGGATTACCGCTACGATCGCATCCACACCAACAGCAAGATCGCCAGCGTGCAAGCGGACGGCCGGATTCGCCTGGTGGTCGCGCATGAAGACCCGGGCCAGCCCAACTGGCTGTACACCCAGAACCACCGTTTCGGCGCGATGGGGTTCCGATGGGTCCGGCCGGAAGGGGATCCGCCGACGCCTACATGCCGGGTCGTAAAGCTGGCGGAGCTTCGCGCTTGAGGACCACCTCACGTCGCTACAACCGCCCCCGTCGCCCCTTGCCACTCCGCCTGCTGAACGCCGGCTGGCGGGCGCTGGGGACATGGACGCAACCCGCCATCGACGCCAAGGCCTGGTTTCGGGCGGCGGGGGCGCCGTCGCATTGGGACCGCGAGCCGTTCGACGTGCTCGCCCAGAGCATTCACGACGAGGCCCGACTCTCGCCATTAGGCCGCATGATTACGCAGTCTCGCATCGTCGGAGCCTTACGAGCGCGCAAGAACCTCGAAGCGTTGGGCGAGCCACCCTCGCGTGCGGGAGCCCCTCCCCCCATCGTGATCGTCGGACTGCAACGCACGGGGACCACGTTGCTCCAGCGTCTTCTTGCCGCCGTGCCGGGCTATCGCGGCCTCACGTCGTGGGAGGCCCTCAATCCAGCCCCGTGGCCCGGAGAACGAACTCCACGCGCACGCCAGCGCTTCGCCCACCGCGCGGCGGGCGCGGTCCGCTACCTTGCCCCCGACTTCGTGGCCGCTCACCCCATCGAGCCAGACCAGCCCGAGGAAGAGGTCGTGCTCTTCGAACAGGTGGGCCTGACGACAAGCTTCGAGGGCACCATGCGGGTGCCAACCTTTGCGGCCTGGCTCGAAGACCAAGACCAATCCCCTGCCTATGCGTGGATGCGAAGAATCCTGGCGCACCTCGAACCCGACCCCGCCTTGCGCTGGGTGCTGAAGACCCCCCACCACCTCGAGTGGCTGCCGGACCTCACCACCGCCCTCCCCACCGCCCGGCTCGTGTGGACCCACCGCGAACCCGAGGCCACCCTGCCGAGCTTCTGCAGCATGGTGGCCCACGCCTTCGGCATGTGCAGCGACCAGGTCGATCCCCACGAGATCGGAGCCCACTGGCTACGCAAGACGGTCCGCATGGTGCGGCGTGCACAAGCCTTCCGGGAAGATCACCCGCACTGGCCCATTCTCGATGTCGACTACCACGACCTCATCGCAAATCCGCACGCGTGCATCGCCGAGATCGTGACGTTCGCCGGCGGCACCTATGACGACGACGCACACGCCGCGGTCACCGAACAGCTCGACCGAACGGTTCGCCACAAGTACGGCCAACACGTCTACGAGGCGGCCGACTTCGGGTTGGATGCCGCGACGATGGCAAACGCCTACCCACCCTCCGTCGCGTAGTCCCGGCTCACCACGGAGGGAGGTCGCCCGCCAGCTCCGTGCACCTTCGCCAAAGCTCAGCGGCCACCGCATCGTCCTGCCCCTGGGCCGTCGGGCGGCGGAGCTTTCGGTCCGCAAGGTAAGCCCCTTGAAACCCCGATGGATCGGGATGGTCGGCCAGCCACAGCACCGTGTCCGCCCCTTTCTTGGGCGTGCGCATCCACGGCCGGGCGAAGCGAAACAACATGCGCAAGACGCTGGGCTCATCCTGGGCGAACTCGCTGCCCACGACGCCCGGGTGCACGCACATGGTCACCATGCCAGAGCCCTGCAAGCGCCGGCCCAGCTCGCGAGTGAGCAACATGACCGCGAGCTTGCTGTCGGCGTACTGACGGTAGGCACGGTACCGCTTCGACTTCAGTAGGTCGTCGAACACGATGCGTCCCTCGGCGTGGCTACGAGAAGACAGCGCGATGATGCGGGCGGCAGGAGCCTTTTGCAACAACGGGCGCAGGTGGTGAACCAGCCGGAAGCCTCCAAGCACATTCACCGCAAAGGTTCGCTCCAACCCATCGACGGTCACGCGACGCCTTGGGTCGTACAGGGCTGCGTTGTTGACGAGCAAGTCGAGGTGGCCAAATGAAGCGAAGACCCGTTGGACGCCTGCGCGAATGGCATCGGGGTCTTCAAGGTCGGCCACGATCAACTCGGCCGTCCCTGGCCCTTGCGCGCTCAGCTCGGTGGCGGTAGCCGCTCCACGGCGCGCATCGCGACACCACACCATCACCTGGGCCCCTCGCGCGACGAGCCCTCGTGCAACTTCGAGCCCGACGCCTGCGTTGGCTCCCGTCACGACCGCGGTTCGAACATCCGACATGGGCGGCAGTGTAGCGCCCTTCGCCTCGCATGACGTCTTGACGGAACCAGGGCCCGTCGGCCATCGTCAGACCCTTTAGGAGGTGCAATGCAACGGTGGGCCCAATCATTGATTTGGCTCTTGCTCGCAGGGTGTGCAGGGCGTGGAGCGCCCACGACCGAGGCCGTCCCGAGTTCGATCGTCGACCTTGACCAACGGCGGCCCGGGGACGTTCGCCAACAGCGAGCGCTGACGCTCGACAACGGCCTGGAGGTCTTGCTCGTCTCGGATGCAAACCTGCAGGAATCGTCAGCTGCGCTGGTCGTTAAAGCGGGGTCGCTCGAAGATCCGGTTGATCACCTTGGAATGGCGCACTTTCTCGAGCACATGCTGTTCCTTGGCACCGAGAAGTACCCCGACGAATCAGAGTATGGGGCCTACCTCCGGGGCAACGGCGGGTACGCCAACGCCTACACCTCCTCCGAGCACACCAACTACTTTCTCGAGGTCAACCACGAAGCCTACGAAGGCGCCATCGACCGGTTCGCTCAGTTCTTCATCGCGCCCTTGTTTACCGCCGAATTCGTCGAGCGGGAGATGAACGCGGTGGAGTCTGAACACGCAAAGAACCTGCAGAACGATGCTTGGCGTTCCATGCAGGTGCTGCGCGTCTTGCATCGCGACGGCCACGCTCGCCAGAAGTTCTCTACGGGCAACGCAGAGACCCTCGCCGGACTTACACGCGACGACATGGTGGCGTTCTATGAACGCACCTACTCGGCCAACCTGATGAACCTGGTGTTGATGAGCAACGCACCGCTCGATCAGCTCGAGACATGGGCTCGTGACAAGTTCTCACCGATTGAAAATCGCGAACTGACCACCCCCAGCTACTCGAGCGACATCTTTCCCGACGAACTGCCGCAACGCATCGAGCTGGTGCCCGTCGGAGACCGTCGCGCCCTGCGGATTCAGTTCTCCGTCCCCTCCACCATCGACCGCTGGGCGACCCACCCGGGCCGAATCCTGGGCTCGCTGATCGGCCATGAGGGAGAGGGTTCATTGCTGTCGGCGCTCAAGCGTGAGGGACTCGCCAACGCCCTTGGCGCCGGCCAGTCGAGCGAGAGCTACCGGGGCATCTTCGAGATTTCGATGGAGCTGACGGAAGCCGGCCGTGCGGACGTCGAGCGCGTCATCGAATTGGTGTTTGGCTACCTCGCCCTGCTTCGAGAAGAAGGGCTTTCCGAACGCTACTTCCGCGAACAGCAAATCATTGGCGACCTCGACTACTACTTCCGTGACCATCCGAAAGGAGGCGACGGCGCGTCGTATCTCTCGAGCTGGATCCGGCACTACCCCGCGCTTGAGGTCGAACGCAGAATCCATACGATTTCCACGTACGACCCCAAAGAGTTTGCCACGCTCGTCGACCTGCTGCGGCCCGACAACATGCGGACGCTGCTGGTGTCGCCCGACGTCAAGACGGACAAGGTCGAACCCTTCTACGGAGCGGCCTATTCGGTCCAGCCGTGGCCCGATGCCACGGTCGCCCGTTGGAACAAGACCACGCCGGTGGACGGCATGCACCTCCCCCCGGAAAACCCGTTTCTGCCCAGCGACGTGTCCCTCCTAGAAAACGACCCGAAGCAAGGTCCCTACTTGCTGATTGACGACGACCGCGGGGCCGTGTGGTTCGAGCAGGACCGACGCTTCAAACTGCCGCGCGCGCAAGTGCTCCTCACGCTGGTCACCCCCACCGTGAATGCCTCGCCGCGCAATCGACTGATCGCCGAATTGTATGTGCGAGCGATTCAAGAAGGCCTCAACGAGTGGGCCTACTTGGTGCGTGAAGCCGGCCTCGGACTGGGACTTAGCAGCCGTCGCCGGGGCATCCAGCTTACGGCCACGGGTTACGCCCAGCGCATTCCCACGCTGTTGGCTGAAGCCGGTTCGAAGCTCAAAGACGTGGTGATCGACGAAACGACGTTCGCCATCCTTAAGGACGAACTCGCGCGGGAGTACGCCAACAACGAACTCGACTTGGCCGTTCGCCAAGGTTTCTACGACATGAACGTGCTGTTGGACCCCGCGGCGATCCACCGGGATGACTACCAGGACCTGGTTTCCGAAATCACCTTGGAAGACATCAAGGCCTTTGCCGAAACGGTCTACGACCGCGCCGCCGTCGAGGGAGCGGCCTACGGCAACCTCGAACCCAGCGCACTCGAGTCCAGCATCGACGCCTTCCTGACCGCGCTCGAAACCAAACCCCTGCCCGCCGACGAGCGGCCTGCGCCCAACGGCTACACCCTTCAGCTTCCGAAAGGCGAAACCACGTTGGTGCTCGAAAACGGCACCGATAACCACGCTTGGATCTACCATTTGCAGTTTGGCGAGCGGGCTCCCCGCACCGAGGCCCTCCTGCGATTGGGCGCGAACTACCTGGCCGCTCCCTTCTTTTCGGAGCTTCGCACTCGCCAACAGCTCGGCTACATCGTGGGCTCGACCCCAACATTGACGCGGTCCGGCGTAGGCATGACGTTCTACCTCCAATCGGGCCAATACAACGCTGAAACCCTCGCAGACCGCGCTACGACCTTCCTCGACAAGGCCCTGCCAGAACTGCGCAACCTCGACGACGATGCGTTCGCCAAGCTTAAGCAAGCCGTGACCGACACCCTGAAGCAGGAAGAGGCCGACATCGGCGAGCGGCTGCAGACCGTTCGCTATGAAGGGCTCGAACTCGAGGGGGCGTTCGATTGGGATGAGCGTGTCGCCGCCGAGGTCGCCACGATCACCCGTGACGAGCTGGCCGACGCGTTTGTCAACGCCCATTCGAAGAAGGGCCAGACCCTCGCGATGTTCATCGATGCGAAGGGCGCAACCCCTAGCCAGTCCAAGC
>JBCCQY010000229.1:0-11381 GCA_039208735.1 Myxococcota bacterium | reverse complement strand
CCGAAGCGGCCGGTGACCTCGTTCAACAAGCGGCGCTCGACGAAGCCATCGCAGAACTTGAGCGGCGTCGGGTCACCCACGAACGCTCCCATCGGATGCGCGATCTCGACCGAAACGCACCGTATTTCGGTCATCTCGTGCTACGCGAGGACGACAAACCCCGCGAGTTGCTGATTGCCAAGGGCTCAGCCGTTGATCGTCGGCTGCCTTGCAACATCGTGGATTGGCGCAACGCGCCGATCAGCCGCATCTACTACGAGTTCGAGGAGGGTGAAGAGTTCGAGGTCGACGTCGCGGGCCGGACCCGAGAAGGCGTGGTGGAGGCACGACGAACGCTTGATATTCGAGGCGGCGTGCTACAATCCGCCGAGAACGGTGAGGTTGTGGCTCGCAAGCGCGAGGGGAATGTTTGGACGGTGCTTCGCAAGGCCGACGAGGCCCTCGAACGAAGTGATCAGCGCGAAGACCCCGAGAACCACTCCCTTCCCGACATCGTGGCCCTCATCACCCCCGAGCAGTTCGGTGTGCTCACGAGGCCGGAGCAAGGCGTGGTCGTGCTGCGAGGCCAGGCGGGGTCGGGCAAGACGACAGTCGCCCTGCATCGCATCGCCTACTTGCACTACCACGACCCCGAACGTTTTCGATTGAGCCGAGTGCTCGTCGTGATGTTCAACAAGGCTCTGCAGACCTACATCCGTCGGGCGCTCTTGGACCTCGACATCGCCGGGGTACAGGTCTCAACCTTCCATGCCTGGGCTTCGCGAATGTTGCGTGGCCAAGGTGCAGCCCCTACGTTCGGCGGAGAGACGCCACCGCAGGTCGCGACCTTCAAGCAACATCCTGCCATCGAAGGCCTACTGGACCAAGCGCTCGATCGACTGGGCACCAGGCTCGAAGCATGGCTGAAGGTGCCCGTTCCCCATCGCGACGCCTGGGAAAACACGCCAGGGTCGGGGCTTGGGCGCATCGGGCAATTCTTCACCGAACACGAGCACGCCGAACTCGCTCCACTTCGCAAGCGTGTTTTTTCTCGCCTCCACGATCACCGCCGCGACCTGTTCGGACTCCTCGATGATCTCGACGAGGCCCGATCTTCACTCCCGGCGTCGCTCCACGGAGACCTGCCGGCGGTCGCCGCCCATCTGGCGAACCAGCGGCAGTCCCACACCTTCGACTTTGCAGATGCAGCCCTGTTACTTCGATTGGGCCAGCGGGTAGCGCATCGCGTAAGGGGCTTCCGCGTCCCGTGGTTTCGGTCCCTCGCCCACATCGTGGTCGATGAAGCTCAAGATCTCTCGGCACCGGCGATTCGAGTGCTGCTCGATGCGGCGGATGCCCACCGATCCATCACACTCGCCGGAGATCCCGCACAGACGCTCTACGATGCTGGGGAATACGGGGTGTTCTCGACCGGTGGCTCAGGGCTCGATCAAGAAATCCAGCTCGACGAGTTGCCGGTTGGCCATCGTTCGACACGGCCGATCATGGAATTGGCCCTCGCTGCTTCGGGCCACGTCAATCCAGCGGTGCTGAACCAGACCCGACCAGGCCATCCCGTACGCTGGCTTGAAGGATCTGACGCTACGATCGAGCGGGCAGCATCGGAAATCGAGCAATTCCGTCAGCGTCGACCCTCTACGTTGGTGGCGGTCCTCACACGAACAAAAGCCGAAGCCGATCGATGGTCCAAAGCGCTCGACGACCAATTGCCGGTTCAAGTCCGACGTGGCCACCGCGAGGCCTTCGCCTTTGAGGCAGGCGTGGTCGTAAGCAACGTGCACCAAGTCAAGGGACTGGAGTTCGATGGCGTCGTCCTGGTCGAGCCTGCTAGCTACGCCGAACGGGACCGGAATCTCTTGCACGTGGCCATCACCCGGGCCGCGGATCAGCTCTGGATCGTTGCCCGCAACTCGCGAGGGGTGTTGGCCTCCGTCCATCCATAGTTCCCCGGTGCTCAGTTGAGCCGTGTCCCATTCAGTAGATGAGGCGGGGGGCCATTCTTCACCTGGCAACAACTCGATGTCGACGTCCGACAGCTCGCGGCGGAGCATCGCCACACAGTCTCTGTGGGGAGCGACGTGCTCGGTCGCCATTGGCCTTGTCGACCGCCTCGGCGAAGAGAGCAGGCTCCCGGGCGGCCTCCCGAACCAGTGCGAAAATTCTTCAGGCCGACGCATCGGTAGTAGAAGTGGGTCTTGCCGCCACGGCCGGTGCCGGCGCTGCTCATGAGCACGTAGCCGCAGGCGCGACCGAAGACGTCGCGCTTCTGGCGGTGGCCCTGGGCGTTGACGTCGAGTTGGCCGTTGCACTTGGAGTCGGAACTGGTCGACGGGCTGGCCGCGATCGGAGGCGGCGGTCGAGGTCCGCCTGAAGCGCCCCTGGTCCGACGGCACCCATACGATGGTGTTCTCGGGCGTGGCATTCATCGCGCGCCTCGCCGCCCTGATCCCACCGAGGCGCGCCCATCGGATCGTCTATGGCGGTGTGCTCGCGCCCCACTCGGCGTGGCGCGCCGAGATCGTGGCTGGCGGCTCGGACCTGCCGACGCTCCCGGACGGGGGCGATCGCGATTGCGCAAGCGACCACTGCGGCGAAGGGCGAAGTCGACGTCGGCGTCGACTCGCCTGGGCCCGAGTTGCTCTGGCGCGTCTTCGGCGTCGACGGTCGAGAGTACCCTCTCTGCCACCAGGTGATGCGCCTGCACGCGCTCCTCCCGGGGTGGTGAGCGACGGACCGGGTGCTGCGCTGTCTGCGCAGGACCGCCGCGAGGGGACCACCGCAGCTGAGCCCCTGATCGTCCACAGAACTGGCGCCATCGGCGTTCGCACGCGAACGTGCGCAGCTACACGTGCGCTTCCCAGTCAAGCCGGTGAGGGCGTCGAACGGCGGAAGGACGAGAATCGGCGGTCATGATCCTCGGTCCGCACCGCCCTCGTGCCGGGAGGTCGCTCACGAGGGCCGTGCAAAGGGAGCGGCGTCGCAAGGTACTTTCCCGGACCGGCTTTGGAAAGACTATCCCCTCAAGGCCAAGTTTGGCGAGAACCAGTTCATCAGCATGATCTTGTGGAGTCAGTTCTGGGCCAGGCTGCAAGAGCACAACCCTGGAACGACGATCAACGGTGAACCCACAGATCTCTCGGCAAACATCGGGATTCGACGGGCCCGGGTGTTGCTTTGGGGACGTCCCAACAAACGAATGTTGATCATGACGCATTTGGGGATCAACAATCAGACCTTCAACAATGCACGCAAGCCACAGGCCTTCATCCATGATGCCTGGATCGAAGGGACGATCGTCGAGAAGCATCTCGACATCGGAGTCGGACTTCACTACTGAAATGGGGTGAGTCGCGCAGCGAGCCAGTCGACGATGGGTTCCTGACCATCGATGGACCGACCTTCCCCTGGACGGTCATCGAGCGCACCGATCAATTTGCGAGGCAGATGGGCATTTATGCCAAGGGGAAGATCTCCAATCTGGACTATCGGGTGGCCGTGAATCAACCCTTTGTGCCGAGTGTGAGTCCGGATCCCAAGACCGGCGCGACGCAATTCCGGAACACCCAAAACCACTGGGCTGTGCAAGGCTATGTCAAGCTCGAGCTTGCCGATCCCGAGGGAAATACGTTGCCGTTCTTGAACGGGACGTACCTTGGCAAGAAGCAGGTGGTGAACCTTGGCGTGGGCGTGCAGTGGAACCCTGAAGCCACGGGCCGTTTCGTCGATGGGGTTGAAGAGGTGTTCGCTCAAAGCGCTTTGGGCATCGACCTCTTCATCGACACCCCGGTGGGAGAAGGCGCATTCACGACCTATGCCCCTCTATCAGTACAACGATTACGGCCCTGACTTCGTGCGAAATGTCGGCATCATGAATGTGGGCAGTGACGGGACTTCGTTTGCGGGAGGAGGCAACGCCTATCCGCTCCAGGGCACAGGACACACAGGGTATCTGGAGATGGGGTACCTGCTCCCAACGACGTTCGGAGGAACTCGATTGCAGCCGTACGCGGCCTCCCAAACGAGCTTCTTCGAGGGTTTAGGAGCGCCCATGGTCCTTGCCGAGGCTGGGGCGAACTGGTACTTCGCCGGACAACACGCGAAGATCACGGCACATTGGCGCAATCGTCCGGTCTTCTCTTCCGACGGACAAGACGTGTTGGCGCGCGCGGACGAGGGCATCGTGCAGCTCGCATTCCGATACTGAAGTCCTGTACACCGGTCGCGTGACATCGACGGAGTCATCCATGAAGCGCGGCGGCTACTGGTACGCGATGCAGAACCCCGAGGGCGCGCCGCAGGGCTACGCTCGCTTGGTCGTCGAGGACATCGGTAATGGCGCCCAGCGCTTCTCGTGAACGCTAAAGCTCGCCTTTCCTGATTTCACCTATGAGGAAGGCCGTTCCGCGGTGTTCGATGCCGACGATCGGATGACTTCGGGAAGCTACGATGCTCCCGGCGGCGTCGCGACGGTCGAACGCCGCGGCGAGCGCTGGGTCGGGACCCACCGCACGTCCGACGGCGACATGGCCATCGATCGGCCCGTCGACGATCGAGCTGTGGGCGGGATGAGCTTCGTCATCGCCACGCGAATGCTGCTCGAGGAGGGGGTGACGCGAACCTTCGCCGACCACAACGACGGGCGAGGGTTCGCGCCCGACGGGGAGCTGATGATGCGTGTTGGCGGCGCAGTGACGGTGGCGCTTCCCGAGGGTGAGTTCGTCGCCCATCCCGTGACGCTGGTGCGCCAAAACGGCGGGGAACTTGTGATGTGGGTGGATGCGGACGCACGGCTTGTCCAGGCCGACTGGGGCGGGGGCAACCACATGATCCCGCATCCCACATCGACGGAGCACCTCTTCCAGCCCACCGTGGCCATTGAACAATCCGTGCACGACTTGGACCCCTGAGCCAGTCGGACCTGCACTTTCGTTAATGCGACCTCATCGCTCGTGAGGTGCGCACTTGTTCGGCTCGAAGCTCGCACTTGTGATGTTCGGTTGGTTTGCCGTGGCGCCCGCGCGGGCTGCTCCGCCGGACCGTTCGCCCACCGAAGACGGCTCGAGCGTCGGGTTGGCGTCGCGGTTGCCAGACCTTGCGGAGCGGGCCGTGCAGTCATCAGCGCCAAGGGCCGAACCAACCTCGGGATGGTTCGATACGAAGACTTCATTCAGACCGATGCTTCGATCAATCCTGGAAATTCTGGGGGAGCCCTCGTCGATCTCGACGGAGCCCTCGTCGGGATCAATACCGCCATCTTCACCAAGACCGGCGGATCGCAGGGGATCGGTTTTTCCATTCCGGTCTCGATGGTGGTTGAAGTCGTGGAGGACATCCTCGAGGATGGGGTCGTGAATCGAGGTTGGCTCTGCGCCGTTGTCGTCGACGTCGACAAGACCATGCTCCGCAACCTTGAGATCTCGGAGGGAATCCGGGTGGAGGGTGTGGTCCGGGAGTCGCCGGCGGCTGACATGGGACTACTCACGAACGACATCGTCGTCGGCTTCCAAGGGGCTTCGATTCGAGAAGCAACCCGGTTTCGGCTCCTGATCGCACGAATGAAACCCGGCGAGGATTTCGCACTCGAGGTTCTTCGGTCAGGGAAGCGTCGTACGTTGAAGGGGACGCTAGGGCACGCTGACCCGGAGTGAAACCTTGCCCATGGACAACGGAAGATCTCATTAGATGAACCTGTGTTAACCTTGGGTCGGCTTGGCGAACCACACACTCTAGGGGGTTTCGCCGCAGGTGAGCAGGCCGGTATAGAAATGGATCGAGTTAGCGCTGCCGTTCTGCTGCGAAGCGAGCAGGCACCTGCCCGAGGCAGGAGCGAAACGTCGACGTATCGCCGAGAACAGATCGACCCGCGACTCCTCGGCGCTCAGGGCAACCCGAAGAATGTCACGGGCCTCCTCCTCCATCGAACGACCGTGAGTCGCAGCCCGCACCCGAAGCAGTTCCTTGGTTGCCTGATCGAGATTGCGGATGGTGATGCTTGCCACCAAGACTCCTGGCTGCTTTCAACGTAATCATCGCAATCATCGCAATCAAACTCACTGCACACCCCGGGTCGGGGCATTCGTCGTCGTCGTCTCTCACGCCAGGTGACGGGCCAGGTCAGCCCTCGTCTTGATGGCCTCGCCATCGATCATCGCTGCCCACCTCGCGGCGCGCTCCGCCGGAGTGACCCTCGGCAAAGCGGTTGGGCGAACGGCACGCCGGAGGAGCGGAGCAATCGTCAACCCCGTCGAAAGCCGAATCAACAGGCCTTGATACTCGGTCTTGCGCGGTTCGTGGTGGGGAGTCGATCGAAACCAGATTGAACACCCTTCACACTTCGATCAGCGCGGCCAGCAGAATGTCATCGGGGCGCTCCGGCCTCCCGCCGCCGGCGAGTCGCGTCGCATGGCGTCGGTCGCCCTGGGTGAATCCCCGCGATAGGTCGGTTTCATGCCGGCCACGTCCGTCCAGCGCGAAGAGTCCAAAGCCCTTGAACAGCGTGTGTTGTTCACCGGCCTCCGGTGGTCGGACTGGGTCCGACTGACGGAGGCGAAGGGAGAGCGGCGCTATCCCAAGCTCGCATACCTCGACGGAGTGATGGAGCTCATGAGCCCTTCTCGCCACCATGAGCGCATCAAGTCGTACCTCGGAGCTCTTGTCGAGACGTGGTGCCTCGAGCGCGGGATCGACATCGTGCCACTCGGCTCTTGGACCCTCGAAGCGCGTGCGGCCGACGCGGGCATCGAGCCCGATGAGTGCTACCAGCTCGGCGAACTCGAGCGCGAGCGACCCGACGTCGCGATCGAGGTCATCTGGACGGCGGGTTCGCTCGACAAGTTCGCAATCTATCAGAGATTCGCCGTACCCGAGGTCTGGTTCTGGCGCCGGGGGGTCATCGAGGTGCACATCCTCGACTCCGAGGGCTACTCCCGGACCGACTCGAGCGTTGCCTTCCCAGGCATCGACCTATCACTGCTCATCGAGCTGACAGTGGAGCCCACGGTCAGCGCCGCCCAGCGCCGGCTCCTCGCGACGCTCCGGGGATCCTGACTCTCCAAAGCCCAGTTTGGTTGGGTGCAGCCGGGCCTCCGTCAGGAGGAACGAACCAGAAGCTGACCGCATGAGTGGAAGAAAGGGGCACATCGGGTGATCAGGGTTTGCCAATTCCAACCCTTCTTGCACTCGAAGCCCCCGACGCCGCAATGACCTCGCTGACTGTCCAGGTCTCGCTCATCATGGGCGCTGTTGCACGGTTCGACCATCGAGCCACAATTGCCGACTCGGCATGAAATCAGGCTGAGATCGGGGCCGATCGTGGGAGGCCCAGTTCCGCCATGCGATTGAGAAGGCGGCAGGAGGTGACGACCTCCGCTCGTTGCGCCTGTGCATTTCGCGCTCGGATCCGACCTCCAAAATTGGACTTCAGCGGGAAGAAGGCCTTATGCCTCGATGGCGTCTAGGGACGCGAGCGAACGACAGTGCGTCGACCCACGAGAGCAGCCCTCCACCGTCGCATTTGGGGCTCAGGTCTGTCGCGTCGTCGCTGTCGCGCTACGAATACTACGAACAACTTCAGGGGGTCACGTGGACCGATGACCCGGCCACGTTGGCTAAGTTCCTCCGTCTTCACAAGGTCCGAACCAGCGAGGCGTCGGTCGAATTCGAGAGCGAGATTGCCGTGTTTGTGACCTACTCGTCCACGGCCTCGTGCGAGGCGGGCATTTACGATTGGCAGGTCTGGTCGACCGATGGCCAGCCCCACGTCGAGGTGCGGGTCTTCGACGACAGCTGGGGAGGTGGGCCGGTGTGCGACGCGGCTGTCCACGTTGTGTTGGTCTTGGCCATTCCTCGAGGTGATGTTGAAGGGGCCACGGTGTGCTTGCAGGTTGGTACCGAGGATCAGTTTCTCTAAACGAGACAAGCCCAGAGGGCGGGAAGATGCGGCGCTCGGCGGCCCAGCGCTGTGCCGGCACCCACCACCGCAACCGGTGCTGTAGCGCCCATGCGAGTGATTCGAGCTGGTCAGGTGCGGTGGCCAACGCATTGGGCACATCTTCCTGCACGAAATGGCCCCCACCTTGCAGCGTGGCGGTGGTCAGGTTGGGGAACGTGCTGGCGGCATAGGCGGGCTGGGCCACGCGAAGCCCGTAGGCTTCACGCTACAACAGGTGGCCTACCAGCACTTCGTGAACGGGGACTTCGAACGGGTCGCGAACGAGTTTCTTGACGGTCTGGGGAACGACATGCCCTACATGGCGGAGCACGTCAGGGCCCATCTCGGTGAGCACGATGACCACGACGAGTTCGGCTTCGTGTTGGACCTCATCCTCGATGGGCTCGAGCGGTCCGCCGCGCAACGCTGACCGGGTCGTCAGGCCGTCGCGAGGACACAGGGGCCCGATGAGATGGCGTTCAAGCCCCCAGCTGGGCATGCGCGCCCACCAGGATGCCGGTGAAGACAAGCTCCAGCAGCAATGGAGGAATCACGGTCCGGTCCAGGCCGTCGAACAGAAGCCCGACCACTCGACCGAGGGCGATCACACCAAACACCGCTGCGACGGCCAAGAACCACAGGGTTTCACCGGTGACGAGGCCGGCCGCGAGCATGCCGAGGCAGGCGATGAACAATCCACCGATGACCCCGCGAATGGTGTTCAAGCCCGCGCGGCCCTGCGGCTCGATGGCGAAGTTGCCAATCATGGCCTTTGGGGCGAACATCGAGGTTGCACCGAGGCCGAGTACCATCACCGACATCGCGCCGACGAGTCCTTGCATGACGAGATCCATGGGTCTCTCCCGTTGTTTGTGAGGGGTGGGGTTAGGCGGTCGCCGTGTCGGGGTAGGCGGGGACGGTGGCTTCGGTGAGCGCACACAGGACATCCCAAGCGGTTTCCTGGCGTTCCACGTCGTTGATGTGGAGCATCGTCACTTCATGCAGCGGGCCGACCATCTTGCGCGGAGCGGACGTGTAGGTCCGGCCACTGACGAAGGCATCGCCGCCATGCAGCACGTCGAGGTACCGACGGGCGCCCGAGGCCACCGGTTGATCCCAGCCGATGAGCGAGCCGATCGCGGGCATCACCTTCGTAAAGAGGAAGCGCTGGATGCCCTTGGTGTTCCGAGCGGCATTGGTCGAAAGGTTCGACCCTGGCGACACCGTGAAGACCGACAGCTGGTCGCCTACGCGACGGGCCAGCGCGGCAGACCACCAGGCACTGAAGACCTTCGTGGTCGAATAGGTCCGGGTCCCCACGTAAGCTTCGGGCTTCTCTCCACGCGCGAACGCGGTCATCGCTTCGCGCAAGGTCTTGCCAAACTCCCTTGGCGCACCCGTGACGAAGTCGTAGACCGCCATGCCCATCATCGATGGCAGATCGTTGTTGGCCACCTCGGACCCTGCGATGACGATGCGGGCGCCCTTGAGCAAGCCAGCCTCGAGCAGGCGCATGGTCAGCACGTGGTGCCCCACGACCGAGGCGGCAAAGGACATCTCGAAACCGTCGACCGAGTGGGTCAACGAGTCCCCAGGCACCAGGCCCGCGTTGAGAAGAAGCGCATCCAACGAATGGCCTCGCTCGATGAGGACCTCTGCGGCGGCATTCGAGGAGGCGATGTCAGCGACATCGATGGCGAGCGTGTCGAAGGGATCGACACCCACGCGTTCGACCAATTCACGACGTGCGGCCTCGGCCTTCTCGAGCGTCCGACACGCGAGGATCACGCGGTCGTAGCCTTGCTCCGCTAGCTGTGCGGCGGCTTCGAATCCGAGCCCGGAGTTGGCTCCGGTGACGAGTGCGGTTCCATGCGGTTGCATCTGAACTCCTTGTGAGTCCAAGATGCACTCCGCCGAAGTACAGGACCAATCGAACGTTCCCATGTGCACATGGGTGTCGCTCATGTACACTCCGGTGATGGCACAGCTACGCCTTTCGGCCATCAACCTGAACCTGCTGCCGGCCCTCGATGCCGTTCTTCAGGAGCGGCATGTGACGCGAGCCGCGGCCCGGCTGGGGGTGACGCAATCCGCGATGAGCTACACGCTGCGGCAGCTTCGCGATCTGCTCGACGATCCGTTGCTGGTGCGGGGGCCCCAGGGGATGGTGCGCACCGCCCGAGGGGAGGAACTCGCCCCGAAGGTTCGAGCCGCCCTCGAGGCCATGGAACGCGCCTTGGCGCCGGGTCACTTCGAGCCGAGCACCGCCACGCGGGGATTTTCCATCGCCACGGCGGATTCGACGTTCTACACCACCATTCTCCCGCTGCAGACACGTCTGGCACAGCAGGCGCCTGGCGTGCGGTTGCGATTGAGCCAGCTGGGCTTGCGACCCTACCAAGACCGCTTGGAAGCTGGAGAGATCGACCTTGGGATCGGAATGGGGTTTGGCGAGTACCCAGGTATCCACAGCCAAATGCTCTACGACCAGGACTACGCCGTGGTAGCTCGCCAAGGCCATCCGGAGATTCAAGGTGAGATTTCACTCGAACAGTTCGTGGCTGCCGATCACATCATCGTCACCCGGAGTTCCGCCCGCGAAACGACCCGCGTCGATGATCAACTCGCCCGTCAAGGCCTCGAACGACGCATCGCGATGCAGGTGCCTACCTTTCCGCTCGCTCTCGCCGCGACCCGAGCCACCGATCTGCTGTTGTCGGGCCCCACCCGGTTCTTGCGTAGCCCAGAGGCCTCTCGCAACCTCCAGGTGATGGACCATCCCTTGGTGCAGGCCCAGTTTCCGGTATGGATGGTGTGGCACGAGCGCAGTGAGCGCGAGCCAGCCAACCGATGGCTACGCGATCAGGTCTTGAAGGCCGTGGAAACGCCTGACTAATCTGCTTTCGGCCAATCCAGGCGCACCCGCGTGCCGTGGTCGGGGGACGCCTCGTTCGTGGCCGTGCCCCCGATGGCCCGCGTGACGAGCCTCGCGTCGCCGATGCAGTTTGGCGATTCGGGTCGCCCGCGCCTCCGGCGTGTCCTCCTGCAACAGGTCGAGGGCCAACACCAATCGTGACAAGGGCGTCCGCATCTCATGGGCGACCGAGCGCAGCAGCTCCTGATTGCGGGCGAGGGCATCCTCGATCTCCTGGGCCATGCGATTGACCTGTTCTGCGACCGGATGCACGGGCCTCCCGCCCGCAATGAGCGCCACCCTCGCTCGGGTGTCTCCTTCGCCCAGCCGCCTCGCCGCATCCCCCAGCGCGCCAAGTTGGCGATGGAGGGACAACAGGGGCAGGATGACCGCGACGGCCAGCAGCAGCAGCATGGTCCCAAGGCCCAACAGGCGAAAGTCCTGAGGACCGCTGCTGTCGATCTTCAGTTGGAACCAACGGCCGTCGCGTTCGTAGACGACCAGATCGGACCTCGCCTCGGCGCAACGCGGCGCGGT
>JBCCQY010000228.1:0-11450 GCA_039208735.1 Myxococcota bacterium | reverse complement strand
GTGTCGGGGTGCCCGTCGACTCAAGCTACGTCATGCGGGTGCTTGGCCACGATGTCGAAGTCCTGGTGGCCTCTCCCGAACTGGCCGAAGCCCTCCACGTCCAAAGTCCGAGGGATCTCAACGACGTGCCGTGGATCATGCACGCTGGGCCCTTCGGGGGAAGCCAGCATTTTGTCCGTCCCGATACGGGCGAGACCTGTGACGTCGCCTGGTCTCCTATGGTACACGCCAGCAACTCCACGATGATGCGGCTCCTCGCCATGCGGGGGCTCGGGTTTCTCGTGATTCCTACCTACGCGATTGTCGAGGATCTCGCAGCAGGTCGTCTCGTGCGCATCCTCGCCCCCTGGGAGCGTCGTCGGCTCGTGCTCCAGGCCATCATGCCCTCCCGCCCCCACCCTCGCCGTCGGACGGTCATGCTCGAGGCCTTGGTAGCGGAAGCCCGCGGCATTGCCCAGGTGGTGCAAGCCGCGTTGGTCCCGCCATGAAGTAGGCTCGGTCGGGATAGGGGGTTCGTTCATGATTTGGTGGATGTTCGTTATCGCCTGTAAGCCTGCCGCTAACCAAGCCCAGACCGAACTCGTGGACCTTCAAGAAGGCGACGAGGTTCAGGGATTCAACGTTGAGTACGTCTACATCGACGAATCCGACCGGCCCCTGGGCGCTCGTCTAAGGCATCAGCACACTGGCTTCGAACTGGCATTTCTACGCATGCGTACCGTGCCGCAGGGCTACCTATGGGTCAACACCGTGCCCGACGGGGACCGTGGCGAACCCCATACCCAGGAGCACTTGCTTCTCGGCAAGGGCAATCGCGGTCGGTCGGTGGCCACCCTCGAAGACATGTCGCTCGTGTCGTCATCGGCATTCACGTCACAATTCCGGACGGTCTACCACTTCCACACGACCGCAGGCTCGGACGTTTGGTTCAACGTCCTCAACGAACGCCTCGGTGCCTTGTTGTTCCCCGACTACTCCGACGAGGAGATCCGCCGCGAAGTCCACCACTACGGAGTGCGCGATGAGCCAGGTGGTGGGTTGGCACTCGAAGAGAAGGGCACCGTCTACAACGAGATGGACAGCAGCTACCAGAACCCAGGGGCCCGGCTCTGGCGGCAGATCGGGCAGGACCTCTACGGCGTTGACCATCCCACCGCCTACGAGTCCGGCGGGCTGCCCTCCGCAATCCGGACGATGACCCCGAAGCATATTCGGGACTTTCACGCAGCCACCCACCAGCTCGCGAACATGGGCATGATCGCCGTGCTCCCGCCTGAACAGTCCCTCGGCAAAGCCCTGGGCCGGCTCGATGACATTCTGAAGGGCCATCAGCCCAAGCCGACCCCAGCCGGCACAACCTTCCTGACCGAGGATACGCTGCCTCCCCCTGAACCCGTGGCGGACCGTGATGTCCGCAACGTCGGGTACCCGAGCGGCGATCCACAGGCGCCCGGTTCCGTCGTGATGGCGTGGCCCTCCGCCAACCGCACCCTCGCTCCGCACGAACACACGTTGATCAGCATCCTGCTGACCAGCCTCGCGGGAAATGATAGTTCCAACCTCTATCGAGCGATCGTCGACTCGAGGCTTCGGGAACGCGACACGGGGGCCCGCAGCGTTTGGGGCTACGTCAGCTCCGATTTAGGATTTCCGGTCTATTTCGGGGTTTCGGGCATTCCCGGTGCTGAACTCGACGACGAAACCGTGGGGTGGCTCGTCGAACGCATCCGAAAGGAACTCCGTGATGTCGCCGCGATGGCGCCTGACGATCCGGCGCTTGCCGACCTCAAGCAGCGCCTCGAAGACAACACCATCAGCTTCCGACGTGGTGTTCGACGCTCGATCAGCACGCCACCGGGATTTGGATTCCGCGGTACGGGCACAGGCTGGTTTGACCGGCTGGATGAGATCGACGAGGCCACGGGCTTCCGGCGCTCCCTGACCCTTGCCGACCACTTCGATTACGTCGAGACGAAGCTCTCTGCGCCTGGCAATCCCTTCACCGAGCCGCTGTCCCAGCTGGGCATCCTCGAGGCCGAGCCGTTGGTCTACGCAAACCGGCCAGATCCGGCGGCGCTCGAGTCGCTCTCGAAGGCCAAACAAGCACGGCTCGCCGCCGAAACCGAGGCCATCGCGAAGCGGCTCGGCGTCGACGATCCGCAGTTGGCCCTCCAACAATTCCGCGACCTCTACGACGCCGATACGGCGGCTCTCGAAGCCGCAGAAGCGGTGACGGAAGGCCAGTTCGTCGACAATCCGCCGCTCGTGCCAGATCCCTCCCTCGACTACACCGTGGGGTCCATCGCGGGCGTCCCTGCCGTCATCGGTCGGTTCGACGCCATGACGGGGGCCGATGTGCGGATGTACCTGTCGCTTGCGGGCCTCACCGAAGCGGAACAGCGTTGGCTGCCCGTCTTCACGCGCTTGCTCACCGGAGTGGGCGTCATCCAAGACGGGACGCCGTTGTCCCACGTAGAGGTCCGCAGTCGACTGCAGCGCGAGGTCTTGTCGGCCTCCGCATGGACCTCCACAAACGCCCGCACCGGCCGCATCGAGCTGACCCTCCATGCGTCAGGGACAAGCACCGAAGAAGTGGACGCCGCACTGGGTTGGGCGAGCACCTTCCTGTCATCGCCGGATTGGCGAAACGAGAACTTGCCGCGAATCCGCGATTTAGTGGAATCTTCGCTGTCGGGCCTCCAACAGCGGATGCTCGGGCGAGAAGAAAGCTGGGTTCGCAATCCCAAGTCAGCCATGATGTACGGGGATCGACCCGAGCAGCTTCGCAGCTGGAGCTTCCTCACCCAAGCCCACGATGTGCTGCGACTGTACTGGCGCCTGACCGATCCCCCGCAGACGAAGACCCAAACCGCGGCGTTGGCGTTGGCCGATCTCGGTGAGCGCTACGATCGGGACGAGATGCGCAACATCCTGCGGGCGGTGGCTGGAGGTGAAGGCGAGGGCCCCCCGCGTTCCGCATCGCGTCTCATCCGCACGGCGACCCAAGTGCCGAAGGCCGATCGCGAAGCGATGAAGACGCTGGCGGGCCACCTCGAACGGGCCCTGGCCGATGTTCCGGAGTCCTCTCGCGCGGCAGACCATCGCTACTTGGTCAAGCGGCTCGTGGCCGACTGGGAGGAATCACCCACGGACGCGCTCACCGAACTCGACGGGCTCCGAGGCCGTCTGGGAGCCCGAGACGGAGCGCGGTTTGTGGTGACCGCGGGCGCCCTCCGGGACGGCATGGAAGCGCGTGTCGCGCCGCTGTTGGGGCTGCTCAAGGATGGCGAACCCCCGCCGGCTCCAGCTCCCGGCGCGCATGTCATCCGCACCCGAGTCGCCGACCGCGGTGGCGAGGGAAACGCGGCGCACTTCGGCCTGTTCGACCCCAACCGACGCAGTGGAGTGCACCTGCACGCCGGGCCGGGTCCGGTCCTCACCGACGTAAGCGAAGACAACGTGTTGGACTACCTTGTCGCCAACACGTGGGGCGGTGGAGGGGCCCATGGTCTGTTCATGGCCACCTGGGGGGCGGGTCTTGCGTATAGCAACGGCATTCGCACCAACCTCGATACGGGCCGCCTCAACTACTACGCAGAACGCTGTCCTTCGCTCGGCCAGACCATGGACTTCGTGATGGGCGAACTCGCGGGGGCCCAGGTCACGCCTGCCATCGCCGAGTACGCCGTGGCCCAGGGCTTCTACAGCCGCGCCGCCAGTGGCTACGAGTCACGAACGGTGTCGATGGCCAGTGATCTCATCGATGCGCGTCCGCCCGAACTCACCCGGGCCTTCCGAGAAGCGCTGCTGGCCCTTCGATCCCGGCCCGACCTCGCCCAAGCGTTGCAGGCCCGCAAGGATCGGGTCTACGGCGGGGTGGTGCCTCCGGGTGGTGAAGGGCTTTCGCTCGTCATCGGCGACGAGGCTCAGCTCACGGGCTGGGCAACGTGGCTCGAAGCCCGCGAGGCGGGGACCTTCCAGCGGATCTACCCTCGCGATTTTTGGATTGTTGAGCCCATCGAGTAGATCAACCGGTCGGCTCGTCGCGGTGTCGTCCAGATGGGCGTGAATGGCGCGACACGTCTCGGCAACCCTCGGAGTGGCCCGCATGCTCACCTCCCCTCCCCGCAACCGCAACCAGGAGTTACGTCGTGAACGTTCGAGGGGACCAGGGGATCGCCGGTGGCGGCTCGACCGTCACGGGAGGAAAGTCCGAGCTCCGCAGGGCAGGGTGCCGGGTAACACCCGGTCGGGGAAACCCGGAGGAAAGCGCAACAGAGAGTAGGGCGCCGCGATGGGTGAATCTCGCTCCGCGGTAAGCGTGAAAGGGTGCGGTAAGAGCGCACCGGCGTCGTCGGCAACGGCGGCGGCCAGGCAAACCCCATCCGGAGCAAGACCGAATAGAGGAGCGTTTGAGGGCGGCCCGCCCGATGCTTCCGGGTTGGTTGCTCGAGGTGGCTGGTAACGGTCACCCTAGATGAATGATTCCCGCCTGGACTCGGGGAAACCCGACTCAGGAACAGAACTCGGCTTACGGGCCCCCCGAACCGCCGGTCGCATCTGCGGCCGGCGTTTTCGTCATCGTCGTGCGGGAACCGCAAACGGGGTTTGTTGACCGGTGGCGGAAAGGTACAACACCGCAGCTTGGCGGTTCGGTGCCGCATCCCAGACCTTGACCGCTGAACTCAAAAGGTCTCGCCGGGAGATTTGCCCCACCAACGTTCGATCCGCTCGAACCACCGGAATTCGTCGAAGCGGTTTGGTGACAAACAGGTGGGCGATACTGAGCAAATCGCTTTCCTCTGAGATGGTCACGACCTCGGTGGACATCACATCCCGCACCATTGAGGAAGGAAGGCGTTCGGCCACAGCACGTAGCAATGCCTGGATGCAATCCTTCTCGGACAGCATTCCTATCAGTCGGTAATCCTCATCCACTACGGGGGCCCCAGACACCCGATTCTTCAGGAGCAACCGAACGGCATCCAGCGTACGCATATCTGGCCGTACGGTAATCAAGCGCTTGGTCATCATCTCACGGGCTGTTGTCATGGGGACCTCCCCACCCGAGAACGGGCGGAGTCTCCATCATCCCACACGAACGCCTCTCAGATCCAAGATCGGCCTGCTGTCATGATCCCTGGGCAGAACCGGTTCACGAGTCCGTGGCACCCTCCGATCGAAGCCGTTCCAGCAACGAACCCAATTCGGCCTGCCGGCCCGCGCGCGCAGCAAGAAACCCGGCCGCCTCGCCAACCCAGGCCACCAGCGCCGGATCGGCGAGCCGGTAGAGCATGCGTCGCCCCTCTCGGCGGCCCACCACAACGTCATGCGCCTTGAGCAGGGCCAGGTGTTGCGACGTGCGAGGTTGCCGTAGGCCAAGTTCCTGGGCAAGCGAGGCGACGTCGCGCTCGGTCTGTGCAAGGGCGAACACAAGTCGCAGGCGGTCCGGATGGGCCAAGGCCCCAAGCCAATCTGCCAGCGCAGCGATCGCCTCGGCCTCATCCATCAGAAGCCTGCAAGCCAGGTCGACGCAAACCCCACTCCTACGGCAGACAAGACCACGACACTCGCCACCGCAGCCAAGTTCTGCCAGGCCAACGTACGATGGGTCCGCCACGCAGCCACGGGTCCAAGCAACGCGAGGCCCGCCGCAAGACCTAAATGAACCCCCGAGAAGCCTCGGAGAGTCCCCAACATGGAAAGGGTGCTCTCCATCATCGCTGCTTTGTCCGACGGGGGCGCAAGGGCGATCTCATACAGGCGCATGCCGGTGGCCCAGGCGATCGTCGCCTGGTCGACCCCCGCCACAAACAGCGGAAACGCCACCGCGCTGACCACCGCAAGTTGCACGCCAGGGCCCCGCCGATGCGCTGCGACGAGCGCGCTCACGACCGAAAACAGGGCCACCGCATACAAGACCGTTCGCGCCACGAGCAGCCACGAAGGCGCGATCGATAGCCCCACCCCCACCACGAGCGCAAAGCACACCGCGACGAGGACCGCGGCCTGACCCAACGCGAGTCGCGGTCGTTCCCCGGGCACGGTCAGCACAAGCGAACCCACGATGAGCCACAACGCCAGCCCCCCGACGATGACCCCGCCGTACAACTGCGTAAGGATGGATTTGTGGATGGCCAAGGCCCAAAGGGTTTGTTTGGCCTCGGCGACGGGATGGAATTTGGCGGCCAACACATCGACCGGCAGCTGTACGTTCGCGCTGTAGACCGCCAACCCCAATGGCAAAGCCAGCAACCCGGCGAGCGGCAGCGCTTCCACCAATTCGGCGCGGTTCAAGCGGCCCAGCGACCGAGCCACAAACGCCACTCCCACCACCAGGCACGCCAGTAGCAAGCCTCCATTCAACGGACCGAGCACCATGGGGTCCAACATGACACCTCCTGAATCTCATATATTCATATATTGGAATATATAGAATGCAAGCGATCCGTTCCGAGGCGCAAGCGGCGAATCAGCCGGTGTTGCGCATCCCTTGGGCGATTCCGTTGGTGATGGCCCCAAGGGCTGCGTTGGCCTCGGCGATGGCGGGGTCCTCGTCCGGCAGGCTGCGCTTGTGCCGCAACAGGCTGATCTGAAGCAACGACAGCGGATCCACGTAGGGATTGCGCAGTCGAATGGACTCTTGGAGCATGGGATTGCCCTCGAGCAGCGTCTCGGTTCCTCGAATGGCCAAAATGCTATTGACGACGCGCTGGTACTCTGCTTCGAGGTCTTCAAAGAGCGAGATGTCGCCCCCCAACTGCTCGATGTAGAGCCTTGCGATGGGCAGGTCGGCCTTGCCGCACACCATCTCGATCTTTCCGAGCAAATCATCGAAGAATGGCCAGAACTTCGCCATGCGCTTCAGTCGTTCGAGCCCCCCCTCTCGGCCGATCACGTCCGCCAGCGCGGTGCCAACCCCAAGCCAACTCGGCAGCATGAGCCGGATCTGCGTCCAGCCAAAGATCCAAGGAATGGCCCGAATGCCTTTCATCGTGCCGGTGCCCCGTTCGCGGTAGGCGGGACGGGACCCATAGTGGACGTGCGCGAGTTCGCGAACCGGTGTGCATTGAATGAACAGGCGGAACAACGCATCGTCCTCGTGGACCATGCGTCGGAAAATCGGTAGGGCGATGGCGGCAAGTTCGTCCATCGTGTCGCGGAACGTGGCCGCCTCCTCGGCAGACACCCGCGAACGCCAGTCCTGCACCCCGGCGCTCAACGTGCCGGCCACAAGCACCTCGAGCGACCGAGCTGCGAGGGGCCCGAGGCCGAACTTTTGGGAGATGACCTCGCCCTGTTCGGTGGTCTTGATGGACCCGGCCACCGTCTGGGGTGGCAACGCCTGGAGTGCCCGATAGACGGGCGAGCCGCCGCCTCGCCCTACGGTCCCTCCACGCCCATGAAACAGCGTGAGCGCGACTCCGGCTTCCCGCGCCACCTCGGCGAGCGCCTCCTGCGCCCGGTACAACTCCCACGCGGCGGTGAGCACCCCGGCATCCTTGGCCGAGTCGGAGTAGCCGAGCATGACTTCCTGTCGCCATCCTCGCGCCGTGAGCTGCGCTTGGTAGACCTCATCGTTGAACAGCGAGCGCATGATCGCCGGCGCGGCCACCAGATCTGCCCGAGTTTCGAACAACGGCACGACATCGAGGTGCGAGACGGGCTCCGAACCGGCGAGATCCACGAGACCAGCCTCTCGCGCGAGCACGAGGGTGCGCCGGACGTCGTCAGCACTCGTCGCCATCGAAAGCACAAAGGTGTTCGCGGCGTCTTCGCCGAACTCCCGCTGCACCTGCGCCATGGTGCGAAACACGTCCAAGGAGCGCTGGGCCGACTCGGGCAAGGGCAAGTGGGGCCCCACCAACGGCCGACGACCCCGAAGTTCGTCACTCAACGCGTCACTTTCGAGTTCGGTCGTCCCCAGCGCCGCGGTAATCGCCGCCAAGGCCTGGGTGTGAACCGCGGAATCCTGCCGAAGGTCCATGCGGAGGCCGAAGAAGCCATGCACCTTGGCCATGGCCACCAACGGTCTCAGCACCTGGTCGGCCACGCGCTGGGCTCCCGCATGACGTACGGCCCGATCGATGAGCCCAAGGTCGTCGAGGAAGCCGTCTACGCTCGGATACGCCGCCGGAGCATGAATGGGGGTCCCGCCGTCGCGACCTTCGATCACACGCCGGGTCGCTGCGATGCGAGCCTGCATGAACGTGATCTTGAGGCGGATCGGTTCATGGGCATCGCGTCGAGCATTGGCCTGCCAAACCTCTGGCACCAAGGCCCGATCGGTCTCAATGCTCGCCATGAGATCTTCGTCGCGACCCGTTTCGTCGATGGAAAGCGACAGGGCCTTAAGCGCCCGCCCGAGCGCAGACTCGTAGGTCTGCATCATGCGATGGCCTCCTCGGCGGGCCGCCGCAAGCGTGACCTCGGGCGTCACAAAGGGGTTGCCGTCGCGGTCCCCCCCCACCCAGGTTCCCGGCACCACCGGGGTCGGCAGCTCCGGCAGGGTCACCCCAAAGTGGCGTTCCATCGCCGCTGCAATCGCCTCGGACGTCTCGACCGAGGCATCGACCAATCGATCCTGGAGGTACCAAAGCACCGTGCTCACTTCATCGAGGACCGAAGGACGGTCGTGCCGCACTTGCGAGGTCAGCCAGAGCACCTCGATCTCGGTGAGGATGCGACCCTCGATCTTGGCTCGATCGATCGCATTGTGGGCGGCGTGTCGCTCAAACAGCCCATCGGCAAGCCGAGCGAGCAACTCGAGCACGGTGCGACGCGTAGATTCCGTGGGATGCGCCGTGAGGACGGGTCGCACGTGGAGCCCGGCGATTCGTTCGGCAACCCCCTCGGCGGAAAGACCGGCTTCGACCATGGTCCCAATCGCCTGGTCAAGCGATGCGGGCGCAGCGTCGCCCTCGGCTTCCTTGGCCCTGCGCCGCCGCACGCGGTGCACCTGCTCCACCGTGTTGATGAGCAGAAAGAACAGCGTGAAGGCCCGACCAACCACCACAGATCGCGATCGCGGCCATCCTTCGACCACGGCAAGGAGCTCGTTGAGCGAGGCGGCCCCTTCGTCCCCACGGCGGCGGGCCCGAGACGCGGTGCGGAGTTGTTCGACGGCTTCCAGCACCTCGCGCCCCGCGAATTGGGCGATGACCTCACCGAGACCACTGGCAATCCAGCGAACGTCGTCGTGCAATGGGCGATCTTCTGGTCGAGTCACCGTCACCTCCGCGGGCCGACTCACGGACCCGTCTCTTGGTCGATACTCCTGGTCGACCATGCCCGACCATCGCTCCGACGAATTCGATGCGGTGGTGGTGGGATCGGGGCCCAACGGCCTCGCCGCCGCCATCGCCCTGGCCCAGGGAGGGGCTCGGGTGTGCGTCCTTGAGGCGCACGATCAACCCGGCGGCGGCACTCGCACGGCCGAACTGACCCTTCCTGGCTTCCATCACGACGTGTGTTCGGCCTGCCATCCCATGGGCCGGCTCTCGCCGTTCTTCCGCAGCCTGCCGCTCGCCGATCACGGGCTCACCTGGAAGGACTCCGATCTGTCGATCGCCCATCCGCTCGACGACGACCCAGCCGTGATCGTGCGCACGGACCCCACCGCCACCGCCGAGGGGCTTGGAATCGATGGCGAGGCATACCGTAGGCTCGTCGAACCCTTCCTCGGCAATCCCCATGGGCTTCTTGCCGATGCGCTTGGACCATTGCGGATTCCACGCCACCCGTTCCTGCTCGCACGGTTCGGCCTGCAGGCGATTCGTTCGGCACGGGGATTGGCTCGGGCTTGGTTCAAGGCCCCCCGAGCCCAAGCGTTGGTCGCGGGTTGTGCGGGGCATGCGGTGATTCCGCTTGAAGCTCCCGTCTCGGCCGCCATCGCGCTGATTTTCCTCGTGACGGCCCATGTGGAGCCCTGGCCCGTGGCCGAAGGGGGGTCCTTTGCGATCACCCGTGCGCTCCTCGGCGTTCTCGAAGGCCTCGGAGGCGAGGTTCGCACCGGCCTTCGCGTCACCTCGTTGTCGGACCTTCCGCCCTGCCGGGTCGTGCTCTTCGACACCGATCCGGAACAGTTGGCGAGCATCGCCGAGCGCGAACTCCCATCGGGCTACGTCCGTCGGCTCCGCCGGTACCACTATGGCCCTGGGTCCTTTAAGGTGGATTGGGCGCTTTCCGAGCCCATTCCGTGGCGCGACCCCCAGGTCGGTCAGGCGGCGACCGTGCACCTCGGCGGCACGTTTGACGAGATCGCGTTTTCAGAGCGGGCGGCTTGGGAAGGTCGAGACAACGAACGTCCCTACGTGCTGCTCGTGCAACAGAGTGCGCTCGACCCTTCCCGCGCGCCCGCAGGCCAGCACACGGGCTACGCCTACTGTCACGTTCCCCACGGCACCACCCGCGACTACACCGACATTATCGAGTCACAAATCGAGCGGTTTGCCCCTGGATTTCGCGACACCATCCTGGCCCGCCATGCCACCTCCACGAAGGATTTCCAGGCCTACAATCCAAGCTTCGTTGGCGGTGCGGTCACGGGGGGCGCGGCTGACATCACCCAGTTGTTCACACGACCGGTGGCCCGTTTGAACCCCTACACCACTCCGAATCGGCGGCTCTACATCGGCTCGGCGGCCACGCCTCCCGGTGGGGGCGTCCACGGCATGGGAGGCTATTTTGCAGCCCAGGCTGCGTTACGGCGCTTGTCTTCGTTGGATGTGGTGCGCTGGTAGGTCACCGAGCGGCTACCCAAACCCCGTAATGGGCATTGTGGGCGATGCGGGTCACCGTCCCGAAAGCCGGAGAAAGCCAGCGCGACGCCGCCACGGTGCCTGGCACCACCACGATGAGCACCCCCTTGCGATGCAACCGCGCCGGAGCGTCCTCCGCGAGCGCGCGAAGCACGGATCGCTGTTCATCTTTACCCAAGTGTAAAGGAGGATTGCTCACAATGGCGCGAAACGGTGCCCCCCCGGTGGGCAAACCATCGGTGAGCACCCGCACGGATTCCGGCACGGTGGCTTCGGCGGCATGAATGGCGAGTGGATCGACGTCGGACAGCGTCAACGTCACGGCATCCCCTCGCCGCTGCAGGAACTGGCCAATGGGACCCGCACCGCATGCAAAGTCCAGCACGCGGCCCTCGAGCGGCGGCAGCGCCTGCAGGAGGAACTCGGTGCCCGCATCGAGGCGGCCATGGGCAAACAAGCCTGGGTACGTCGTAAAATCCAGTTCAACCTCGGCTACCGTGGCCGTGACGCGCTGCCCCCAGTGGGCAAGGTCTCCGCGAACCTCACCTTGACGGCCGCGGCCGTGGATGACCCGGCAGTGACGGCGGGTGGTCAAGGTCTCTGCCTCGGTGGTCAGCTCGGTCAGACGTTTTTCAACGGGGCGGATGCCTTCGTCGTTGGCGCCTGCCACCACGATGGGAGCTTCAGGGC
>JBCCQY010000227.1:0-11628 GCA_039208735.1 Myxococcota bacterium | reverse complement strand
CCCAACGAAGCCGTTCTGGAGGTTTTGGAAGCCTTCGACGACCTCGCCGAGCGCACCGTCCGCCTCCGCGAACTCGTCGCCCTCGTCGACCACCAGCTGCAGCCTGTCGCGGTGGAGCGGCCAGGCGAAGCCCGCCCCGAATACCAGCCGCTGTGGGACTGGGTCGTCGAGCGTCATCCCGAGCCCCTGCGCGTGGGTTCGCTCGGCGATGCGCTCGCGCGGGCGCGCCGCTGGCGGCTGCGCTGGCGGATTCCGCAGGAGCGGGCCATCGCCGAGCGTCTCAACCGGCTTCCAGGTGCGCAGGTGGGGGCGCGATGACCGGGCCATGGCCTGAAGTGCTGCGAAACAGGCAGCGAAGACGTTTCACACAATCCGTGTCGTGCCACGACCGAGCGCCGAACGGCACTACGGACGCGACCGAGCCCTTACCGCTGCTCTGCAGTCAGAGCCGAACGGTTTCAGGCCATGGCCCTGTCTGCCAGTCGATGACGGGTCGTCAACGCCAACGCGTTCACGATGATATTACTTGACTGCCATCGCATCGATTCTGACCGGCATCTCGTCCCACGTGCAGTCGTCGAGCACCCGGCCTGCTCGCTTCTTGTTCGTCCCGCCCCACTGCTTGAAGAAGAACGCCACATCGTGGGCCACGCAACGGTCACGGATGGCTCGACGATCACCCAATGGATGCCCTCGATTGGCAGATCAGGGATGGCCTCAAGAAGGGGTTCGACGGAGAGGAACCGGACCTTGGCCGGGACCGTAATAAGATCGGCGATGCGCACAGTCCGCTTTCGGTCCTCCACGCTAACGCCCATCCACACGTTTTCGGGCCAGGGAAGTCGTGGGGCCAACTCACGGAGACGAGCCGAGCGCTTTGTGAGGACCTGGAACGTGTGATGGTCGGCTCGTTGCATGATGTCGAACACCCGAACGATGAAGTCGTCAGGGACAGCCTTGTGGAAGAGGTCGCTCATCGAGTTCACGAAGACCACGCGAGGCTTCCGCCATCTAAGCGGCGCATCGACAACGTCGTGTTGGAGTGTGAACTCGAAGCCGTTCCGATATCGATCGACACCCATCGCGACGAGGCGACGCGCCACCACCTCGGCGTAGCAGTGCTTGCAGCCGGGGCTGACTTCCGTACAGCTCTTGGACATCGCCATCGACGAGGCGCAGGGTCCACAGCCGGTCAACGAGGCGGGGGTCGGCCGGCACCCCTTCGAGCTGGAAGCCTCGTGGCCGATACCCGTTTCGATTCGTCGTTCGGGCTCTCCCCTCGGCAGTCGCGTCCACCTCGAACCGTTTACGCGCACAGGTGCTAGGGAGTAGCCGTAGAGCTGGTGAATTATCTCTGTCCATCCACCGAGGAAAAATGACGGTCCGTGAAACGTCCCGTCACTATGAACGCCCGCGCAGACCCGTGGCCTTGCCGTTCATCAATGCGGCGTGGCAGATGTTGGGTAGGTGGTCGCAACCGCGCATCGATGCCGACCGCTGGTTCCGAAGGGTTCGCGCACCTCCGAGCTGGGACATTCGACCCTTTGAGGCCCTGGCGAGGAGCCTGTCAGATGAGGCCGGCTTGACGCCGGTCGGGCGTCTGTTGGTCACTGCCCGCGTAACGGCCTCTTTGAGGGCCCGAGCAAGCGTCGAAGCGCTCGACGATCCGCCTCACAGGGAGATTGCGCCGGTGGTGATTGTGGGGCTTCCTCGAACCGGCACTACTCTCCTTCACCGACTGCTCGCCGAGGTCGATGGATTCAGGGCTCTACGAACCTGGGAGGCCATGAGTCCTGCTCCAGGACCCCAGGAGCGGAGTTCGAAGGCTCGCCTGAAAGATGCGGAGAGAGCAAAGGCGCTCCTACATCGAATCGCTCCAGATTACCTCGCGGTCCATCCGATGGAGCCGACCCAGCCGGAGGAAGAGGTTCTCCTCTTCGAACATGTGGGCTTGTCGACCTCCTACGAAGCCATGTTTCGCATTCCGAGCTACGGAACTTGGCTCGAAGACCAAGATTTAACAACGGCTTACGAGCATTTGGACCGCGTGCTTCGACATCTTGAGCCTACCACGGACCGACGTTGGCTCCTAAAGGCGCCACATCATCTTGAGTTCCTCGACATCTTGGCAGAAACCTTCCCCGGCCTCAGATTGGTGTGGACCCATCGAGACCCAGCGCGTGTCATCCCTAGCTTGTGCAGCATGGTGGCCCACGGTCGAGCGATGAGTGCGAATGTGGTCGACTTGCCGGAAATCGGTCGGCACTGGCTTCGCAAGGCGTCGCGAATGGTGGCGACTGGCCTGGCCTTCCGCAAACGTCGGCCGGAGATCCCAGTGCTGGACGTGTGCTACGATTCGTTAGCCAAAGACCCAATTTCCGTCGTCTCTTCGATCGTCGAATTCGCTGGTCAGACCTTCGGTATCCGCAGCAAGTCAGCCGTTCGAACACGACTCGCTCGACACGGAGCTCATCGTTATGGGCGTCACGTCTACGAAGCCTCAGACTTTGGGCTGGAGCCCCGTTCGCTCGAACAGCTGCGCACCGCGCAATGAGCTGACCGTCGGGCGGGATTGAATGGGCCCTCCCTCAGGCAGGAGCGATCCTCGCAGATGGTTCGTCTGGGGGAACCCTAACTAGCCAGGAGAGTGCAATGACCGAGTGCGGCGCACGCGACAGCTTCCCACGAGTCGCGGGAACCTCGGTACGGTCTGATCCAGACCAGCTCGCCACCCGTCGATTGGTAGCGATGGTTGTGCTCACCTTGCTCGTCCAACCGCTGTCGCTCGGCGTCGGATTCAGCATGGACGCTGCCCTGCTCGGTCCCCCAATGATGCTGGTTGCCATTCCGGCAGTGCTCCTGTACGGGTTCATTCTCGTTGGTGTGCGACGAGGGATGCGGCCACAGCCTCTCGGCCATATCTTCGCGTTCGCAGCAACACTCCAGGTCACGACCGGCGGGTGGCTGTTGGGGGGGCTGTTGAGCGGCTCTGCCGTTTTTGGCCTCACGATCCCCGTGGCCGCGACTCTGGTATCGGGCCCCCGCGCAGGCTGGCTGTGGTTGGTGGTTCAGGTTGGTGCGTGGGGTGCATGGACCACAGCCTTTCCTGGTCACGAGGTGGCCGCCGGATTAATGGAGACCATGCCCTCCTGGAAAGGTGGCATGTTGTTCGCGTTGATGATCGCAGGAGTCTTCTTCCAGGCTGGCGTCAGCATTCTTCACTCCGTCGAGCGCGAACATCGCCGGGTGCTAGCCCTGACCCTCCAAGGTCTTGAGCGACGTGTCGAAGAGCGCACTGCGGATTTGGTGCGAGAAGTCGACGAGCGCCGGGAAGCCGAAGCCGCTGCTCAGCTCGCCAGCCGTGCGAAGAGCACGTTCCTCGCCAACATGAGCCATGAGTTGCGCACCCCGGTGACCACTGTGATCGGCTATACCGAACTCGCACAGGAAGATGTCGCGGATCTCGTCGTGCGGGAGGATCTCGATCGGGTGCTCGGTGCCGCTCAGCACCTGCTGGGACTCATCGACACCATTCTCGACCTCTCTCGGGTCGAGAGCGGGATCATCGAACTTGAACCGCAGGAGATCACTACCGAAGCCTTGGTCCAGCCGCTCGTCACCATGATGCGGCCCTTGCTCGAGAGCCATGGAAACACCTTTGTGGTTGAAGTCGCAGGCTTCACCTTGAGCGTTGATCCTGGTCGAACCAGACAAGTTCTCTTAAACCTCTTGACGAACGCCAACAAGTTCACCACGCGCGGCCGCATCGCGCTCGCGGTTCGTCGAGAGGACGACCAAGCCATCTTCGAGGTCGTCGACACTGGGCCCGGAATCCCCGCCGAGCAGCTGGATGCGATCTTTGGGCGCTTCGTTCAAGCGCATGATGAACGGGTCGATCATCCGGGCGGAACAGGCCTCGGGCTGACGATCGCGAAGCAAATCGCGGTTCGCATGAGCGGCCAGCTCCAGGTGCACTCGGTCGTTGGCGAAGGAAGCACGTTTGCGCTGTCGCTGCCTCTTGGCGACGCCGAGACCCTATAGGCTCCGACATCGTTTTACAGCGTGCTGGGTCTCATCGCGCCGAACGGCACGGAAAAGTCAGCATCGTGCCACCGTCCGAAGCAACCGAACCAGGGTCTCCTCTCGAACTGGCCGTCGACTTCGATCATCACACCGTGAGCCTCGATTCGGGCCGGGGCATCACTTCCACCAGCCCCAGGCCCGCCGAGGACGCCGAGCGCGGAGCCCATCGCAACAGATTCACCCGCCAAATGTGCAGCGAGCGCACGTTGACGCCATGCTGTCGGCAGAATTCGCCGAGCTAGTGATTTCGCAGATGGGCGAGACCCGCGGCTTCATCCGGGCTTCGTCGCTTGGAGCGGCTTCAACCACGAGGTAGAGTGCCGCTCTTCCATTCGAGGAGCCAGGGATGCTGGAAGGTCAGACGGCCCGCTCAGGCCGAGCCAGCATGGCTCGTTGGATCGCCCTATCCCTGTTGGTGATCTCGACCTTGAACTACGGCGTGATCCTTGCCGTGCTCGAGCGGGCAGGATCCACGCTCGCCTGGAACGCCTTGTTCCAACTCGGCCTGTTGAGCGCTTTGGCGCTCGCCCTGCGCGGTCTGGGTTCGTTGGCCGGCGCGTTCATCATCACGTTGAACACGCTGGCCGTTTTCGGGGTGCTCCTTCTGGAGCACGGTGGCTTCGCGCCTCCCGCCTACTTGCTCGTGGTCGGCACGCTCGTCGGGACCTGGACCCTGCCCCGAGGATGGCTGGTGGCCACCACCGTCGGGCTGGCCGTTGGGTGCCCTGCTCTTCTGAAGATCCTGTTTGACCTAAAGCCCGGGGATGTCGAGTCGATCGTGTTGCTGACCGTCCTCATCGTCGTGACCGGGGCGACCGGCTCGGTTGGGGCATCCGAATGGCGACGGCTCTATGCGGTTGACGAGGCCCGTCGGCAAGCCCTTGATGCCGCTTCCCTCTATGCCGCTCAGATGGCCGCAGAGCGTGAGGCGCAGAGCGCCTTCCTGACCTCGATGTCGCACGAGCTGCGGACGCCGCTCAATGCGATCCTCGGCTACGTCGAGCTCGTGGCGGAGGAGATCGCGGACTTAGCGCCTGACAGCGTCGCCGATCTGGAGCGCGTCGGTGTGGCCGGCCGACACCTACGACGCCTGATCGATGATGTCCTGGACCTGTCCAAGCTCGAGGCGGGCAAGCTGGTCGTGGACGACGCGATCGTGGCCATCGGTCCGTTGCTCGACGAGGTGGCCGATGCGTCGCGGACACTCGCCAAAGCCCGTGGTAACGTCTTGATTGTGGACATACCCGCCGTGGTGAGGGTCCGGGGTGATGAACTCCGCCTTCGTCAGGTCCTCCTCAATCTCGTGTCCAACAGCGCGAAGTTCACCGCGGACGGAACCATCACCCTCCGGGCCGTCAGGGCACACCATGGCGTGGTGGTCAGCGTGTCGGATACGGGGTGCGGGATGACCGCGGCCGAACTCGAGCAAGCCTTTCGGCGCTTCGGGCAAAACCCGCACGACGCCCCCGCGGAGGGCGGCACGGGACTTGGGTTGACCATTGCCCGAGAACTCACGCTCGCGATGGGGGGCTCCCTGGAGGCCTCCAGCGCCCCGGGAATCGGCACCACCATGGCGCTTCGGCTCCAAAGCGCCGAAAGGCCGTCCAACCTGTCCTGAGCGAACGCATTGGCGCAACCGTCGGGGTGCCGCCAGCGTTGTGGGGGCAACGATCCACGATTGCCTCTGGTCGACCACAGCCTTGAGTCGCCGGCTTTCGAAGGAGGGCCGCGCCCGTTCAGCGAGTCAGGCCTCGCGTAGCAATCGTGTAGATCCGGTCGCTAAGTCACGATGCTTTCGTCGTGGTCAAGGTCCGGGCTTGGGAATGGTGGTTCAGTTTTCGCTGGTCACCGCCACCCACGTCCAAGGCGTCGTCGGCGTAGGTCCATCAATAGAGGCGCGGGCACTTCTCACCTCCGACGCCAACAGATCACAGGTTGGCGCCAGTGCGCGACTCTGGGCCGGGTCACCACCAGGTCCACATGGCCGTCCCGGTTGAGATCGTCGGCGCTCCGCATCTTCCTGGCGGTCGAGCCGGTGGACATGCGGAGTGGTCACCAGTCGCAGAGGATCGTCGGTACAGCGAGCTTCGAGTTCGCACGCTTCGTGTTTCGAAGGTCGCCGGGTCACATCGACATCACAATCGCGCTGAAGCATGCCCAGCCACCGCACCCGCCGCTACGTCGAGTCTCGCTCGGCCTGCCGGCGAGCGATCGCGAGCTTCAGCAGCCGGAGGGCCAGCCGCACATCACCGCTCTGACTCTTGCTTGCCTTCGCCGAGACATCGCGGAGGCCCTCCGAGAGCACTCCGCTGCTTCCGAGCTGGACGTGGGCGCGGGTGACCTCGAGCAGTGCGTCGAGCTTCGCCTCGTCGCTGCAGTACGCCTCGGTCTGCGACAGCTCTCGGCGAGCCTCCGCGGACCTTCCGAGGTCGGCGAGGCATCCCGCGCGGAGGGACCGGACGAGCGCGTGCAGCAACCGTTGACCGAGCGCGTCCATCTTCTCGGCGGCCTCGTCGTAGTAGGGCAGCGCCTCGAGCGGACGCTCTTGTAGGTGCAGGCTCACGCCGATGTTCAACGTCAGCCGGGCATCGATCGCAGGCTCGCCAGCCGACTGCGCCTTCGCACGGGCTTCCCGGAAGAGGGACTCGGCAATGGCCGGATCGGGCTCGAGCACCGCGAGATTGGCGAGCTGCGCCACCATGCCACGTCGATCCCCGACTCGGGCGAACGTCCGCGCGGACTGCTGGAGGTAGGTCCGGGTCTGCGCGAGATCCCCCATATCGTAGTGACAGATCGCCATGCCGCTCTGGGCACGCGCCACACCTCGCGTATGCCCGAAGCGGCGGAGGAGGGTCTCGATCTCAGAGAGCGCGTGAAGGGCAGCCGAGAGCTCTCCATGGGCCTGAAGTGCGCGCTGAAGCGGCCACAAGGCTCGCGTGAGCCCGTAGGTGTGGCTCCTCGCGCGGGCCCACGCCACGGCTTCTCGTGACGCATCGAGGGCGTCGAGGGCTTGGGGGTCCCGGAAGACCCGGATGTTCGCGAGCATGTCGAGGCTGCGAGTGTGAAGGGCAGGAAACAGCCGGGTTTCGTCGATCACCCCCATCAGCATCTGCTCCCCGAGCTCCGGATCGTTCTCGCCGAAGCAGATGCGATGGGCAAGCTCGATGCTCGCCTCGATCCGTTGCTTCGTGGTTCCCGCATGGGCCAACGCCAGCGCGGCTCGCGCCGCAGCCGGACCCTTGGGGTCTCGCAGGAACAGACTCCGAACCCAGCCGAGGTGGGCTTCGATCCGAAGAGGAACGTCGAGCTCGTCAGCGTGCTGCATCATCCGGTGCCAGTGTTGCTCGCACAGTGCGGTCGGTCGGCGAACCGTGAGCAGCGGGTCCCAGATGCGCAGGAGCGACAGCTGGCGCGGCAACGACGTCGTCATGGCCATTGCCGACTCGATGTGGTGCTCGAGTTGCTCCAGTCGATCGAGGGCGGCCGGATCCTCGAAGGCTCGGGCCGCGAGCTGCGCTCCGTGCTTCTCCACGAAGTCGAGGTGCCCCACCTCGGCGGATCGAAGGTCGGGGTCGGTCGCGCGTTCACGCCCCAGCGCCCGGACCGCGTCGAGCAGGAATACCCGTGCGACGCCGGACTCGTGCCGAACCTCGACGAGCGCCTTGCGACGAAGCTGGTCGAGGTGATCGAGGGGCGCGGGGAGCCCCTCGAGAAGAGCCTCGACATGGGGGACCGTGGCCGCGCTCGACAGGATGCACAGCCTCACCAGAGCCGAGCGCTCCGCTTCCTTCAGCAGCTCCCAAGACACCTCGAAGGAGCGTTGCAGCCGCTGGTCTGCGCCGTCGAGGGCCAGCAGGTCGCGACGCACGCGGTCGGTCGCCTGCTGCGGAGTGAGGAAGACCAGACGAGGGGCCACCACTTCCAGGGCGAGAGGCAGGCCCTGCAGAGCATCCGCCAGTGCGTGCAGTCCGGGGTCGTCGGCCTGCACGGGGGCTCCGGCCGCTTCCGCCCGGCGGAAGAGCAGGGCGGTGGCGCTCGGTGGGTCCAGCGGGGGAACACGAACGCCCTGCTCGTGCTGCCCCTCGAGCTCCTGACGGCGGGTCACGACGAGGTGCACGACCCCCTCGTCGCACCATCGATCGAACACCGACGCCAACGCCGGACCCACGTGATCCGCATTGTCGACCACCAGCATCATCTCGTCGCGCGCACCGAGCGCGCTCGCGATGCGGGAGGCAACGTCTTCATCTTCGTCGACGCCGAGCGCGCGGGCCACGGCGACGAGGGCTCCGCTCACGTCGTGCACGTGATGCAGCGCCACCCAGCAGGTCTCGCTCGGCCACGCGTCGCAAAGCTCGCGAGCCAGCGCCGTCTTGCCGACGCCGCCCGGACCATGAAGGGTCAGCCACGTGCCGACGGCGGCGTTCCGAAGCTGGTCGAGCAAGGCGTCCCGCCCGAGCAGGCCCGAACCGAGGTGCTCGAGACGATACCCCGCCCCGACGACGGTGAGCAGGTGGCGGGGGCGGGAGCTGTCCATTTCGATCTTGGCCCGCACGCGTCCGACGGTCGTTTCGACCGTGCGCGATCGGACGCCCGGTCGATAGCCCCACACGTCTCGAAGCAGGCTCTGCTTCGAGACGATCTGGCCCTTCTGCTCGGCCAGATACCGGACGAGCGCGGCCTCCTTGGCGGTGAGGCGTTCCACAATCCCCGAACGCCGCACCTCCAGGCGCTGTAGATCGATCACACCATCCGTCACGGACAGCAGCGGGCCCAATGGTCTGGTCGAACGCTCCATGGGGCCACTCTACTTGTCACACCCCCGACCAGGGAGGTCATTCACCGGGCGACGCTAATTGCTCGTAGGCGCCCATGTCGAAAGGCCCGTTACGCGGATTGCCGATGATGTCGGGACGCACGCCCACGGTGCAGGCGTCGAGGGCGACGGTATCGGACAGGGACGGCGTCAGGTCGTTGGGGAGCGCCGTCGGGGTGGGAGCATTCACGAAGTCCACGAGGTCCGTGGAGACATCTATCTCGTTGAGGGTGCCTGTCGGCGTGACCACGATGGGATCGCGACGCGAACAGGTGAGGTCGAGCGTGCCGTTGGTGACGAGCCCGCTGACGCCGTTCTCCTGCATGATGGAGTTGGTCATCGTCCCTGACGCATTGACGAAGCCGATCGGGCGGCGGCTCTCGAAGATCGTGGTCTGCGTGATGTCGGTGGTCGACCCCCCCGTCACCAAGATGGCATCGCCTGCGTTCTCGTCGAACACCGCGTTCGAGATCGAGCCTGTGCTGCTCAGATCGTAGGTCACCTGGGTGCGGCCGGAATCGGGGCCGTCCCGGAAGATCGTCTGCTCGATGACCACGTTGCTCCCAATCGCGCGGATGGCTTCGTCGTTGCCGTCGAACGTGCTGCAGATGTCGGTGAACCCGGGCCCCGGCACGCAGCTCGGCGACTCGTCAACCGGGGTGGTTCGAACCCCGACGTACAGGTCGGAGTCCGTGACGGAAATCATGGGCACCGCGAGCGTGAGCGACCGGTGGATCCCGTTGTAGATCTCGACGTCCGATTGCTCGTCGAGCACGAGGTACCCCGGGTGCGAGAACAAGGTGTTCACGAATTCGGTATCGCTCACGCCGTTCATGCAGATGGCGTCTCGGACGGTCGATGAGTAGATGCGCGTGGTGATGGTGGGGCTGTTGTCGAGCATCCCCCGACAGCCGAGTGTCGCATCGTTGAACTCGAGCTCGACGTCGTCCAGCGTCAGGCTTCCCGTTGCAGTGTCCATCACGAAGATGGCTCCTCCCTGGGGAGAGCCCGTGGTGCCGCCGAAATCGGTGCGGGTGCCGTTGTTCTCGAACCGGGTGTTCGCGACGGTAACCGTGGAGGCGCCGTCGATGGTCATACCGCCCCCAGACTGGCCCCAGTTCAGGTTGTCTTGGATCCGCACCGGGCTATCGCCGCCATGGATGGCGACCGTCGACTCGCCTTGGATGGCGATGCCGCCCGCCTGTCGGAAATCGACGTTCTCCTCGATGACAACCGCACCGTTGATGTTGAGGGTGCTGTTGTCGACCAAGATCCCAGAGTACTCGTTTTCATCGATGCGCACCGCACCCGACAGCGATGCCGTGGCCCCCGACAACAGCTCGATCGCAGCCGATCCTCCGCTCCCGCGCTCGATTCGGGTCTGCCCCGTCAGCGTCACCGTTCCGCTCGTGCTCTTGATTCCCTCTCCCACCGGATCGAGGATCCAGACGTCGTGAAGATCCAGTGTCGTGGCCCCCCCCATGACCGTCATCGCGCCTTGGGCGAGGCCGTCCGCGTTGCGGTACTTCATCTGGACGATCTCGACCCTCGCGTTGCCCGACAGCAGGGCGATGCGCTGGCCCGCCATGTCGATGTCGGGGAACGAGCTGGTGAACGCAGTGTCCGGCAGCTCGTTGCACTCGGCGTCTGCGCCCACCACCTTCACGTCGATGCCCACCGCGATCTGAATCGTGTTGGCCGCTCCGGTCTCGAGGAGGGTGTCGTCGTTGGTGACACACAGCGTGTCGTGCCCGCGGCCGAGCATCTGGATGACCGCATCGCCCATGTCGTCGAACTCGCACACGTTGGTCGTACAGTTTCCGTCGATTCCCGTGGTCACGAAGTCGCCCGCATAGGCCGAGCTCGCGACCAACCAAATCGCTACTGTGGCAAATAGTGCCGACCATGACGTGAACAATTGCTTCTGCATTTCACTCCCCCACGCGGACACGAACGCCCCTCGTACCGGGATGGTCGGAGGCGCACGTATCCATGGCTCGCCGAGGTCGGACGGTGTCTTCCCTTCGGCGATCGGAGAGAATGTGTCGAGTTTCGGGACGCTCGGGGGTCACATCGAAATCACAAATCCGGGGTCGAGGGGCACCTCGGGCTCGAGCAGCTCGTGGCGGAGGTCGGGTTGGCGTTCGACGGCCGTGTCGTCTCGGTCGCATGGACCGGCGACGACTTCGGCGATCCCGGCCTGAGCTGCTGCCTGCGCGACTACGACGTGGTCCCCACCAACAACGCCTCACCCAGCCAACAGGATTGGAGCATCTAGATCCTCTGCAACCAGGGTCACGCGAGGAACTCGTCCAGCGAGCCTTCGAACGAAGGGAAGCGTTCGACAAAGTCGTTCAGCGCGTCTTCGTCGGCTTCGTCGATCTGGCGTTCCGCTTCGCTCGCGAGCGCGCCGAAGCGCGCACACCATCTTGTTCCAGGTCGCCCTGGCAGCGATCGAGCAGCCCGACGCACCATCAGCGACGTCATCTTTCCCGTCGCCAGCAAGGACACACTTCGGGCAATCGTCCAGGGTTCGAGGTAGCAAGGATGCTACCAGCCGCCATAGAAGTGGCAGAATGAAGGAGCGGACTCCGGAATGGGTCGGTTGTTCCACCTGTTCCTCGCCCACGCAGGAACCTTCGATATCGGGAATGCACCGCCGACGGATTGCCCCGCGCGGTTGCCCGCCCAAGCGACCTCAACGCAGATGACGTCGCGGTTATCGAGGT
>JBCCQY010000226.1:0-11727 GCA_039208735.1 Myxococcota bacterium | reverse complement strand
CGCACCCGTCAGATCGGGCGACGGGCGGGGCCGTCCATCGAGGTCGCCGTTTCGGACACTGGGGCAGGTATTGACGCCGATGTCCGAGAAAAACTCTTCGTTCCCTTCTTCACCACGAAGCAAGGTGGCACGGGTCTGGGGCTTCCCATCTGTCGACGAATTGTCGAAGCGCATGGTGGGGAGCTCGATGTACATTCCGTGAGTGGGCAAGGGTCGACGTTTGTCGTCCGTCTCGATCCCGAGAAACTGCCATCCCCCGCGCCACTTCCTCGCCGGGAAGCCGCGCGGTGAATCCTGGAGTCGCCATGTTCGTCTGGACCTCGAGCCTCGTCCTCGGCCTCCTTGGTTGTGCGGAAGAGGAAGGGCCGCCTCCCGTGTTTCGGAACCCCACTGCGACCTTTGGCGATTCGGGGATGGAACCCCTGCCACCGTTGCGGGAGACGCGACTTCGCGTGAACGCGGTGTTTCGGGTGGATGAGGACACCGGATTGCCCGGGCCTTGGCTCAACGAGAGCAGCGGCGACAGCACCTCCGCCATTCAGTTCATCGTAGGTGACGACGAATACGATGGTTTAAATGGCAATTCGTGCGAGGTGCTCGTGCCCATTCGGGGCATCGGGGCGCAGCGACTGCCCTACCTCGACGAAGACGAGTTCTGGGGCGCTTCGTTGTTGGTCGACCTCGATCAGGTGATCACGAACTGCGAAAACCCCGAGTACTCGCGGATCTGGGAGTTCTACAGCGGTTCGCTTGTTGAATTCCTCACGACGAACCGGGATGGCAGCGAGGTCGACTGGGCCATTCTCGTGGAACGGCCTTCGGCCAATGCCGTCGGTTGGGCTACGAGTTCCTCCATCGAAGAAGAACGCATCATTGGCGGAGAGGTTCGCCTGTCCGACCGGTGGACGTTTTCGCGGGTGGAAGCCATCGCCACGATTGCGTTCGAGGCAGAGCCAGACGGCACGCTCGTCGTAGACGCCGGCGGCGACAACATCCCGATCCTCCTCGCCGACGTCCCGCAGGCCGATGGCGTCAAGAACGGGGTCTACCGCTTCATTGGCTACCAGTACCAAGTGGTGAGTTCGGGCCCGTAGGCTACCCAAGCACCCACGCCACAAAGCGCTCCCACCACGTGCGGCGACCTCCTCGGTCAAACCGCCGCATCCAGCCCTGCCCCAGTTCGGGTCGACCGCGCTGCGGGCCGAGGTCGAACGCGAGCTGTTCGACCGCGATGGCCGCATCACGTGCGTTTGCGTAGCGTTCATCGGCCTCGTAGGCCATGCAACGCAAGATGAAGGGGCGGATCGTGGGGTCCACGGTGGCCATCGTGGGATCGTGTTCGTCGACCATGTACAAAAAGCCCGGTCGACGAGACGTGAGCAGGAAGTACAGGGTTGCGCCGACCCCGTAGATATCGGCGCGATGATCGACGTTGGCCGCGTCGACCGCCTGCTCCGGAGCCCGGTAGTTGGGCGTGCCCATCGATTGGTCGGTGCGGGTGCGGTACGGAACGCCGCCGTGCAGGTGTCGCACCAGCCCAAAGTCGGTGATGACGGGCACGCCATCATCGTCGATGAGCACGTTGTGGGGCTTCACATCGCGGTGTACAAGGCCCGCTTTGTGGACCGCATCGAGTCCCTCGAGCACGCGGAAGATGCATTCGAGCCCTTCCACCGAAGACAAGGGGCCATTGCGCTTGATCTGATCGCGAAGGCTGCCACGGGCGAAGAAGGGCATCACGAACCAGTAAAGGTCTCCGTCGTTGCCACTGTCCACCACGGGCACGAGGCGAGGGTGCCGCAATCGGGCCATGTCCCGAGCCTCGGCCAAGAACCGCACCGGCTGTTCACGGCCTTGCGCCTCCCGCACCTTGACGGCAAAGCGGTCCCCACTCTGACGGTCGCGCGCGAGGTAGACGGTGCCCGAACTTCCGGCCCCGACGGCTTTGCCCAGCAGATAGCGGCCACCCACGATCTCGGGTGGCCTCGAAGCCACCGATGCGACATCCGACACGTTCGACAGGCCCCGTCGTTCAAGCATGAGCCCCCATCGATCCGGAGGGCGTCAACTGTAGGGCGTGGCGTCACACCAGGGTGTCACATCGCAGGGCTACGTCGTCTCGCGCGACATCGCCTCGGTAGTGGACTCCGTTCGATCACCGGTCTCGGTGGTCTCTCCCGAGGTGTCGACCAGCGTGGGCAGGTCGATCTCGGCTCCCCAGTTCACGCCTGGCACCACCTGATCGGGATCAAACGGTCGATTCTCGACGAGCGTGGAGCGAGGCGTCGAAAGGAATCGCAGCAGGTCGATGCCGCCCGCAAGGCCATTGGACGATCGACCCAGGCCGACGGCGGGTAGCCTCAGCGAGGCGCCGATCGTGCCGCGATTGAGGTTGATCGACCCCGTGCGTAGCCGGCCCACGAGTTCGGGCAGGTCGTCCAGCGACGGTGGCGCAAACACGCTTGTCGAGACTCGATAGAACAGCCGATTGTGAAGGGCAACCCCTTCTTCCCAGGTGCGGACCCGATAGATCAGCACCGTCGGGCCGGGAGGTTCATCGTTGATGAATCCGTGTCCGTTGGCCCAATCGACCTCGTAGATCGCAGGCTCGACGTAGAATCCTTTGCGACCTTCGATCTCGCGATGTTGGCACTCGAGAACGGCATCGTGACCTCGTGCCGTCAGCGCGCGTCCGTACCGCCCGTACCGCGTGCGGAAATTCTCGCTGATCAAAGGACCCATGAAGCAGTCAGGATCGAAGCCGTAGCCGACCTGAACGCGACGGGCCCGCCGCTTGAGTTCAGCCACGAATGCATCGGCGATGGATTCGGTAACGATCACCCGGCCCGTCGAATTGTTGCGCTGGCCCGCGGTCAGAAAGGCCCCGACCAACACTTCGTAGACGGCGCGCTGAAGATCGCAGCCATCCAACACCAGGGCCGCCCCTTTTCCACCCATCTGGAGGAAGGTGGGCAACTCTGGACGTTCGGTACTCGCCTCGCGCAGTCGCACCGCAGTGGCGAATGACCCGCTGAAAAGCAGGGCGTCGATGCCGGGATGCGTGGCCAGACGCTGTCCGATGCCGGTGCCGGACCCCTGGATGAGGTTGAAGGCACCGCGCGGCAGCTTGCAGCGGTCGAGGGCTTCGCCGAGCGCCTGGCCCACCCCAGGCGTGAATTTGGACGGCTTCAACACCACCGTGTTGCCTGCGAGCAGCGAGGCGGCGACGTGCAGGGTGGGGATGAGCAACGGCAGGTTGTAGGGCACGAGAATGGCGACGACCCCGTGCGGGCGGTAGTCGCTGCGCGCTTCGCGCTCGGAGAGCACCCGGGGCCCGAGCAGCGTCACCCCTTCTTCGAGCAGCAGATCGACAGCCCGGATGGACGCGATCACCTCTTGCCGGGCTTCCCACTTGGGCTTCCCCGTCTCGCGAGTGATCAACTCCGCAAACCGCTCCTGCCGCTTCGACAGCACATCGCGGTACTTCCGAAGCGCTTTCACCCGATCATCGAGACTCACTCGGCGCCAGAAGATCGAGCCCCGACGGGCACAATCGACAGCGTCGTCGACGGAAGCTTCCGAAAAAGAGAAGCGGCCGAGAACGTCGGTTCGATCCCCAGGGTTCACGCCGACGATGTAACCGTCGACCCGCTCGGGCTTGACCCACGATCCCCAGATGTAATCGCCCCGACGTACCAGTCGTTCGCGTTGGCCGCTCAATTCGGCTCCACCCCACGTGGACGTCAACTTAGCACGGTCGCGTCACCGAGACGGAAGGACGCTTGGAGCCATCCGTCGTGCTAAGGCCCGCCCATGGTTCTGAGGTTCGGGTGCGAAATGTCCACGACACAGTTCTCACCTGCGTTGGCGACACTCCGCTGGTGCGGTTCCAGAGGCTGACGGCAGCGCTTTCGATTCGGGTCTACGCGAAGCTCGAAATGCGGAATCCCGGAGGGTCCCTCAAGGACCGGGTCGCGCTGTCCATCCTCGATGAGGCAGAACGAAGGGGAGACCTTGATCCTGGCGGTACGATCGTAGAGGCCTCGGATGGGCAATCCAGCTTGGGCCTCGCGATGGCGGCGGCGATCAAAGGCTACCGCTGCACGGTGGTGGTGCCCGATCATGTGCCGGTGGCCGAACGAGCCGCTCTGCAGGCCGTCGGAGCCAAGGTGGTGGTCGCCCCGACCCAAGTGGAGCCGGATGATGCGCGGTCCCACTACCGGGTGGCCCAACGACTCGCCGCGGAGACGTCCCACGCCTATTACGCCAACCAGCACCACAATCCGGCCAATCCAAACGGGCACTACCGAGTCACGGGTCCCGAACTCGAGGCGCAGCTCGACGATCCCATCGACATCTTCATCGCGGGACTGGGCACCGGAGGGGCCATCACGGGGATCGGTCGGTACCTCAAGGAACAGAATCCCGATGTCCAGGTGATTGGCGTTGATCCAGTGGGGTCGGTCTACTTCGACCTTTTCAAGACCGGTCAGATCACCACCGCCTTTCGACATACGGTCGCGGGCATTGGCAAAGACTTTCTTCCGTCCACCCTGGACTTCTCGGTGGTTGACGACGTCGTTCGCGTAAGCGACGCCGAGGCGTTTCATGTGGCGCGCCGACTCGCCCGCGAAGAGGGCTGGTTGGTGGGGGGAGCTTCGGGGGCGGCAGTCGCCGGAGCCCTCCGATGGCTGCGCACCCACGACCGGCCGGAGGCCACGGCGGTGGTCTTGCTGCCGGATTCGGGCCATCCCTTCCTCGACACGATCCACAACGACGCTTGGTTGGCCGACCGTGGCTTATCGACGGCCCCTCGCGATCTTGGCACGGTTGCCGACCTCATCGGGTCGCACCCCCGTCAGCCGATCACGATTCCCGACACCACCGTGGCCATCGACGCCATCGGGCTGCTCAAGGCGCATGGCATTAGCCAGGTGCCTGTCTTGCGCCAGGGGCGGGTGGTGGGGGTGCTCCACGAGCGGACCTTGCTCGAAGCCGCCCTTGATCCTGCGACGCCACCGGCCCGCGCCGGGGAGTTGGCGACCCAAGACTTTTGTGTCGTGGATCGTGACACCGCGATCGGGGTGCTTTCCGATCTCTTCCGCAACGTTCGACTCGCCCTCGTCATGGACGGAGACGAGCTACAGACCGTGCTGTCGCGCATCGATTTGATCGACCATGTCGCGCGATTTTCTGGAGAATCCCATGCCGGATCGTGAAGGGCACCTGTCCACGAAGGTCATTCACGCGGGGCAGTCGCCCGAACCGACCACAGGGGCGGTGATGCCGCCTGTGTTCCAGACCTCGACCTATGCACAGCCGCGGCCTGCCCAGCACACGGGCTACGAATACGCCCGCACGCACAACCCCACCCGCGAAGCGCTCGAGCGCTGTGTCGCGGCCCTTGAAGGGGGCACCGAGGCGATTGCGTTTGGCAGCGGGCTCGCGGCGACCACCTCGCTGTTGCTGACCTTGCCTGCAGGGGCTCATGTGGTGGCCTCTGACGATTTGTACGGCGGCACCTATCGCTTGTTCGAGCGGGTGATGGCGCGGCGCGACCTGTCGTTTTCCTACGTCGATTTCACCACCGTGGACCCAGCCGATGCGATCGGCGACGGCGTCGCCATGGTGTGGATCGAGACCCCGACGAACCCCTTGCTCAAGGTGACGGATCTCGCTGCGGTGTCGGCACGGTGCCGAGCGGTGGGGGCGAAGTTCGCGGTCGACAACACCTTTGCCACGCCGATCTTTCAGCGCCCGATCGAGCACGGTGCCGACTACGTCGTGCACTCCATGACGAAGTACCTCAACGGCCATAGCGATGTCGTTGCGGGTATCGTCATTGGCCGCACGGCCGAGGATGTTGAGCCGGTCCGCTTCATGCAGAATTCGGTGGGGAGTGTGCCGGGCCCTTGGGATGCGTGGCTCACCCTGCGTGGTTTGAAAACGCTCGCCGTGCGCATGGACCGTCATCAACACAATGCGAAGGCCATCGTGAAGTGGCTGTCGGAGCACCCGCGCGTCAAACGCCTGCACTACCCCCTGCTTGAGTCGGACCCGGGATTCGGATTGGCAAACCGACAAATGGACGGGTTTGGGGGCATGGTGTCGTTCGTGTTGGACGCGACGTTGGCCGAAGCCGAGGACTTCGTGTCGGCCACCAAGATCTTCACGTTGGCGGAGTCGCTCGGGGGCGTAGAGTCGCTCATCGAGCTGCCGGCGTCCATGACGCATGCATCCGTGCCGCCCGAGCAGCGGGCTGCGTTGGGGATCGACGACGGATTGGTGCGGTTGTCCATCGGCATCGAACACGTCGACGACCTCGTGGCGGACCTGGACCAGGCCATGGCCGCATCGTTGCGCTGATTTCGCGACGGTGAGAGTCCTCGTGCATTGTGCGGACCGAGGGGTGCCGCTGTTCGGCCCTTCTGGCGCAAGTGAGCACCTTCGGGCGATCGTACGAGCCCTGCGACGAGCGGGGCACGACGTCCGCCTGTCCGTGGGCGCGATGGTGGATGCGCGGGGGCGTTGGGGAGAGCCGGTGGGGGGACCGATCGCCCTTGCGCCTCGTACGCGGTGGCCCCGAGGACTCCGGACGCTTGGGGCAGGGGTGGATGCGGCGGCCGGACTCCGTCGAGCGACCGCCGATGGGTGGCGTCCGGACTGGATCTGGGAGCGCCACGCGCTCACGTCGGGTGTCCCAGGGTTTGCCGCTCGGGTGGGGGCGCGCTGGCTGATCGAAGTCAATGCCCCGGTGGTTCAAGAACGACGTGCTGCGGGGGCCAAGGTGCGGGGCAGGGTGGAGCGCCGGGCGGCGCGACGTGTGGCTACGGCCGATCGGGTGATCGCCGTGAGCACATGGCTGGCCAATTGGGCGGTGGGCCGAGGAGCGGCTTCGCATCGCGTTCGGGTGGTGCCCAATGGGGTCGAGCCCGCCGTGCTCGAGGACCGCATCCGAGCCCGCCATCGGTTGCCCGTGCCGGATTCCGCTCGCATCGTCATCGGATTTGTCGGCAGCTTTCGTCAGGCCCATGGGGTCGAACAACTGCCCGCAATCGTCGATGAGCTGGGGGAGGATGCGTGGTTGGTGACCGTGGGGACGGGGCCGGTGACGCTGCCCGCGCATCGACGCATCGTGGCGCTCGGCCAGGTGCCTCCCCAGGAGGTCGGCGCGATCCTGGCCGGCTTTGACGTGGGGGTCGCGCCTTACACCACCGATGCGCCGCCCTGGTTTAGTCCGCTCAAACTGCTTGCCTACCGCGCCCAGGGCGTACCGGTGGTGACGGGACCGTTGCCCGAGGCTCCTCGGTTGCTCGGGGGCGAGGGCGGCGAGATCGTGCATTCGGGGAAGATCGGGGACTGGGTGGCCGCCATCCGTCGCCAAGCGGGTCGGCATCCACGACCCGCCGTTCGAACGTGGGACGACGTGGTCACGGAGGCGCTACGTGCTTGACGATACGTCTCGCCTGGAGGGGCAACGTGATTCGTTTCCTGTGGATCGTCGGGTTTGCGACGGGGTGTGTCCAGCTCATGGAGCCGCTCGATGAGCGCGACTGTGAGACGCGTCAAGCCTTCTTCCCCGACGAAGACGGGGACGGTCTGGGCGAGCCCACCACGATGGTGTTTGCCTGTGAGCCCCCCGAAGGCTTCGTGACCCAGCTTGCCCCGACCGGCGACACCGGCACTTAGCCGTTGACCGGCGGGGGCTGAGGCCGGGTGAACACCCATTCGGCCTTCGTCGAAAGGTCCGGCTGAAACGTATAGCCGCCGTCGTTGAAGCCTTTCAGGCCTTCGGGACGGGTGAGACGTTGCTGCAGGGCGAAACGCGCCATGGCGCCGCGCGCCTTCTTCGCGAAGAAGGAGATTACGCGGCTCTTGCCGTTCTTGACGTCGCGGAACACCGGCGTCAGCACAGGGCCCGGGAGCGCACGCAGGGCAACGGCCGAAAAGTATTCTTTGGAAGCCAGGTTTATGAGCGTCTTGTCGTCGTGGTCGGCCACGCGTTCGGCAAGGACCGCCGCGATGCGGTCGCCCCAGAAAGCGTAGAGATCTTCGCCGCGTCTCGTCTTGACTTTCGTGCCCATCTCCAGCCGGTAGGGCTGGACGAGATCGAGGGGACGCAGCACGCCGTACAACCCAGACAGAATCGCCAAGTGCTGTTGGCCGAACTCGAGATCGGCCTTGGTCAGCGTTTCGGCGTGAAGCCCCTGATAGACATCGCCGTTGAACAGCCGTGCGGCCTGACGGGCTTCCGTCGGCCCTGGGCGTTCGAGGAAGGTCTGGAACCGTTCATGGTTGAGCGTCGCCAGCGCATCGGAAAGCGACATGCGTGCCTTCAGATTGGCGACGGACCATCGGCGGGCCACCTTCAGGAGGGCCGCGGTGTCGTCGAGCAACGCAGGCTCGCTGGTGGGCAGTGAATCGATCGCAGGACCCTCCTGGAGATTCTTTGCAGGAGAGAGGACCATCAGCACGGGGACTCCTTTTCAACTGACCGACGGTGACGGGGCGGAACCGTTCGAGATCACTAGTAAGGAATGGTGAGCAACGAAGTCGATGAGCTGTTTTCGGAGAGCGGGCGAGGGGTTCCCCCTCGCACGAACCTAGTGTTCACGCTGGTGTCGGTGGGGTTCCTCATCGCCATCACGGGCCTGCCGTGCTCCGCGGTCCCAGGCACCTTGATCGTGCTGGCGGGTTGGTTCTTCGCCGAAAAGGAGCATGCTCGACTGCGGGCTGGCTTCTTCGGTCAGGATCTTCAACGCTCCATCGAGTCTGCCCGGACCGTCTCGATCGCCGGCGTTGTATTCACGGCGTTGCTCATGATCATTCAGATGTGGCTCACGTACTTCGGGGCCTACGAGGTTTCCTGGCGGTGGCTCGTCGTGGCATTGGGCAATCTCGTTTGGGGCCCGATGCCCGAAGGCTGAATCGCCTCGAGAAGCAACGGGGGCACGACAACGCCATCGGCCTGACCCTCGCGGGTCCAATCCATGCCCTCGACCGAAATCGTCGTGGTGTCGTGTTGCGGGTTGAAGGGACAATCGCGGCTCGCGAATCCATCGCCTTGGGCGCGCGCTTCGATGGCTTGTACGAGACGCCACGTTGGAACCTCGAAAGGTTCGAGCGCGGACGCATCCACGTCGCGGCGCACCCGGTAGGGGCGATGCGTCCAGTAAAGCAGGGCAGCCGTTCCCCAGTCGCAGCGGGGGTGGGCGACGATGGCTTCGAGCTGCTCGGGGCGACCCGAGCGCCACCACGCCAGCGCGGCACGGTGGAGGGAAAGCGTGTCGAGGTCTTCGAGGGGGGTCGCATCGTCGGGTACGGCAATGTCGTACAAGGCGCGGTCGGCCTTGATGAGCCGTGGCCCCTCGGCGTCGACCGCGAGATGGGTCAGCCATGGGTTGCGGGTCAAGTCGACCGTGCGCAGGTTTGGGTTGTTCCGAAGATCGAGATCCACAAGGTTCGGATTCTTACGGACATCGAGCAGGGTCAGCCGGTTGTGGGTACACGAAAGCTTGGTCAGGGCAGGCAGCTCGGTGGTGTCGAGCAGGGCGAGATGGTTGCGATCGCACGTCACGACGAGGGTCGGGCCAGGCCCCAAAGCCAAGGAAGAAAGGCGGTTGCCGTTCACGTGGACGCGGACCAGGGCGTTCGAGCGCGGCCAGGCCACTGCGACGAGCTGATTGTGGTCAGCCGCGAGGTGGACCAAGTCGGACGCCGCGGCGAGATTGAGGGCTGCGAGGTAGTTGTGGCCGACTTCGAGTTGCAAAATCGTCGGCGGCACATCGAGGGCGGCAAGACGATTGTGGGCGACCGACAACGTCGTGAGGGCTGGCCACTCGGCCGCATCCAACCGCGAGAGCTGATTGTGGGAAGCCTCGAGAACCTCGAGCGCAGGCAGCGATCCTTTGAGGGAGACCAGGGCATTTCGCGCGAGCCACAGTTCGTGGAGGACGGGCTGGGCGCCCAGGTCCAACACCATCAGCTGGTTGCTGCTTGCGTCGAGCCGATGCAGCGTGACCGCTTCATCCATCAACAGCATGGCAAGCCCGTTCTCGCGGCAGGTCACATCGCGCAACGCGCCCAGCCCACGCAAGTCCAACGTCATCAACGCATTGCCTGAACAGTCCAGGCTTTCGAGTTCGGACATGGCCGACACATCGAGTTCGCGAAGCGCGTTGTCGGCGCACCGCAGGTGGCGGAGCGGACCCAGAGAGCGAAGGTCGAGTTTCGGCAGCTGAAGGCCCGAGCAGTCGAGCCGGCGCAGACCGTCGAGTCCCGCGAACGGAGGGTCCAGCGGGCGGGGGCGATCTGCGATGTGAGGCCCCAACGGGGACAAGTCGAGTTCGCGAATGCGATCCGCCTCCGCGACGACGCCGATGGTCTGCAGCAGGTCGTCCAAAGGCAGCCGCACCACGGCCGAAAGCCAAGTGAGGAAACCCCGATCGGCGGGGTCGAGGTCTTCAAGCCACGTGTTCATCGACATTGTTGGAACCTCGATCCAAGGTACCGCAATGCCTCCGTGGATGCGTTGCCAGATGATTCAACGGGCGTCGGTGTGCTCTACCGGAGCGACCCGTCGGGTTGAACCACGGGCACGGCGTAGTGCATGACGGACTGTGGAGACTCTGGGGCCCAATCGGGACCGTAGATCTCGAGATCGGGTCCGTAGGTGTGTCGCCAGGTCTTGGAGCCCATAAGCCAAGCCGAGTAGACGTAATTCACGGTGTGGTCGAGCTGCTCGGGGGGCCCGCGGTGCTCGAAGACGGCCCAGGTGCCCGACGGCACCGTGTCGACCACCATGTCGGCCGGCGGGGGCCCTCCCAAGTCGCCGCAGGCCAGGTAGGTCAGCCGTTCGGAGTGGGGTTCACATGAAATGAGCCCGTAGTACTCCGTCCGGGTCCCCTCGAGTTCGTCCATGCGCGGCGTGAACGCGTCCCAAAGGGCGGGAATGCGCTCTGCGAGGTTGTTCTTGTCGGAGTCGACCCCGAAGAACGAGGTTTGCATTCCCACCACGGCCATGGCCTCGCGGTGCACGATCTCGGGTTCTCGGGTGACGTGCTGCCCGACGTGCGTGAGGTAGGCCTGGTCAATCCGAAGCTTCTTGGGAAAGAGGCGCCGATTCCCGAGCCGCCGGAAGGCAGCCGGTGCGAGACCATAGGTCCGTTGGAAGGCGCGGGTGAAGCTCTCGTGAGACGAGAATCCCGCATCGAGCGCGATCTCGAGGATTCGGTCATCGGTATCGAGCAGGCGAATCAAGGCGCGTGACAGGCGACGCGCTCGGACGTAGGTCATGAGCGTCTCACCGGTCAGGGCACGGAACATGCGCTGGAAATGCCAGTGGCTCATTCCGGCGATGCGGGACACGTCGGTCAAGGCAAACGATCGGTCGAGGTGGGCCTCGATGTAGTCGATGCCTCGTTGCACCTGCTCGAGCATCGTCATCCCGCAGACTCGGGTGGGGTCTCGAAGAATCCGGTCATCGTGCGAAGGCGCCCGTCGGGAGCGTATTCAGCGAAGCTTGCACCTTCGCCTAGCTTCGTGCCGGTGCCGTCCACCATGTCCCACTCGATGAGGCTGCGGCCGTGGTGGTGCTGGTAGCGTCGGGTCACGAAGTGGCCTCCGGGCGTCTGTTGGTGAAACGCCAACATGTAGCCAATGAGGTCGGCATGCCCTTGCTTGTGGGCGAGCGGGTCCCGATACGTGCAATCGGCCAACGTACTGGCT
>JBCCQY010000225.1:0-11840 GCA_039208735.1 Myxococcota bacterium | reverse complement strand
CTCCTCCGGTCTCGCTGCAGGTGGTGGGCCGTAGTGGGGGTGAGGTCGTGCGACGTACGGCGGCGAATCTCCGAATCTGTCACCTCGGGGAGATCGAAACCGTCCCTCCAAGCGTCGACCCTGAAGAAGCCCTCGTTGACCCCGAACTCGGTCGCGTCGTCGTGGGGCGTGACCTTGTGGCCGACCTCGACGATGCCGCAGTGCTGGTGGACGCCATCGTACCGAGGGTCGCGCCCATCGGAGCCGGCCCCTGGGTCGCGCAACGCGATGCCGAGCGGCGAATCCAACCCGACGCAACGGTTGGCGGAACGGGCCCCGAACGGGTCACGTTCCAGATCACCGTTCGAGCCGCGGCCAATGACCCCGAAGTTGACGACGGAGTGATGCGTTCGGAGGTTCGGGATCTCGAGCGGGCGTTCTCGCGCATCGAGACGATCACGCGTCCGGGCAGCGCCGATGAAATCCTCTTGGATGGCGATTCCGTCCTCTTGCGCGTCGACAGCTTGCTCCAACTGTCCGCGTGGCCCGACCCCTCGGCCCGAGTGGGCATCGCGGTGTGGGTCCGTTGCCGAGCCACGGACCAAGAAGAAGAGCACGACACCGAAGCGCTCGGAACATCGGTGGTCATCCGAGCCTCGACGCTGGGGCAGACGCCTCCGTCGACCAATCCCGCGGACTACGACGTCGTTGTGCTGCATACCGTCGTCTTGCTGCTGGCGGATAGCCGCTCCCACGCGGCTCCCACGGCTGCGCTGCCCCTGCGTCCGGGGGTAAACCTTTCGATCTTGGCCGCGAGCTGGCCCCGAGATCCCGACCCCATCGGCGATTTGCAAGATGGCTTTGTGCGGGGGCGGGTGGCCGCTCAGGCCTTACGGCCGAGGATCCGTGGCAACCTTGCCTTCGAGGGCTCAGCGCTCCCGGATGGACCTGGCAGTACCCTCACCATGCTCGGCGTGTGGCAGGACGGACCCTTGGAGCTGGGTGGCGACCTAGGCTCGGTGGTGATCGACACCTGCACCCTGCCATCCCTCCGCATCGCCGCAGGGTCGGGACGGGCGGCAAGCGTTGAGTCCGTGACGATCGAGCGTTCCGAGGTGGGCGAAGTGCAGGTCGAAGGCGTCCTCGCCGTGCGGGTCATCGACAGCGTGGTCCGGTCGGCCTTCGAGGTGCCCGAGGGCACCGTGGCGCTCGATCAGGTGACGCTGCTTGGCCCAGCTCGCGTGTCGGTCCTCGACGCGTCGAACTGCATCTTTGACGACACGTTGGAGGTGGCCCGAACGCAAACCGGATGCATCCGCTTTTCGTGGGTCACGACGGAAGAGACGCCGCGTCGTCACCGCTGTGAGCCGGATCGTTCCTTCGAAGGCTTGGACCTTGATGCCTTGGAGCGGGCTCGCAAGGTGGCGACGCTCCGTCCGAGCTGGGCCAGCGTCGATCCGACAGAACCCGGCTTCGCCACCCTAAGGCCCGACACGCCTCTCCCCACTGCCACGGCAGGCGAGGACGGAGGCGAGCCCGGGAGCCATTTCATGCTCGAGCATGCGCTGCGCGTCGACAACACGCTCACGGTGCTCGACGACCAGGTTCGGTTTGGCCCTGCCTACGGCCTGTACGTGCTCATCTAAGGAGACGAGATGCACGGTGATCTCTCCCGCGTCCTCTTTGATCCCACCCGATCCTGGACCAGCGTGCGCCTGCAGCAGGGGCGTGTGCTGCTCGACGCCGACTTCAACGAGGCGACGGACCTGGTTCATCACGATGTCCGAACCGCTCGCATCTACACCATCGGTCCTTCGGGTACGCCCGACGATGAGCCTGGGTTCGGCATTACAAACACCCTGCAGATCGAGCCAGGTCGGTATTGGGTCGGCGGCATCCGGGTCGAGAATGCCGAACTCGTGGCGTTTGCCGATCAGCCGGACGCACCTGGCGTCGTCCCTGATCTGACGGTGGGCGCCCACGCGGTCTGGCTCGAAGTCTGGGAGGCGGCGACCACCGCCCTTGAAGCGCCGCACCTTCGTGAGGTGGCGTTGGGCGGCCCTGACGCGACCCTTCGCCATCGTGCGGCGTGGGCCGTTCGACACGCTCGGGTCGACGACACGGCGACGCTGGCCGATGCCCGCCAGTTCGTGGCGCAGCTCGACCAAGCGCGCAGCGGCGGCCTGCGGGTCCGTGAGCAACCCACCCCCGTGGTGGATGACGTCTGCATCGTGCCCCCATCGGCGGGGTACCGTGGCCTCGACAATCGCCTGTACCGCGTCGAAATCGCAACCGGGGACGTTGACCTTCACGGGCAGCCGGTCCTTGGCACGGTGCAATACGTGTGGAGTCGGTCCAACGCTTCCGAGATCGCCTCCATCGCCGATCCGGTCGATCGAGGCGCTGAGGGGGTTGAACTCCGCTGTGAACGGTTGGGCCCAGGAGGCACGGAAGGACTGCGTTCGGGCGATTTGGTCGAGCTGACCAACGACGCTCGCACCGCCCTCGCCCTGCCCAAGGTGCTCGGGACCGTGGAGCGAGCGGTCGGCGATGTGCTCGTCGTTCGTGGCGTCACCTTTGCCGAGGTCGAGGGGGTGACCACCGGCCATGCTCCACGACTGATCCGCTGGGACGGAGGCAGCGTCCGCAACCGCCACGTCGATTTCGAGCCGCTCGAGGACGGGGTTGAGGTCGCGTTTGCGGCAAGCGGCTACCGCACGGGCGACTTTTGGCTCATCGGTGCGCGGACGGCCGAGTTGCCCGGCCAAGACGGCCGCCTGCAGTGGCCCGCCGACGAGACGGAATCCGTCGCCCCCATGGGTGTGATGCGACATCGCGCGTTGCTCGCCGTTGCCGTTGTGGAGGCCGATCAGACGGTGACGATCAGCGATGCCCGGCGCCGGTTCACCAGCCTCACCGAACTCACGCTGCTCACCACCTTCGCTGCCACGAGTGGGGACGGGCAGCATGGACGCGGCGGGCAGATCCTGCCGTCGCCGCTTTCGGCCCTGGTGTTTCGCGGCGACCACCCGGAACCCGGGGTGCGCATCCGCTTCGAAGCCAGCCCAGGGGGCGCGCTGCTCGCGGGTCGCCCCGACACCTCCCCCGCCGAGGCCTCGGTCCAAGTCGTGACCACCGACGCCAACGGCCTGGCCGAAGTGTGGTGGCGGCTCGCCTCGGGTGCCCCGGTGCCCGTCGACAACCGGTGGCCTGGCGCGCTTTCCCAGTTCGTGCGTGCCGTTCGGATCGGCCCTGATGACGAGCCTATCGGGCCGGTCCAGACCTTCCGAGCCACGCGCGCAGATGGGGTCTTGCTGTCGATCGTGGCTGGCGACGGCCAGCTGGGGCGACCCGACGACACCCTCGACTTGGCCATGCGGGTTCGTGCGACGTGGGAAGGACGGCCCGTGCGCGGCCAAACCGTCACGTTTGAGATCGACCGGGCGTTTAACGGGCGACCCCTGACGGAAGCCGAGGCCGGCGGCATGAACACCGCAGACGGTACGCAGGCGACGGGGGAGCGCTGGCCCAACAGTCAACGCTTCTGGCGCATGACCGTGCGGACCGATGACGATGGCATCGCGTTGGCCCAGCTCACCTTAGGGGATTTTCGTCCCCTGTGGACGCGCTTCGTGCGGGCCTGGTTGCCCGATGTGCCGCGAACCGACCAGACCGAGGTTCGCCTGACCGCGACCATGCTGCTTGCGGAGCAGGCCGATTACGCACCTCAGGAAGGTATTCTCGCTGAGATATTGGGCAGCCGGTCCCGTCGCACCGTGGGCCAAGCGCTCGACGAGCTTTCGCGTCTCGTCGCCGAGTTGACGCGGACGAGCGGCACAGGGTTCGCACCGTTCGGCGGTCTTGAGAGAGAGCAACCCGATGGAACCCTTGTGCCGGTGCCCTCGGGAGCCTCGATCTCGCTCGCCGACTTCCTGGCCTTCCGGCTTCGGGAGAAAGCGCTCCTCAATCCGGGCCAAACAGGCTTAGCCCAGTCTGAATCGTTGCATGGGGGGGTGCGGATCGAAGTGGATTTGCCTGTCCTACAACGAGGCCCGGCCAATCAGCCCATCGCTCGGGCCTATACGTTGGCGAGTCTGCGGGGAGATTGGCGATTGATCCGGGGCGAAGTCGCACGTTGGCAAATCGCGGAGACCTGTCGAAGCTGGCTCAACAGCATGGTCTTCCAAAGCCAATCCTGGTCGGTCTCCCCTGTGGTACACGGTCGAATCGTTGTCGTGCCACGCCATTTGCCCCGCGCTCAACCCGGTGACAGCACCCAACGGTACGAGTGGCCGTTCACCCTGACGCGGTAAAGGAAATGGAAATGGGGCCCGGGGATCTGGGCTGGCACGCCACCCACGGGCCATTTTACTTCCCCACGCGCACGCCGAAGACTCCTGGCCAGCACTGGAGTCGGAGAGCTACACGAATCGCGTCGAGCCTAGCAACCTAACAAACTTCGCAAGACGAAACAGACGTGAGAACGTGACGACCTACAAGAAGCCGAGCAAGAACTTGGACTGAAACGAACTTCCTTAGAATGAAAGACAACACGCTTAACTCTTCTTGCCATCAAATCAGTATCTGCACCTACACCCGCTCCAACGCGGTTTTCACTACTCCTCTGTTCCGTCAGCCACTCTTCGTGAGGCCTGAGCATCGACGATCGCGGCCGGCGTGTCAAGTTCGCAAACCGGGTCCCACGCCCTGCTATAGTGGCCTCACATGACGCAAACGGTATTCATGAGGTGACTTCTGCTTTCTCGCACGAGGTTCTGGCCTTGGCTCATCCTGGCGTTGTCCGCATGTGTAGAGCCGCCCAACCAGCCTTGCACCACGACGCTGTTCCGAGATCAAGATGGTGACGGCGTGGGCCCCGAAGCCACGATGGAAGTGCGGTGTGTCGAGCCAGGTTGGGTCCCCACGTCTGGTGATTGCGATGACCGCGACGCCTCGGTTGCGCCAGGGCTCGAAGACACGTGTGACGGGATCGACAACGATTGCGACGATCTAGTCGACGAAGATGTTCCTCCAACCATCAACCTCGAGACGTGTACACCGCACGTCTGCGGGGACGGGACGCAAGGGCCTGACGAGGAGTGCGACGATGGAGGCACTCAGAACCATGATGGCTGCAGCCAGGATTGCAAGCTGCCTCGGATCCGCTCTCTCTCCGATGCGGGCGCCAAGTGGTTTGGAGAAGCAGCAACGCGCAACGGCTGGGTGGGCTTTCGGGTCGGCGGCGTGGGGGATGTGAATGGAGATGGACTGGCCGACATGGCGATTGGCGCACCCCAAAGTTCCGATGGGGGAGGCTCTGCAGGGGCCGTGTTCGTACTGTTTGGACGGAAAGAGGCGTGGGCGGGAAGCCACAACATCGAGGCGGCGGCGGACCTGCAAATCAATGGTCGTCTCGAGAGCAGCCTGGGTTCTGGACTTTCCTCGACCCCCGGGGATCTGGATGGTGATGGCTGCGACGACCTCGCACTTGGCGCTGGCGGAGACGATCTAGCCGGACCCAATGCAGGTGCCGCAATGGTGTTCTTCGGATGTCAGTGGACGGGCAAGGTGCTTGACGCCACCGATGCGGATGTCACGTTCACTGGAGAATCCGCTGAAGAGCTGCGTGAAGTTGCGTTTGTCGGCGACACCAACCGCGACGGCTTTGCCGACCTGGTCCTCGGGGCCCAGGAGAACTCCGGTGGAAAGACCAACACCGGTACGGGCTACCTGATCTTTGGAGACGGACGGTCCACCTGGGACGCCACCCAACCCGTAGCATTGTCAGCCCGCCAGATTTGGAGAGGCGAGCCATTCAGCCTCACTGGGCGCTCGGTCAATGCTGCAGGTGACCTCAATGCCGATGGCTACGCAGACTTCGTCCTCGGCGCGCATGGCGTGGACGCCCCGCAGTTCAATAATGGCCAGATCTATGTCTTTCTGGGCAAGAGCCAATGGCCGGTTGCCGATACCCCGGTGACTCAGGCCGCTGATCTCGTGGTAACGGGCAGTGGAGCGGACGTCTTTTTCGGATTCTCGGCCCGAGGCACGGGGGATGTAACGGGTGACGGAAACGACGATCTCATCGTGGGCGCGCCAGGCCAGACCGCTCCAGAAAGCACGTCCCACGTCCTAGCTGGAAACTCGTCTCTCGCGAGCTGGGACGGAAGCACCTCAGATGCGATTTCGGCCGCAACCATCACGGCGCTCGGTGACTTCGACCTCGGTCGTTCCGTTGTGATCGCGGGTGACCTCAACGGGGACGGCATCGACGATGTAGCAGTGGGCGCACCAACGGCCGACTTCGGGGTGGCGAACAACGGAGCCATTTACCTCTTCTTCGGCCCCGTCCAAGGCTCGATCGACACCGCGTTCGCCGACATCGTCTGGACCGGCGAGGGTCCAGGAGATCTTGCGGGTGATTCCGTAGCGGCAGCCGGTGACATCAACGGCGACGGCTACGATGACCTATTGATCGGCGCATACCTTCATGGAACCGACACGTTGCGGGGCGGAGCCGCCTATCTCGTGTACGGCGGTCCGACCTTGCTAGGTCCGTTGTGAACAACGCGCCGCGTGGAAATGATGATCAGCTTGCAGGAGCGAAGCGACGAAAGCTGACCGCGTGAGCCTGCGGGCGCGGAGCGCCGAAGGCCAGCGGTGATCAGATTCGCGCAAGCTTTGCTTGCTGCTGTTCTGATTTCGCGCAAGCTTCGCTTGCCGCTGATCAGCCTCGAGGGCCACACGCATCAAGAGGCAACAGGTCCGGAGGAATGGTTCATGTTCCACGTTGCGTGCCCCTCGTTTTGACCGCTGGTTGTGCGATCTTCCCGCAGCTGCTGTTGGCCAGCACCCCACGGTTCGAGCTCGGGACGAGCCCGTGCCCGAGGTATTCGAAGAGTCGAGTTGGTGCCTGCTTTCGGTGTCTGACCAGGACGTGCGCTTCTTTGTGGTCGGACTCGATTCGGGCATCGGATTCCCGTTGCAGACGTTCGACCTGAACCCCTCGGATTTCGACGACGCACGGTTCAGCTATGACGGCGTCGACACCATCGTCTATTGGGGACGAGGGAAAGCCAAGGTGGCGTCCCTTTCTCTCGCCGACGGAGAAGTCACGAACATCGGACCGATTCCGTACATCGATGCCGTTGTGTTTACCGAAGACGAGGTGGTTCTCGCCACGCCAGGTCAGTTTCGGGTCTACGAAGACATCGATGCCCTGGCCGCGAATGAGCCCACACGCGCTTTGCCGGGGAGCTGGAACGACTTCAACCTCGACTACAACGAAGGTCTGTTCTACACGTCGTGGTTCGCGGATGGCCGCCTGACCGTACTCAATGCCGAGGGAATGGAGATCGATCGCGTGCCGCTGCGTGACTTCAACGATTTCATTGATGGGATCGTAGCGACCGGCGAATTCTTTCACATCCTCGATAGTCGCAACGGATCCTTGCTCCGTTTCAACAACCAAGGGGTGCGCGAGACGGTCCTGGCATTTGGGATGTCGCTGGTCGGCCGGGTGAGCGGTCTTTACTGCACGGAGTCCTCGTTGGCCGACGGTTGACGTTGCCGCGCAACCGTCGGTTAGGTGGCCTCAACCGGGAACCGGCGAAAAACCTTCCGAACCGCCTTGTCGATCTTGCGAGCCATTCGCTTCGGGTTGTCCCGAACGCGGTCGGTCAGCGTGCCCCGCCACACTGGCTCCTCGGTTGCCGCATCCCAAACATCGATATGAATCGTCGCATTCTGCACCGTGGTGACACGCGTGTCCAACGTTCCAAGCGACCCGAATCCACCGAACCGGCGCCGATAGCCGAACCCATACCCAAATCCAATCCCGGTGTGGTCTACCCGAAGCGATCGATCCCGAGTTGCGTCGATCGAAAGCCAAAGGTCGGGGTCGGTGGATTCCCGGAGCCCCCGAGCCGCGAGCTGGGCGCGGATGGTATCGCGAAGTCGCTTGTCGGTAAGCGGCGACAGATCTTCATCCCGGGGAACGTCTGGCCGAAAGGCGAAGGTCTGGGCAGCGGCGAAGTCCGCGCCACGATCGACGTCATGCTGAACGCGTGCGGCATCCGCCAACGTTGACCCAGCGAGGAGCATCAGTGCTACCATGTGCATAAGAACCTCCGTGTGATGATCGCTTCGTATGTTCGGAAGTGGGCACCGGTCGCCATCGAAAGCGATGGTTTAAGTTGGTGTGTCACGTCGTATAGGAAGACTGAAACGCACGGCCGCCTTGATGGACCCTTCGTCGCTACTCGACACAGTCAGGCGTCGAGGCCTCCCGCATGATGGGTAGCACGATGTCGGTGGACTCTGGCCACGCGTCTACTGTGAACGAAAGCTCCCAGTCGTGGGCATCTCCAGGGTTGAGGGGCAGCCGGAAGCCCACCGTCTTGAGGGTTTCGAACGAACGCTCCGCATCCCCAAACAACTGATCGAGGTTGTCGCCTGCGAACACTTGACCCCTCCCCGCATCTGCGAAACGGTCGAGGACGTCTTCCTCAACATCATTGCCAAGCGCAAGGAGCGAAACTTGGAGAAAGCCGAGTCCCTCGAGTTGAGCGACGATGTCGTTTTCGGTGACCACCGGCGTGGGATGAACCGCGAACGTAGCTTCGGTCGCGGTCGACCCGGATTCAAAGGGAACCGGCGGACTCACCCGTCCACTCGAATTGTCACGACCGTCCGTAAACACGACGAGCAGGTGGTTGTCGCGTTCACGCGCCGCCACCCCTTCGGCCCGCAGTCCGGTCAACTGGTCGACGGAAAAGTCGATGGCTGCGTACATCCTGGTAAAACCATCATCATCGATCGTAGGTTCCGGGATGGACCCCACATCGGCGAACGCCCAGTCGTCGTCGGCCTCCCACACCCACTGGTTGAACCAAAGGACCCGCCACGTGAACTCGCCCGGCCGGGCCGCCCAACGCTCCGCGCCGTCCTCCAGGAGTCGCTGGGCGGCTTGACGCATATCGTCGAACAGACCTTCCTCGACGATCGACCGGCTGGCATCGAGCACCAAGGTGACGTGAAGGTCGCTGTCGAGGTCGGTCTGATCGAGGGACTCGCCGCCCTCCCACCGCCCGCTGCCGGGGGCATCCCCGTCGATGGTCTGCGCAACGGAAGACCCATCGCCGGTCAGCGGCACACCATCGTTATCTGTGAGCACGAAGGAGGCAAATCCTCGCGTCGCATCCCCATCGACACAAAGCTCGAGCGAACGCGTGGATACCCCTGGCCTTCGATTGGTGGCGTCGCGTTCAGGAAGCTCATCCGTGGCACACGCCGATAGAATAGACAGCGAGATGACGTTCAACAGATTGCGCACGACGGCCCTCCGATGCTCGGATCGAAATTTCAAATGCGTTGGCCCATCCACTTGGATGACGGCCGTTCTGTGTTGGGGTCTGAACCAGGTGCCGGGTCGTTACGCGAGCCCCCGCAAATGACGCCACTCCACGATGCCGCCGCCCCGAAGAGCAAGCCGTGAACTATTTCTACGTTGGTCCACCCGAGATCCGAGAGCGCGTGAAGGACTTACCGCACGGTGCCCTCATTCGTTCACCCACCGATGCGCTGCAATGGCTGAAGGCCGCTGGCGCAAAGCCTTCAGACGTGACCATTGCCACCTGGGTGGTGGATGCAGAAGGAGGGCTACGGCTCGCCGACCGACACAGCGAGCATGTCGCTTGTGCAGGCGGGGGGCCCGTTCGGTCCGCAGGCGAGATCGGCCTGTCCTACCATCACGGGGTCGACGTCGTGTCGATCACCAATCAAAGTACAGGATTCTGTCCTGAGCCTCGATCCTGGCCCGCGGTCGCAGACGCGCTACGGCACGCCGGCCTCGAGCCACCAAATGGCTTCGACCCCGCCTTCGAATTCCGGCGCTGTCCGTCTTGTCACGCCATCAACCTGATCAAGGATGACCACTACTTCTGCGGTTGTGGTGCCGAACTTCCGAGGGCGTGGAATTTCTTGGAGGAAGGCCCATTAACCGACCTCCCCGAGTAGATTTTCGCGCCGGAATGGCTCTCACCGCATTGCTTGCGTCATGCCAAACCTCTCCCCGTTCCTACTCCGATCGCGTCGATCCGCCAGCGCTTTGGAGACGCCGTCCAAGTTCAATGATCGATGACGCCCCGGGAGTATCCAGGTCCGACTGCGACATGCGTGTTTCATCGCGTTCTCTGGCCAGAACGAACTGCACAAGACGGGCTCGAGCCTCACCCAACAGGCCATCGTGCTTCAGGTCCTCGATGAGCGATGAGGCGGACCTGTTGTCCCCTAGCTCGGCCAAGGCCAGGGCCAGCCAACCTCGCGTCAAATTGGAAGCATCCGGGAGATCGAGTGTCTCGGCCCAACCCAGGGCCTCCTCGTATGCAGCTCGTGCGATCTCGAGGCGCCCCTCGAGATGGTGAAGCCGTCCCGCGTTCATTCCTGCAATGGCCGCTTCCTGCATCATCTTTTGGGTCAGCGCCTCTGCGCGGCACTGCTCCAGCGAGGAGATGGCTCGACGACGCTCCGGTTCAAGCAGGGCAAGTCCGATGCGCGCCGCATAGTGCGGACCCCGTTGCCCCGTAAGGCCCGCATCCGCAACGAGCTCTGAGTAGACCTTCCTGCTGTCCTCCTCCCGTCCTTGGTTTAGGTAGACTGCGGCTAGGTTCTGTCCAATGCTCAACCGTTGGCGGGTCATGCCGTAGTGCCGAGCAAGCGCGAACGCCTCTTCGAGTTCATGGATTCCGTCGAGGCCACGGGTACCCTGAATGCGGGCAATTTCCCTTAGAATCCGTAGCTCATCCACCATGCCACGCGCCCGGGCCAGGGCCTGCAGCAGTAGTCGATAGGCCTCTTCGCCTCGCTTCTGCGCAAAGAGAACGATCGCCCGGTACCGGGCCGCTTGAGTCCAAAGTGTGGTCCGAACCCCTGGCTGCTCCGTAAAGGTGAGGAGTTCACGCGAAGTCGCCGCAAAGCCGATTGAATCGCTGCAATGTAGCAAAAGACCCATTTCACGAATCCGCAAACAGGCGATCAAGTCCGGATCCCCGTCGTCCTCTGCGCAAGTCAGGCCCTGTGCCACGAGTTGCAGCCCGCGATCAATCAAACCGTAGCGGACCACCACCGTCGCCGAAAGCAGCTCGCAGACCCGCGCCCGTTGTCGTGCCGTCAACGGCTCATCCAGCAAGCCCTCGAGTACGTCTGGGCCTCGATGGTGATTTCCGTAGGACCATTGGTGCCTCGTCAGGGCAATCGCTAGCTCAATCCGATCTTCCAGCTCGGTCGCATGGTCCAAGGCAGCAGACAGGTTCGCGACCCACCGCGAGGGTGGCGGATCCGAAAGAGGTCCTTCCCAGTCGACTTCTCGCGCCTGCTGGACCACCCAACTGACGAAGCGGTGCGGGCGGTCGTCATCGCGACGCGCTGCCGCCCGAACGACGTCAAGAAGTTTCCAGCCGCCTTCAAACTCAGCGAGGAGTGCGGCCCGCCGGATGTCGGCGACACATTCGATGGCATCCGCAACCGAACCTCCCCACACTTCCGTCAGTTCCGTCGTCGCAAACGATTCCGGGAACCAAGCCGCCGCGGCAAGGACGTCGCGGGCTGGCTCTCGAAGGAGCGCAATGCTTTCCCGCACCGTAGCCGTAAGCCGTCGTTCCCCACCCTCCACAAGGGACAACGAGGCTTGGAGCCGCCCCACCAAATCGTCCAGTTGAATCCCCTCAAGCTTCGACGCAGCAAGCTCCAATGCCAATGGAAGCCCTTCCGTCACCTGAACCAGTGAGCGCACAAGAGGTTCCGACAGCCGACGATCGCGTTCAGCTGCCCCAAGCTTTTGCTTGATGAGGGCCACACTTGAG
>JBCCQY010000224.1:0-11882 GCA_039208735.1 Myxococcota bacterium | reverse complement strand
TTCACCGTCTTCGATGACGATGGACCGGTTCTCGTCCTGCCAGACGAGATGGTTCGCGCAGACGGGCGCTCACCAGAGGTCGGCTGGTTCTTCCGCATCCCTTGGGTCGTCGAACTCTGAGGGGCACCAACGACCAAAACAAAAGGAAACTGCGAATCGGCTAGGTCAGCGGGTGGGTCCTTGCCTCACAGCGCGACATTCTTGCATGTCCTGGAGAATCGCAACACCAGTGCCGGGGGAAAAATCTACGATGTTGCTGGTGACGACTTCCATACCGTGGACGAGAGCGGTAGCGGCAATGAGACCATCGGCCGTGGCGACCGGGTTGGGCACGCCGAGTCGAGCCCACTGCCTCGCGACATCCACATCGATCGGCAATATCCGTGGGCCCAGCGTCACCTCGAGTCGATGCACCCATTGCCTCAGCGCCTCCGCCGCTCGCGGATCTCCTCGATGGCTGGTCAGCTCGACGCCGTTGTGCATCTCCCCGATCACGACGACGCTCGTGTGGACGGTGTCCAGATCGAGCGTGCGATACCACGCAGCGACACTGGAGTTAGCCTTCGGGTGATTCCGCGCGACCTTCCGAATCTCCCCGAAGATGTTCGTATCGAGCAGAAGCATCAGGGAAACTCGATGGGGCGCGAGCTTCGATCGCCTCGGAATACGTCGTCGTCCACCTCGGGCATGTCTTCGAGAACCGCACGCAACTCGTCTGCTGGCGGCGCTCCGAGCACCGTCTCCAGGATCATCCGGTGCTCGGCCTCGGCCGAACGTCCATTGTGCGCTGCCCGAATCTTGAGTTGCTTGACCAGGCCCTCATCGAGCCCGCGGACCGTGAGCTGTGCCACCAACGACTCCACAATGAGTTCATTGTCGATACCCGTCACCCGGGCCCGTGCTCGATGCGAACCGATCGGCTACGCAGTCCGGCAGGGCGCGGACGCCCCTTGGGTCACGCCACAAATGGGGGGGGGCCGTCGAGCGGGGCGCCGCCCTCGAATGCTGCGCGGGCCCCCACGGCATCCCGGTGCGCTGCCCGACTCGCACGCGACTTCGTCGCGCAGCTGTTCGGATGCACCTGCGCCTCTGCCGCTACGTCGGGCGGCCCCCGTTGTCCTACGATCGGCTCCGATTGCGCGACGACGGGGCGGTCGAGGTCCGCCTGAAGCGCCCCTGGTCCGACGGCACCCATACGATGGTGTTCTCGGGCGTGGCGCTCATCGCGCGCCTCGCCGCCCTGATCCCACCGAAGCGCTCCCATCGGATCGTCTGTGGCGATGTGCTCGCGCCCCACTCAGCGTGGCGCGCCGAGATCGTTCCTGGCGGCGGCGTGAACCGCACTTTGAATTCGGCACGTTCGGTCATGCGATCATGGACCGAAGCTCACGGACAACCCTGGCCAACTCTGGATCGTCGACACTGTCCACGAGCGCCTCCGCAGCGGTGATGGTGATCTGGACGCCGTCCCACTGGCCATCCGCGATCTGCGATCGTGCCCAGGAGGTGAGCGCCGTCCCTTCGAGGATCCGAAAGCCTGCGTCACGGCAGGTGTCGACCGCGAACCGGTAGTGGCGATCGGCGTCGTCGAAATCGCGTAGCGCCGTGGCGAGGTCGCCCGCCACGAGGTGCGCGCGCGCGGCGATCCCTGCGGAATGCAGCCGATGCAATGAGGCCAGCACGGGCTCGATGTGAGCGCGGGCTTGGGCCAGGTCCCCCGTCCCGGTGAATGCGCGGGCGAGGGAGACCCGGATGCTCGAGGACATCGAGCGGTTCCCGATGGAGAGCGCAAGGGCAAGCGCTCGCTCGCGATAGGCGATGGTGCGTTCGGGCGGCCCGATATCTTCGTGCAGCCCGCCGAGATGGCGGAGGGCTTCGGCTTCGAGTTCCCGATGCCCAAGCGCCTTGGCGAGCCGAAGTGCCGCATTCAGCTCTGCGAGCGCAGCTTCGAAGCGGCGTTGGTGGTAGGCCAGGATCCCGAGCTTGCACCGAGCCCAGGCTTCGGATCCCTGGTCTTCGAGGTCGAGTGCGATGGACAAGGCCTCTTCGTAGGCGGGTCGTGCCGCGTCGAAGCGAGAGCGCTCCGCGTTCAGCAGGCCGATGCCGCGAAGGACCACCGCTTCGAGGGATCGGAGGCCGAGGCGGCGGACTTCCTCGAGGCAAAGGTCGAACTCCCGGGCACCCTCGTCCAGCTGTCCGGCCCAGTGCAAGAGCCGACCGTGTTGCATGCGGACGCGGACGGCGGTGAGGCCGACCAACGTTCCGCGACGCACCGCCTCCATGGCCGGCGCGATGATGGCCTGGGACGCTTCGATCCGTCCGGTGCTGCGAAGCGTGTAGGACCATCGGGCCGTCACCTCTGCGTGTTGCGTCGGCCCAAGCTCGAAGGTGCGGCACACCTCATCGGCCAAGGTCTCCCACGCGGCATAGGGTCCGGTCCTGGTGAAGCTCACCCAGGCGGCCACTAGCGTCTCGAACGCGACGCCAAGGTCCCGACGAGCGATCGCTCGGCGCAGCGCAGTGAGGACGTTGTCGATATCGACGAGGATCTTGCGCTTGAGGGACGTGGGAGGAGCCCCTTCGATGAGACCCCGACCCAGCCGTGCGAAGTAGTTACCATGCCGTTCCTCGGCCGATCCGAGGTCGATTTCGTGCTCCTTGACGTACGCCTGGACGCTCACGAGCAGGCCATAGCGATCCGCTCCCACCTGTTGGACCCAGCTGCGATCAACCAGCTCCTGCAGCAGGTCGAGTGCAGCAGGGTGGTCGAGTACGGCCTCGGCGGCCTCGAGTGAGAATCCTCCATCGAAAACGGACAGTTGCGCGAGTGCCACTTGCGCAGTGGGGCGAAGCAGGGCCCAACTCCACTGGAGCGTCGCGCCGAGGCTGTCGTGACGATGGGCGGTCCGCCGTCGCGTGAGCACGTCGAAGCGGTTCCCGAGACGGGGGAGCAGCCGTGCCGGAGGGAGCAATCGAACGCGGGCGGCCGCGAGTTCAATCGCGAGGGGCAAGCGGTCGAGGCGCTCCATGAGTTCGGGCAACACGGCAAGGTCCTGCTCCGAAAGATCGGTCGGGGCCCCTACCGCGGTTGCGGCCTGCAGGTAGAGCGCCTTGGCGTCCCCCTCCTCCATCGGATCGAGCACGACCCGTCTCTCCGCTGGCAGATCGAGGTCTTCCCGGGAGGTCAGGAGCAGATGCAACTGCGCGGCGGCTTCCGTCCATCGCACCACCAGAGGCCGCATCACATCGGCGATCTGTTCGACATTGTCGAGCACCAGCAGCTGACGCTCGCGGCTCGCGAGCGCGAAGGCGATCAGCCCGGCAGGATCTTCATCGAGCACCAGCTGCAACGAACGCGCAAGCACCCGGAAGACCTCGGCCTCGGATCGAGCCTCGGTCAAGTCGCAGAACTGCACGCCTCCGGGCCAGGGACCTGGGTGATCCAGGGCCGTTTGCACGGCGAGCCGTGTCTTGCCAACTCCGCCTGGACCGATCAGTGAGACGAGCCGATGGTGGGTCACCGTTTCGATGAGCCGAGCCCGCTCCGACCCTCGCCCTACGAAGGGATCCCGCATTGCGGGGACCCGGCGTACAACGTTGCGGGTCGACTCGGGTTCGAAGGGCGCAGGCTCAACGGTCTTCAGCGGCACGAAGACGTAGCCCTGCCCGCGGCGCGTCAGCAGGTGCTCGGGCGTGCGACGGTCGATTTCGACCTTGGCGCGGAGCGTGCTCATCGCTTTGTCGACGGCTCGCGTCTCGGTCGTTTCGGCGTACCCAAAGACCCGTTGCGCGATGGCGTGCTGAGACATCACCTGGCCTGGCTGGTGGGCGAGGCAGGCGAGCAGGGTGCGCTCTCGCTCGGTGAGCTGACCGGGGCGATCTCCTCGCACCGCTCCCGTCGCGAGTTCTACCGTGCAACCCCGTAATCGCAGGATGTTCGGCCGTCCTTGGGACTCGCCCAACGTGCCCCCAGAAGCCAGGTAGCACGCACTCCTGCCAAAGGTCAGTCGACCCTGACCCACACGGTCGAGACGTCGTAGATCTCGGGCTCTGCACCATCAACGGTCATCGAGCCAACGCATGTGAACTCGTCGACGTTGAGCTGGCAGCTGCCTCCGAGCGCCGCATCATTTTGTACGAGCGTGCCGTCGTCGTAGATGCCGGTCAAGTCGATCACCGAAGCACCAGCCCGTCCCTCCAAGCCCGCTGTAGCATCGGGGGCGGAGAATTCGATGGTCGCAAAGGCCTCGCCGCCGCGTTCGACGAACAGGGTGCCTTCCTCGACCTGGACTTGCGCCTCCAAGACTTTCGGAAGCAGGACCGGCCAAGTCGTTGGCGTCAGTTCCCAGTTCCCCACCACACTGAATGCTGCACATCCCACGAACCAAAGCACCACCATTGCGCCCTCCTTGGGTGCAGCCACGGTAGCGGCCCATTCCAGTCACGTGTGTCCGGGACTGTGCCGGACGGAGAGGGAGAGCCTGGCGTCGTTTCCATCACAGGCCTCCCTTGGCTCGTGGCTGACGATCATGAGGTCGATCTTGCCTTCCGTGAGGGCCGTCTCGACTCGGTCGGCTCCCAAACGACCATGCCAAGCGAGCGCAACTGGTGTTCGACTGCAATGAGTGACAGTGCGTCACGGTCGACCACCAGGACGGTCGCCCGGTTTCCGATCTCCTGGAGCGCCACGTCACAGACTACGTCGACCCCTGCGAGGAGATTGACCAGATCGTGATGGTTGTCCGCATTCGACTCCATGCTTCGCACCTGTTCAAATTCTAGTCACAGAGAGTGTAGGGTAAAGGTATAAATCGCCGAATCTCAGAGTCATGATGGAGGATCGGTTGGGTTCCGCATCGTTGCTCAGCGGAGTGTCATCCGGCCCTCGAGATCCGCGACGGGCGCACGACCAGACCACAAACCCTCTTTCGGTCATGCTTTGCCTCCTCGTCGCTTCCTTCTTCGGAGAGCGGCAAGAACGGTGCTCACCAGGGTTGAAAGGAAAGGCCATCGGCGGTAGTGGCCCTCCGCGGGGGCTTGGGGACCCCGACGTCGTGTGTGGGTGCGCGGATCCCCCAGTGGCGTGGGGAACGTGGTTTTGGGGGCTCGCCGGGCTGGCCCTGCGACGCCGCTACTCGGGACGTCCCGCTCGCACCTCGAGGTCCATCGGTGCCGCAAACGCGTCGCCCAGGTCGTAGGGTCGCACCACCAGGCGGTAGGTGTGCGTGCCTTGTGGCGTGCTCGTGGCGGGGCGGAAGGTGATCGAACTCGGCCCTTCGGTGCCTTCGGTTCGCGCCACGATGCTCCCGCGCTGATCGACCACCGCGAGGCCATAGGGATAGTCCGAGCTTGCGTCGACGGTCACCGTCCAATCCTCGTCGTAGCGCTCGGGACAGTCCGCCACGCAGGTCGGCAACGGGATTTCCGGGAGTTCGTGGAGGTGTTGCCCGGTCCAAATCGCAATCTCGAGTTCCCGCAGGTCGGGTTGGCCGTCGCAGCCCCACATCAAGCAGCGAACGTCTGCATTGAGGTCGGCCCTGCGAAAGTCGAAGTAGGGATCGCAAGCATCGTCCAGGCCGTCTCCGTCGAGATCCCGACCGGCGTTGCGGTCTTCGGGGCACGCATCACAAGCATCGCCAAGGCCATCTTCATCGAAGTCACCCTGGCCTGGATTCGGGGCGAATCGGCAGTTGTCTTCCTCGTCAAGTACCGTGTCGTCGTCGTCGTCGTCGTCTTCGCAGCTGTCCCAACGACCGTCGCGGTCCCGGTCTGGAACCCTGCCGTCGACGTGAAAGGGACAGCGGTCGGACGCATCGAAGCGACCGTCATCGTCGGTGTCGTCACACACGTCCCCTTCGCCGTCGTCGTTGAGGTCGGCCTGGGAGGGATTGGCACGAGTGACACAATTGTCTGAGAGGTCGTCTACGCCGTCTCCATCCCTGTCGTCGTCACAAGCATCCCCTTGGCCGTCCCGATCGAGGTCCCCCTGGGTCGCGTTGAAGGTTTGGGGGCAATTGTCCACGCCGTCCTCGTGACCGTCTGCGTCGGAGTCGTCACAGGCATCCCCTTGCCCATCACCGTCGGAGTCGATCTGTGCCGCATTGGCCTTCGCAGGGCAAATGTCGAGCGCGTTATCGACACCGTCGTTGTCGAGATCATCGTCGCAGGCGTCTCCCGCCATGTCCAGGTCAGTGTCCCGTTGCGAGAGGTTGGCCACGAACGGGCAATTGTCGATTGCGTCGCCTACCCCATCGCCATCGTCATCGGTTTCCTGGGCGTTGGAAACCCCGTCACAGTCCGTATCGACGTCGCCGATGCCCACGGCCCCAAGCGCGTTGCCGAGCTGACACTGATCCTCGGCGCTCCAGCCAGCCGCGATGGCCTCTGTGAGGAGTCCCCTCCGGTAGTCGGCGAATGTAGGATTGCCAGGCAAGCAGTCGGCCGCGGAGCGATGGAGGATCTGCAGCACGGCGTCTGGGTCCACCGCACGAACGGGCACTTGGGTGCGGGAATGGGTGCCTCCTCGGGTGAGTAGCAGCATCGCATAGGTCAGCAGCTCGCCGTTGGCATGGTCGTTGGTGCCCATCTGGGAGACATGATCGACCGTGGGTCCATTGTCGATGTTGCGAACGTTGGTGATCGGCGTGCTTCCGAGCACGAAGTCGAGGTCCGTTTGGTCCTGCCAGCGCTCGTAGTAGAAGCCATACATGTCGCCCATGTGCTCGTGGATGGCGTCGCGATGCGAGGACACGTTCCGACCGTCGTACCCGATGCCTTCCTTGCGCAGGATGCCGTGTCCCCACTCATGGGCCACCACCTCTTGTTCTGCCATGCCTGGCGAAAACGCGATGTGGTCGCAGCTCGGCGAGTAGTAGGCGTTGTCAGGTCCACTCTTCTTGGGCAGCGTCACGTTGATGTGGGCAACTTGGTCACCGCCTCGGCCATCGATTCCGTCACGCGAAAGCACGTTCCTTAGGAAGGTATTGAACTCGTCGGTATGGAATCGGGCACTCCACGACTCGGTCGCTGCTCCGGTGTCGCAGCCGTCCTGGTCGCAAACCGGGAAGAAAAACCAGCGGTCTTCCCAACACTGGCTCGCAGGCAGTCCTTGCGCATCGTAGACGTCGAAGTCGACCTCGGGATTTTCTTCAAGGTGCTCGTGGACGACGTCTCCCGTGTTGGCGTCGACATCGACGGTGAGCGTTCCGCCTGCCGTCTCGCCGCCCACCGAGAGCGTCACCTGCCATACGACATGCGGTCCTCGAATGCGGAGGAGCGTCTCTCCCACGCGTTCGACGGTTTGGTAGGTCGTTGCGGCGTGTACTTCGGCAAAGGATTCGGCCTGCCGAGGATCGAGGGAGCGCTCATCAGGGTCCGCGAGGGTGGACAATTCGGGGAGGTGGATGTCGAGCGCTGCGAGGTCCGTGGCGATGGCATGCATCCCGAGCGATGCGTCGGCGACAACCACCCCTGCGCGCGACAAGCCGAAGACGACGTGCGTCGTGGCGGTGTCCTCCCGTCGCTCCTCCCGCAACACGATGGGTTCAAGGTCGCTTATTGCAGACAGTCCAATCACGGCGTCGAGTTCGGCCAGCGCAGCCTCGAATCCCTCGACTGTGGGCGTCACGGGGTGAACGAGCTGAAGGCCGACGACCCGTCCCTCTTGGAAGGTCACGGCGAACCGGTTCCCCGCTTCCTCGCGCAGGGAAACCAGCAAATCCTCGGCTGCATCGACAGGGGTGGGGGACTCTGGATCCGAGGTTGAACTTGGGGATGGAAGGTCGCAGGCCATCAACAGCGTGAGGAACGTCAGCAGTGTGGTACGCATGAAACACCGTGGCTGAGGGATTTCACGGTTATGGCGCGGTCAGACGGTGCGGGTGTTTCGGTAGGCTTGTCGAACCGTTGGCGCTCGCTTGTCGCAACCCGTAGAGCCCCCATGCGCCCCCGCCTTCAAGTCGGCAGCTTTCGTGTCGAGCATCGGCTTGATCGCGGTGCCAACGCGCTGGAGCGTGCGCGCGGCACCCTCGCCCAGGTGCCTTCCGAGCTACCGGTCCACGTCACGGCCATCGCCGGTGAGTGGCGAGGGATTCTCGCCGGGTCCGACCCAGAGCATGCGCTGCTGACCCGCCACCGGCCCCCGGTGATCTGGTCGGCGGTAATCCTAAGTAGGCTTGACGAAGCGCCAGGAACCCGAGCAACGCCGTCGGCGAGACGCTCCGCGACCTTGTGGGTGTGGCCGAAGCCCGAATGGTAGACGATGGAAACGAGGGGCACGGAATTCTCCAGAAACAGGATTGAGGATGGCTGTCCGTCAGTCGATCAGGTGTTGGCCACGAACCAACGATGGAGGTCACGAAAGGGCAGGAACCGGTCCACGGTCCAATCCAGGAACTCGGGACCGTCCACGGCACCGGGCATGGGCACGTCCAGCATGGCGTGGAGCACCTTGCACCGAAGCCAACGGGCACGGGGATGGAGCGGGTCGAATCCGCGGGGCACCCGCTTGAGCGCTGGCTCCGACAGCGTGAGCCCTGGAAGAGCCCTCTGTGCCTTGGTGATCGCAGCGACAAGGGCCTCGCCCGAGCGCGGTTCGTCGACGGCCTTGCGGTACCGCTCGAGGTCGTCGATGACCATGCGACCCACACCGAGCTGAACGCGGTTCGGGGACAGGCTCAGGTAGAAGCCCGGTGAGCGCTTGCGATGCTCCCCCTCCCAGACGAACATCGTCAGGCGGGTCTTGTACGGCGACTTGTCCTTCGAGAAGCGGGTGTCCCGTCGAAGTCGGAAGATGGAGCCGTCGACCCGGGGCCGTGCTTCGATGCCTGGAGACACCGCAGTGCCGAGGCGCGTGGCCAGGGCCGTCACGAATCGCTTGGCCGGTTCGATCAGCCCTTCGTCGATGCCTTCCCGGTGGAGATCGAAGGTTGCCTTCGTGTTGTCACGCGCGAGCGCCGCGAGGGCCTCCAGGCCGGCCATCGAAAAGCCAGCAAACCGGGACGAAGCGGCATCCGCACAGGGACGTGGGGCGGGGAGGGTCATGGGTTCTCCAGGACGACCTCGATTGAGTCGTCATGCTTTCGTCGTTCGAGCCCCACCCGTTTCTACCGGCCGGGCGTTTTTCTTCGAACACCTCGCTCGGATTCCCTAGATTTGATGTTTCATCTTATGGTTTTCGGATTCTCAAGACCTTTTGTAGAACCGGCACCGAGTCGAGCGACGCCAGGGTGACCGACCCCTCGGTCGACCTTCCTCGGAGTTCACGATGTTCCAGAAGTCCTGGCTGTCCGTCCTCGCCCTTTCCGCCTTCGCCTGTGCCGAGACGCTGCCCGCCCCACCCGCCACCGACCGCGACGACGCCACCGAGACGCCGTCGGCCACCCAACCCCCGGCTGACTGCGATGACCTTGAGCCTTCGGGTGTCGAGGCCACGGTGGAGGCGCAGCTCGCCGCGTTGACCACCGGCGGCGCAACCTCCGTCCAGCTCGTCTGTGAGGCCATGCGGGTCCTCGACGCGAGGCCCGAGCTCAATGCCGTTCCCGTGGTGTGGGCGGCCGAGAGCCTCGAGGCGGCGCGACAGGCCGACGCCGCGCGCGCCGCGGGCGAAACTACGCCTCTCCTCGGTGTTCCCGTCGTCGTCAAAGACAACATCGACGTTGCGGGCACCCCCACTACCGGCGGGACCCCGGGGCTCGCCGACAACATTGCACCCGCCGACGCTCCGGTCGTCCGAGCGCTACGAGAGGCGGGTGCTGTCGTCATGGGCAAGGCGAACCTCCACGAACTCGCGTCTGGTGCCACCGGACTCGACAGCGCTTTCGGACCGACCCTGCATCCGGCGAATCCCGAGCTGTTTCCCGGAGGCAGCAGCTCGGGAAGCGCGGTCGCGGTGGCCAGCGGCGCGTTCGGGATGTCGCTCGGCTCGGACACCGCGGGTTCGATCCGAATCCCCGCTGCGCTCACCGGCGTGGTGGGCTTTCGGCCCTCGCTCGGCCGCTACGCAACGGACGGCGTGATTCCGCTGGCCTCGTCGCGCGACACGGTGGGCCCGCTCGCCCACACCGTCCGCGACGTCGCGATCGTCGATGCCGTGTTGACCGGTGACGACGTCCCACCGCCGACGGTCGATCTGCGTGAAGTGCGCATCGGGTTGCCCGGACCCGTGTTCTACGCGGGTCTGCATGGTGAAGTCGATCGCGGCGTGCAGCGCGCCCTCGACGCCCTTGCCGAGGCGGGCGCACAGCTGGTGGTCGCCGACGTTCCCGAGATGGTCAGCGACCTCGACGAGGCGGTGTTCTTCGGCATGGCCCTCTACGAAGGGCAGCAGGAGCTCGCGGCCTACCTCGAGCAGCGTCCCTCCGCGCCGAGCCTTCCGGGGCTCGTCGAGCAGATCCAGTCGCCGGGGACGCGGGGCTTCTTCGAGCTGATGCTATCGCCGGCGGCCGGCGACGAGGCGTCGTACGCGGCGGCATCGGGGGCCCGCGTGGCCCTCCAGGACCTCTTGGATGGCTACTTCGCGGTCAACGAACTCGACGCCATGCTCTACCCCACCACGCCCCTGCCCGCGCGACGCGTAGCGGACGCCTCGCCCCCCGAAGGCATGCTGGGGACGCCCATCGAACTGGATGGAGAGGTGGTGACCGACTTTCTCTACGTGCGCAACGCCTCGGTCGCCAGCAGCGCAGATCTGCCTGCCATCACGCTGCCGGCGGGACTGACGGCCGATGGTCTGCCCTTCGGAATCGAGATCGCGGGTCCGGCGGGGGCCGACCGCGAGCTGCTTGGGATCGCCGAGGCCATCGAGGCGGTCCTCGCGGTGGAGTAGGGTTTCGGCCGCATCGCCCTCGGGTTGACCGTCGACGGCGGCTGGCGTTCTCGAGGCGGAACGTCATGCTTCCACCTCTCGACCGGAAAACTTGGCGGCGGTGTAGAACAGGGCCTCGGTCATGCGACGACTTCACGAGGGCCACCCCTTATGCCCTCTCGGAGGTTCCCTTGACTGTCCATCAGGACCCTGTTCTGGCCAAAGCGCCGTCTTCCCCTCGGGGGTACGTGCTTCACGCGCCCCCCCCGCCTTCGGCATCTCCCAGGCCAGCCCGTTTTCGCTCAAGGCCGAGCACTTGCTGCGGCTGGCGGAGGTGCTCTATCGCCTGGAGCCCGCCAATCCGACGTCGGGGCCACGCAAGAAGATCCCCTTCGTGACCTGTCCCGACGGAGCCGTGTTGAGCGACACGGTCAACATTCAGCGTCACCTGGAGCAGCACGCGGGGCTGGTCCTCGTGCGAAACGCGCAGACGACCCTGGTGCGGCGTCTTCTCGAGGAGCACCTCTATTGGGCGCAGGTCTATTTTCGGTGGACGTACCATCCCCAGGACGTGCGCGATGGACTCTTCGGGGCCATTCCTTGGCCGCTCCGAGGGCTCGTTTTCGCGATGGTGCGTCGGGAGGTTCGTGGAAACCTATGGAGCCAGGGGATGGGTCGACGGCCCGAGTCCGAAATCCTCACCCTCGTTGAGGAAGACCTCGATACCCTCGAGCAGGCCCTTGGTGAGGGACCGTTCTTTGGCGGCGAATCGCTGTCGGCGGCTGACCTCTCCTGCCATGCGCTGTTCGCGCAGGTCGCTGGAAGTACGTTCGACGATCCGTTGGTGACCGCGTTCCGGCGTCGCACGGGGCTCCTCGCACACCAAGAACGGGTCGAGACGGCCCTCGACGAAGGAGGAAGCTCGTGCAGTACGCCATCTTGATCTACGAGACCGAAGAGGACTTCGCCCAACGCGTCGATGCCGAGCGGCAGCCCGCGTACATGGCGCCCTACCAAGAGTATGTCGACCTGCTTCGCGAAGGTGGGGTGCTCGTGGGAGGCGACGCCCTTCGACATC
>JBCCQY010000223.1:0-11926 GCA_039208735.1 Myxococcota bacterium | reverse complement strand
CCTGTACTCCTCCAGTCCAGAGTAGCAGACAATGTGCTGAGGCGTGAAATAGTCGATCGGGGCCCCTCGTACCCCCATCGACTCTCGACCGGAGCAGACTCTGCTGGCCTTGCGACTTCACGATGGACGGGACGACGACGAGCTTGACCGGATCCTGGCCGCCCAGGACGGCGATCCGTCGGCCCGTGCCTGGCTCATCGACAAATGGAGTGGTCCGGTTTACCGCTTTTGTCGTCGCATGCTGTGCCATGATCAGGACGGCCACGATGCCGCCCAGGACACCATGGTGAAGGTGCTGCGCAACCTTCATCGGTACGACCCGGGAAGACCCTTCGCCACTTGGGTGTTCCAAATTGCCAGGAACACTTGCATCGACGAGCATCGCCGACGCCGCCGTCGTCCGTCGCGCGAAGCCAAAGAAATCGCTGACGATGGCAATCCCTCACCTCTCCAGATTGCGGCTCGCCAACAACGGGCCGAAATGCTGGAAGAAGCCTTGCAAGACCTTCCCCCGATGTATCGGGAGGTCATCGTGCTCTACCACTTCGAACACAAGAAATACACCGAGATCGCCGAAGTTCTGGATCTTCCCATGGGCACGGTGATGAACCGGTTGTTCCGCGCCAGGAAGAAGCTGCGGCTTGCCTACGAGGAACGGGGAGGCGACGCACCATGAGCCTTCACATCCCTGATGATGTCCTTGAATGCTTCGTTCTTGGAGATCTTGATGAAGAACGTGCGGTCCAGGTTGCGACCCACATCGACGAGTGCTCGTTTTGCGCGAATCGAGCTGCCGCGATCGAACCGCTTGGTCTTGCCTTTGCGTCGGTCGAGGATCCGGAATTGCCCGAGACCTTCAAGGCGAACGTCCTCGCCGAGCTGAATCGACCGCGGTTCCCCGCCGTGGAGTTTGGCGTGGGGATCGGGCTGCTCATCGCGGCGGCGAGTCTCATTTGGCTCGTAGAAGGGCCGGTGACCCCTGTGGTCGACTCCTTCACGTTCGCCCATGCCACGTCTTCGGTCCTCGAAGGGCTCACGTCGACATTGTCGCTCGGTGAGCAGGCGGCCCTCGTCATGCTGGCCTTGATTGGGGGGTTAGGGACCCTGCGGTTTGCGGCCGGGGGCATGCGCTGGTTTGGTCGGAGGACGGCATGATGCTGTGGATGATCGCCGCGGCTTCGGCCGCCGAGCCTGAACCGACCTACGTGGGCACACGTTGGGAGGTCGGTCGGGATGTCACTGTTCAGGCCGACGAACGCGCCAAGGATGTCATTGTCGTTGGCGGCGACATCGAAGTCCGTGGAGTGGTCGAGGGCGATGCGATCGCCATCGGTGGCAACGTACGGACCGCTGATGCCGGAAGCGTGGGCAACGCGGTGGTCATCGGGGGCAGCGCCCGGGGGGCCAACATTGTGGGCAACCGGGTCACCGTCGACGACCCCATCGGTGCGGTGAACCCCGAGCCACAGCCCCTCGTGGTCGCGCGCTCCATTTACCAGCAAGTCGTGTGGCTCCTTGTCGTGGCCAGCGCGGCGGTGCTCGTGAGTGGGGTCTTCCCCACCCAGGTTCGCAGGGTGGCGGAGGCGCTCGAGTCCAACCCGTTGCGTTCCGGGGCCGTGGGGCTGTTCACCGGCGGCTTCGTGGTGCTGTTCAGCATGATGTTCGCCGCCCTCACGATCGGCTTCGGGGCTCCCATCAGTTTGCTGCTCCTTGGGGTCTTGGGCGTCGCTTGGCTGCTTGGGATCGTGGGCCTCTCCCATGCGATTGGCAGCCGCGTCGACCTCGGTCAGACGGCCCGCAGCCAGTGGGTGGCCGTGCTTTTCGGCATCGTCATGATGGGGATGCTGACCATCGTGCCGGTACTCGGCAGCGTGGTCTTGGTGGTTGCGAGTTCGCTCGCGATTGGCGCCGCTGTGTTGTCGTGGTTCAGCGGCGGGTCCATCGCCGACCCGCTCGAAACCCGACAGTAGCCCTCGTCTACGGCAGGTAGCCGTAGACCGCTTCGCGCAGACCGTTCAGATCGGCCAGTGGCTCGTCGCCGAGGTTGCGGACGAGCCCCGAATCGAGGACGCGCGCCTCGCGCAGGCAGCGCTCGGCTTCTTTCGTCCGCCCCACACTCTGCCATGCCGCGGCCCTCACCAGGAGCAGCGGAGCGCGGTGCGGCTGGACCAAGTCGGCATCGAGCTGCAGCGCCTTCTCTGCGAGGTCTCCTGCCTCACGGTAGGCGTTGCGACGCATCGCGAGTTCGGCCAAACGAAGCAGGGCTACAGGCTGGTTGGGGTCGAAATCCAGGGAACGCTGGTAGTGCTGGGCCGCCTTGTCCTGACGATCGAGTTGCACATCGAGGATGCGTCCCTTCGTCATGTAGGCATCGACCACGTCTTCGGGCACCGAGGCATGGTAGATGATGTTGTTGTAGACGTTGAGCAGGTTGCTCCAGTCTGCTCGGTCCTCGAGCACGAGCGCCATGCCCTTCAGCGCCCCCACGTGATTCGCGTGGAGTTCCAGCGCCTTGTTGAAGCGCTTGTAGGCCTTGTCGGTGTTGCCAAGGCGGCGTTCGACGAGTCCCAGTGCGGTGTAGGTCGTGGCGACCTTCTGGCGATCGCCGGTGCCCCCAGACAGCTGGAGCAGCGAGCGGTAGACGCGTTCGGCTTGCTTCCACTGTTCACTTTCGGTGTACAGCGGCCCCACCGCTTCGAGGCTCGGAAGGTGCGTCGGGTTTAGCTCGAGCGTGCGCTCGTAGCGCGGCAACGCCTCGGAATGGTCGCCTTGGAAGCGAAGCATTTCGGCAAACGAGAAGTAGAAGTTCGACAGGTCCATTCGGACGTCGAAGTCGTCGAGATCTTGGCCTCGCTCCACCACGGGCTCAAGCCGCTGGCAGATCGGCATCGCCTGGGCGTACTGTCCGGCCTCGAACAGGTGCTGCGCCATGAACCGAAGCGAGGGTTCGTGCGTCGGTTCGAGATCGAGGATGCGCCGGTAGAACTGGGCTGCACTTTCGCGATCGTGGCGGAGTTCGACTTCGATTTCCGCTGCGGCACGGAGCGCCGCGACCCGTTCGTCGTCAGCGATCTCGGCTTCGGCCTGTAGCGATAGGGCACGCACCGCGGCAGACCAATCCGCCCTGGATCGCGCTGCCTTTTCGAGGCGCTGGGCCGCAATGGCGTCGGGAGGCACCACCGCCACGGCCTTCTGGTAGAAGACGGCCGCATCCGAGCGCCCCAGGTGGTCTTCACAGGCAATGCCCACACGCCGCAGCAGTGCGGCGCGATCGGGGCCCGACAGCAGTTCCGCGAGCGATTCCCCGGTCGTCACGAAGACTTCCCACTGGGCGCTCTGTTCCGAAAGCTCCAGGAGATGGCGAAGTGCTTGCTCGTCGCGCGGCGACAGATCAACGACCGCGCGCCAGGCGTCCATCGCCTCGCTGACCCGGTCCATGTGGTCTTCGATGACCTGTGCAATGCGGCGGCGTAGCTCGAGCTTCGAGAGGCCTTCTGCCAGGCTCGCTTCACGCGTGAGTACGTTGACGAGTTCGGGCCAGTCCTGCTGCTGCTCGGCAAGGCGCTTGAGGCCTCCCAGCGCGTCGGTGTCGTTAGGCACGTACTCGAGCGCCCTAAGGTAGGCGTCACGGCTGTTCTTCGGCTGATTCGCCCGCTCGTAGACCTCGCCGATGCGTCGCTGGTATCGAGCCGACTCCGGGGCGGAGGTCGCCGTTTCGGAAAGCTCGTTCAGAAACTCGATCGCCATGCCGACTTCGCCACGGGCCCCCGCAATTCGAGCGAGCGACTCGGTGACGTCCCGGTCGGCGGGGCTTGCGTCGTGCAGCTGGCGGTACAGCTCCCACGCCGCATCGGTCTCGGGCAGGTGCTCGGCGAGCACGAAGCGGATCTTGTCGTCAGCGAGCCCGACGGTACGCGGATCGTTCGTCGAGGCTCGGCGCCGGGTCAGCATGTCGTAGGCCATGGGCCAGTCGCCTGCTTCCTCGAACAGCTGCTCGAGCAGCACCGTCGCCACGAACGTACGCGCCGGATCGTCGGCGAACGTGGGCAGGGCTTCGTACAATGCTGCGGCGGCTTGCCCCGGTTGTCCCGCGTCCGCGAGTGCTTCGGCCAAACCTTCGGGCGGTTCGTTGGCCAGCTCTCGCATCAGACCTTCGGTGTCGGCGTTGGCCACCAGACCTCGGATGACGCCTTCGAGGGTTCGTTGGGATCCGGGCGCCGCGCGATGCGAGATGAGCCAGAATTCGAGTGCCTCGGCGTCGTTGCCGTTGCTCTGCAGATTCATGCCCGTCCACGAGCCGTAGGCTGCGGACAACGGTGACTTCGATGCTTGACGGGCAATGGTCGAGTACGCCCGCAACATCGCATCGTTGTCACCGATCTGCTGCGCCATCGCGGCCGCCCGAGCGGCCACCCCAAGAGGTTCGCCGGCGCGATCGATGAGCGAGAGGAAGCGGGGCAATGCTTCGGACGGACGGCCGGCGGCGGCTTCCAGGCGCGCGCGTTCGCCGGCGTCTTCGACCGTGTCGAGGCCTTCGAGGAGTTCCAACGCCAGATCTTGCGCACCCAGGCGCAAAGCCATGCGGGCGCACGCCCGTAGCGGCGATCCTTCAACGGGCATGCGATGAATCCGGCGCAGCACTTCGAGCGCTCGAGCGGCCTTTCCCGAGCGGGCGAGGAGCACCGCAGCACGCGCGCCAATTCGGGCCTTCGTGGTTGTCGGAGCGCCTTCGAGGGAGCGCAGGTAGATCTGGGTCAGCGCTTCTTCGTCGCCGTCGGCGATGCATTGCACTTCGAGGGCGGCCAATGCACCGAGATGATCGGGGTTATCGGTCAAGATCCGCTGCAGATCGCGGCGTGCGGCTGGTCCGGGCCCTGAGGCCTCGGCAGCAGCAAACAAGCCCCAGGCGCGCTCGGAGCGTCCCTCGGCGTGCTTCGCTTCCTCCCGGTACACGTTGGCGTCACCTGCTGCCTCGGAGGGGCCGGAGACGGCGCGGAGGAGCCAGCGCGCAGGACGGAATGTGGGATCTGCGAGCAGCGCTTGGCGTAGGCACGTTCGGGCCGTCGCATCATCGCGAACGCGGTCGGCAAAGATGCGACCGGCTCGGTAGAGGTGGGCGGCGCGTCGCTGCTGATCGTCGGTCGCCGAGCCAGCCGAACGGAGCACTTCGGCGAGCTTTCGCCAGTCTTCGGCTCGATGGAGCAGGACCGTGATCTGAGCCAGCGTCGACAAGCTGTCCGGCTCGGCATCAAGGGCCAGCTGAAGGTCCGAGATGGCCGCGTCGCGTTCGCCCGGATCGCTAGGGGGTGGGGGAGGCGGGTTGGCCGCTTCACGAAGGAACAGCGCCCGTTCGGACGGATTTTCGGTGACCTGCGCCTGGGCCCGACGCAGAGCCGAGAGCCCAGGTCGGTCACCGGTTTCGAGGAGGAGGCGCTCAAGACCTCCCACCGCGACCTCGGCGGCCGTATCTTGGCGGTCGCCTTCCAACACCTGCTGGTAAAGCGTCTTCGCTTGGGTATGGTCGCTGGCCAGGTCGGCCGCTTCGGCGAGCTGAAGGGCCAGATACCGACGCTCGGCCGGCAAGGTGGCCCGCTCATGGCGCAGCTTCCAGAACTCTCGGCGTCCATTGGGATCGTCGCGCAGCAGTCGGGCCACCGCATCGGCGGCCGGCGCGGAGGCGGGGTCTGCATCGGCGGCGCGGCGGTAGGACTCGAGGGCTTGCTGGGGGGCGTCGAGGCGCGATTCCCGCAGCCAGCCGAGGCGGTACAGCGTGTAGGCCTGGCCGTCCTCGGGTCCAAGGGCATCCGCCTCGCGCGACAACGCATCTTCGAGTTCGGTCCAAGAGCCGTTTTGGATGTAGCCACCCTGCAATTCGCGAAGCGCGTAGGGGTAGCCTCCAGACACCGCTGCGTTGAAGCCCGCGACCGCCTCTTCCATCATTCCCGCGCGCTGGTAGGCGCGGGCGGCTTCGGCGTGCCACCATCCCGCTTCGATTTGACCGGGACGGTTGGCTTCGGTGCGGTACAGCTCCGCGAGGGCGGGCGGATCTGGGAAGAGGGCCTGCTCGAGACGAAGGAACGCCGAGGTGTGCCCAGGTTCCGCCGCAAGGGCCTTGCGGAGACGCTGGCGGCCGCCTTTCGCATCTCCGGCTTCATCGGCCACGGTGGCTGCTTCGACGTACATGTCGGCCGCAATGCCGCCTTCGCCAAGTTCCGCAAGCTCATCCAGCAGCTTCAGGCGCTCGGCGGGGTCGACCCCGGGGATGCGGGGCAACAGGGCGCGGAGGAGTGCACGGGCCGTGTAGTTCCGTGGTTCCGCCGCGGCGGCGCGACGGAGGTGTTGCACGGCGTCTTCGGGCTGGTTGAGGCGGCGCCAGGCCACCAATCCGGCTTCGAGGAGGGCTCCGGCGCGGGCGGGCCCTTCCAACATGTCGCCGAGTTCGGCGAGGAGCGTGAGCTGCTCGGAGTACCGATGCAGCCGGCCGAGAACTTCGGCGTGGGTGCGCAGCAACACCGAGGTCTTGCGACCGGCCTCACGCGCTCGTTCGTACAGTTCCACCGCCCGTTCGAGGTCTCCAACCTGGTGGGCCGCAATGCGCGTGGCGCGCTCGAGGTAGATGGATTTATCGAGGGTCGAGCTTGGATTCCGGAGGTCTTCGGCCCCGTACTCTGCCACGAGCAACGAGATGATCTTGCGCCATGCGTCGGGGTTCGGCTTGCGAGGCTGCGCCAGGGGGGCGGTGGCCTGAGGGGCCTTGGGCCGAGCAGAGACGGATGTTGCCGGCTGGACGTCGGGAAGCCGCGGAGCGGTAGCCGGGGTCGCGCCTCGCTTCAGCGACGGGGCCTCTTCGGTGGGTGGCGACGGTGGAGCGGACCGCTCGGGGATCGAGGTACGAGGCTGGGGAGCTACGCCCACAACCCTTGCGCGGGCCGGTTCATGCGAGACCTTGAAGGACTCCGTGGGCTGGTTCAGCCGCACCGGAGCGGGCCCTTCGGCGGTGGGCAGCTTCTGGGTTGGTGGTGGAGTGGGCCGGGCCGTGACCGCTTCGGGGAGGGGTCGGAGGACTTCGGGACCCGTTTCTTCCGAGAGTTCCGGCATGTCTTCGTCGGGCTCGGCATCGTCGTGAGCGGCCACGAGTTCAGGCTCGACCTCGGTGACGGGCTCGATCTCGGGAATCGGCTCATCTGCCGTCGGCTCATCGTCGACCGGCTCGGGCTCGGGCTCTGGGGCCTTTGCTTTCACCGCGAAGGGGACGGTGGGAGCTGCCTCGTCGACGGGTGCCCGAGTGAACGCGACCGTTGGAGCGGCAACCCGTGGGTCTTCGTCTTCCGGCTCATCCGTAGCCGTCGGTTCCTCAACCGGAAGCGGCGGGTTTTCATCGTCGGGATCGTCGCTGCCAATCGCGAACGCGATGGTGGGGTTTGGGGCAGCCGGTCGTCGGGGTTCGGGATCGGGCAGCGGCACCGACGAGGACTCCAGTGGCGGCGTCGGATCGGCGGCCGGTTCTTGCGAAGGCTCGAACGGACTCGGGACCGGCTCGGGTGCGGGTTCGAACGGATTGGCCGCCGCGACGGGTTCGGCAGACTCGAACGGGTTCGTTATCGTCTCATGTTCGGGCGCCGGTTCGAATGGGCTCGCCTCTGCCACGGGTTCGGAGGCCTCAAACGGATTCGAGGGAGCTTCGGGAACCACTGGAGGCGTTGGCGCGAACAGGCTTGGCGTCGTCGCGGCCGGTGCGGCGGCCTCGAAGGGGTTCGCGGCAGGCACCGGAACATCGTCGACGTCCGAGAACGTGGGCTCATCCTGAAGATCGACGGCGGTGGGCTCCTCGATTTCTCCAAACGGCGGGTCCAACGGCGTTTCGTCGTTGGCCGTTGGCTCGTCATCCTGCGGTGGCAGCGGTGCGTCGTCCTCATCGTCGTCGGGAAGAAGGTCCGGAGCCAGATCGAAGGTCCGGAATTCACTTTCCCGGCTTTGAGGGACAGGGGCTGGCGGCGGGGCAATGGAGAATGCCTCGTCGGTCGCGGTGTCGAGCCAGTTCGCGTCGGGGGCGGCGAATGGGTTCGGAGCGTCGTGCTCGATGGGCACTTCGGGATCGAGGGAGAGCGACGGAGATTCGGCCGGCCGTGGGGGAGCGACATCGTCAGGCTTCGAGGGAACCACGCTGGCTGCCGTCAGGGATGGGGGCGGCGGAGGGGGCGCGGGTGCTTTCGGCGGTTCTGGCTCGGCTCCAAGCGATGCCGCGGTCCTCGGCTGGGGGCGAGCCGAGAACGGTGGTGGCAATGCGGCGGCGGCGGCGGGCAATCCAGCAGGTGGGGCCACCGGCTCGGACGTTGCCGGCGCGGAGGCAAACGGATCGGCGCTCGGTGCGGGGGGCGGCACCGGGGGTTCGGGGGTCACGGGCAGCGGAGGGGGGGCCGGCGCAGGGGCCACCTCGGGAGCGGGAGGCGGAAGATCCGGCGAAGCGGCCGCCGAAGGAGGCAGCGGCGGTGGAGCCTCGTCGGGAAGCGCCGGAGGCGCCATCGGCGGCGGCGTTGGGGGTGTGGTGGCCGGACCTGGGGGTAGCGTTGCCTGTGACGAGAAGAGGACCGTGTCGGCCTTTGAGGCGGACTGCTTCTCCGCCGCGCTCCCTTCGTCTTGTTCGTCGTCGTCGAGCCATCCCAGATCGTCATCACCGAAGAAATCGGCTTCGACTTCGCGATCGTGCTTCTTGTTGCCCACGTTGCCCCCCGTGTGGCGCCGCGACCAGCCGTTCTTGCCGGCGCGGTGTGAGAATACGCCATCCTTCTAATGGACGGCGGCTCCGGGGGCGCGTGTGCGACGATGTCCGATTCAGAGTCGGAACTGCACTCCGCCATTGATGGCGATGGTGGCAGAATCCGTGGCGTTGAAGGGCGACTCCGTGTAGTCCCAGGGACCCACCGAGGTGTCTTCGAAGGGCGCGGACCGAAGTCCAAAGTGACGGGTATACGTCGCTTCTGCGAAGAGGCCGACGATAGGGCCTGCATCGATCATCATGCCTCCGCCGAACACCCCTCCGGGTACGAATCCGGACTCGGGAAGCAGGTAGGTCACCTCTTCGGGCTGGGCGATGGGATAGCCATCGAAGAACCGGACCTCTACGCCACCTACCAGGAACGGTTTCGCCGGGCCGAAGGGGACGAGGAAGACGCGAAGCCGAGGTTGGAGGTACACGTTGAGCGACAGCGTTTCATCGGCCCGACTGCTGCGTTGCTCGACTTGATCAGACTCTGCAAACGTCGTGTAGACCCCGTTGGTGACGATGCGTTCGCCATACTGCAAGCCGAACAGAACCCCAATGTCGATAAACGTAGCCGGCGCGTAACCGACCACGAGTTCACCGCGGAAGCTCTGTCCCGCGGCCGGTCCTTCGCGATACCAGGCGTTGGTTTGTTCGGCATCGGTGACTTCGGCGCGTAGCCTTGCTTGTCGGTTGATGTCGCCGCTGCCAAAGCCCGCGCGAACTTCGATGGTCACCCTGCCGGCGTGCGGCGTCGCCACGTACATGTAGTCCCGAGGATCGAGGCCGGACTTCTTGAAGTGGCGCTCGGCACCGATCAGGTAGCGACGCTTTACGCTCGTGCCCGCGATCAGCTCGTCGATGGGCAGGGTGTGGGGCTCGCTGCCGTCACCTCGAGGACCTGCCATCATTTCAGGCTTGGTCTCTTCTGTTTTGGGGTCCTCGGTGGGTTCGGGCGTTGGGGTTTCCGTCGGCAGGTCGGGGGGCGCTTCGGAGGGGGCTTCGGGAGCGGGGCTCGGAGCGGCAGGCGCCGGGGTCTTTGCATCGGCGATGAGCTTGCGCGCCGCATCGCGCATGGCATCGGTGCTGGGTCCGGTTTCGCCGATGACCTCGGCCGTGGTCCGCGCGACTTCTTCCGCAAAGGGTTGCCCTTCGTCTCGGGCTACCGAGGCGTCGGTGATGCGAATGGCCTCTTTGCGAGCCGTTTGGTAGTACTCGACGTGTCCCAGGATGGTGCCGTCCGACAGTCGGTCGATGCGAGCAACGACCGAGAATCGAGCCGGCAACTGGGGCAGGACTTCGCTCGGGCAGGTGGGAAGAACCGCGCATCGATCGATGGCGCTGGGCGGCACCACGGTGCTCGCAACCCCCGCATCGATGACGATGTGCCCATCCTTCTGCAGCTGCGCGACCACGGCCTGCTCGAGTTGGCGCGCCAGGGCGGCCTCATCAGGCGTATTTGGCGTGAACGAAGGAACGAACAAGGGTTCTGCGCCGAAGGCGGCACCCGACCAAGCCAGACCCAGGATCGTCAAGATTTGCATGCGCGCACTTACCGTCGACCTCCGACGTAGTCAACGACCGAGGATGGTTCGGATTCCTGCTTTGGCACAGGGCCGACGCCGACTCCGATGGGGCGCGTTCGAAGCGTTGACGACCTCAGGGGCCACCGTTAGGTGCTTGGCCTGTGGCGAGGTAGCTCAGTTGGTAGAGCAGCTGATTCGTAATCAGCAGGTCGTCGGTTCAAGTCCGATTCTCGCCTTACCTTAAACCTCCGCAATCAGCGAATCGCTCATCCCCGCGAATGTCCCCCCTGGGGGGACTCCTTGGTTAGCCCAAGCGCCAAGAGAGGATCGATGAAGTGGTCGCTTGAAGGTGTGTCCCGGGCCAAAGGGACCTACTACCGGCTTAATCGTGGGCGCAGGCAAGGCCGAATCAAGTTGGCGCTTGCCTACGTCGACGTGGAGGCGGCCAAAAGAGCGCTTGTGCGCATCCAAATCGAGCAAGACCATGGCTCGATTGCTCGGGTACTGGAACTACACCAGGATCGACCATCTGCGGCGCTCACTTTCTTGATGGACGATGGCGGACTCGAGCTGGCAGACGTGGATCCGGATTACGCCACCTGGTCGCTTGAGGCGTACGTCGAACAGATCTACGGGCCTTGGCGGTCGAACGAGGCACCGCGAACGTGGCGGAGTGAGCGCGGCTATTGGACGCGCATCGTGGAGCAGATTGGGGACGTGCCGGTTGGCAAGGTGAGCCCGTTCCTGGTTGCGGATCTGGTTGACGGGCTGATGGTCGTGCGTGGGCCTCGAAAAGGCGAATCGGCAAGTGGCAACTACAAACGCCTGGTCCGAGCTGCCATTCAGGCCTGTTTGATGTATGCGTACCGGCGGCAGCACATCGCCACGAAGCCGGATCTTGGCATCTTTCGCATCAAGGGTTCAACGCGCGGCGTAAAGGCGAAAGTTCCTCCCCTGACGCTTGATGAGTTGAGGGGGTTGCTCGAGGTTTCCGATCCGATGCACCGCGTCATGTGGGCGGTTGGGGTGGGCCTCGGCCTGAGGCCAGCCGAGCTGGTCCAAGTCCACTGGGAAGATGTAGACTGGGACGAGCGATTGCTTGACGTTCGCGGCACGAAGACCGAGCTGTCGAGTGAGACCATTCCGCTGACGCCCATCGCCCACGCTCATCTGCGCGATCGATGGGAGGCCACCGGTCGCCCCGCGAGTGGTCACGTGTTTCGGGGCCGACGCGGACCGTACGGGCCTCAAGGCTACCGCAAGGCCCTCACCCGCTGCGTCACCGCTGCAGGCATCACCCGTCACGTCACCCCCAACCTCCTACGCCACAGCTTCGCGACCATTGCGTGGTCGCTCGGCATTAAGCTGGATGTTGCCCGCCGAGTGATGCGGCACGCGAGCGAAGCGATGTTGAAGAAGGTCTACGAGCGGCCGCCTCCATCTCATCTGGTGGACCACGTCAAGGCCTTTGCGCTGGTCTAGCTGCGAGGTCGGCGCGGTATCCGGTATCAACGCGGCAGTCTGCCGCGAATCCCACCGGAACGCGATCGTCACGTAGTGGCGCGGATCTTCATGGGTCGGAGTGGGCAGAGCTAGACCGGAACGAACCACTGAACACCGGTCTTGGTGTGTCCCTGGT
>JBCCQY010000222.1:0-11952 GCA_039208735.1 Myxococcota bacterium | reverse complement strand
GTCGAGTTCTGCGTCGTACACGCCGATCACGTTGACGAGCGGTGCGACGTCAACCAGACCTTCGCGAGGGGTCACCTCAACGTTGGCAGACAGCGCCTCGGAGGCACGGTCTTCGTTCGGGACGAGGTCTCCGGAGTCGCCGCTTTCGGAGGCCTCTTCAAGAGGACCAGCCGAACAGCCAACGACCCCGGCCAACAGGAGCGTGGATCGAGTCATCAGGTACCGCATGCCCGATCATGACTCACAAGGTCGCCTCCCGTCTACCTCGCGCTTTTGGTCACGGGAGTTCGAACATGAAGTCCGCCGTGACCTCGCAAAAGCCGTCGGCCGGGCAGGACGCGGGATTGTTCGTCGCGTCGCATTCCGTGTACAGGTAGGTGCCCGTGACGGTGGTGCCATTGAGGGTGCCCGTCATCGTTTCGGTGACCTGGTAGTCGGTGCCGAAGAAGTCGAACGTCGCGACGTTGGTGAGTTCGAGGTCGGTTCCGATCAGCGTGCCTTCGAATGTGGAGTCCCACGCCGGCGCGATGAATTCCAGCGTGATGTCTTGCCCGTTGAGGGCGTACAGCGCATCAGGCCCGTTTAACGTCGGGGACGTAAAGGTAAAGCACCCTGCCGTGGTCACCTCATTGGTCCAGGTGACTTCCAGGCAGTTGGGGTTGGTATCGCAATCGAACTTGCTCACCACGAGTTCAAAGGTTCCATCGGCGCCTGGGAAGTTGCCGTCGACCACCGCAATGACCGTCTGACCCGCCACCAAATCGATGGCGATCTGCTCGCCACCATTGGGGGCGGAAAAGCTGAAGGCGTCGTCGCATGCAAGCTCGGCACCTCCGCAGGAGTCCAACAGGCTCAACACGCTATCAAAGTCCGTGCCGGACGAACTCAGATCGAAGGTGTATTCGCCGTCTTCGGGAGCCGTGAACTCGATGAAGCGCTCCGATGCACCGGGGGCAAAGGCGCAGGATGGTGTGTTGACGTTGGGGCGGCCCAGGGTGGAGGAGATGATGACGTCGGTAAGCGTCTCTTCGGGACACACCGGCATGCAGGCAGGGTCCCCCACGCAGGGACCGTCGATGCAATCGAACTGCCCATCGCCATCGTCGTCGATCTGGTTGTCACAGACTTCGACACACTGGGGCTCGAAGTCACAGTCGGGATCGGCGCAATCGGCGCCACCGTCGAAGTCCTCATCAAGCCCATCGGTGCAATCGATCTCGGAGGACTCCACGAACGACGCGGTCAGACCAAAGTTGCCCTCTTCATCCCCATCGACAACGAGAATGGCCGTGTCGCCCGCCACCATGGTGAAGAAAAGAATTTCCCCGCCTTGGCCAGGCGCGTTCGTGCAAACCTCGACGCCATCTGAGCACCCCGCGTAGCTCAGCTTGAGGCTCGCATCAAAGTCGGTGTCGTCCTCGCGCAGTTCGAAGGCGTACCGGCCGTCGATCGGTGCGGTCCAGGCATAGCTTACGTCGCCTGCCGTTCCTCCATCGAACCCGCAGGTTTCGTCATTCGTTGCGCCAATGGTGGTGCCAAAGACCGTCGCCGGAAACCCAAACCAACCCTCGTCGGCACACGACGGCAGGCAGGTGGGATCGGGCGTGCAGTCGGGGTCGAAGCAATCCATGAGGCCGTCGAGGTCATTGTCGAACTGGTCTGTGCAGTCAAGTTCGTCGGTGCCTACACCGCCTTCGAAGACCGACAGGGCGAACCCCCCGCCGTCCGCCCCCGAGGCTCCATCGATTTCCACAATCACCGGCTCACCGGCGACCAAGTCTGCCTCGACGGTTGCGTAGATACCGTCGACGACCCCGCACGTGAGTTCCTTTCCGTCACACGCATCGCGCAAGGTGACGATGGGCTCGAAGTCGAAGGAGTCGAGCTGGAAGACGTAGTGGCCATCGGTTGAGACGACCACCTCGACGGTCGTATCGGGCACCCCGCCGCCGCCACAGCTGCTCTCGAGGTCGTCGGTGCGGCCTTCGGTGGAGTTAAACTCGATGCCCGGTGCGTTGAACGCCAATTCAGGGCATGCGGGCACGTCAGTGTCGGTGTCCGCGTCGGTATCGGCGTCGGTGTCCGCATCGGTATCCGAATCCGCATCGGCGTCGGTGTCCGCGTCGCCAATAGGAGTTTGATCCTTATCATCAGAGTCGCGCTCACACGCGACGAGCAACGGAATCCACAGCCACAGAAGTCCTTTCACAACACCCTCCAATGTTTGCGATTTGCGCCACACGAGTACCGTGCATGTTGGCTGATGTTGTTAATTCTGGCAAGTTTGATTTGAGGCGGCTTTGGCGCACAGTCCGTCGAAGATCCGAATTCGATGCAATAATGATCAAGTTCAGTTCAATCAGATGGCTCCACGACCCTCCTCTGAGTTCATCATTACAGTTAAATTACATGGCAAACTTGGGTGCCTGGGTTGACCGTCTGTCCTCCGCCCACTGGGCCCATCCAGCGATGCGAGGCCGCACCTGATAGGGCTTGGCAAGCGTTTTTGTCTGCCCTTGAGGTGTCCGGCTACAAATTGTCGATTCAGGGCCACCCCGCCGGGTTCTGAAGTTGCCCAAAGCCGGCGTGATCTGCGAACTCGAACCACAGCGGATGCGCTCATTGACGAGTTGGCTGCTCCGGACTGACCTTCGACATCCAGACTTGCGATCTGTGCCAGGGGGCTTTCATTGTGCGTCACCGGCTCACGCTTGTGCGCGTGCTCCGATACGCAGGGTCCGTCACACAGGAGGACCCATGATCGAACTGAAGGTCAACGGGACGCGGCACGAGGTCGACGTCGAACCAGAGGCCCCACTGTTGTGGGTGCTACGCGAGGAACTCGGACTGCGCGGCACCAAGTTCGGCTGTGGGCTGGCCCTGTGTGGCGCGTGCACCGTCCACGTCAATGGGCGCGCGGTTCGCTCGTGCGTGACTCCTGTGGGCTCGCTCGGTGAAAGCGAGGTTCGTACCATTGAAAATCTCGGCACCCCCGAGGCGCCTCATCCCATTCAGCAGGCGTGGCTCGATCGTCAGGTTCCCCAGTGTGGCTACTGCCAGCCCGGAATGCAGATGGCGGTGGCGGCCTTCTTGGAGGCCAACCCGCAACCTTCGGACGACGACATCAACCGGGGCATCACGAACGTCTGTCGTTGCGGTTGCTACGAGCGAATCCGCGAAGCCATCCACGAGGCGGCAGGGACCATCGGGGAGGAACGATGAAGGTCAACCGTCGAACGCTCCTCATCGCAGGGGGCATTGTGGGTGGTGGGATGCTCGTGGGCGCAGTGGGCGTCGGAGCGTACCTCAGCACCTTTGATCAGCGGAACGCCCAGCGGCGGGCGCTTGGAGATGGCCAAGCGAGCCTCGTGGCGTCCTGGATCCTCATCGAACCCGAGGGGCGGGTCCGCGTGCTCTCGCCCCACACTGAAATGGGCCAGGGTACTCAAACGAGCTTGCTGCAGATTGTGCTCGACGAACTCGATGCGGACCCCGCGACGACCACCATCGAACTCGCCCCCGCGATGACGGGCTTCACCAATAGCGATGTGGTGGAGGGTCTCGTCCTCGACCTTGCGAAGCCTCCCGCGTGGTCGCAGGATTTCGTTCACAACGTAGCCGGACGACTGGCCCAGCTTGCGAACATCCAGTTCACAGGCGGCAGCCTGGCGATTCGCTACACCGGTTGGTTCGGGTTCCGCAAAGCCGCGGCTTCCGCGCGGCAGTTGTTGGCTGAGGCTGGTGCAGTGGCGTTGGGGGTCGCGGTTGGCGAAGTGAAGACGGAAAACAGCCAGGTGGTGCATACGGCCACCGGCAAGAGCGTGTCTTACGGGGAGATCGCCGCGGATGCAGCGGCGATGCCCTTGCCACAAACGCCCACCTACAAGCCTCGTTCCGAGTACAAGTACATTGGAACGAACTTTGCGCGGTTCGACCTACCCGATAAGGTGTTTGGCAAGCCGGTGTACGGCATCGACGTGGCGGTTCCGGGCATGCGCTACGCCTCTGTCGCACCCCCCAGCGTGGCCGGAGGTCGGGTGACGGGGCTCGCCAATCGGGCGGAGATCGAAGCCATGCCCGGCGTGGAAGCGGTGGTGGTCCTCGACAATTGTGTCGCCGTGGTGGCCGACAAAGTGTGGCGGGCAGACTGGGCCGCCAAGAAGGTGCGGGTGGTCTGTGAAGTGCCCGCGTCAGGTAGCCTAAGCGACGCTACGGTCGTCCAAGCTCAGTGGGACGCCATCGAAGCCGGAGGCCTGTCCGCGGTTGGCTCCCATGGCGACGGCGACGTCCCGTTGAAAGGCGATGGCGTGATCGAGGCCCGGTACACGGTTCCGTTTCTCGCTCACACGCCGATGGAACCGCTGAACTGTACGGTATGGCCTGAAGGCAACGAGATGCACGTGGCCACCGGCGTGCAAGGCCCGCTCGGGGCACGTTTGGCTGCGGCCGATGTGCTGGGGGTCCCCGACAGTCGGGTGGTGCTTCACGCCCACACCATGGGCGGCGGGTTTGGACGCCGAAACGGGCTGATTTACGAGTCGCTGAACTGGGTGACGGTCGCCTGTGCGGTCCAGCGTCAGGTGGGTGGAGCGATCAAAATGACGTGGTCTCGCGAGGCGGAGCTGCGGATGTCGACCTATCGCCCGTCAGATGTCGCCTTGATGCAGGCGCAGCTTGGCGAAGACGGTAAGCCCACGGCATGGCACGCGCGGGTGTACGCGCCAGTGCCCCTGCCCGAAGACGCCCTACCGGTCTTGTACGACATCCCCAATGTCAACGTCGAGACGGCGGGGGGCGACCCTGCGTTGCCCTATGGCTACTGGCGGAGCATCGAGGCGTCGCAAAGCACGTTCTTCATTGAATCGTTCGTGGATGAACTTGCGAAGGCTGCGGGGGTGGAACCGCTTGCTTACCGTCGTTCGATGTTGAAGGATAAACGCGCCATCCGTGTGCTCGACCGCGCGGCGGAGCTTGCAGACTGGGCGAACCGACCCACCTCGGGCTCACGAGCCTATGGCTTGGCGATGGGCGGTGCTTTCGGTAGCTTCAGTGCCCAGATTATCGACGTTGAACTTGTGGATGGCGTTCCGCAGGTTCACCAAGTGTGGAGCGTCATCGATTGTGGCACGGCCGTGAATACCGGAAGTGTCGAAGCGCAGATGCAGGGTGGAGTCCACTACGGGCTCTCCGCCGCCTTGTACGGGCGAATCTCGTTCGATGCCGAAGGCGGTATCGCTCAGAGTAACTTCCACAATTACCGCGTGGTGACCTTCCACGATGCGCCCCGTATCGTGGTCGACATTTTGGATTCGCCTGACGCCCCGGTCGGTGGGGTGGGCGAAGTCAGCACGCCCACGGTGGCTCCTGCGATTGCGAACGCATTGGCGCAGATCATGGACCGTCCCCGCAATCTTCCCATCGTGAGCTGAGAGGGCCAATATGCACCAGTTGTTCTTGCTCCTGGCCGGTTGCGGCTCGGAGCCCGCCACGGTGGTGTCCGAGGCCGAGGTCGACACCGAGACCTATGAGGCCTATCAGGCGAGTCCGGTCGAGATTCAGTACGGCGTTTGCGTACAGTGCCATGGCGCTCACGGTGAAGGCCGGCCCGAGTTGGGAGCCCCGCGCATCGGTCAGCTCGATGCGAGCTATGTCGCGATGCAGTTGCGGTCCTTTCGTGCGGGAACGCGTGGATACGACACAGGTGACGAAAGCGGTCAGGCCATGGCGGCGGTCGCAATGGGGCTTCCCGAAGCAGTGATCGAACCGTTGGCCCGATTCGTCGAAGGTCTAGACCCTGCGCATGAGCCTCCCGGGCCCCGGCTGTCGGGGGGAGCGGGGGCCTATGGCACCTGCGCCACATGCCACGGCACGGACGCGACGGGCAACGCCGAACTACAGGCTCCGGCCCTTGCTCAGCAATCGCCAGAGTACCTGACACGACAGCTGCGCCACTACCGCGATGGGGTTCGTGGGGGGCCTATGGGAGCGCCGATGGGTCAAGCCATGGCCGCGCAGGCGCAAGGTCTCACCGACGCACGCATCGAGCGTTTGGTGACCCACATCACCTCGCTGCGACCCGAACCTCCCCCGCTCGACAATCCGCCGGTGACTTTGTCGCGCGAGGAAGGGTTAGCCGCGTTTGCCGACATCTATGCGGTGGCGATGCATCCGCGCTGCATGAACTGCCATCCAGACGGCGAAGCTCCGTTGCAGGGCGACGATAGCCACCTGCACATTTACGGCATCACGCGGTTCAGCCCGCTCGAGGGGGTGCATTGCAGTACTTGCCACGCGCCATCCGCGGTGGGGGACGGGCTCGCCCCGTTGCCACCTGCGGACGCCATCTGGAGCATGCCCCCCCGCGCGATGGCCTTCCAGGGCCGGTCTCCCGCGGAGTTGTGTGCCCAGTTGAAGGACCCTGCGGTGAACGGCGGCCGAGGCCTCGGGGGGCTCGCCCATCACATCGAGAAGGACCACTTGCTCATCACGAGCTGGCATTCGGGTCGAACCACTCCACCCATTTCGCATCCTGAGCTGGTCGAGCGGTTTGAAACGTGGGGGGCGGCGGGGGGACCCTGTCCCTACTTACCCCGATAGCATGCTCTGCTCATCCGCTATTGACGAGGCCGGGCGACGGCCCGCGGTGATCACCGCGGGCCTTCGGCGCTACGCGCCTGCAGGCTCACGCGGTCAGCTTTCGTCGCTTCGCCTCCCGTTTTGGGTAGGGGAAAGTTGCCGAACGACAGGATCGTGGCTTGGGTCTCCCGCGTGGATGAAATAAGATACGAAATTGTGTGGTACTCATTCCAGCTTGCCATTGCTCATGGAGACCGGAGTGACCATGTCTGAAGAGACCGAGCCCCCAACCACGCCGAAAAAGTCATCTCCTTCCGTTACCGCGCAGGATGTCTTCGCGGTGATCCTGGGGGGACTCGCGATCGTGTACCTGCTCAATCCGACGCTCGGGGTCTTCGAGCTGATTCCCGACAACACACCGATCATTGGAAATCTCGACGAGGCTGCCGCAACGGTCATCCTCTTGGCGGCCCTGGGCCACTTCGGAATCGAGATTCCGCGAACCCTCTTTGGCAAAGAAGCGAAGCCCGAGGACGAAGCGCCAAACACGGCCTCGTCCGCCCCGTGACCCCGAGGGGCCTGCCTTGACGGAATGGGGGGACGCCAACCCACGACGCTTGCGGCTCCTTGCCTGTGAGGTGGACCTGGGCAACGGCCAACTTTCGAACGGTCGGAACGGGCGCCTCACCACGCGAGAGACGCTCACGCTCAACTTGCTGGTGGCGAGTCCGGGACATCCTGTTTCAAGGGAGCGCCTCTTCGAGGCGTTCGGGTATCGAAACAGCAGTCGGTCCCGCGCCGTGGACAAGGCGATCCACTCGCTACGCGCAAAAGTAGAGGAAGACCCAGGACGGCCGGATCACGTCATCACCGTTCATGGCGTTGGCTACGTATTTCAGCGGCCCGCCAAGGCGCAGAACCCAAGCGCTTCCCTTCGCTTTACCGCTCCACAAACGCCATTCATGGGCCGCGATGCGGAGTGTTCAGCCCTGCATCGCCGGCTTGACCAGGGCCCGGGAATCGTGGCGGTTCTGGGTCCTGGAGGCATGGGAAAGACGAGGCTCGTGCTTGAGGTCTTGGAGGCGCGGACCGCCGACTGGATTTTTGTGGACTGCAGTTCCGTGGACACGCCAGCGCGTCTCATCGCCACCACGGCGAGCGCCCTCGACGCGGTAGCGGGGGCTGCAGGAGCAGAGGACCCGGTGGGAGGCACGCTGGCGGAGCGTTCCCCATCCATCGTCGTATTCGACAACGTCGAGCAGGCGATTGAAGCGTGTGCCCATGCGCTTCACCGTTGGTGGACCGCAGCCCCTCAGCACACCTTCGTGGCCACGAGTCGGGTGCACCTGCCCCTTCGGGACGCGGACGTGCTTACGCTTGCCCCTCTCTCGGCGGTCGATGGCATCGCCTTGTTTCGTGCACGGGCGCGACGGCCGGTTCCGGATTCGGATGCCGCCCTCGCCCAACTCGTCACCCGCTTGGACGGTCTACCCCTTGCGATCGAGCTTGCGGCAGCTCGCGTGGGTTTGTTGTCGGTCGAGGAGATCTTGCAGCAGCTGCTCGATGCGTTGGCCTCCAAGGACCAGGACCGGCCAGAACGTCATCGGAGCCTGCGGGCGTGCCTGGACGCGTCGCTACGGCTTCTCTCCTCGGATGCTGCCCGTGGGATCGAGGTGTTCTCCGTGTTTCGAGGGGGAGCCACCACGGAGGCGGCACGTCAGCTCCTCGATGAACTCCACATCCCCAACACGCTTGAGGTCCTCGAAGAACTCTTGGATGCCCACCTGATCGTGCCTCGCGCCGGACGGCTGTGGCTTCCACAGACCGCTCGAGCCGTGATCGAAGAGCGGGGTTCTGTCGACGAGTTCGAAGCTGCGTTCAATGCTCATAGTCGCTGGGTCCGACGGTTTGTGGAGCTTCAGCCCGCCTTTCAAACCCCGACGCGCCCCTTTCGCTCTCTGTTGCCGGAAGTGGACAATGCACGGGCGGCCTTCACCCGGGCCATGCAGCGGAGGGATGTCGAGACCGCGTTGGCGGCCTGTGGTCTTGTGTGGCACCACCTAGCCCACCATGGCCCGTTGAGCGAGGCCACCGCACTTCTCGAACAACTGAGGCCGTTGATTCATGGCCACCCGTGCGAAAGTGACATCCTTTCGAAGCTCGCCATGATGCACCGACGGCGGGGCGACATGGTGCAGTCGTGCGCAGACTACGAGCTTGCGATGAGCGTCGTTGGGACGTCGAACGCCGACATGGATGCCGCGAGTGCTGCCTACCTTCGAGGGAACGCGTTGTGGGGGCTGGGCTGGAATGCCCGCGACCTCGGCGACGTCGAACGGGGGCGAGCGCTGACTGAGGACGCGCGTCGTTCCTTTGAAGCGTCGGCCGAACTTGCTTCGGTCGACGGCCGGTTGGGGATCGAGGTGCGAGCGCGGATCCGCGTGCTCGAACTCATCCTGCTGCATTCTGGACGGTGGGCCGACGCCCAGCCCCAAGGGGAGCACACCTTAGCGCTCGCCCAGCGGCATGGGGATTCGTTTTTGTTGGGCCGAGTCCACGGCATGCTTGGTCGCCTGTACCGTCGCCTGGGCCAGCCAGACCGTGCACACGAGAACCTATCCGCCGCCGTGGCCCGACACCAAGCCGACGAGGACTTGCTTGAATGGGCGGGAGCCCTGCGCACGTTGGGGTGTGTGGCCCATGAGTCGGGACGGCACGTGGAGAGTCTTGCGGCCTTCCAAGGCTGCATCGAACTCGATCAGCGCTATGGAAGCCTGCATTCGTGGTGTACCGATCTTGGTAATGTCGCCCAGGTCAGCATGGCGCTGGGGCGCCTCGACGAAGCGCAAGCTGCCCTCATTGCCGCGGCTCCCCTCGCCCGACGAAGCGGAAACCAGCGCTTGTTGGCCCAAGTGCTGTGCATGCAGGCTGATCTTCATCGCATACGAGGCCACTTTTCTTTGGCTCGGCAACGGCTTCGTGAGGCCTTGAGCCTCATGTCCGTACGTCCGAGCGACGAAGTCGTTTCGTATGGACAATTGACCGCGATCCATGTGGCCTTGGATGAAGGGAAGATCGAGGAGGCGCAGGCCATCCTCGCGAGCCTTTCCAGCTCTCGCGTGCTCATCGAACACGGGATTATGGAGGCGAAGGTTGGGTGTGCGTCGGGACGTCCCGGTGAGGCAGCCGAGGCCTTGACCCAGCTCCTCTCTGAATTCCAGTCCTCTCATCGCTTGGCCTATGTGTGGGCCCTTGAAGAGCTTGGGCGTTGTCAGATGGAGGCGCAACGCCCTCGCTTAGCGCGAGCGACCTTGATCGAAGCGGCGAGGGCAAATGCCGAATTGGAACAACCTCTCCAGCATGCCCGCTGCTTGGTGGCGTTGGCCCGGAACGCATTCGAGTTCGACATCCTACATCGCGAAGATGTCGAGAATTGGCTTTCGAAAGCCCAAGCGCTGATCGAACGTCTTGGGGAGGTTCACCTTGCCGCGGATCTACGTCGGGTCCAAGATCGGCAGGGCCTACTGCCGGTTCGTCAAGCAGGCGGGAAGGAAGGCGGCTAAGCTAGGAGCCCTTGGGGGGGCTTGTGGTTCGACTTGTCGTGCTCGCTTTGGTGGTCGGTTGTGGGACCGAGATCTCCGTCGTCGGGGAGCCCTCCGAAGGTGACCATGAATCCGTGGAGTTCCGTTACACCTGGGTGGACGAATGGGAACAAGTCACGGTCTTCGCAAGCGATGTGCTCTTCGTCGTTGACCACTCTTGCTCCATGGCGCACGAACAGCGCGCGCTTGGGGATAGCTTCGATGTGTTTTTCGAGCGGATGTTGGCCTCGGGCAATGACTTTCATATCGGAGTCGTCTCGATGGACATGGACGATCCGAGTCATTCGGGGCGTCTCCGCGATAGCGGCCCGTATCGATGGATCGATGAGGAGACCGAGGCACCCCTCGACCACTTTCGATCGATGGTGAACCTGGGCACGGGAGGTTCGTTTACCGAGAAGGGCCGGTCCGCCACGTTCGCTGCGCTCGACACCTTGTCCGAGACCTACAACCAAGGTTTTTTGAGGCAGCCAGCAGAGTTGCACATCGTGGTGGTCACCGACGAAAATGACGTCTCGGGCAACCAGCTCATGACGCGAGGAGAGTTTAGTGAATACCTCGTCGACCTTAAGCTGGATCCGTTTCGTACCACCTTTTCGTCGGTCGTCGGACTTCTGGACGAGCCGGCGCCTGGCTCCTTCGAATGCATCGCTGAACATGGAAGCGAATACCTTGCGATCACAGATATTGTGGGCGGGCTGAAACTCTCGATTTGTGCCGAGGAGTGGGGGAGTGTCCTCGGTAAACTTGGCCTGCTTGCCTCGGGCCTGCGCACGGAATTCTACCTGACGCAAAAGCCTCGTGATGGCACGCTACAAGTCGAGGTGGAGCAAGATGGTGTGGTGCTTGATCCCGAGGCGGAGGGCATTCACTGGACCTACACGCTGCACGAAAACAAGATCACCTTCGTGGACTATCTACCTCCCGAAGGGGTGATCGTCCGTGCGGAGTATCGACCCGCGAGGAACTAATTCGACGCGAATCAGTCATCCTCATCAAAGTCGCAGAGCAGCTCCATCCCGTCCACGAAGTTCACCGAAGCTTCGCAGCTCGTGCCCGTGCAGGTCGTTGGGATACGCGTCAGTCGATTCGTGTAGGGGTCCCTTTCCTTCACCCTCGCTTCGTCCTGCGGATTGTGGAAGGAGCAGGTGATGTCCAACACTGAGCCGGGGTGGCAGCCGATCGTCTTGATGGTTCGAAACGACATCGAGCCATCGAGGGTCACTCCGTCGCCCACGCCGCAGTCGGCGAACATGGTTGCGCCGGCGACCGGATTGCCTCCGCGCTGGAGCTCGGCTCGCGTATCTGGCGTATTGATGGCTTCCCAGCGCTGGTTACTGCCGTAGTGACAGGTGTACTGCTGGACGTAGAACCCCACCTGGGTCGTTGAACTGGCGACATCCAAGCACTTGCCCGAGTACTGGTTGACGTAAACATAGATGCCGCCGCCCTGGTGAACGGGTTGCCAAAGCTGATTCGAGCCGTAGTTACAAGGGTACCATTGGGCAAGCACGCCATTGCCGGTATGCCAGCCGGGAATCTCGAGGCACAACGGTGGATTGGTGGAGTTTGTGACCTGGGGCGTCTCGATGGTGACCCAGGCGCCCGAGTGCGGGACGACCCGGTTGATCTCGGCATACAGGCCGCAAATGTTGTGTTCTGCCCCTCCCTGGGAACTCCCTCAAGGCCTGGCGATGCACATTTGCGTGGCCACGTTGCGGGTGTAGTGCCAAGCCGGGGTAACGATAGAACTCATGAAATTTGTACGGTTAGC
>JBCCQY010000221.1:0-12063 GCA_039208735.1 Myxococcota bacterium | reverse complement strand
CGAACCAACCGCGCCGCATCTTCCTCGACGAGACGTCCCAAGACGTAGCGGGTGCGGTTGTGGGCGCGCTCGGTGTTGCGTTCGCTGCGGGCCGCGCTGCCGAGGAAGGGGTCGTAGTTGGCCGGGCCCTTGACGAGGCCGGCGAGGAAGGCGCATTCGGCCAACGTGAGCCGCGACACATCCTTGTTGAAGAAGTGGCGCGCGCCGATGCCGAGTCCGCGACCATTGCCCGACACATAGAATTGGTTGGCGTAGAACTCGAGGATTTCGGGCTTCGAGTAGCGGTGCTCAAGCCGCAACGCGTTCAGGAACTCGATGCCCTTCGCGCGGAGGCTCCGGTCAGGCCGGTAGTAGATGTTCTTCGCCGTCTGCTGGGTCAGCGTGGACCCGCCGGCCACGACGCCCCCGGCCGAAAGGTTGAGGCGCATTGCGCGCAGGATGCCCACGGGGTCGATGCCCCAATGGTTCCAGTACCGGTCATCCTCGGCCGCAATGATCGAGAGGACGTAGGCCGGAGGCAGTTCCTCGAACGAGGTGTATTGGCGGTGCTCTTCGTCGAAGAACACGCCCACACGGGTCGAACCATCCGCGTAGTAAACGGGTGATTCCTGTGCAATGATCGAGCGAATGTGGTCTCGCTCGACATGGGGTCCTGGGTTCAGCACCACATAGTTCTGGTACAGCACCACGCCGACCACGATGGCCACCACGGTTCCGATCCCGACGATGGTGCCGATAAGCACCGAAGCGCCAGCGATCCAGCGGAACCACGAGCCGATGCGTTGCCCGAGGGTCGTCGTTTCAGCCTCAGCCATGTAGGAGCTCCTCCACGATCGTCGCCATGCCCTCGACCATGCGAGAAGTGGGCCAGCGCTTGGCCACGTCATGACAACGCGCACCAGTGTGCCGAGCTTCCCACGCATGACGGATCGATGCTGCGATCGCGATGTCGTCGTCAGGATTCGCCACGATCAATCTCCGGTCCTCGACGATCTCGGCCGCTCCGTCGAAGAGCGTCGTCACGGGCGGGACCCCGCACGCCATGGCCTGGAGAACGACGTTCGCGGAGGCGTCATAGCGCGTTGGATGCACGAGGACATCACCGCCGGGCAACGCCGCCACCGCGTCGGTTCCATCGGCGGCGACCAGCTTCTGGCTGAGTTGTCGTCGGGCCCAAGCCAGGCGTTGGCGGGCCCGGCTGTCTCGACCCATGACCACGAGCCGGTCCCGAGGCCCCGCCACGCGTGCAAAGGCCCGAACCGCCGCATGAAAGCCCTTGCGAAACCAGCCATGGGCCACGAACAGCGCCACCCGGCCCCCCGAAGGCACCCGCCATCGGGCTCGAGCCTGGTTCCGCGCCTCGAGACTCGGACGATACCGCTCAAGATCGACGCCATTCCGGACCACGCGCAGGGGCTGCGGCGGGCGGTACCGTTGGGCGACTTGGTGGGCCACGTGCTCGGAGTTGCACACCAAGACGCGGGCGCTCTTCATCGCATGGCGTTCGGCCCAGCTGGTGCGCGAAGGTCCCAAGCCTCGCCAAAACCTTGTGGGATCGGTTCGCAACACGCGCCGCCAGGCTTCGTGGACCCCGCCGCTGCATCGAAGCACGTCGCAGTGGGGGGTGCGATCGAGTCCGATTCGCAACCCATCGGAGCGCGGCGCGCGATGAACCCCTCGATTCATGGAGACGCCCGGGGGAGGATTCCCAGGTTCGTCACACCAGATTTCGACGGGCCACCCTCGTTCGTGGAGGCCCTGCGCCAACGCGTAGGCGACCGATGCGGTGCCCGAGCCATGCCCCAAACGTTTGGTGAGAAGCAAGAGCTTAGCCATCGTCCACTCGTTGACGTCGGCGAAGACGCTGCCATTTGAGGCCTGAATAGGCTGCGCCCAACGCGGCCACGACCACGCCCGGCCACCCGTCTCGCCACGCTGTTTTTCGTGTCATCGCATCCACGAAATGTAGCGTCGCGTGGGTGGCGGCGGACCACCAAGCGGCGTGGACGTTGCGCCTGTGCAAGCTTTGGGCCGCGGTGGCGGTGTAGCGATCGATGGTTGCGAGATGCTCCCAGATGTGGCGATAGGGGATGTGCCCGATGTCGCCCGCGAGGCGAGCCACTGGCCCGTCGACGACCATGTGGTCGTGGGGGTTATCGCCGATCCAGCGTCCGGTCCCGTTTCGGCAGACCCGCACCTTGCGGTCGGGGTACCAATGGCCGTGGCGTAGATCGTGTCCGAGCCACCGTGAAGCTCGGGCGAACGCGAACCCTTGCGTACGGTCGTCAGCCTGGGCCAGGGCCGAAGCAAGCGACCGACGGGCGAGGGAGGTTAGCCATTCGTCTGCATCGAGCGACAATACCCACGGCTGGGTGGCCAGCGCCAGGGCATGGTTCTTCTGCGCCACATGGCCCGCCCAAGGGGCGCGAACGACCTGAGCGCCACAGCGTGCGGCTACGCGGGCAGTTGCATCGTGCGTCCGGTCGTCGAGCAGCACCCAGCGTTCCGCAGCCTCTGGTACCGAGCACAGGCAGCGGGCGATGCGATCTTCCTCATTCTTGGCGATCACGACCAGCGAGAGAATGGCGCACTCCCTTCAAGCCCGATAAGGCACGTGGGTCTTGGCGCCATACCCAAGTGGTTAAGGGAGAGGTTTGCAAAACCTCCATTCCCCGGTTCGAATCCGGGTGGCGCCTCTCCTTCAACTGGGTCCAGCATGAAGGCCGGGAAGGACGTCAAGGTCAAAAAGACCTGCTGCGCAAAGACGAAGCGTTGCAAGACATGTCCTGCTCTCTGGAAACGGATTGCCAACCGAGGCCTCGCGGAACGCCTGGGTCGCCGCCGATACCGGACGACCTCCAAGGTCGACAAGAAGACGATGCGCATCGCGGACCGGAAGTAGTTCCTGCGTTTTCACGCGAACGTTGACGGTTGTACACCCGCGGGAAAGCATGACATGGCCACCGCCCCCGGGCGTTACGGTCTGCCACGTCGACCACCCCTGGATGCCGCCTCTTATGATGATTTGGTTGTTGACCGCCTGGAGCGCGTTTGCGCAGGCCCCGCCTGCCCCTGGTGATGACGCGCCTGCTTCCGAGGTGCCCGAAGACGAAGGCCCTAGCATCGTCGAAGGCCCTTCCATCGTGCAGTACGTCGAAGCGCCGTATCCACCGGAAGCCTTGGCACAAGGCCTTGAAGCGGTGGTCACGGTGCGGATTCAATTGAATGCCGAGGGAGGGGTCGAGAACATCGAGGTGGTCGATCCGGTCGGCTACGGCTTCGATGAGGCGGCCGTGGCGGCCATCCAACAGATGACGTTTGCACCGGCTCGGACCGAGGAAGGCCCCATTCCTGTGGTCTTCGAGTTCGATTACGGGTTCCGCCTCGAGCCGGACGAGCCCGAGGCGCCGGTGCTGCCGCCCGTCAATCTCGAAGGGGTGGTCCTCGAGATGGCCACCCAGCAGCCTCTCGAGGGGGTGCTGGTCGTGGTTGACGGGGCCGACATCACAAGCGCGACCGACGACAATGGGCGCTGTGAGCTTCGCGGAGTTCCCACCGGGACCGCTCGTTTGCGGGTCTTGAACGTTGGTTACGACGAGCTGATCGAGATGGTCGATGTCGTCGAAGGTCAGGTGTCCAACGCGACGCTCTACCTTCGACCCGAACGCAATGTCGAAGCGGACTACGAGCTGGTGGTGACCGGGGAGCGCGAGAAGACCGAGGTCACGCGCCGGACCATCACGATCGACGAAGTCAAGCGGATTCCTGGCACGTTCGGCGACCCGCTCAAGGTCATCCAAACCCTTCCAGGAGCGGCCCGGACGCCGTTTGGGACTGGGTTTTTAGTCATTCGAGGTGCCGATCCCGAGGATTCGGGCGTCTACATCGACGGGATTCGCGTTCCGCTGATCTACCACCTCACCGGAACCACCTCGATCCTGTCCCCCGATCTGTTCGAGTCGGTGGACTACCTGCCAGGCGGCTACGGCGTCAAGTACGGCCGTACCATGGGCGGTACAGTCAACGTCAACACGAAGTCGGAGTTCGATGAGAACGGCAAAATCGTGTTCGGAGCTGACGTCCTCGACGCGCAGGTCTACTACGAGGGTCGCCTTGGCAAAAACAAGCAACATGGGCTCGCGGTGGCCGCTCGTCGATCCTACGTAGATGCTTTATTGCCGTTCTTCCTTGGGAACTCGGATTTTGCCCTTCGGCCTCGGTATTGGGACTACCAAGCCAAATGGGTGCCCAAATTGCCAGGAGATCGAACCCTTTCGCTGTTCGTCTACGGCTCTGATGATCTCCTGACCGTGTCGACCCCCGATGACTTTGCTCAGGGGTCGGACCAGGACACCCAAGGGGATCTGTCGGTTCGCTACGGATCGCAGCGATTCATCGGTATCTACCGAGATCAGCTGTCCTCGAGCCTCGAGTTCGAGTTCGTACCGAGCATCGGTATCGATTTCACGAATACGGGTTTAGGAAGCGAGTTCCGACTTGAAAACCGCAACTTGCTACCCCAGGTTCGTGCGCAGTTGGCCTACCAGCCGGTGCCGCACCTCGAGGCCATCGCAGGCATCGACATGCTTGGCGGGCGGTATCGGTTCGACTTCCGGTCGGCGGTCTCGTTTGAGGCGGCCGAAGATCCGTTGGCCGAACGCGAGCCGGTCGGCTTCGATGGAACGGGGACGCTGTTTTCGCCGGATCCGTTCATTCGATTGAACCTCAAGCCCATCGGGGGCTCTGACCGTTGGCTGCTCTCACCCGGGTTGCGGTTCAACTACGTGCGATTCACCGCAGACGGCTCCATCACGGGGACCGGAGATCGCGCGGTCACGTCGTATTCTTCTTGGGATCCGCGGGTCCTCACTCGCATCCAAATCGTGCCCAATCGGTTCGCCTTGAAGGCTGCCACGGGGCTCTACCACCAGCCTCCGCAACCCCAGGAAGCGATCGGCCTTGGCACGGCGTCGACGGTCAGCTTCGAACAGAGCTGGTCGACCACCTTTGGTTGGGAGCAGCGTCTATCGAAGGCGGTCACCTACGACGTCGACTTGTTCTACCGGCAGATGTCAGACCTGGTCGTGTTCAACGAGGGGTTTGGCGGGCCGGGGAGCAACCCCTTCATCAACGGCGGCGACGGTCGAGCCTACGGCTTTGAGTTGATGGCCCGCCACGACCCGGTAGGCCGGTTCTTTGGCTGGATCAGCTACACCCTGTCACGGGCGACCCGCCGGGACCCCTTCGAGTGTGTTGATGAGGGGTCGTCGCCCGAGAATCGGCTGTTGGGGACGGGCCCCTGCTGGTTCCCGTTCGACTTCGATCAGACCCACATTTTCTCGGCCCAAGCCGGCTTTGACTTGCCCAAGGACTTCGGCGTCTCGTTGCAGGTCCAGTACGTCACCGGCAATCCGTCCAGCGTGTTCAACGCGGGCATCTACGATGCCGATACGGACAGCTATTCGGGCTTTCGAGTGGGGCAGATCAACGACGATCGAGTGCCCCCGTTCTTCCAGACGAGCCTTCGCTTTGACCGCGTCTGGACGTTCCGCAAATGGCAGCTCAACACCTACGTCGATCTGCTCAACACAGTTCGTGGCGTGAATCCAGAATTCACAATTTATAACTACGACTTTACGGAGTTCGCCTACGTTCGCGGGCTCCCCTTCATCCCCAACATCGGTATCGAGGCGAGGCTCTTCCCATGACGACGGTCCCGCTGCTGTGGTTGTTCTCGACCGCGTGCGTCATCAACAGTGAGCAGTTCCCTCGGCCGAGAGACCTCTCGGAAGAGTGGCAGGTCGACCGCACCCGCATCCTTGCCGTGCGCGCGGAGCCCCCCGAAATTCGACCCGGTGAAGTGGCCAGTCTTGAAGCCCTCATCGCGGGTCCGGTGGAGGATGACGCGGAGTTGAGCCTGGTTTGGCTTGCGTGTGAAGATGGCGGTGATTTCGGTTGCGCGACCGATTTGTCAGGTCTCGACTTCGAAAATCCCGACCCTGTGGCCCTTCAGGAATCGGGTCTGATCGGTTTCGAACCCTTGTTGCCTCCCCGGTACGAAGCGAGCGTCGATCTGCTCGATGACCTCGATCCGGTGGAGCGTCTCGAGGGGTTGAACGTCCAGACGCAACTCTTTGCCTTCCCGGCGGAGCTGTTTGCCGCAGGAGTGCCCGACGACATCGACTTCAACGAGGTTGAGGTTGGATTCAAGCGGGTGGTCGTGAGTGAGGCCAAGACCCCCAACAACAACCCTCAGATTGAGGGTTTCACGGTCGATGGCGTGGTCGTGCCGCCTGCGGTAGCCCAAATCGAACTGACGGCAGGGCAGCAATACGACTTCTCGCTGCTCCTCGATGAGGCGTTGGGCATCGAGGAATACGTCTTCGTCAATTCGAAGGGAGACGTCGAGGACCGCATCGAGGAGCCTTACGCGGCCTGGTTTTCGACGAGCGGCGACGTGACCGAACCGGTGACGCTGTATCCGTTCCTCGAAATGACGTGGACCGCTCCGGCGGAACCCGGGCCGGGACGGATCTTTGCCGTGGTCCGGGACCGGCGCGGGGGCATGGTATGGCACGCCCAGGACTACGTCGTCCGGTGAGTTGAGAGGCCGGTTGGGTGGGTAAACCTGCTCAATGACAACAAGTTGACATGGCCCGATGCCGTTCGCCGAGAGACCGGAATTGGGGTGAAGGTGCCGTTGGTCTGCGGCCATGGAGCATCGTTCATGCTACGTTGTCGCCGCTGACGCGGCAGACACCAGTTGCGTCCGGAGAATCTTGGATGAACCTCCACTTCAACCGCATGCTCCACGTGGGTCGGACCCTGTTTGCGACCGCCGTGACGCTGGGGCTCCTGCTGGGCGAAAGCGGTGCGTACGCCGCCGACGACGATGAAGACCATGCGGCACGTTCCGCGCTCCAAGCCTACAAAGACGGCAGTTCGCGGCCTCCTCCGGTTGCGAACCGGTTCTTCATCAAGGAGCAGCGACTCGAACTCGCACCCTCGGCGGGGATTGTGACGAACAACTCGTTCGCACGGCGGTTCATCGGGAGTCTCCAGCTCGGCTACCACATCAGCGACAATGTCTCGCTGCAGTTCCAGGGTTTGCTCTCTCCCGACTTCGGAGAATCCGACCTCAAGGACCTGACGGCCGTCTTGCTCGAACGCGCGAACACGCGGGCGAGCAACCAGGGCGAAACGGGCGACTTCCAGCAGCCTCTCGAAAAGCTCCTCGGAGCGGGTTCGCTGGCCGTCGCATGGGCGCCGGTGTACGGCAAGATCAACCTCGTTGGCGAGACCGTGCTGAACTTCGATTTCTACCTGACGGGTGGTGTGGGGGCGGTGTTCAAGCGCAACTTCGCCGCGGAATTCGAAGACATCGATCCCACGCCGGAAGATGGTCGGACCGTGCAGGATATCGTGGAGCTTGTTCCGCCGGACAATCCGTCGTTTGACGAGGTTTTGCCTGCGGTTGTGCTGGGTGTCGGCCAGAACTACTTCGTCAGCCAGACGGTGGCTGTGAAGATCGACGCGCGCGCCTATCTGTGGCTCGACAATGAGCCTCTCTACACGGCGGATCAGCAGACGCGAACCATCATTTTCAACAATTTCATCGCCTCGGCTGGCGTGTCACTCTTCTTCCCGAAGATGAAGCCCCGCCTGTACGACTTCTGATCCGGAGATACCGCACATGTTCGTGCAAACACTGTTTCTCGGGTTCTCCGCGTACGCCCAGGATGCGGAGCTTCCGGACGACATTTTCGAGACCGAAGAGACGATCGCCGAAGAGACTCGGTCGGTCGCCGAGGGAGCTGCGGAGCCAGAAGAGCTTCTGGAGAAACGACGCAAGTCGATCATCCAGATCTTCCAGCCCAAAGAGTTCCTGAAGCTTGGTCGCTATGAGTTGGGTTTCACCGCGGGCGCGGTCACCAACGACCCGTTCCTCGTTCAGTACATGCTGACGCTGAACGGTGCGTACCACGTGACGGAAGTGCTCGCGATCGAGGCTACCGCGACCTACTCGCCGTTTTCACAGCCGAACTGCTCGGCCACGGTCGACGGCGTTCCGCCGAACTGCCCGGACTTCAAGCAGGTCACCCGCCAGATCATTCAGTTCAATGAAGTGACGCCCGACATCTCGCGCATCGCGGGAGTGTTCGGGGCGAACATCATGTTCTCACCGATCTACGGCAAGGTGGCGACCGGCAACGGCCTCATCAACGTCGACATCTTCGGGGTGTTGGGAACGGGGGCCGTGCTCACGTTCGACGATGTGCTGTTGTCGGGGGCCGAAAACAACCCTCAGCAGTGGCATCCCATGGTCAGCTTCGGTGGTGGCGCCCGCGTGATCTTCGGCAAGAACGTCGCCGTTCGCGTCGAAGGCCGAGGACTGTCCTACATCGAAACGCTGTCTGGCGTGACGCTCGAGATGAAGAACAACTTCGCCGTTCTGGGCGGCCTCTCGCTATTCTTCCCGGGGATGAAATGAACGCCCGCACCCTCACCGCCCTCCTCGCCGTCGCCGGTCTCTCGTGGTCGGCGCCCGCGAATGCGGCGGACACCTGCACGGAAGTGATGCGCATGCTGAACCTGGAACTCCAGGTTCCGATTGTCGTGCAGACCATCAACCAGCGAACCTCGGTCACGGCGGGGGACGTCAAGTGCCTCAAGGACCAGGGCGCCCCGGATGCGGTGGTCGAGGCGGCGGCGCAAAAAGCCGGTCTGATGACCAACGGCGCCTCTGAAGACGCCAATGGGTCGACCAACGGGGCATCGGCAGACGGCGGCGGCTTCGATAGCGTCGAGGCGCTCGGTGGCCAGCTCGACCTCGAGGACGACATCAGCCAAATCGTCGATGAGCCCGAGCCGGCCGAAGGTGGACTTCCCGGTCCACTCCAGCAGGCAATTGAGGCGCAGCGGGCGGGCAAGTCCCAGACCGCAGCTCTCGACATCTACAACATGCTGAAGGCGGGCAAGTACCCCCGCCACAACACGCGCATGTTGTACACGATGGGCATTGCGCTCTACGACCTGCAGATGTACCACAGCGCCCAGCACTACTTCCTCGAAGTGGTGCGAAAGGGGCCGAACAACCCGTTCTTCAAGTACGCCATGCCGAAGCTCACTGGCATTGCGAAGGTGACGGGCAACGACTTCGAACTGCTGCGCATCGTCTCGAAGATTCCGCCCGAGGCGTTCCCCCGGCAGGCTCGCAACGAGCTGTACTACCTGCTCGGGCGCCGGGCCTACGCGAAAGACAACCTTTCCGAGGCCATGAGCCACTTCAAGTCGGTGTCGGGCAACTCGGATCTCTACATTCGCGCGAAGTACTTCGAAGGCGTCATCACCCAGCAGCAGGGCCGTCTTAAGAGTGCGGTCGTGGCCTTCCGCGAAGTGATCGTCACGAAGCCGCAGACCATCGGCACGGCACGAGCTGCGGCCGAGGTTGAGAACCTCAAAGACCTTGCGACCCTCAACATCGCCCGCATCTACTACGCGCTTGAGCGCTACGACAATGCGGATGTCTACTACCGCCAAGTGGCTCGCGACAGTGACTACTGGCCGCGCAGCCTGTTTGAGCGCGGCTGGACCAAGTTCCTCCAGGGCGACTTGGGCAAGACGCTTGGTTTGGTGCTGACGGTCGAGGCTCCCTACTTCGAGAACTCGAAGTTCATCCCGGACCTCACGGTTCTTCGTGCGTTGACGTTCTTCAACCTGTGCGACTGGAACGAGACCGAGCGCCTGCTGCAGGATTTCGAGACAACCTACACGCCGATCACCGAAGAGATCGATGTGGTCCTCGCAAAGTTCCTCGCGAACAAACAGGCCCGTAAGCTCTGGGACCAGGCCTATGACCGGTACTTCGGCGAGAACCCCGAGCCCACGACGCTCGATCAGTCGATGTTCAACGAAATTCTTCGGAACCGCGACCTCGCAGCCATTGTCGACCACCTCACCCTGATGGATGAAGAGATGGTCAAGATTCAGGAAACGCCTGCACAGTGGCGCGAGACAGTGGGATCCAACCTGACCGAGATCATGCAAAAGGATCGACTCGCGTACAAGAAGCGCGCTGGTGGCGAGCTTCTCCGCGAGCTGAAGAAGCAGAACGAAAACTTGAAAGACCTGCTGCTTCAGTCGGAAGTGATCCGCTTCGAGGTATCAGATGCCCAGGCGACCGATTACGCCTATCGGGCAAAGTACGTCGATGATCTAGAATCTGGTGGCCGCCCGGTCGTCGACTACGCGGCCGACCCCACGACCGTCTACTGGCCATTCAACGGGGAGTTCTGGCGCGACGAACTTGGATATTACGAGTACGCCGAACAGAACCAGTGCCGTTAATCGCAAGCTGATTTCGAATCTGGCCGGGATGTGCTGCGTCCCGGCCTCGTCCTTTTCCAACCGGAGAGAGCGATGAGCTCCAAGTCCCTGTCCACGCTCGCGATGTTGTCGCTGCTGGTCGGTTTTTCGGCTGCCCCGGCGTTCGCCGCCGACGAGTCGTTCGACCTCGAGGACCGCACCGGCAAGACGATCAAGCTCCGCAAGATCGAGCAGGAGCAGCAGGCCCGCAGTGTCGAGCTTGAAAAGCTCGCGCAAGCGAAGCGCCGCGAATCCATGACGCGCCTCAAAGCGCTGCTCGAGCGGAACCCCGAGGGTGAGACCAAGGCGGAGATGATGCTCCGGCTGGCCGAACTCTACTACCAGGAAGGTCGCTACCTGTACCTGCAGGAAATGGCCGACTACGACCGTCGCGTTGAAGAGTGCTTCAACACCGAAGGCTGCAACATTGACAAGGTGGCCGCGAACAACGACGGTTCGAACACCTGGCAGGGCCGTGCGGTTCGCTTGTACCAGGGCATCCTGCGGAACTACCCACAGTACAATCGCGCCGATCAGGCCACGTTCTTCTTGGGCTCCGCCCTCAACGATATGAACCGGAAGTCCGAGTCGGTCGACGCATTCCGGGCGTTGGTGAAGCGCTATCCGAGTTCGCAGTGGGTCCCTGACGCCTACGTGCTCATCGGTGAGTACTACTTCGAAGAGGAAGGCAACGCCTTCAAGGCGCTCAAGGCCTACTCCCGCGCGGCGCAGTTCAAGGAAAGCCCCAAGTATTCGTACGCGATGTACAAGCTCGGCTGGAGCTACTACAACGTTGGCGACTACGAAAAGGCCATCGGCACGATGAAGGCCGTCGTCGACTACTCCCTTTCGCAGCAGCAGACGACCACGACCATGCAGCTGCAGGATGAGGCCCTCAAGGACCTCGTCCGCTTCTTCGCCGACGCCGACCAGATGGAAGAAGCCATTGCCTTCTTCACTAAGATGGGCCGGAAGGACCTCATCCGTGTCACGCTTCGCAAGCTGGCTTCGACGTTCTTCGAACAGGGCAAGTTCGAGCGCGCCATCGACATGTACCGGCGGCTGATTCTCGATGACAAGAACGCGGTCGACAACCCGGGCTACCAGGTCGACATCATCAACGCCTACAAGAAGATGGGCGAACGCGACAAGGTCCTGACCGAAATCCAGACGCTGCGGGCGGACTATGGGGCGGAGAGCACCTGGGCCAAGGAGAACCGCGCCAACACCGATGCGGTCAAGGACGCGAACGACCAAATCGAACTGCAGTTGCGTCGGATTGCTGTCGACTACCACAACACGGGCCGCAAGTACCAGGAGCAGCGTCGCCTCGACGATGCCCAGGAGCTGTACGGACTGGCTCGGACGGCCTACGGCGCGTACCTCGACTTGTTCTCGGGTAACGAGCACACCTACGACGTGCGATTTGGCTACGGCGAGCTGCTCTACGAGCTGAAAGACTTCGGTGGTGCGTACGAGCAATACATGGCCGTGGTCGACATGGATCCACAGGGCCAGCACTCACGCTTCTGTGCGGAGTCCGCGGTGTTCGCGGCCGGGGGTTCTCCTGCCCGTCGATCACACCCGTCTGCAGCGCCGTGAACACTTCGGAGAACGCCATCGGCGTAGGGTTGGCGCCATATAGCTGGAACATCTTCACGCGCCAGGCGCCCTTCGGCGTGCGCAGCTTGACGCCTT
>JBCCQY010000220.1:0-12074 GCA_039208735.1 Myxococcota bacterium | reverse complement strand
GTTCTGCCGCTTCCGCCTCCACCGTCAGCAGCAGATCTTGTTGTTGCTGGCGGTTCGGCGAGGCAAGCCGCATTTCATCGATGCGCGTCCCGACTTCGCCCCATCCCAGCACCTGGCCGTCATCCGGCGCCACCAGGCTCCAGTACAAGCGCAATCGAGCGCCCCCCCAACTGCCGTCTTCCTGGCCGATGAACCACCCCGCGTTGTGGGCGTAGTAGCTGACCACCACAGGAACGAAGATGGCATCGGCATCGGTCTTCACGCCGGGCGAAATGGGAGGACCAGGAACCAGATCGAAGCGCGGCAGGTTCACGTTGTCTTTGCCATCGAACTCGATGGTGCCTCGCTGTTCACGACGCTCGGGGGTCGAAAACTGGACTTCGCCAACCGGCGAGGCGAGCTCGTACCCAGCATCTGCAAGAATGACGGGTGAAACGTCCTTCACCCATTGACGCACTTGCTCGGTAAACGCTTCGTTTTCGTCGAGGGTCACGTCGATGGATCGGATCTGGTCGCCCTCTTCGGGGATGAGGTCGTACCCGCCCCCAAACCAGATGCGTCCGACCCACGTGTTCGAACGCCACACGTCCATGTCCGTCTTTGGACCTTCTTCCTGTTGCTGAAGCCGCGCATTCAGGAACATGGGTTCGGCCACGGCGATGCGTGCCGCATGGTCCGCAATGGGCTGGCCTACGATGTCTCGAACGTTCTTGGGACCGCACGCCGCCAGGGCGACGAGGGCAAGCAGGGAACCGAAGCGGGCCGTCACGGGCATCTCCACTGAAGCGGAGGACGGCTTAACCGGCCGCCGAGACCGTCACCGGCACCCCATTAAGGACCGCGTTGCCCGCAAGCGGTTCGACGTGCGCGGGGTCGGTCAGGTCGTTGACGCTGACCCCTGCATGGGCCTCGGCCACCGACCAGGTCACGCCCGGCCGGTCGTGGCCCCAGCCATGGGGCAGGCTCACCACGCCGGGCATGATCTCGTCGCTCACTTCGACGGGCACCTGGACCTCACCGACCGCGGACGTCACGGCCGCGAGGTCGTCGGTGGCGAGTCCCCAGCGCTTCGCATCGTCGGGGTGAACGAGAAGGGTGCAGCGCGACTTGCCTTTGACGAGCCGCGTTTGGTTGTGCAGCCAGCTGTTGTTGCTGCGCAGGTGGCGGCGCCCGATGAGCAAGGTTTCGCCAAGGGCGGCGTCTGGTGCCTCGATCAGGGCTTGTGCACCCTCCATGAAGGGCTTCGGAGCGAGGTCCAGGGTCTCGCGGGGCATGCGTTCGAGCAGCGACGATCGAAGGGGTCCGAGGTCGATGCCGTGAGGCTGTTTCTTCAGAGCTGCGAGCGAAAGGCCCCCGAATCCCTTGCGGAGGCCGTAGGGGCCGAGTCGGAGCATGGCTTCGAGCTGGCCGCGCACCCCAAGCCAGCGCGACATGCGGAGCCGCCAGGTTGGTTCACCCCGGCGGGCGGTGAGGCGTTCGGCCAGGCCAAGACCGATGGCCCCGTCGCTCCGTTCCTCACCGTCGACCGGCACCACCGCAGGAACGAACTTCGCGGTGTTGCGAATGGCCAAAGCGTTGAACACTAGGTCGTAATGGTCCCTCGAAAGCGGAGGGAGGGCGGGCAAGACGAAGTCGGCGTGACGACCCGTTTCGTTGACGTAGAGATCTACGCTCACGCACAAGTCAAGCGTGTCGAGGGCCTGGTCAAGGGCCCGTCCATTCGGGGCCGAGAGCACGGGGTTGCCGGCCCACACGAAGAGCCCACGGATTTGGCCCTCTCCCGGCGTGAGGATCTCTTCGACGAGCGTGGAGGTGGGTAGTTCTCCACCGAACTCCGGCAGTTCCCGAACCCGAGAGTGCCAACGCCCAAGCTTTCGGCGCGACTTTCGTGGGGTTCCGGGGGGGAAAAGCACGTCGGCAGCAGGGTCGGTGACCATGAGTCCACCGGGACGGTCGAGGTGCCCGGTCACCGCATTGACCACGAGCAACAACCATCCGACGAGGCCGCCTTGGGGCTGCGCGCAGGCGCCCAACCGGGCGTAGACCGCGGCGCGTTCGGTGTTCCGAAGCATGCGGGCCCAGTTGCGCAACGTGTCGACGTCGATCGTGGTTTGACGCGCGACCCGATCGAGGTCGACGGTCTGGGCAAGGGCGGCCACCGCATCGAGTCCCTCCACGTGAGGAGCGAGGTGATGCAGTTGAGGCGGTCCTTCGTCGAGAATTGCTCGCAGCAAGCCAAGAAGGAGCCAGGCATCGGTGCCGGGTCGAATCGGTGCGTGCTGCGTTGCGAGCCGTGCGGTTTCGGTGCGCCGGGGGTCGATGACCACCACCGTGCCGCGTTCGGCGATGGCGGAAATCCGGCGTTTGACATTGGGAGCGGTCATAATGCTGCCGTTGGAGACCGCAGGGTTTCCACCAATGATGAAGAGCAGATCGGCGCGGTCCAGATCGGGAACCGGCAACAGAAGTTCGTGGCCGAGCATCAAGCTCGACGCGACCATGTGGGGCAGCTGGTCGAGCGACGTCGCAGAGAACTTGTTTCGCGTGCGAAGCGTGCGCAAAAAGGTCGGGCCATAGAGCATCGACGAGGTGTTGTGGGCGTTGGGGTTGCCAAGGTACGCCGCGATGCTGTCCCGCCCGTGGGCCTCTTGAATCGCGTGAGTCCGGTCTGCGATCTCGTCGAGGGCCTCCTCCCAGCCCACGCGGACAAAGCCGTGGTCCGTTTTCTTGAGCGGGTGACGGAGTCGGTCGGGATCGTTTTGAAGGTCGACCATCGCGGTGGCTTTTGGGCAAATGTGGCCCTGCGAAAAGGGATCGTCTGGATCGCCACGAACGCCCGTGGGACGGCCGTTCTCGAGGGTGACGCGAATGCCACACATCGCTTCACAAAGGGCACACGTGGCGATGGCTTCGGAGGATGCAGACAGGCTCATGCGACCATCATACGTGCTGGCCATGGATAAGCCGGGTCGGGAAGGGTGGACGTGGTCATCGCTCACCCGCGTACAGCAGATCCTGCGCGTATTCGCGAAACATGGCTTCGGTTCGTTGGTTGAGCAGATCGCGTTCGATCGGTCGGGCTCGAGTTCACTCGGCCTCACCTACCGACACGATGCCGCCGTGTGGGGGCGCCGTTTCGTCCAGGTGCTCGCTGAGCTAGGCCCCACCTACGTGAAGCTTGGTCAGGCCCTGTCGACGCGAACCGACGTGCTGCCCGAGACCTTCACCGAGCCGCTGGCCACGCTGCGTAGTCAGGTGCCGACGGTCCCATTTCAGGCGGTGCTCGATCAGATCGAGGGGGGGCTTGGAGCCCCTGCGCTGCGGCGGTTCGCTTCCATCGATCCGACCCCGTTGGCCGCTGCATCGATCGCTCAGGTGCATCGGGCCACGACCCCGGACGGTGACGATGTCGTGATCAAGGTTCATCGCCCGGGCATCGCCACGCAGATCGACCAGGACCTCGAGCTGCTGCGGTTGCTGGCCGACCAGGTGGAACGGCGGATCGAGGAGGCGTCGCGGTTTGAGCCCCGGGCGTTGGTGGATCGATTCGGGGAAGAGCTGATGGCCGAGCTGGATGTGGCGCGGGAGGCGGCGGCGGCGAAACGGTTTCGGAGCGTCGTCGCCGACCATGCTCATGTTCCCGAGATCATCGATGCGCTTACCGGGCCCGGCGTGATCACGATGCGCTACTTGCCTGGCACGCCGATCACCCATGTCGAAGAACCCGCCGAGCGGCGGAGGTTGGCTCGGGCGCTCCTTTCGAGCTTTGTCCACCAAATGTTGGTGGGCGGCATCTTTCACGCCGATGCCCATCCCGGGAATGTGGTTTGCGCCGAGGACGGCCGCCTGGGGTACTACGATCTGGGTTCGGTGGGAGAAGTGCCCGAGGACCTTCGCGATCGCATCTTCGAGGTGTTGTCAGCGGCAACCCGGCGCGACGTCGAAGCGCTGGCGGAGGCCGTGCTGGGCATGGTGGAAGCCAGGGCCGATGTCGATCGCAAGGCGTTCGGCCGGGACGTTGCGGAACTCGTCGACGAAGTGCGGCGCCGTCCTCTCGGCGAGATCGCCATGGCCGACGCCATCGAGCGCGTCCTGTCGATCGTCCGAACCCACGATCTCCGAGTTCGGCCCCAGGATTTGCAACTCATTCGTGGACTCGCCACCCTCGACGGGGTGCTTCGCGAACTCGATCCGGACCTCGAGCCGCTTTCGGCCGCGCTGCCTGATCTCGTTCGGGCCACGGTCCGAGCTCGGTCCTGGGGACCCGCCTGGGCGCTCGTGCGGTCGCTGGTCCGCGGTTGGTGGGCCCGGTGGTTTGGGCGTCGCCAGTTAGCGGGCTAGCATCGTTGGCTGCTCGTCGAGGAGGTTCGGGTTTTCGGCGTCGCTCACGATGTGGGCACAGTCGCGGGGCAGCTCCACGTCAACGGTGGCCCCGTGGCCAGGCTGGCTGGTGATTCCCAAGGTGCCGCCCATGGCTTCGACGAAGCCGTGCACCACCGAAAGGCCCAGTCCCGTGCCGTCGTAGCGGCGGGTGCTCGAGTCGTCGGCCTGTGAAAACGGAGTGAGGGCCGCTTCGATCTGCCGAGGGGTCATGCCGATGCCCGTGTCCGTGACCAGGATGCGCACGCGATTATCCACCTCCGCCACCAGCAGCTTCACCGTGCCGTTCTTGGTGTATTTGCAGGCATTGGAAAGCAGGTTGAGCAGGATCGAGTGCACCATGCGTCGGTCAAGGTTTGCTCCGACGCCGGGCATCACTCGAACCTCGAGTGCGTTGCCATTGCGTACCGCCTCGGCGTTGACGGCCCGTTCGACCTCTCGTACCAGGCCATCGAGGTCGACCTCTTGGGGCAGGACGCTGTAGGCACCGGACTCGAGCTGGGTGAGGTCAAGCACCGCGGTGATGGTCCCCAACAAATTGGCCGCACTCGAGCGAATTCGATGCACATCGCCACGAAGATCCTCATCTTCGAGGTCCTCGTCGAGCATTTCGATGTAGCCAAGAATCGCGTTGAGGGGCGTGCGAAGCTCGTGGCTCATGCGGGAGAGAAATGCGTCGCGAACCTGGGTTGATGCGGTGACTTCGTCCGATAGGTTCTGCATGGCCTTGCGGAACGTCTCCCGTTCCTCGGAGTCCTTTTCGCGAGCCTTTCGTAGCCGTTCGATCCGCTCGTGGGCCATGCGACGGTCTTCTTGCCATCGGTCCGCGGCCCTCGTGAGGGCATCGGTCAACGCGTCGGGCAACGGTGCGGTCGCGTCATGCAGGTCGGTGAACTGGCCTTTGGCGAGCCGCTCGAGGGCCCGATGCAGGGCTGCGATCGTATTGGGAGGGACCTGGGCGTCCTCATCGACGTCCGTGGCTCGATCTTCAAAGGTCGCCCAGGCCCTTGGGGGCTGCGATGGCGTGGCCTGGCGGAGCGGGATCGATGGGGTCTCCGCGTTCGCGGCAACCATGCGGGCGGTTTCGACCGGAGCCGGGAGGCGCTGCGAAGTCACTGGACGAGCGATGGCCAATCCCACCAGGGCGCCCGTGAGGCACGTCGCGATGATGAGGAAGGCCGCGCAGACAACGCCTGCCACCATGGGCGGCCAGTTCAGCACCCAGCCAGCCACCGACACAGCAGCGGCAAGTACGGCGGCAGAACTGGCCCCGACGACAACGGCGATCGCGGTGCGCACGGACATGGTCCCCTCATCGTGCCGCGAGGGTCCAAGTTGGAGTCCATTCCCACAGGACGTGACCGTGCACGACAGGGCGGCAGTCGCCGAGGAAAAGACTTACAGATGGGTTCATCGCTCGACCCTAAGGATCGGGTTGTTGCATCGAGGAGACTGTCATGGCCTACGTGGTCACCGAAAACTGTCAGGACTGCCGCTACACGGATTGTGTCGAGGTTTGCCCTGTCGATTGCTTTTACGGGGACGACCGGATGCTCTACATCCACCCTGACGAGTGCATCGATTGTGGCGCTTGTGAGCCGGCTTGTCCCGTTCAGGCGATCTACGCGCAGGAAGATCTGCCGGCAGCCCTGACGAGCTGGGTTCAGGTCAATGCCGACAAGACAGAGTCCGGGATCGAGAACATCACGGAATCGACGGATCCGCTGCCCTCCGCCGAGGCAAAGAAGGCCCAGCTCGGGCTGTAGGCGCAAGCCTCAAGGCTGTTGCCCCTGACGCCGATGAGGCGTCGGGGCGTGCCGTCGCCCCCAAACGAGAGGGGTCATGGCCACGGAACTGGCAAGCGAGATCGACGAGCGGCTGTGGTTTGGACTGGACGACGAAGCAAGCTCGGACGAAGAGGCGAAGGCAAGCCTTGCCGCAGAAGTCGCACGGGTCAGCGGACTCAAGCCGTTCCCCACGGTGGCGTCCAAAGTGCTGGCCGAGTTGTCGAGTGACGAGTTTTCGACCGCGCGCGTCGCGAACCTCGTGGAGTCGGATCCGGCCCTTGCATCCCTGACCCTACGGCTCGTGAACAGCGCGCTGCACGCACGAGGTGCGGCCTGCCAGGAAGTCGGGCAGGCGGTGGTGAGGCTTGGCGCGACCAAGCTCCGCGATCTCGTCGTGTCCGCCGCCACCCTGCAGATGTTCCACGACGTGAAGGGGTTTGGCATCACCGTCCGCGACCACTGTGCGATCACCGCGGCCATCGTACGGGTGTTGGGTCAAACGTTCGAGTTGCAAGGGGCCGATGCCATGTACATCGCAGGCCTGCTGCACGATGTTGGCAAACTGCTCTTACTGGAAACTCGCGAGTTCAACTACGCCCAGCTCAAGCCCGACCACATCGCATCGGCCGATGGCGTGCATGTGTTGGAGCGCAAGGCTCTGGGCTACGACCATGCGGTGCTCGGCGGATTGGTGATTCGCGCGTGGCAGATTCCCGATCCCATTCCCCAGATCGTGGCGTGGCATCATCAACCGATGCGGGCCTACAATGAATCGGGACCGATCGGGCCGCAAGTGGCCGTGCTGCGGATCGCCAACCGCATTGCCTGGTACCTCGCGCAAACCACCATGCCCTCGGAAGAACTCAACGCCGAACTCGCCGCCTCGACCGATGGCCAGTGGATCGGGCTGCAGCGGGAGCACATCGCGACCCTTTGGGTGCGTTTGGTCGAGGCTCGCGGTGATGCGCTTTCGGCGTTCTCAGCGTAGAATGCGCAAGGCGCGCTCGATGCCGTTGGCCAGGGCATCCATCTCGCCCGAGGTGGTGTAGACCCCAAGCGAGGCCCGGGTCGTTCCTGTGACCCCGAACCTGCGCATGGCGGGCTCCGCGCAGTGGTGCCCCGTGCGTACGGCCACGCCTTGCTCGTCGAGTAGGGTCGCTAGATCTTGTGGGTGCACACCGTCGATCACGAACGACAGCACCCCCGCCTTTTGGGGAGCGGTTCCGATCAAACGGAGCCCGTCCAGGGCGCGGAGTCGCTCTGTGCCGTAGGCGAGCACCTGCGCTTCGGAGGCGGCTACTTGATCTCGATCCAGCTCATCGAGCCACCGGAGTGCCGCCCCAAGGCCCACGGCGCCCGCAATGTTTGGGGTGCCAGCTTCGAACTTGGCCGGCAATTCCGCCCAGGTGCTGCCTTCGAATGACACCGAGGCGATCATTTCACCGCCGCCTTGGTAAGGGGGCAGGGCTTCGAGGAGCGCTTCTCGGCCCCACAGCACGCCGATCCCCGTGGGACCGTACACCTTGTGGCCGCTGAACGCATAGAAGTCGCAGCCCAAGTCCTGGACGTTGACGGGACCGTGAACGGTGGCTTGGGCGCCGTCCAGCAACACCTTGGCCCCGACGGCATGGGCCCGCTCAGTCATCTGCTTTACCGGAAGCACCGTACCGAGCGCGTTGCTGACATGGACGAGCGACACCATTTTGGTCCGCTCGGACAGCAAGCCCTCGTAGGCTTCAAGGTCGATCGAGCCATCGTCCAACACGGGAATGACCCGCAACCGGGCTCCCGTACGCTCGGCTACGAGCTGCCAGGGCACGATGTTGCTGTGGTGCTCGATGGTTGAGACCACGATTTCGTCGCCTTCCTGAAAGGACTGCCCATACGACGCCGCGACGAGGTTGATGGCTTCGGTGGTGCCCCGCACGAAGATGATTTCCCGCGAACTCGGCGCAGAAAGGAAGCGAGCGGCTTCTTCACGCCCTGCTTCGTAGGCCTGTGTGGCGACCTGAGACAGGGTGTGCACGCCGCGATGAACGTTGGCGTGGTCGGTTGCGTAGTAGTTCGCGATGGCGTCGATGACGGCCTGCGGCTTTTGGGCGCTCGCCGCGCTGTCGAGGTAGACCAGTGGCTTGCCGCCCACCTCGCGCGACAGGATGGGGAATTGGGCCCGAATCGCGTCGAGATCGAGAGGGGCGTTTGTGACGTCGAAGGCGTGGCTCACGAGGCCTCCAGCCATTGGCGGACCTGGTCCGACAGCGCGTCTCGGACCGGGCCTTCGGGAAGTTGTTCCACCGTGCCCGTCGCAAAGGCCCACATCAGCAGGCCGCGCGCTTCGGTCTCGGTGAGCCCACGCTGACGAAGATAGAACAGGGAGTCCGCGTCGAGCGAACCAACGGTGGCGCCGTGGGCGCACTTGACGTCATCGGCGTAGATCTCGAGCCAGGGCCGGGCATGCACCGTAGCGTCATCCGAAAGCAACAACGCTTGATGGAGCTGGTTGCTGTCGGTGCCGAGGGCGCCCTTGTCGACGATGACAGTGCCCGTGTAGATCGATTGGCTTGTGCCGTCTACGATCGAACGAAACACCTGGTCGCTCGTCGCATGAGGCATGGCATGTCGGGCCGTGACGTGCTGATCGGCGTGGCTTTGGCCACGAAGCAGGGCCAAGCCGAAGAATGTGACGTCCGCGCCAGGGCCGCGCAGGTTGGCGGTCAGCTCGACGCGAGTGGTGTGCCCGCCGATAATGAAGCTACCCGCAGCAAAGTGGGCCCCTTCTTGGATTTCTGCGGTGATGCGAGCCGTCTGGCGGGTGCCCGGTCCGCCCGTGCTGATGCGGACGTAGGACACACGCGCCCCGCCCTCCACGACGACGTCGGTGAGCAGCGTCGAAAATGTGGGGTCGTCGGTGCCTTGCACATGCTCGACGAGCTGAACCTTGGCCCCCGACTTGACGTAGATGCGATGACGATTGGCCGTCAGCCCAAGCGGAACCGTGCTTTGGTGCACGATGTGGTAGGCCCCTCGCGCATCGCCTTCCAGCACGAGGTCTACGCCATCCTGAAAGAAGGCGCGATTGAGGGCGGCGAAGCCGTCGTCACCGGCCTGGGCGTCGGGGAGAGGGGCTTGGGTGTCGGAAAACCGCGGGAGGGTGGCTTCGTGCGGAAATCCATCCACAAAGTGAGCAAACGGAGCGTCGCCAAGCCCGTCGGGCCTCGGCAGGGCCATGCCAGGGGTCGCCACCGCGGTCAGTTCGGGCGCGACAAGCTGATTGGGAGGCGTAAATCGCCAGGCTTCGTGGCCCACCGGCAGACCGGCCGTTTCGAGATCGGCGATGCCCCGTTCCCGAAAGGCCCGGAGGGCGGGGCTGTCGGGCAGGGCCTCGCGAGCGACCGCGGCGAGCGCATGGGCTCGAGACTGGTCGACCTTCCTCATGCTCCGGCCTCATCGCGGACCCACTGATAGCCACGATCTTCGACCTCTTTCGCAAGCTCAGGGCCGCCGCTCTTTAGGATGCGCCCGTCCACCAGCACGTGCGTGAAGTCGGGGGTGAGGTAGTTGAGCAGCCGCTGATAATGCGTAATCACGAGCATCGCGCGGTCTTCGTTGCGGAGCTGCTGCACGCCATTGGCCACGATTCGAAGCGCATCGACGTCGAGCCCTGAGTCTGGCTCATCGAGGATGGCGAGCTTCGGCTGCAGCATCGCAAGCTGGAAGATCTCGTTGCGCTTCTTTTCGCCGCCCGAGAACCCTTCATTGAGGCTGCGTCGAAGCAACGTCTTGTCGAGTTCCACGAGCTGCATCGTGGCCCGGGCCTGCTTGAGGAAGGCCGCCGAGTCGAGTTCTTCTTCGCCCCGGGCGCGTCGGTGGGCATTCACGGCTTCCTTGAGGAACTCCGCATTGGCCACCCCCGGCACTTCGACCGGATGCTGGAACGACAAGAAGATCCCCTTATGCGCTCGTTCCTCGGGCTCGAGTTCGAGGATCGATTCGCCTTCGAACCGCACGTCGCCTTGCGTGATGATGTAGTCGGGGTGGCCCGTGATGACCTTCGAAAGCGTGGATTTCCCAGACGCATTCGGGCCCATCACTGCGTGGACTTCACCCTTGCCGATGGTCAGGGACAGCCCATTGAGGATGGGCTTGCCCTCGATCTCGGCGTGCAGATCGATGAGCTGCAACATGAAACGAATTCTCCAGAAAGGAAGCGTGGAGGCGGGCTAGCCGACCGCGCCTTCGAGCGAGACCTCGAGGAGCTTGCGAGCTTCGACGGCGAATTCCATCGGCAGCTCCTTGAAAACCTCGCGACAGAAACCATTGACCACCATCGAGACCGACTCCTCTTCCGACAGCCCACGCTGCCGCAGGTAGAAGAGCTGGTCTTCGCCGATTTTCGAGGTACTCGCCTCGTGTTCGACGGTCGTGGTGCCGTTCCGCACATCCACGTAGGGGAAGGTGTGGGCGCCCGACTGGTCGCCGATGAGCAGGGAGTCACACCGCGTGTAGTTGCGCGCGCCGGACGCCTTTTTGTTGATCTTGACGAGCCCTCGGTAGGCCTGCTGGCCATGACCTGCGCTGATGCCCTTGCTCACGATGGTCGACGTGGTGTTCTTGCCCAGGTGCACCATCTTTGTGCCCGTGTCAGCCATCTGACGGTTGTTGGTCAAGGCCACCGAGTAGAATTCGCCCACCGAGTCGTCGCCCTGCAGGATGCAGCTCGGGTACTTCCAGGTGATGGCGGAGCCGGTTTCCACCTGGGTCCAGCTGATGTGCGACCGCTTGCCCTGGCACAGCCCTCGCTTCGTGACGAAGTTGTAGACGCCGCCCTGGCCATCCTTGTCGCCGGGGTACCAGTTTTGCACGGTCGAGTACTTGATCTTCGCGTCATCGTGAGCCACGAGTTCGACGACGGCGGCGTGGAGCTGGTTCTCCTTGCGCATTGGAGCGGTGCAGCCTTCGAGGTACGAGACGTAGCTGCCCTCGTCTGCGATGATGAGCGTGCGCTCGAACTGACCCGTGTTTGCCTCATTGATTCGGAAATACGTCGACAGTTCCATCGGGCACTTCACGCCCTTGGGAATGTAGACGAACGTGCCATCCGAAAACACGGCCGCGTTCAGCGCCGCGAAGAAGTTGTCGGTCACCGGAACCACGGTGCCGAGGTACTTCCTCACGAGTTCGGGATGCTCGCGGGCGGCCTCCCCAAACGACATGAAGATGATGCCCTTCTCAGCGAGCTGGTCGCGGAACGTGGTGGCCACGCTCACCGAGTCGATCACGGCGTCGACGGCCACCCCAGCCAACGCGGCCCGCTCGTGAAGCGGAATGCCGAGTTTCTCGAAGGTCGCAAGGATCTCGGGATCGACTTCGTCGAGACTCTCGGGGCCCTTCTTAGGGGCCGAGTAGTAGCTTACGCCCTGGTAGTCGATGGGCCCGTAGTCGAAGTGAGGCCAATGCGGCTCGACCATCTTTTGCCACTGACGAAACGCCTTGAGACGCCACTCCAAGAGCCACTCGGGCTCCTCTTTCTTGGCGGAGATGAAGCGGACGACGGTCTCGTCCAGACCAGGCGGCAGGGTGTCTGCCTCGAAGTCGCTGACGAAGCCGTACTTGTACTCACTACGCTCCGCGACGAGCTGTTCGGCGTCGCTCATGCTTCCTCCTCGATGGCCCGGTCGATCATCAGATCGGCGAGTGTCATTCCCGCGAGCACGTCGGCGACGGCGCGGTCGATGGCCGTCCACAACCCCCGCAGGGTGCAGGACGCATCGTGAACACAGGACGACAGGCGACCCGTATGGTTTTTGCAGAAGCCCGGCCCCCCGAACAGCGGACTGTCCAGGCGGACGAGCACGTCCTGGAGCACGATCTCATGAGCGGGACGGGCCAGGCGATAGCCGCCATTGG
>JBCCQY010000219.1:0-12089 GCA_039208735.1 Myxococcota bacterium | reverse complement strand
CGTTGGTGACCGAGGCAAACCCAAACCACCGGCGAAGCCACGGCTCGATGATCGAGACGAGCTGGACCTTGGAAAGGCGAAGGACAGCCCGGCGGGTGGTGAGCAGGCCCTGGGTCGCCACCAGTGCCGAGGGAAACCGCTCGAGAGAGAAGCTGAAGTGCCGAACCACCGCTGTGATCGTGCCGACGAGCCAGGCCCCGCTGCCGAGGGCCACCAACAGCGCGAGGCCCCCAAAGCCTGCGAGAAAGCCTGAGGTAGCTTCCACCTGGCCCGCGTCAGGCTCGGGCCCGATCGAAAGGCCCTCCATGGCAAGCCCAAGAAGCACGGCAATGCCGCCAAACCGCGTGCCCGTCGCACCGAACCGAAGCAGCTCCGCCATGCCGTTTTGCACGATCGGTTCGCCGGCTTCCGCTTCGTCCTCGACGACTTCACCGCGGGCTTCTTCGAGCTGGGTGATGAGGGTTTGCGCCTCGTGGACGGACAACGCCGAGAGCATCCCTTCGACGTCTGTGCCGGAGGCCGTTTCGATCCGCACCTCCACCAATCCCGAGAGCTGATGGAAGATGTTGCGAACCATCTCGAGATTCTGGATGCGCTGGGCGCCGATGACCCGGGTCTGACGATTGAAAAGGCCATGCTTGAGTTCGAGCCGGTCGCCCACCACCCGGTACCGCAGGGTCAAAAAGTGAACGACGGTGTTGCTGACCGCAAGGCCAAAGAACGCGAGCACCAGGGTGAGATCGACGAACCCCTCTCGACCCGCTCCGCCAAAGGCGATGGCGAGCAGCACCGGCCACAGGTTGCGCAACGTGGCCCAGGTGCGGGGCACGAGGTTGACGACGAGCGACAGCGGCTGCAGCGATCGCCAAGGGACATGCAAGGCGGCGGCTTCAGACACCGTCGTCTCCCTGACCGGCTCCCGTTACCAAGCGATCCCGCAGAGACTCTGCATCGGTCCGAAGAAGACCGGGGACCACACCGTCTGAACCCAGTCCGCTCGCGGTGTAGATGTGGACCCGCGCCAGATCAAACCACTGTTCGATCGGCCCCTGTCGCACATCGACGTGCTGGATGCGTTCGATAGGAATCGCCGTCACGCTCCGGAACAGGACTCCGCGCTTGATGAGCAACTCATCATCGCTTTGGCGGTAGCCCCACCGCGACCAAGAGAGATAGGGCCACCACAGAGCGAGCAGAAACCGACCAAAGAGCACGGCTAAGGCTGCCGCAGCGGCGATCACGGGTTCCACGAAGAACGCTCCCGCAACTCCGGCCACGGAGACCATGGGCAGCCAGACGAACCCCAACCGGGCGAACGACTGGAGGTGGAACATCAACCGGGCTTGGCTCGCGAGCGGTGTGAATTCGTCCATGCGCTGGCCCTCTATCCACCCGAACTGGCGAGGCCCAACCGGCCACCCCGGAGGCACAAATCGATGCGCCCACGTTTCGATCTGGTTTCCATCCCCGAAACCCATGTCGATTCAGGACCGAAGAGAGGGCCGGCGGAGGATGAATGCCGACCGAGCTCCCGCAGTACCACAAGGTCTCTGCGCAGGACACCTCTCAGGACAGCCCGCAGGGGGTTTGGGACGTCATGGCCGAGCGGAGCGAGGACGCTTCTGCTTCGGAGCCGGAGCCCCGCGCCGTCGATCTGCACGAATCCGCCGTTCCTCCTGAAGAAGAGACGACTCAATCTGAGTTGCTCTCTCGATTCCCACGGCCCGGGGCGGCTGCGAATCGGCACGATGGGCCTTCGCGCAGCCAGCAAGTGGCGATGTGGGGCGGCGCGTTCCTACTGCTGGCGGCCAGTGCCGCCGTGGCGGCGTGGTTGGTCGTCTAAGGCACGATTCCATGACCGCTAAGCGGTCCATCGGGGCCGAAGTCTGGGCCGTTGCGTGGCCCATCGCGGTGATGGGTTGGTTGAGGACCGGCCTGCTGCTGTGCGACAGCTACTTCGTCGGCCAACTCGGGAACGAAGCGCTGACCGCGTTGGGCGCGTGTGCGTTCGGATGGTGGATGATCGTGCTCGTCGCCGAACTCCCCGCGACCGGCGTGCATGCGCTAGTCGCCCAGCGAATCGGCGCTCGTGACCCCATCGGGGTGCGTCAGGTCTATGGACATGGCCTCGTCGCAGCCGGTATGGCCGCCTTCATCCTGGCTCTTTTGGTTCCGCTGACGAGCCCCTACCTCGAGGCCATGGAGCTGGACCGCGGGACGTCCGTGCATTCCCTTGGCGTATCCTACCTTGAAGCGAGCCTTCTCGGCGGACTCTCGCTCACCTTGAACACCGTGGTAGGCGGGGTCTTCCGCGGACTTGGAGACACCCGGACCGCCCTTCTCACGACGGCCATCGCGTTCGGCGTCAACCTCTTGCTCGACCCGCTGCTGATCCGGTACATGGGCATCGCAGGGGCGGCTTGGGCCACCGTGATGGCCAATGGCATTGGTGCCACCGTGGGAATCGGCCTGCTAATCCGCCGTGACCATTCACCGCTTTTCAACCCGCTATCGGCCGCACTGCTGTCCGAGATCGGACGCATCGGCGGTCCGATGACGGTTCGGGGCATTGCCTTTTCGCTCGTCTACGTCGCTCTCGGCGCGATGATCGCCACCTTCGGCGACTTCCATCTCGGAGCGCTTGGGGTGGGCCACCGGGTCGAATCGGCAGCGTACATGCTTGGCGTCGCCTTCGAGGTGGGCGCTTGCACCCTGGTGGGACAACGACTCGGCGCCGGTGACGCCGAAGGAGCCCGTTCTGCGGCCCATGCCGCGGCACGTTGGGGCGTCGCGTTGACGCTTCCCTTGACCTTTGTGCTCTTCGGGCTTGCGGACCCGATGATGCGCATTTTCAGCGACGATCCCGCAACCATCGCAAGCGGCGCCGCCTACCTCCGCATCCAGGCCCTCGTCCTGGTGTTCATGACCCTCGATTCCACCTACTCGGGAGCCTTCACCGGGGCTGGCAACACCGTCCCTCCCTTGTGGGTGACCACGCTGGGCGCCCTGGTCCGCTTGCCTTTGGCCTGGCTTTTCGCCTGGCCCTTGGGACTTGGCATCGATGGGATTTGGTGGAGTATCGGCGTCACGACGCTGTTGCGAGGACTGGCCATTTGGGGCTGGTTTCACCTTGCAGCGGATCGAATCCAGGCCACCGCCGTGGACTCAGTGGTCCCGCGCGCGGATCGATGACTCCCGATGCTCTCGGATTGACCTGGGGAGATCAGCCTCATCGAGCTGACCAATGGCTTCGTCCAGGTCGCCGAGCCGTTCGAGGCACGTGGCTATCCCAAGCCGCGCGACCGCGGTAACCGAAGCTTCCACGCCGTGATCGACCGCACGCTCATAAAACCGCAAGGCGCCCACCGTGTGGCCTTGCTCCAGTTCGAGGTTTGCCCGTCCCAGCCACGCTCGACCCGCGGCTTGCGGATGGGTCTCGGCAAGCCGCCGCCATGTCCGATCCGCCGTCGCTCGATCGCCGCCTCGGGCGGCTGCGCGAGCGGCGCGAACCAAGCGCGTCACCGCATTTGGGGAGTCGGGATCCAAGTCGCACGCCTCCCGAAAGCGCTGGGCAGCGTCACGGTGCCGGCCCGCATCGTCCAAGATCTGGGCCAGATGATCGAGCATGGCGGCGCGTTCGTGGGTCGGCAACGGCAAGGGAAGCGCCCACTCGTAGCGAAGACGTGCCTCGTCTGAGTTTCCAAGCTCGACGGCCCATACCCGAGCGCTCCGAAGCAACGCCTTCGCCCGAACCTCGGGGTAGGGATGCCGATGCGCGACCTGATCATAGGCTCGAACTGCAATTTGAGGGCGCCCTCGTCCCACCGCCAAGTCCCCCCACGCCAGGGCTGTGGGGGAAGCCGGATGCAGCCACAGCAAGGCCGCGGTGAGTGCGGTGGTCAGACCCAGTCCGACCGCCGCTACCTGGCCCACCGTCGAAACGGCCTACTCCTCAGCTTCTTCGGCCGGGAGCAGCTCCATATCGACGATCCGTTCTTCCTTGTCGAGCCGCATCAGGCGTACCCCCTTGGAACTCCGACTCTTGACGAGACGAACGCCTTCGGCGGCAATGCGGATCACCCGGCCAGTGTCGGTGACGAGCATGAGCTGATCGTCGCGACCCACTTCACGGGCCCCCACGACGCCACCGATTCCAGGACCGGTCTTGTGGCTGATCACGCCCTTCCCGTTGCGTCCCTGCCGGGGGTACGCGCCGAGCGGAGTGCGTTTGCCGTAGCCGAGTTCGGTCACCGTCAACAACGTGCTGTCGGGTTCGGGTCCCGCATCGTCGGCTTCCGCGTCGATGGGAAGATCGTCGTCTTCCATCGGCTCCTCGACCTCGGGGGGCAACCCTTCGTCGGAGGGCGGTTCCTCACCCGGCGCAGCATCGGTCGGCACCAGCAACATGTCGACGACAAAGTCGCCTTCTTGCAGGGAGATTCCCTTGTTTCCGCGCGCGGTCCGCCCATACACCGGAGCGCCCTTCGGCCCTTCTTTCGGGAAGCGGATGCATTGCCCATGCTGGGTCAGCACGATGATGTCTTCAAGATGGTCGGGCTCGAGGAGCTTGACCACGCAAAGCTCATCGTCGTCGGCCACCCCACACGCAATGAGACCGCCCTGACGGAGGTTCTTGAATGCGGTGAGCGGCGTGCGCTTGACCAGCCCGAACTTCGAACAGAACAAGAGGTCGCGCGTGTCGTCATCCGCGACATCGCGCACCGAGATGACCGCTGCGATGGCCTCGTTCTGTTCGATGGGCACGAGGTTGACGATCGGCTTGCCCCGTGACGTTCGGCTCGCCTGGGGCACCCGATAGACTTGCAGCGGGTACACCCGGCCCTGGGTGGTGAAGACGAACAACACGGCGTGAGTATTGGCCACGAAGATCGAGGTCACAAAGTCCTCGTCCCGGGTGTCCATGCCCTTCTTGCCCATGCCACCACGGCGCTGCATGCGCCATTCATCAGGCGGAACCCGCTTGATGTAGCCCAGGTGAGACAGGGTCACGACCTGGTCTTCTTCGGCGACATAGTCGAGTTCGTTGCGCTCTCCCGTCGCTTCAATGATGCGCGTGAGCCGCTCATCGCCAAAGTCGTTGCCAATCTTCTGCAGCTCTTCCCTGACCACTTCCATGAGACGGTCTTCGCTGCCCAAGATGGCCTGAAGCTCACCGATCTTGACCATCAACTCCTGGTATTCCACCTCAATCTTCTCTTGCTCGATGCCGGTGAGGCGCTGCAATCGAAGGTCGAGAATGGCCTGGGCCTGGATCTCGCTCAGCTCAAAGCGAGCCACCAATGCCGCACGAGCTGTCGCTCCATCGCGACTCGCGCGAATCAGCTCGATGACCTCGCTCGTGGTTCCCTCATCGCGCAGCGCAATGCGGTAGCCTTCGAGGATGTGGGCCCGCTCTTTGGCCTTGCGGAGGCGATACCGGGTGCGCCGGAGAACGACCTCGCGTCGATGGCTGATGTAGTGATGCAGCATGTCGCGCAGCTTGAGGACCTGCGGCTGCTTGTTGACGATGGCGAGTAGGATGGCGCCGAAGGTCACCTCAAGCTGGGTGTGCTTGTAGAGGTGATTGAGGACGATGTCCTCCACGGCGTCCATCTTGAGTTCGACCACCACCCGCATGCCCTGACGGGCACTTTCGTCACGTAGGTTGGAGATGCCGGTGAGCTTCTTGTCGCGAACCAGCTCTGCGATCTGCGTGATGAGGCGGGACTTGTTCACCTGGTACGGGATCTCGGTGATCACGATGGCCCGGCGGGACCCGATGTCCTCAAAGTGGGCCGTGCCCTGGATGCGAATGCGGCCCCGCCCCGTTCGATAGGCATCGCGAATCCCGCTGCGACCGCAGATGGTGCCGCCCGTGGGAAAATCTGGGCCCGGCACGATCTCGAGCAACGCGTCGTCGGACAGCTCCGGTTCTTCGATGAGCGCCACGCAGGCGTTGATGATCTCGCCCAAGTTGTGGGGTGGGATCTTCGTCGCCATCCCGACCGCGATGCCCTCAGACCCGTTGACGAGCAGGTTTGGGAAGGCCGACGGCAGCACTTCAGGTTCGAGGGTGGTGCCGTCAAAGTTGGGCTCGAACCCGACCGTCTCCTCATCGATATCGGTGAGAAGATGCTCGGCGAGCTTGGTCATCCGGCACTCGGTGTACCGGTAGGCGGCGGCCGGGTCCCCGTCGACTGACCCAAAGTTGCCTTGCCCGTCGACTAGGGGATAACGAAGGTTCCAAGGCTGAGCCATGCGAACCAGCGCATCGTAGACCGCGCTGTCGCCGTGAGGATGGTACCGCTTGAGCACCTCGCCGACGACACCGGCGCATTTGCTGTACTTCTTCGAGGACGACAAGCCCTCACGGTGCATGGCGTAAAGGATGCGGCGATGCACCGGCTTGAGCCCATCACGCACGTCGGGCAGAGCCCGACCACGTATGACGGACATCGAATAGTTGAGATAGGACGTCTTCATCTCAACTTCGATTTGAATGGGAGTGATCGCACTGGGAACGTCGGACATAGGCCCCCGCGAGGTTCTTGGGACTTGATACGTCCCACCTCTTTAACGGGTCGATCCGGTTCCGTCACGGACCCATGATCCGCATAAAAGGCTCTGAATCAACGGGCCCCAGGGACGATTCTCTCACACCCGCAGCCGCAGGCGTCGTTGAACGGACGCTGGGTCTCTTCACAGTACAGGCGAATGCGGCTGCATGAACGGTGGTTGGTTTCCGCGTAGGTGCGGGCCAACGCCGGGTCATCACACGACCAGCACGTTCCCTTGCATCCTTCGTCACCACGAAGTGGATCGCACGCGTCCCCGTACACGTCACGGCACGCGTGACGCACCTCGCACGGCGCACCATCGACGACACAACTTGCGCGAGCCGAATGGGTCACTGAACCCACTGATCCGACCGCTACCCCTGCGGGCACTTCCCCGGTACAGGCGACCAACGGAAGAACCCAGGTGAGCCAGATAAAACCAGCGGATTGGTGCATCGGACGTTCCTCCACGACGAGACTACCGTCATGGAGAGAACTAGGCGAGCGCCCATACGTCGGAGGGCCGTCCCGGGTTTTGGGTCGAATGTGCACCCTTGACCCGGGCGATCACACCCAACCGTTCGGCTTCGCGCAAGACGCGCCGTAGGGTGGGACGGGACCACGGGAGCGACTCTTGGAGTTGCTTGACCGTGATGGGTTCTCGCGTCGCTACCTCGTCGACCAACTGTGCAATTCGTTCATCGAGCGGCAGCGCTTTCGCCTTGTTTCGTGACATGTACGCGCTCCAGGGGGGGAGGTTGCTCATCAATTACCCAAGCAAACGAACCCATACCAGGATGCGTTGGACGGGATGTTCCACGTTCGCTGCGTCCTCTAGGTTCTAGGCTCGGAACGAGCAATGCGAACAGGCTACCATATTCGGGTCGGATGTGCACGAAATGGGACGCTCACCGGAGTTTTTGCGGAATTGGGTAGATTTGATCGAGGATCGAATGATCGGCGATCCCCAGGGCTTCCCGCTGGACCTTGAGTTCCCATTTCGCTTGAAGGGCGGTCTTACGGGCCTCTTCAAAAGAGAGCGCGTGCTGATCACGGTTCTCAGCACTTGTCGCCCAAGCTTGTGCACATGCTCGCATCTCTTGAATCGCAACTTCAATCCTTCGTCCTACTCGCCCCAACGACGTTGCTTGCTCACCCTTGAGGTCATGGGCAAGCACCGCATCCAAGGCAACTTCACGAATTGACATTCTACTCGCGTTTGAACTCGTTTTCTTTCGAGCAACCCGAACAAGCCGCTTGTAACTTTCACTATCCATGTCCAGGTTCTACCTTATCTATCAAGATCTTACCAAAAAGACAAGATTCGAACCAGTGAACCAATATTCTATTGGTTCAACCTTGATCTATCGATTGAACGCAAGTTCTTATTTAGTTTCATTCAGTCGAAGAGTCGCCGGTCAGTGTTCACTCAAACCGGACAACCGCAAACGCCTGTGCACCCTGGATCGTTTCGCCCTCGGTGACTCGGCGTTGAACCTCGTACACAAGGCCGAAGCGAATCCAGTCTCGACGAGACTCCTCGACCGCCCCAAACGCAGGGTAAAGGTTGAATCCTCCAGCCCCCCAAATGGTGTTTCGAGGGTCAAAACTACGGTCTTCGGCTACCCATCCCACACGACCAATCGGCTCGAGCGCAATCGGCAGCTTCCAAGATGCTTGGGTGTACGCACCGGTCGCGATGACCGGGCGTTCCGAGAGGGAATCGAGTTGGTAGCGATGAAGTGCTTCGGCGGAGAGGGTGAATCCGACAAGCGACAGCCGAGCCGATACCGAACCCCGCACATCATTCACACGTGATTGTGAGAACCCAACATTATCGAATACCCGGTAAGGGTTCCAGATCAGAGCCGCTCCCAACGAGAAGCGAGCCTCGGACCGCAGGGGATTCACCTCATCGTAGGAAAGCTCGCCGAGCGGCGCGATTTCCACCCGAGCGAGGTAGGCCAACCCACGCTCGCTCGCTCGCCGACCTGGTAGGTTGCGGCCATTGAAGACACCGACCTTGGCCGAAACGATGCCTCGTGGCGTTGCTGTCTCGACCAAAATGCCCAAGTCGTCATCGGCCAAGAGTCGCCGGTTCGGGTTGGCGCGGTTCGGGAAGAGCAACCGGGCATCGGCCGACTGCGCAGTCGCCGTCAACGGCACCGGCATCTGACCAGCTCGAATCTGAAAGCCCGAGGTGGGGACCCACGTCACCGAGATCTCTCGCACGATGTCGCTCACGACCTGGGTACGCGAAATCCCAATGCTGTTGAAAAACCCGTTGTCATTGGTGTCGACAAAGGTAACGTCACGCACCACACTGGTCGGTGCGCCAATCGAGAGGAACGCCTTGTACTTCCATTGGGGAAGCGGTTGGCCTGCGAAGGTGAGCCCGACTTTGCTGTCGCGTAGCCCAAAGGTGAGGGCATCCCGCGGGACGGCTGATGGTGCGACCTGAACCAGAAAGCTCGGCTGAACGAACCCGCTAATTTGCAGAGCCGGGGCAGGTGTAGCGGCCATCGCTGACCCCAGCGCACCGAGGAGGAGCATCATGGGACCTCCAAGCCGACGGGACTGAACCCCACCGCCGTCACCGGGTCGACGCCGGTGGCGAAGGCGGGTCCTGCAACCACCCATCCCACACTGCCCACCGTGTGAGGATCGAGGGGCCAAGGCGTGATCAGCGGCCGCGTCCCGATCGCGGTGCGCACGGTATCCCAAGGAACACGTCGCAGGGGACGCGAGCGTTCGTCGTTGGCGAACCGGCCTTCTCGTAGGCCATCGGCCGCTCGTGCGGCCGCATCAAACGGAATGGCTGCCGTTAGCTCGCGATCCGATTCCACTCGGGCGAGCACGGCCTGGCCGTCTCGTTCCCCCGTCACATAGAGTTCGCCCTGCCAGGTCAAAAGCCCCAAGGCCGTGAAGTCGGGTTCGATGACCGCGGACTCCGCAACGGCCCGTAGCGTGAGGATCCGTCCATCTGAGAGCAACCCCGCGCCATACCCAGCGTCGTTGAACTGGAGGAAGCCTTCGACATCATAGGCTGCGATGTCCTTGGGCAACGCAACGTCGCGTCGTGCCACCACGTCACCCAGCCGATCCAGGAAGAAGGCCTGTACCTGGCTCGAGAACGCAACGATAAACACCGTTGTTCGTTCGGCTTCCCAGACTCCGGTCCCCACCACTCGCAGTTCTCTTGGATCGTCCGAAGGAAACGGTTCGGAATTGAACGGCAACCCTCGGTCGAGGTCGACCAGGGTGAAGTTGAACTCGCCCGTACCCGAGCCAACCAAGGCTGTGGCAAAGCGACGGGAGGGTGTGTCATCGACGTACGGCGCCACTCCCAAGAAGCGCACTTCCGTTCCCGAGACCGGATCGTTGCCAAGGACGAACTCACACGATCCCGAGTCCTTCACCTCGACGAGCGCCGTGCCCGTCCAGTACCACACGCGGTCCAATGTTCGGCCGACAAAGCCGTGAAGACCAGACGTTCCGGGATCCGTCTCGGACGGATTCGGGTCGCACGCCGTCGGCCGATTGCCCGTGACCGACAACCGAGACACCGTGACGTCGTCAAGGCCCGGCGCCCCGTACAAGACGTAGGTATTGCCTTGTCGATCCGTGAGAGGAGGAATCATCGGTAACGGCACATCGCCGAGCACGTCCGCAAAGTACCGAATCGCGCCCCATTCTCCAGAGTCCAAAGGGCTTGCGACGCAACCGACCGCCAACGCCAAGAGCGGCATGAGTCCCGCCCTCATCGTTGGACACTGTAGGTCAGGACGACGATAGACGCAGGCTCGTCGAATGGGTTCGTCCACGCCTGGAGATATACCCAGGGCTGGTACCGGAATTTGTTTACTGCGAACTCATCTTCTGGAGTCGAGGGGTCGTCGGGAATCGGTGGGGTTCCACCGCGGAAGAACGCTCCCTCGCTCACTCCCACCGAATAGCCATCGGTCCAGCCCCAGTCGGCCCCGGCCCCCACATCAACACCGAGAATCTTGTTGCCCACAGAGACGCCACCGTTGATGCCCACGCTGCGAGAGGTGGACGTACTCGTGGTCTCGGTTTTGGTGTAGGAAAGCGAGAAGCTGGAGTCCCCGATGTCGGAAACCTCGTAGGTGCCCGGTTCAGGGAAGACGACATCGTCAGGCCCCAACGGGTACCCATCGAGCTTCTCGGGAGCCTGTGGGTAGGTGTCGGGATTTCCCACTTCGTAGGGAATCTCGAAACGGGGCAGGCTCCCTAGCCGATCGACCATCGCGTTGTAACGGGCAGAACTGTACAAAGCCTCTCCGCCACCCGTCGGCACATTCAGCAGCATCTGGTTTCGATCGATGCGCTGCTTGCCGTCGCTAAGCTTGCCCTCCGGATCATCGAGCTCGTAAAGGTAGCTGTCGTAGCACCCCCACCCCAGGATGACGCCGGCATGAAACGGACCCAGCTGCGTCGGGTTGCCCTTCACCGAATGGCGAGACCCCACGTTGTAACGTTCACGAAAGCTCTTGGTTGAACTTACTTTCTGGCTGAACTTCGCTCCCGCCTTGATCGTCACAAGCCCCGGCACGAGGGCCCCCCGAGCCCCGATGCTGAAGTTGACACCGAAGCTCGTGCCCTCGCTTTGGCTCTTCGAGGTGCCCTCGCTCGTACCAAACGACACGCCGGCGTCGCCCGCGCTGTACTGCCGGTCGTAGGGCGGCACGAGGATCATCGCGAGCGGAACCAGGTCTCCCTCAACGGCCTGTGGTCCATCGAGCAGAGTGGCACGAGGAGCGTCTCCGTCGTGATCGGCCATCGCGATTCGAGTCGCCGCGCCCGTTCCGGGTAGGTTCGCCCACGCGTCGACCTCAATGAACGCCGCCGGCCCGACCTCATGCACCAGCACTGTGTTGTCGTTGCTGGACAAGGCCAAAACTTCAACGTCATCGTCAGCGTCGGTGTCGGCGGCCGCCACGTCAATGACCGTCGCGTTGCCCATCGTTAGGCGGCTGGCGAACTGAAACTCGCCTTTCCCATCAAGAATCGTGGATTCGATAAGCAACAACTGGTCATTGCAGACATCGAACACGCAAGGGTCGCGGAGCGCGACCAGCTCGGCCACCAAGTCGCCGTCTGCATCTCCTGCGGCGATGCGGGTCACCTGCTCGTCATCGACCCGACCAAAGTAGCTTCCTACGACGCCAATCTCATCATTGTGCGCATCAAACGCGAACGCGTAGCTGCTCGTTGCATCGACAAGCAGCAGAATCGGCTCCTCAATAGAGTCCCCATCAACGTCCGCCACGGTGACGTCGAGCTGGTCCAATGCATCATTAATGTCGAACGCATCGCACCCATCGGGCTCCAGCTCGCAAATCCAGACTCGATCGGCGTCATCTAAGGCAACGACCTCGTCAATCCCGTCTCCGTCTACATCTCCCGATGCCGCCGCAATCGCCGCCCCGTCGAGAAACAGATCCAACGCGAGCCCAGGCACGGTGATGGTCCAACCATCGTCATGGAGAAACCCATACAATTCTTCCCGGT
>JBCCQY010000218.1:0-12187 GCA_039208735.1 Myxococcota bacterium | reverse complement strand
CACCCTGATTTCGCCTACGCGGTCGGTGCATATGCAGGATTCTTGGAGCGAACCGGGCGGGCGCCCGACGCAGAACCGTGGTACCGCCGAGCCCTCGCCATCCAGCGAAAGGTGCATCGGGGGCCTCATGGCGACGTGGGCCGAGCGCTCGATGCGCTTGCGCAGGTTCTCGTCCAGTTGGGCCGGTTGGATGAGGCCGAACCGCTCTTTCGAGACGGGGTGGCGATGATCGAGGCGGCCTATGGGGCCGACCATCCCCGGCTCGAGATTCCGCTGGCGAACCTGGGGCGACTTCGCATCGAGCAGGGGGATCTCGATGAGGCAGAGCGGTTGGCGGGGCGATCGTTGAGGGTCGCACAGGACGCGTATGGCGAGTCGAACCCGCGGATTGCGACTGCCTTGCACGATCTGGCCTACGTCGTCGATCTGCAGGGTCGCCACGACGAGGCCCGCGCTCACTACGAACGAGCCATCGCCTTGGCGGAAGAAGGAAGCGCCGACCCACGCGATGTCACGAGCAAGCGGTTGAACCTGGCCATGCTGAACCTAAGGGTCGGGGACCATGCCGAGGCGATCCGAGGCCTGGCGTTGGTGGTGGACCAAGAGGAAACCGAGCTGATCGAGACCCTAGGGTTTGGGACGCCAGAGGACCGTCTGCGGCGATTGCAGATGTTTGGGATGACGACGGGCATGGCCATCACGCTGCACTTGGGGCATCCCGAGGACGCCCGTGCGGCCGAGCTTGCGCTGGAAACGGTGTTGCGGCGGAAGGGCCGGCTCGAGGCGTTGGAGGCGAACCTGTTGGACGGGCTGCGGGGGGTCGAGGATGCGCCGCTTGCGACCTTACGGCAGCTGTACGCCGAAATGGACGCGTTGCGGTTCGAACGGCCGTCGAGCCGTGACGGAACCGTGGCGTGGTTTCAACGTCGGTCGGACCTGGCGGCGCAACTTCGTACGGTGCAGCGAGCGATGATCGAGCGGTCGTCCGGGTATCGGGAGGCCACCCGGTCCGTGACGTTGAACGAAGTGAAGGCGGCCGTACCCTCCGGGCGCGTGCTTCTCGAGATCGTTGCGTATGAGCCCTATGATGCGAAAACCTCGCGGTTTGGGGCGCCACGCTATGCGGCCTACGTCTTGCCGTTCGACGGGCCCATCCAGGTTGCCGATCTTGGACCTACCGAACCTATCGATGGCCTAGTCGAGCGCTATCGCGCCGCCATCTTGCAGCAGCGGGATCCGACCAACGAGGTCGAAGCGCTGTCGGCACGGATCTTTGCGCCCTTTGAAACCACGCTACGCGGCATGGAGCACCTCTATGTGGCACCGGATGGCTTGCTCAACCTGGTGCCGTTCGAAGGGCTTACCGACCAGCCGGTGAGCTATCTGACGAGCGGTCGGGAACTCCTGGTTACCGCGCCGGCTTCGGTCGAAGCGGGTCCCGCCTGGGTGGTGTACGACATCGACCCCGATCGAGCGGAGCGGCCAGGCGTCGAAACGGGTCGTGCGCCAACGATGCGCGTGACGCCACTGCCGGGCACCATCGACGAAGGACGGCAAGTGGCCCGGCGGCTTCGAGGGTCCAAGACCCTGCGTGGCGCGGCGGCGACGGAGACCGCGGTTCGCGCCATCGAACGCCCTTCGGTACTGCACATTGCCGCCCATGGATTCTTCGAGACTAACGGGCTTCCCTGGCGCGCGGTCACGCCGTTGAATCGGGGTCTTGCCTTGCCCGCTCGGCCGTCGAGTCGGCGTCCCTACGCCCTCGAGCTGCCGTTGTTTCAGAGTGGACTGGTGTTGGCCGGCGCCAATCGACCTTCTGCGGGCACCGACAATGGCCGGCTGACCGCGGCCGAGTTCACCGGTGTGGATCTGCGAGGAACGAAGCTCGTGGTGCTCAGTGCGTGCCACACGGCCGAAGGCGAGATTCGAAATGGCGATGGGGTGCACGGCCTGCGTCGGGGCTTGGTGCTCGCTGGGGCCCGGACCCAGGTGTTGTCGCTGTGGGCGGTCGATGATGCTGCGACCGCCGCCTGGATGAAGGCCTTCTACAAATCCTTTGCCAAGGGTCGGACGGCGGCCGAGTCGCTGCGTGCCGCCCAACGCGCAGTGCGGGCGCGCCCGCAGTGGGCCCATCCATTCTATTGGGCGGCGTTTACGCTCTCGGGAGACCCGGACGTTCAGCTGTAGCGCTATTCGAAGGAAAGCACCGTGCTTCCGTCGAACAACCCCTCGAAGAAGGCATCCGCAAGGGGAGACGTCCCACGGCTAAGACGGGTTTCGCCCGATGGAGCCAGGGTCGCGACCTCGGCCAGCCAACGCTCGTCGCCGAGGCGGAGGATGGCCTGGTTGCCGTCGCGCGCCACGAATGTCGATGGGATCGACAGGTCGAAGTCATCGGCCACGATGGTGATGGGAGTGCCTTCATCTTCGAATGTGACGGTGAACAGGTCCACGACGAAAAACAACCCACAATGATCGCCAACCGGCAGATCGATGGACTCGGCTGAACTGGGGCCGTTGAAGCGCAGTTGGCGAGGACCAAGCGGCGTCGCAGTGGACTCGCAGTCGGTGACGTGGCTCTCGAGGAGATCGAGTTGTCCACTGAGCACGCTTTGGACGGGGTTGTCGGCGATTCGTGCGGTGAGACTGGGATTCCCCACGAACGTTCCGGAGTGAGGGTCCGATGACGTCGTGCAACTCGCGAGGAGCAGGGCACCAAGGCTAAACATGGGCTTCATGACGAGGACTCCCCTTCGGATTGGCGGGCGGTGGACACGGGAAAGAGCTGGAGATTCATCTGCATCACGCGGTCGGGTGGAGCGTCATGGTCGTCACACAGGTGCATCATGCGTTCGAGGAAACGGTTCGCCTCGTCCTTCAACACCGACACGAGCGAGTCAGGGACCCCGACGGTGATGGCGATGAGATGCCTTTCAGTCCTTGGAAACCGGTCGATCGCTTCACCCGCCCGGGCCAATACATCTCGGTGATAGTTCGCCACGGCCAGCCGAGACACGACGGGAGCGGTCGTCACGCTGGCATCCACGGGGGCAAGCGTGTTTTCTTGTTCGATCAGCAGGCCCAGCCGCACGAGCATGTCCAGTGCTTTGCGAGCCTGGGCCACGGTGATGCGCGGGCGGAGCTGGTCTGCGACCCATGCCGGATCGCTCTTGAAATCGGGTCGGTGGGCCAACTCACGAATGGCCGGCAACGTCCAGCCCGACAAGTACTCGAATGCGTCATGGTCGATTCTGCGCGCCTCTCGGAATCGTCGCGTCGCACTGATTTGGTCCCACGCTTGGTTGCGACCCTCGGTGGACTTTGCCTGATCGAGATCCACGAGTCGCCGAAAGAACGCAGCCTCTTGCGGCTTCAGCCCCATCCCCTTCACAAAGGCCGCCGTCGTCGACTCGGTGAGGTTGCGCCGTCGCTCGATCACATGAAGCAACAGGGATGGGTTTTTGATCCCGCAGCGTCGCGCAAACAGACGGTGGCTGAAGTTAGAATTGCTTTCCTTCTTCGCCTTGAACCAAGCCGAAAGAAACATCCGATAGTCGAGGAAATCGTAGGGGGAGGGCAGGCTCATGCTTGGCGATCAGTCCAGGTCAAAGCACCGGTAAGGGTCGACGAAAGGCCCAAGGGAAGCGTTGGAAAACGGTTTGGTGTCCGACCAGCCCTGCGCAAACTGGACCCAGTCGATCAGCTTGGCGTAATGGTAGTCGCTCACCCACCGGGGGGTGCAATAGGACATGAGGTCCCGATGGTCATTGGAGACAAACGACCAGCTTCGAACATCGAAGCCTTCCGTGCCCAGCTCGGCATCCGGGTGCGGAAATGCGGGGTCGACGTTGTCTGCACCACCGCACGGCGCGTGCAGCAGGCCGTGCATATGGCCCATCTCGTGGATGAGGGTGCTTTCGGAACGCGCGTCGCCAAATGCGGCGCCGACCGCGAAGGCGGCACGAATCCCCCCGCCAGACTCGGAGGTGCCCGTTGGACAGCTCTCACAGAACGAGTCACGGTCCGGCGCGCCCGTAACTAGGCCATAATAGTAGGTGTCTTGCGGGGCTTCGTCGATCTGCTCCTGCAGTACGCCGAGGTGAACGAGCAGGTTCCCCATGTCGAGCGGGACGTCGTTGAAGTCGGTCACCACATCGCCCACGGTGATCACGACGTCGGTGACGGGGTACACCGCGAAGAGAGCGTCGCGGAAGCCCTGCACGACTGCATCGGAGGCGTCGGGCACGAACCCTGCGACTTGGAAGGGAACCAGGTGCACCTTGAGCGGGCCGGTTTCTTCGGCGCTCAAGGGCGTGGTCCCCGACTCGGGAAACCGTGCGAGTGACCTCCCTTGAGCATCGACCACATCGACGGACCATGTAGAGTTCGGAAGCATATAATCACCGGGAAGCTCAATCAGTAGCTCCCCATCCCCTGACCCTTGGGCGGTGTGTTCCGAGAGGGATTGGTCCGGTGCCACGAGTCGAACCGTCGTCGTCACGGTTCCAATGTGGGGTGGAGCCAGCGACAGGCGCAAGGCCGCGTCGCGATGCGCAATCGGCGGAATGTCGGACGTCGCGGTCAGACCCTGGCGCACCAATGGAACGGCGATCACCTGGAACAGATCGACGTCCTCAAAGCCCGTAGTGGTGGGTCCCGACGGGGTCGTGCTGGGAGGTGAGGTGGGGTCAGGGGGAGGCGCGGCGCGGAGACTCGGTTCAACAGAGCAGCCAGCCATCAAGACGAGCGCGGTGAGCAGCGGCTTCATTCGGCCTCCCAGGGCACAACCATCCCGAGGGTAGTCGGTGTATTCATTGGGAGGCCACATGGTGAGTGGAACAAGTGTTGGCGTGTTGAATACACGAGCCTTTAAAGTGTAAAAATGAGCTGTTTGCGTATTCAGTTCGTGTGAGCATGAGGATGCGTGTAGCGCTCTCGGTCACCGCGACACCGGTTCAACACCGAACGCGAGCGGAAGCGTACCGATGTGACCTCCGTGGAGCCCTCGCCCGTGGGACCACCGGACACAGCCCCCGATCCGCAGGACGAACCGGCGGCGGTGACCGTGGCGAGCTTTGCGTTGCCCCCGGTTGCGGACGAGGCCACATCGGTGGCGCCGTCCGTCGAACTTGCTTCCGACTTCGTGGCGGGGCAGCGAATGCTTCGCTTGTCCGACCCCGACCAGATCGATGCGTTGGCGGAGACCTATGGATTGACCATCCTGCGGCGCCCCGGAAGGTCGGGCTACGCGTTGCTCGAGGGACCGACCGATGGGCTCGTGGCCGCCTCGCAAGACCCCAGGGTGCAGGCGAGTTTGGCCAACGGAGTGATTTGGGGAGTGCAGGACGGGGCGACGAGTGCCGGACAGTCGGGCGGAGCGAGCCAGACCTACGATCACTTGCAGTGGCACCACGACCGCATGAAGCTGCCGGCCAATCCGGCGGTTGGCGACCGCGTCGTGGCCGTTCTCGACACGGGGGTGGCCTACGAGACGGCAGTTCGAGACGGGGTCGCCTATACGCAAGCCCCCTCGTTGGCGTCGTCCGCCATTGTTGCGCCCTACGATTTTGTGAACGACGACCCCCACGCCAACGACGACCATCAACACGGCACTCACATCGCCTCGATCATCGCCTCATCGGGCGTGGTTCGCGGCGTGGCCGCTGGCGTCGCGCTGATGCCCATCAAGGTGCTGGACGCCGACAACCAGGGCCACGAACTTGGGCTGATCGAAGCGATCTGGCATGCGATTGACCATGGAGCGGATGTCATCAACATGAGCCTGTCGTTCGGCGAGCAGTATCGGCCTTCGCTGGCCCTCCAAGAGGCTCTCGCGGCTGCGGCCGATGCGGGCATCGTCATGATCGGTGCCTCGGGGAACCGCGGGACGGACATGGTGAGCTGGCCTGCGGCAAGCCCCCACGTCATGGCGATTGGCGCCGCGGAACTCGGAGACGACGACACCATCTACCTCGACCAGGGGCGCGCCGGGTACGGCAACGCCAGCGCCTCGATCGCGCTCCTGGCTCCGGGCGGGAACATCGACAAGGATGTGGACGAAAACGGTTTGGCGGATGGCATCCTCGCCGAGTCCATCTCACCGGATGACCCTTCGCAGGTGGGGCTTTGGCTGATGGCCGGCACGAGCCAGTCCGCGGCCATGCTCAGCGGACTTGCCGCCGCGCTCCTTGAAAACGGAATCGCACCGGCCGACATCTCCGCCACCCTCCAGTACCAAGGCAAAGGTGGCTCCCTCGAGAAGGGAGAAGGTTCGGGGATGATCGACCTGTGGAACCTTCTTCCCGGACCAGGGGCGGTCCAAGGGGGCGAAACGTTCTACGTCGCCATGCTGCCGTTCCTCGAGCATGACTTTGGAGAGCCGGACGAGGTGCGTCCCGCGGCCCGGGTGGTGGCGTTCGAAGCCGATGGCAGGGTGGCCAAGGGGGTCCATGTCTTCGGGACCATCGCGGGCAACGGCGATGGCCGTTCGGTGTTGGACCGGCGACGATGGCGTTTGCGTGCTGCGCGGTGAAGACGTTCCTCGCATGGACGAAAGCGGCAACGAGGTCGCCTTTGCCTGGTCGATCGCGGTGGAATCGGTCTCCCGGGATTCCTGGATTGGGCATTCGCCGACGGTCGCCATGACCACCAACGACGGGTTCGATGCCCTCATTGGAGCGCTGCGCGACCACCCTGCCACCGAAAACGCCCTTCTCGCGTGGGCCTGGCAGGAAGGTTGGGACGGCGACCTCAAGGGACATGTCGCCGCGGGCTACAGCGTGACCAACTCGGGGTCGGGCCTTAAGTCGATTCCGCTCGGCGTTGTGCTTACCCCACGAGCGGCTCAAAACCTTGGCACGCTGTCGCAGCAGACGGTGGACGCCAATGGGTCTTCGGTCCAGGTCACGGTGTTGGACCTCGGGGGCAGCGGCCTGCAGTCGATTCCGCTCGGAATCACGGTGCCGCGCTTTACCTTTGCCTTCCTCGATGGTTCGGGGCTCAAGAGCATTCCGCTCGGGTTCAAACCCACGGACGCAGCCGGCGATGGCAAACTCGTACCGCTCGATAAGCCTGCCACGATGGCCGGTGCGAACCTGGCCGCCCAACTGGGGGCTGGGGGTTGGCGGGTCGATGGCTACGATGCGGCCAGCTTCCTTGGCAGCTCGACCGAGTTGGGCATCGAGCCAGGCCCCGCCCACCAGTACAACGGCAGCGGCTACGGCGCAGTTCCCGTGGACCTGCCCTAGATCGCACGCGTCGACGAAGTGGAACTTCACCTCGTCGGCGCTCCTTTCTTGACCATGACGGCCCACAACCTCCGAGGGAATTGTCGTCGGAGGTGAACCTTGAGACTGGTTGCGTTTGCTCTGTTGGCCTGTACTGCGGCACGACCCACCCTGGCTTCGCCACCGAATCCGCAGGTGGCGCCGACCCGCACTCGGCCAATCCACGTCGAGGAGATTACCCGGCTCGACGTCTCGCAACCGTTCGCCTTCCAGGCCGACACGAGCATCCTGCTTCCCGAGAGTCTGTCTCTCGTCAAGGAGGTGGCGAATTATCTGAACCAACGTGCCGAGATCCGACTCGCCAAGATCCTCGTGTTCACCTCGGACGATGACTTCGACCGTTCCTACCTCCCCGACGCCCGCGCCCGCGCGGTGTACGAGGCGTTGATGGAACACGGGGTTCCGCAGGCCCGCCTGGCCTATGGAGGGGGCATGGACACGTCGTGCATCCAACATCGCTATCCCCAACGCATCGAGATCCACCTCGAACGATTCGGCCGTACTGAGCCGCTCCCCGGTCCCTGTGCCGAAGGCGAGCCGCCCGAAGGATGCTACCCAACCACGCAGCAACTGCCCTGGAACGGCAAGTGGGTGGATGTCGTGATTCCGTCCCTTGCTCACTTAGGCGAGTAGGCGCGTCGCGCCGACGAGAACTACCGCTTTCTCGCGATGGTGAGGCCGTCCCCCACTGGCACCATCACGATGTCGACGCGTTCGTCGGCGTGCAGCGTACGGTTCAGGGCTCGAATGGCTTCCGTCGATGGCTTTTGGTTGCTGGAGTCCACCACCGACCCGCCCCACAACACATTGTCGTAGAGGATGGCCCCACCGGGCTTCAACAACGGCAAGCATCGTTCATGGTAGGCAAGCAAATTCGCTTTGTCCGCATCGACGAACGCTAGATCGAAGGCGTTCGTTCGACCTTCGGCAAGCCACTGGTCGAGCGTGTCGAGGGCGGGACCAAGGTGCAAGGTGATGCGGTCCCCAACGCCAGCCTCCTGCCAATGTTGGCGGGCCATCGTGGTCCACTCTTCGGAGGTGTCGAGGCAGGTGATGTGCCCGTCGGACGGCAACGCCAGGGCCATCGCGAGCGCAGAGTAGCCCGTGAAGGTCCCCAGTTCGAGGATCTGGCGAGCCCCCGTCAACCGCACGATCATCTGCATGAACGCACCTTGCTCGGGGCTGATCTGCATGCCGGACTGCTCGAGGTCGGCGGTAGCGATCCGAAGCTCCGCTAATGCGGACGCCTCTCGAACCCCCATCGCAACGAGGTAGTCCTTGACTTCATCTGCCAGTGCCCACGAACCGGATGACATGTGCGCCCCCCCGGCTCGATAACGTCTAGCGCTGGACCAGCTCGTAGCCTTGTTCGCCCTTGGCTTTGGTCCACTCTTCGGTCCATGCCCAGATCGCACGCGCCGAATCCGACTCGACCAGGCGATAGGTGACGAGGACGTTGACCGCGGGCCGACCGTCGCCCGAGTCCGTTCCCGTCGACTGGACTTCGGAATGGAGCAACAACAACATGGGCTTGGGCGGGGGAGGTGCGGAGGGGGCGGCGTCCGCAACCGGGGCCTGCCCTTCGTCGGGCTTGGGTTCGGGAGCCCCCTTCTTTGGAGGAGCTTGCCGGGCGCTCCACGTTTCGGGATCGACGATGTCGAAGCGCGCCCCTGAAACTCCGATGAGACCATTCACGAGCTTCGACGTTGCAAGCTTGGTATCGAAGTCGAATTTCGTCCGGTTCTCGGTAGGAAGCACGACGATATGCGGTGGCGCCTTGAACTCGTCGAACCCCGGCCAGGCCGGAAGCTGGTCCACAACCTGGTCAGCGACAAGACCAAGGTCTGTCGCCGAGGCCGGGGCCGTCGTTCCTGGCAGCTTGGGGCCACATGCGATGGCGAACAAAAGACCGAGTTGCCGCACGTCATCTCCTCGTGGTCGAGTCCTCGCTCCACGGCCTGAGTCACCATCGGCGCGACCAGGCGAGAGTTGAGCGCCTTGCCCTTGGCCGAGGGTTTGTGGATTGGGGGAGCCTCGGGTAAAACGGCGTCGTGTAGCGTGCGGGGATCTCATGTCGTCCAGTTCCAGTGACCACTCTGTGGGTTCCCGACCCCCTTGGAATGCATTCTTTACGGTCAGCTCCGAAGACCATTACACCAAGGCAAAAGGCCGGTTGTTGCTCTGGATCCTGATGGTCCTGAGCATCATGAACGCGTTGTTCTTCGCCATCACCATCCAGACGACGCAATACCCGGTGGGGGTCGCGGTCGGATTGGCGCTTGCCCAGCTGACCTACGCCGGGTCCATTCTCTTGGCGCGTCGCGCGCGGATTGAGGAAGCGGCCATCCTGACCGCAGGGCTCATCACCTTCGTGGCGTTAGGCACGCCCCTGGTGCTCGATGGCGTGCGGTCGCACCTCGTGTTTCTGGTGGTGCCCATGACGGTGTGCGCCTTTACCGCGCGTGCACGAACCACCTGGCTACTGTGTCTCGTCCAGCTTTTGGGACTTGCGTACCTCGGTTTCTTCGTTCCAGATGAGGTGCAGACCGAACTGCTCCCTCCCACGTTCTTGTTCTCCATCGGCATGGTACTGCTGTTGCTGGCCGCCACCGCTTCGGTGACTCAGACCCTTCAAGTCGCGATGACGCGACGGTTGCAGCGCGCCGGTGAGCGGGAGCGAGAGCTGCGATTGACAGCCGAAGCCGCTTCACAGGCGAAGAACCAGTTTCTGGCTGCGATGTCGCACGAGCTGCGCACCCCTCTCAACGGAATCATCGGCTACGCCGAGTTGCTCGAAGAAAGTCTTGAAATGGGGTCAACCATCGATGCGACGCATGCCACGGATGTGCAACGCATCCGGGAGGCCGGACATCACTTGTTGGTCCTGATTTCGAACATCCTCGACATTTCAAGGATCGAGGCAGGCAGGATGTCGATGCATGCGGAGTACTTCGACGCGATCACGGTGGTGAACGAAGTGGTCGAGATGCTTGGCCCGATGGCCGCTCAACAAGGCAATGCGATCGACCTCCAGGTGGTTTCGGGGCCCTGCCTCATCTGCGTGGACCGAACCAAATTCCGTCAGGTCCTCTTCAACCTGGTGGTCAACGCCTGCAAATTCACGTCAGAGGGTAAGATTCGTGTCGGGCTCGACGCCCAGGATGACGAGGTGATGCTGACGGTTCGCGATACTGGAATGGGGATCGCGCCCGAGGTGCTGACCGAGATTTTCAGCCCATTTGTGCAAGGCCCGAGTTCGACGACCCAGCGGTACGGCGGAACGGGGCTCGGGTTGGCGCTGGTGCGGCGGTTTGTCGACATGATGAACGGCGACATTGCGTTGGAGTCGAAGCTTGGTGAGGGCACCACATTTGTGGTTCGCTTGCCTCGTGAGCTTCCGCCTGGAGAGACGTCCCATACGGGCCTGCCCGCGGTGGTCGTCGACGAGATCGTCAACTGACGCCATCCGACCTCATCGCTCGGATTGTTGCGGCGACCGGCGCGCGTACGGCGCATCGGGTGGAGCGTCTCCAGTCGCTTTGGAGCGGTTGGGGTGAGATCGCACGCTACGCGTTGGTCAACGGCCCCGTGCCCACCGTGATCGTCAAGGTGGTTGAACCGCCTGCGCAGGGGCATCCGCGTGGATGGGACAGTGACCGGTCCCAGGCCCGTAAACACCGCTCGTATGAGGTGGAAGCTTCGTTTTACACGACCTTTGCCCCCCGGGTAGAGGCTCGGGTCGCCCGGGCTTGGTCGATCGAGCCGGGGTGCTTTGTGCTCGAAGATCTCGATGCGGCGGGCTTTCCGAAGCGGGCGAAAGGCCCTGGATCGCTCGGTTCAGATGCCATTGCGGCATGCCTCGATTGGTTGGCCGTCTTCCACCGCGCGTTCGAAGGGCAATCCCCCGAGGGACTGTGGCCCATCGGCACCTACCGGCACCTCGAGACGCGGCCGGACGAGTGGCAAGGGATGGACGAAGGGCCCCTCAAGGCGGCGGCGGGCCACCTCGACCGGCGGTTGGCTGGCGTTCCGCTGACGTTGGTGCATGGCGATGCGAAGGTCGCCAATTTCTGCTTTGGGGCGGCGGGTGTGGCCGCGGTCGACTTTCAGTATGTGGGAGGGGGCTGCGGTTTGAAGGACGTGGCGTACTTTCTCGGCAGTTGCCTCGATGAGGAGGCGTTGTTCCGCGACGCGGACCTCTGGCTCGACCACTATTTCGCGCGGCTCGAAAGGCCTCACCTCGAAGCGGCATGGCGGCCCGTTTGGCCTCACGCTTGGGCCGACTTCGAGCGGTTCATGGCGGGTTGGGCGCCCGACCATTGGAAGCGGTCGAGGTTCGTGGCCGAGATGACGCGTTTGGCGCTTCAATCCCTTGACGCAGAGGACGGAGTTCCCGCCGAGAGGTAAGGGCTCCGCATGTCTACGCTGTATGTCTCCGATCTCGACGGTACGCTGCTCGACCGTGAAGGGCAGTTGTCCCCGACGACTCGGGCAAGCCTAAGGGCCCTGCTCGAGCGGGGGTTGTGCTTCACCATCGCCACGGCCCGCAGCGTGGTGAGCGTGCGGGAGCGCTTCGATTTGCCCTTGGCCCTGCCGCTTGTCACCGCGAACGGCACCTTCGTCGATGATCTCCAGAAGCCTGGGCACTTGCACATCGCTGAACTGGACCGGGCCATCGCGCTGACGATTTGGGAGGAGGCCCGGTCGCGAGGCATCGATCCATTGGTCACGACGACGTCGCCAATGCACGGCGAGCGCATGTTCTTTCCCTCCAATCCGGGAGGCCCGACCGAGGCCTGGGCAAGCGCCGCCGATGCCGGCAAAATGTCGCTCGGCAGCTGGTCGATCACAAGCTGGGGTGAATCGACGGTCTGGATCGTTTTGCTATTCGGGCTCTTTAT
>JBCCQY010000217.1:0-12256 GCA_039208735.1 Myxococcota bacterium | reverse complement strand
GCTGGTCCCCACTGGAGAACGAAATCTCTCGTCGCAGGAATTCTCCAACCTCTGGTCCGCCCAAATGCCTCAGCTGGCCGGTCTCGAGTCGCTGACGTTCTCGTCTTCGGGGCTGCCGGGCTCCGGGGCAGCGGTCGACGTGCTGATCTCCCACCCCGACGACGACATCCTCAAGGAGGTCTCCAATGAAGTGATGAGCGTATTGCGGACCTACAACGGGCTGACGGACTTTGAGAACACGGTTTCGCTCGGCAAGCCTCAGCTGGACTACCAGTTGCTGCCCCAGGCGGCGACGCTCGGGCTGACCGGCAATGACGTCGCTCGGCAGCTTCGTGCAGCCTTCTTTGGTTCGGAGGCGCTGCGGGAGCAACGCGGCCGGAACGAGCTGAAGGTCATGGTGCGATTGCCCAGGGAGCAGCGTGAGAGCGAGTATCATCTCGAGCGGCTCCGGATTCGCACCCCGTCAGGGAGCTACGTGCCGCTAAGCCAGGTGGCCGTCGCGGAGCGCGGTCGAGCGCCGACGACCATCACGCGCGAAGACGGTCGGCGCATCGTGAATGTTCGGGCGGAGCTTGCTCCAACCGCGAAGAGTTCGGCCTCGATCATCGAGTCTCTCACCACCGATCTCTTTCCACGACTGCGGAGCAAGTACCCTGGCATTGTCGTCGATTTCGCTGGTGAACAGCGCGAGCAGGCGGAGGTCCTTGGCTCCCTGGGTCTCAACTTCCTCCTTGCCCTCGTCGTGATGTACGCAATGCTCGCCATCCCCTTTCGAAGCTACATCCAGCCGGTGATCGTCATGGCGGCGATTCCGATGGGCTTCGTCGGCGCGGTTCTGGGCCACCTCGTGATGGGCTACGAAATGTCGATCATCAGCGGGTTTGGGATCGTCGCGCTAGCTGGCGTGGTGGTGAATGACAGTCTGGTCATGATCGATGCGATCAACAAGTACCGAGACGGTGGCATGCCAGCCCCTGAGGCGGCCAAACAAGGTGGAGTACGACGCCTGCGACCGATCTTGCTCACCTCGCTCACGACGTTCTTCGGTCTGGCCCCCATGATCCTCGAGACCAGTGTTCAGGCTCGGTTCCTCATTCCGATGGCGATCTCGTTGGGTTTCGGAGTGCTGTTCGCAACAGCGGCGATCTTGCTGCTGGGTCCACCGCTCTACACCATCCTCGATGACTTGGTTGGCCTGATGGACTGGGTTGCTGGGCGCTTGGACGCCACGCCCAAGGAACGGTCCGCCGCTGCGAAGTAGGTCTTCTCGGCTCAATCCGTCCGCCGACCCTTGTGCCGGCGGTCTCTGGAACCTTCGTGAGGCCAGGCCACGCGGCTCGCGCCGAACGTTTCGAGCCGTGTGATACAGGTCGGGTGTGTCGCGAGCCGAGCAAGCGCAACTCACCCGAGAAGCCATTCTGGATGCCGCGGAAGAATGCTTCGCGGCGTTCGGATTCCGTGCGACGACCATCCGCAAAGTCGCGCAGACCGCCGAACTCAACAAGGGCTTGATCCATCACTACTTTGGTTCAAAGGACAGCCTGTACCAGGCGGTCGTGAGACGAGCGGTTGCCGATTATGAGGTCACTCAGGCTGCGCAGTGGGATCGCGATCCGGAAGACACCGGGCTGTTTACCGCAGGCCTGACGACCATGTTCGATTGGCTGCGGCACAATCGGCTGTCGGTGCGGTTCTTGATGTGGGAACGTCTAGAGGGGAGGCTTGCCAAACCGGAGGAGAGCGACGCCCTTCGTGAAAAAGTCCGCCAGCAAATCCTACGAGCGCAGTCTGCAGGAGTGCTTCGGCCGGAACTCCACATTGATGTGGTGCTCGTGATGATCGACACGATGCTCGTAGGCTTCTGGGAACGAGCCGAGCAAACCCGGCCCCTAGAGGGGCTCGCCGAACTCTACATCGATCAGGGCTTGCAGGTGCTCTTCCGGGGGATCCTTACCGAAAGAGCGCTCGAAGAGATCGAACGAAGGAATGGACGTGCCGATCCCGAATAGGTGACAGATGCCCCGCATCTTTTGGGACACCGGCCGCCTCAATTCGACGTCGAGTTCTCTCGATTGTCGGAAGGTGTTTTCTCGTAGGACGGCCATGCATCAAGCCAAAGACCGTCACTGACCCGCCATGGTTCCACCGACCCAGCGCGCACGGTCCAACCGCCATCGGCCCAAGCCCTGCGCAGCCCCTCGATGGTTCCGTTTGCCGATAGCTGGAGGTCGGACCTACGAGGAGCATTCCAGAAGGAAGCTGGCAGACCAACTCTCAGGCTACGCGTGGCCCGTTCGAGCATGTGCTCCAGCGCCGAGGCATCCAACTGGTCTGCCCAATGCAGCGCAGCGATAGAGGTGTAGGGCTTGACCCAACTGTCGGCGGGGGCGTCGGCCACGGATGCGATCGGTACGGGACTGGCCGCGATGGTTTGGGTGATCTCCTGAGCCCGTCGGTCCAGAAGGGCCTCGAACGCATCCGAGCCATCGAGTTCCTCCACCGCGAGAAGTCCCAGAGCACCGGGTAGCCCATCGGACAACCAGATCGCTCCTCGCTCGTTCCGTAGACCGGTACGCTCCATGACGGCGCTGCGTGCAATCGCATGTCCGATGCGGGCCCGACGTTTCGTGCGCCCAGGGCCCGACGGACCAACATCCCAGCCGTGATCTTCAGGGAGAAGGAGGATCCCTCCCACCAACACGGGTTCTCCCCATCCTCTGGGTGTTTGAACCACGCTATCAACACGTTCGAGGCCAGGCAGCCGTTCCGCCAGCCATGCTTCGACCGCCGCGACATCTCCACCGATCTCCAGGGCCGCTGCGGAATAGTGCTCATGGCTAAACACCGTTTTGTCACCCACTCGACTCGCAATCAGCTGCGGACTCCAGAAGGCTGCGATATCGAGGGGGCCGCTCGTGCGATGTTGGGTCACGGTGCCTTGCGGGGCCCTGATCTCCACCGACCAATGCCAGTCCCCCGGCGGAGCGACTCCATCCATCGCGGTGGTTGCTCGAGCGTCCACATCGGGAATCGAAACCGGGAGAGCCTGGTCGCGGCGGTCCTGGGGAGCCCGAACGATGCGTTCTCGATCCACGCCAAGGCGCGGAACCACGTGGCGACCCCGCAGCCAGACTCCACGTGACGTCGACCAGTGCGTGTCATCTGCCGACCAACCCTCGTTTGCAATGCTCCATTCGAGGTCCACCTGATGTGGCAGCGAGTCTGCGAGCGAGATCACAAGCGAGTCCGCAGCGAGCGTTGGGGGCACAACCACGCCATCCCTTCGCACCCGTTGCAGTCGGAATCCTTCGGGCAACGAAGCCACGATGTGCCCGTTGTCGGACCGAAGGCCACAAAGCGTCCAGGTACCGTGAATCGCTCCTCCGGGTGTGACCTCAAGCCGAAGGTCACCGCCATCGACCGACCACGGCGCCCCAAAGGGGAGCACCGTTCTCTCCCAGAGCGCATCCGACTGTAGGTCATCCAGCGTCGATGCGTACGTTCCGATGGTCACGTACCGATGGTACTGCATGGCGAAAAATGCCATCGTAGAGGCTAGTGCCCCGGCAAGGGCGAGGCCTCGCCACGTTCGTAGTCGGCTCACGACATCCGTCAGGCGCGACGCAAACTCACGTTGGACCCCTCGACGCAAGAGCAGGCTTCCCCCGATCACAAGCGTGGTCGCCATCACGAGCTTGGACAGCGCAACGAGCCCGACTCTGTCCACCCATGGGGCCCATCCCGTGAGAACGGACAACTCGAGATGAGCAGGCATACCAAACTCGAAAGGAGGATACTCTACGAGCCCCAATTCGAGATTGATTGCAGAGACGAACACCGCAACGGCCGACAACGCGTAGGCAAGTCCCGCTCGTCGAATGGCCGCGTGCGCCAGGACTGCAAACGCAGTGACTTCCATGATGGCAGGCCCGAACACCCCGAACTGGTAGAGCCACGGTGTGAACGGCGACAGGGCATCGGGTACCCAGGCAAGGTTCAACAGCATTGCCGCGATGGCCGGAATCGTGGCCACCCCTGCGACGAGAATAAAGCTGACCCCCATGTTCGCTGCCAAACGCAGGCCATCCGGTGCCGGACAAGCATCCAGGATCTGTTCGAAACCCTCGACTTCATCCCGACGCAAAACACTGCCGACGGCGGCGATTACTATGAACGACACGATGAGGTAGAAGAAGTTGACGAGCAGCGGAGAAACCAGTTCGGGACGGGGTAGAAGGGGACCTTCGGCGTCGCCGATGATACGGCCGAACGCTCCCCCGATACAAATCAGCAGGAACATCATGGCAATCACCCACAGTCGCGGTCCATTTACGGAGCGAGCGAGTTGCCAACGCGCCTCGGTCACGAGGGCGACCGGCCATGAGGTGGCGACAGGCCTCTGAGGCGCACGGCCAAGTGGTGCGGCGACATCGGTTGGGTCCGCCAGCCGGGGTGCGGAGGAACCGACGGTCAGGTGCTCACGAGTCGTGGTTCCCAACACCACGCCCAATGCTGTTACCGGAATCAAGAACCATAGAATGCGGTTGATCCACAGCGCCGGCGTCAGCCCGATCCATGAGGTGGCCTTTTCGTGAGGCGTCCAGTCGAAGACCTGGGTCTCCGCCTCCGCATAGCCAGAAGGATCTAGGATCCCAGCCAGGAAAGGATCGACTCCGGCTCCCTTCACGAACACGATTGCGGCAATCCACAACATCAGAAGAACCGTCGAGAGCGCAAACGGTCCCGCGACGCTTCGAGTTCGGATCGACGCAGCAAGAAAACCCGCACCAAGGCCGAACGCCGAGATGACGACAAAGACCAGCCAAGCCTGTCCCAGCGCCCACCAGGGCGTGGGCATCAGCGCTTCGGAAGGGAACAACCCCAACGCCGCCAGAGGCTCCAAAACGGCAATTCCGACGGGAGCCGAGACACCAATAACCAAGGCTAAACCTACGGCTCCAAGGTACCGTGCGAGCAGCAGTTGCTGAACAGGGATGGGCGTCGCATACACCATTTCGTTGATGCGGGCGTGTTGATCCCGCAACACCGGTTGAGCGAAGACCCATGCCCAGACAATGAGCAACCAGAACGTCTGTCCTGCAGTGAGCAAGTACACGACACTGGGAGCGTTGCGGGCGACCTCGACGGCAGACAATTCGCGGAGGTACCGGGCGCTCGATAGCAAGAGGACCTGATAGCCAGCCAACAGGGCCATCAGGAGCCAGACCGTTGGGGTCATCAGGCCTTGTCTTAGCTCGTTGAGCGCTTCCCGAGCGAGGATGGATAGGCGACTCATGCCGCCACCTTTCGGGACTCGGCGACAGCTACGTAGTAGGCGTCTTCGAGGGTCGGTGAATGAGCGGAGAATGCGGCAGAGGGGGGATGGTCCCCCAGCACAACCACCTTGGTCCCCTGTGGACGCGCCGCCATGTGAAGTGCATCGGGTAGCGACTCGTTCCGAGGTACGACCCTAGACCACAACCGGCCCTTTAGAGGAGCCTGGAGTTCGGTGGGCTTGCCCTCCGCCACGATTCGACCCTCGTTCAAAATGGCGAGCCGTGTGCAAACATTCTCAATGTCCTCGACAATGTGGGTGGAGAGAAGAACCACCGCGTGGGAAGCCACGTCGGCAAGAATTCGGTGGAACCGGTTTCGTTCCTCGGGGTCGAGCCCCGCGGTGGGCTCGTCCACGATGATCAGCCGAGGTGACGCGACCAAGGCCACGGCAATGCCAAATCGTCGAAGCATTCCGCCCGAGTAGGTGCTGAGCAGGCGATTTGCGTGTTCGGACAAGCTCACCCGGGCCAAAAGGTGAGTGACTTCCTGTTTACGAATACTCGGATTGGTTCGACCCTTGAGCCAAGCAAATCGTGTCAGCAACTGCGTCGCCGTGACACCAGGATAGGGCGCGATGGACTGGGGAAGGTAACCAAGCCTGTTCCTGAGGTAATCGGCATCTTGCAGTACCTCGACGCCATCGAGGAATACGGAACCCTCGTCTGGACGTTGAAGCGTGGCGAGTGTTCGCATAAGCGTCGATTTGCCTGCGCCGTTGGGACCAAGCAGGCCATAGAGCCCTGGCGATACGCTGAATGAGACGCGATCAAGCGCCCGAACGCCGTTGCGATACGTCTTTGAGAGATTGGAGATAACGAGCCCTTGTTCAGACATACGGCTTCCTGATGGATGAGGGAGGAGTGACGGGCACACGCCCGACGAGAGGCCGATCGCGTGCGCCGATCTTCAGAACGCAGTTGATGCGCGTTACTTCGCGGCCGCTGACCGAGGCTCTGAATCAGCGGGCAACTTGCCCAGCGTCCGCCGTGCCATCTGCGTGACGTCATCGATGATGACGTAGAGTGGTGGTCCGAGCAACAGAATGGCTACCGTTGCGATGAGCACACCGAACCCCAGACTGATGGCCATGGGGATGAGGAATCGAGCCTGCGAGCTGGTCTCGAGAATCATCGGGGCCAGGCCAAAGAACGTGGTGAGGGAGGTGAGCAGGATAGGACGCAGACGTCGCACTCCCCCTTGGATGGCCGCATCCCGCACGGTCATCCCCCCGTCCCGGTTTCGGTTGATCGCGTCGATCATGACCAGGCTGTCGTTCACCACGACTCCCGCCAGCGCGACGATCCCAAACCCGCTGACCAGCGACATCTCGTAGCCCATGACCAGGTGTCCCAACACTGCGCCCACCAAGCCCATCGGGATGGCCGCCATCACGATGACGGGTTGGATGTAGCTTCTGAACGGGATCGCAAGCATTGCGTACATCACGAACAATGCAAGCACGAAGTTGAGGCCCAGCGAGGTCATGGCTTCGGCCTGTTCCCGCTGCTCTCCGGCAAACGCTACGAGGAGACCCGGATAGGTACGACGTAGCTCAGGGAACAAATCGCTCTCGAGCGACGCAACGATGTCGTTGGAACTCTTCATGGCCGAGGTCAATTCCGCCGTGATGTTCACGATTCGACGCCCGTCTTCCCTGGAGATGGTGGTAGGAGCTCGGCCTCGCTGAGCCTGCGCTACTTCACCCAGGGGCACCGAGCTTCCCGTCAAAGTTCGAATTCGCAGCCGTTCGAGATAGAATTCGCTGCTGCGCTGTGCCTCTGGCAAGCGCACCATGACCTTCACCTCGTTCCGACCTCGCTGTTCACGCAGGGCCTCGGCTCCGAAGAACGCGGCGCGTAGCTGGCGCGCGACGTCGTTGCTGGTGAGACCCAGGCGACCGGCGGATGGTAACAGCTGGTAGTCCAGTTGCGGCTTGCCAAGCGCAAAGCTGTTCTGGAAGTCGGTCAGGCCCTGATACGTTTGGAGTTCGGCGAGCACCTGGTTCGAGGCTTTGTTGAGCACCGCAGCGTCAGGGTGAGACAAGGCAACGTCGATGGCCGCACCACTACTCGGCCCGAGGGAACTCGAAAACACCAGCGATTCGAGCCCCGCCATCGGGGGCATCTCGGCTGCCCAGAGGTCCGCGAACTGTTGTGAGGTCAGGCTCCGCTCGCCTGCAGGGGTCAGCTGAACCTCGACCGACACCAAATGGCCGCCATCCGTGGCGTTGTTTTCACTTGTGGGGCTGGCTCCGAGTGTCGCGTACATGCCCTTGAAAATCCCCCTCTCGGTCTTGGCGAGCGAACGCCTTGCGGCCGCCTCCATGGCGTGCTGCACGTCGGCAGTCCGCGAGACGGGCGAGCCAAAGGGGAGCTTCGCGCTGGCGGTCACGATGTCTCCTTCGGGCTTGGGGAAAAACGTCGAGGGAACCAGACCCGACGCAATCGTGCCAAGGGTTAGGATGAACAACGCGAATCCACCGGCGACGGACACGTAGCGCCAGCGAATCAGTCGCTCTACGGTTGGCGCGTACCCGCGGTCTTGGAAGGCCACGAGCCCGCGCTCGATCGGCGCGCGGATGCGCGAAATCGCGTCACCAAGCCATCTGGCGGGTGGAAACACGTTGCCGAGACCGCCGTCGCCGTGGCCAAGGTGGGCGGGAAGGACGAAGAAGCTCTCGATCCAGCTGAACGCCAACACCAAGATGACCAACGTCGGCATGATGCGGAACAGCTGGCCAATGACCCCAGGGACGAATAGCATTGGTGCAAACATGACGATCGTCGTGAGGATCGAGAACGTCACCGGGACAATGACCTGTGACGCGCCATGAATCGCTGCCTCGAGCCTGGATAGTCCTCCGTTATGGGCGTTGTGTACGCTCTCACCGACCACAATCGCATCGTCGACCACCATGCCGAGGGTAATGATGAACGCGAATAGGCTGATCATGTTGACGGAAACATCGACGGTGGGCATCAGGGCGAAAGCACCGAGGATCGAGACGGGGATGCCGAGGCCCACCCAAATCGCGAGCCTTAGGTCGAGAAACGCAGTGAGGACCAGAAGGACGAGGACCATCCCCATCGCTGCGTTGCGCGTTAGTAAATCGATGCGACCACGGAGCCGCTGGGAATTGTCGTCCCAGATGGCTAACGTGAGTCCTTCGGGCAGTTCGGACTCGAGTTCGGTTTTCAGCTCCTTTACTGCATCAGCGATGCTCTGTGGCGATTCGCTGCCGGTGCGATACGCCACGATCCGAACTGCAGGATTGCCGTTGAAAGAATGGTAGAGGTCGATATCCGCATAGCCATCGACAACTCGGGCCATGTCTCCCAAACGCACGTCGCCACCCGCGGCAACACCTTTGATCACAATGTCTTCGAAGTCAGAACCCTGAAGACGTCGGTCCGCGACGCGCACCAATACTTCACCCCCCCTTGTCTTCAGGGCCCCTCCAGGCAGTTCGAGGCTGGAGTCACGGACCCGCGCGGCGATCTGGTCGAGGGTCAAGCCATAGGATTCGAGAACTCCCTGGGGCACCTCGATGGCAATCTCGAGAGGGCGGACCCCTTCAAGCGCCACCTGCGTGATCGCTGGACTGCTGAGTAGCTTGTCGTAGACTCCCTCGGCGATGTCGTGGAGAGCCTTGAGATCCCGCCCCCCTGACAACACCAACGAAACAACCTGTTGCCGCTCGGTTCGTACCACGATGTTGGGTTCTTCGGATTCCTCGGGCAGCGACGACACGCGATCGACCGCAGTCTTCACATCGGCGAGGACTTTGTCGGGATTCGCTCCGAGCAACAACTCGGCGTTGACGACTCCGATACCCTCCGAGGCCTGGGAGGTGATTCGCTTCACACCGTCAAGGCCGCGGAGTTCCTCCTCGACGGCGAGCAAGATGCCCTGCTCGACCTCAGAAGGACTCGCCCCTGGGTAAGGCACCTCGACACGGACAATATCGAAGGTGAAGTCAGGGAAAATCTCCTGTTTCACTTGCACGAGGCCAAACAGACCACCGAGAATGACGACGAGCATGAGTAGGTTGGCGGCAACAGGGTTTCGTGCCATCCACGCAATGGCCCCTTTCGGTGTGGGGTCCACGTGCGGCTTGGAGGTCTCCACTTCCTCTGACATGGCCTATTCCTCCGGTCCGACTTCACGTAGAGCGTCGCCTGGCGAAACCGCTTCGACCCGCATGCCTTCGATGGGGTGCGCAAGTGGGCTGACCGCCACTCGGTTCCCTGACTCCAGGCCGTCCGTCACCGCGACGTCTTCGGCCTCTCGCCAGGCTACGCGCACCGTTCGCGAAGCGAGGGTCCCTTCTTGCTCGACGATCCACACTCGATCGCCCTCGTCGAGCGCGGTCCGCGGAATCGCCATGACGTCGCTCAGCACCCGACCATCGATGGCCACATCCACGTAGGCACCAGGCAACAGGGGAATGGAACCTTCGGGACCCTCCATGGGATTCGGGACGGCGACAAGCAGTTGAGCGGTACGCGTGGCGGAATCGAGTTGAGCCAGCAACTGGGATACCGAACCCACACGAACCACTGAGCCCGTCGAGAATCGCTGCTCGACATAAGCCCGAGATCCAGGGTCTTCGCCCGTCGGGAGCGCTACCGTCGACACCTGGTCCATCGGCAGAGAGACCTTGACCCGTACCTCGTCTGTGCCCAGTAGCTTCACGACCGTATTGGATGGCCCGACCACCTGACCAAGATCGATCGATTCTTCAAGGATCACCGAATTGAATGGTGCGACGAGAAACGTCCGCTGAAGGTTAATTTCGGCCTGCCTCAGGCTTGCCTGTGCTGCGGCGAGCGACTGCTCGGCGGCCTTCAATTGTGGTTTGCGCAAGGCAAGCGGGGCATCCTCCGCGTCTGCCCCACCACCGAGCAGTGCCCACGCTTCTTGGGCGATCGTCTGGCGCCCTCGCTCTAGCTCGAGTTCAACCTCCGCGTTCCGCACTAGACTCTTCGATTGTTCAACCGCGAGTTCGTAGTCCGAAGGATCGATTCGAGCGAGTACGGTTCCCTTTTGAACTCGGTTTCCAGGCACAAGCTCGTCGCTTTGCCAAACGATACGACCTTGCGCTTGCGGCATCAGTGATATCTGCTTGGCCTGCTCGACAATCCCGTGTGCGTGGACATGGGCGGTCTTGTCTTGCGGCTTCACCACGATGACTTCGACACGAGGGATGGACGGCTCGCGTACCTGTCGCTGCACTTCGGGGCGCAGGCTGAACATCACCACTGAGACCAGGGTTGCTCCTCCCACCACCACGAAGAGGATCACCGCATTTGCCCAAACGTTCTTCATCGAGAGCCTCCCGTGTCACCGCCGAGGGCAGTGAGAAGCTGTGTGCGAGCAGCCAAGCGATCCCGGAGTGCGTCGACCAACGACACTTCCGCCCGCTGCAAGTCCGCTTGAGCGGTCAGCACAGCAAGAAAGGTGTCGAGGCCCTGAAGGTACCGTTGCTTGGCTTCCTCGAATGCGCTGCGGACGGCCACAACCTGGGCCTTGACGGCCTCATGACGTGTCGCGAGTTCGCGGTCGCGGATGACGCCATTCTCGACATCGCGAACCGCATTGAGCAGGGCGGTGTTGTAGGCACTCACTACAGTACGATAGGTGCCCTGAGCGCTTCTCAACTCGGCCACACCGAGGCCACCGTTGAACAGTGGAACGGTGAACGCGCCTCCAATCCCAAAGGTCTCGAGGGTAGATAGGTCGTCTGCCAGAGCGTAAGTCCAGCCGACATTGGCATTCATCGAGACCTTGGGCAAGAGGCTGCGCACCGATGACCTACGTCGAGCCTTGGCTGCCGTCACTCGTGATCGGGCCGCGACAAGGTCGGGCCGCCGTGAGATCAGATCGGTCGGAGTGCCGATGGTCGGTGGCGGTGGAGGGCCAGGTAGAACGTTGGGAAGGCGTGGGATGTCGTCAAGGCCAGCGCCCATGAGCGCGGCGAGGACTCGGAGCTGGCTGTCGGCCGACAAGCGGACCAACGGAAGGGACGCCTGCGTCGAGGCAACGGCCTGCCGTTGCTGGAGCACGTCCAGACCCGTTGCTGCCCCCATCTCATACCGGCGTTCGAGCAGTTCGAGCAGCGTGGACTGTGCGTCGAGTTGGTCGACGAGAATGGTGACTTTCTGCGCTGCCGAAAGGGCATCGAGGTAGGCGCTGGCGATGCTTCCGCTGACCAAAAGGCGTATCGCGGATCGGTCTTGGCGAGCCGCTTCTGCCTCAAATCGCGCCGAGCGATGCTTGAGAATCCCTTCGCCGAATACGTCGAGGCCCCATCGAAAGTTAAAGAGTGCCGAACCGGTGAAGCAAAGGCCATCGTTCTCCATCGTTGGATTGCTGAAGCTTTCGAGTTCCTCGGGTGTGATGGGTCCGACGGCACAACGGAACACGACGCTTCCTGGCTGCCCTGAGGTGGTCAGATCGAAGGAGGTCGATGGCACCAACCCCGCCAACGCCACGATGGTCGAAGCCTTCGCCACATCGAGGCGACCGTAAGCAGCCTCCATATCCGGATTGCTGGCGAGGCCGAGTTCGATGACCTCACTGAGTATCGCATCATTGAGCGTCTTCCACCATGGGCCCTGTGCAATCGCCCTGTTGCTGGCCTTGACGGACCAGCGCGGTGCGATGGCGTGAATCTCGAGCACTTGGGGTGCCGCATGCACAGCTATCCCCAGGTAGGCCATTAGGATCACTACCCCTCCTGGTTCGCGAGTCCGCGAACATGGTTCTGTGTCGATTGAGGCTTCTATCGAAGGCCTTGAAGGAAACTTACGAATTGCTGAATTGCGTCTCGCCTCGAGATTCAATCGTCCCGGAGTGTGACGATATTGAAGGGAGCGCCTGGAACCATGCTTCCGGCTGCGGGGGCGCCGGCTCCGGT
>JBCCQY010000216.1:0-12451 GCA_039208735.1 Myxococcota bacterium | reverse complement strand
TCGGCCATCAACGCCTTGCCTCGTGGTCGTCCGTCATTCTCATGGGGACTGATCTTGCCAGTCCCAACCCCGCGGCCCCATTGTAGCCGAGACGCCCCAAGGGGCAGCGTTATGCGGAGGACTCGACATGTGGGTGATCTGGCTTTGTTCTTCGGCTTTGGGTCAAGACATTCCGGATCGGTTTCCCGATCCCAATGTCATCTTCGGCGTCGGGGCGGGTCGTCCGGCGCTCCTTTCCGTGCGGGCGGAAGGGTGGCTCGCAGATGAGTTCAGTGCCGAAGTTGGGTTTGGACTTCCGGGGCTGGATGTCGACGAACTCGCCGCTGATCTGACCCTCCGCCTCCGGCCCGATGCGCTGTGTTTCGGGTGTGGGGAGCAGAACCTCTTGACCCTCGGGCTCGGCGCGGCGGCGCTTGGGGTCGCCGACCGCGACTTCGCAACGTGGCGACTCCTCGTGGGGCCCGACGTGACGGTTACGGGCGTGCACTGGGTCAACCCAGAACTTGGCCTTCAAGCAACATTACGAGGCGGGGTGGGGGCTCGGCTTGCGGGTCCAGGGGTGGCGTACGAAGCGGTCGATTGGTGGTCGTTTGGGAGTCTCGGCCTGTCCTTCTGAGCCTTGCCGGCCTACGTGAGGGGGGAGGAGTCTTCGTGGACACCGAACCCGATCGATGGACCGAGTCGATGCTCGCCGATCTCGAACCCCACGAGCACGACTTCCAAGAATTCAAGGGCAGTGGCTGGATCGTCGACGAAGATCTGACGATTCCCGAGCCGTTCCTGCTTGCCCTGTCGAAGCAGGTCTCCGCGTTTTCAAACGGCGCCGGAGGCCGGCTGTTCCTTGGGCTGAATGACGATGGAGAGGTCGACGGTGGCGTGCCGACCGACCTCAAGGGGGGGGGAACCCGGGCGTGGCTCGAAGACATTGTTCCGCAGCGGGTCGATCCTCCATTGCAACGTTGCAATGTGTTTGAGGTGGGTCCCGAGTCGCCCGCCTCGGCGATTCGACCGGGCCACGCGGTCTACGTCATCGACATCCCAATCAGCTCGCATGCGCCCCACCAAGCGATGGACCATCGCTACTACCTGCGCATCGCCGGCAAGAGTCGGCCGATGGGCCACGTCCATATCCAAGATGTGCTCCGCAGAACCCAACACCCCGCAGTCGAGGTTTCCCGCTTAGGCCCCTACGGAACGTTCGACCCGGACCAATCCGACCCTCGTGGCCCTCGGGCGTTCGTGCAGTTTCGAGCCTTCTTTGTGAACCAGAGTCGTCGGCTCGCCCAACACGTGGGCATCGAACTGGAGCTTCCGCGTCCGTTCGCTGGGTCCCAAGTGCGGCTACGCATGCGCGAGAGTGGGGAGTGCCATTTCTCACAAACGCCGGGGAAAGTTCTGTTTTTCCGCTATCATCCCATGCCGATCTTCCCGAGCCAGGAGATCTATGCGGTGAGCTGTTGGGCGTGCGTGCATTCACGCAACCTGTCGCTACTTCGCGCCGGCGCCAAGCTTGCGTGGACGATTTACGCCGATGATGCTGAACCGATTCGAGGAGGGCGGGAACTCGGGTCCTTCCTCGTCGTTCAGCAGGCCATGACGTGGGTGGAGAGCCAGATCGGATCGCCTCGCCGGAGAGGCTCACCGAAGACGGCCTCCTCGCGGTAGGTCGGCTTGCCTAGAAGGTCTCGAGGGGTTTCCAGGGGGGCAGGCCTTCGAGGTTCTGCCGCGGAGCCGACACCTGGAGCGAAGGTCCCACGTCCGGGCGCGCATCCTTGCCCAAGATCTGGACCCGTCCGACCGACTGGTAGTTTCCAAGCCGGTTACCGCCGCCACCCGATGATGCGGTTGGCACGCCCTGAACCGTCCAGATTCGCTCGGTCATGATGCCCGTGGCCCGCTCGAAGATGGCGACGCTGCTTGCCTTGAGGTCGTAGTTGGCTTCGACGCCGGCTTCCTGGCCTCCGTTCAGGCCGATGAGCACGGGCCCTTCGATTTCTTCGACATCGGCGATGTCGCCACTGACCTGGGTGCCGCTGCCCTGATTGACAGGGGATTGCGAAAACGTCGTGGCACCCGCGCGACCGTTGGTGAATCGGGGCACGGGAATCGTGATGCGCGTGGTGCCCTCACCAAGCGACTGGACCACCTGCAGCCCATCCTTGCGCACCGTCACCTGATGCACGAGTCGCGAAGACCCTTGAGAGGCCGTCGTCGAGGGCATCTGCATCAAGGCGCTGGTCTTTTCGACGTACTTCCCATCGCGCTGTGCATGGTCCGGAATACGAAGGTGGAAACCGGACATCACACGCAGCAAGATCTGGCGGAGGGTCTCCTGAATCGCGCGTTGTCGCACGTTGGAGGTTTTCAGGCCCTCGATGTCGATGTTCTGCAATCCGCCCTTGAAGTCGGTCTGCAGCTGGACCTTCAGCCCCGTCATCTTGCTGTCGACCTCTTCGAGCACAGCGGCCACCAACTTGCGGTCGGCTTCGCCCTTCTGGCGGCGCTGGGTTGAGGCGAGGATGCCGACGTCTTCGATGGTGCAGTCGACTTCGATGCGTTTTTTGGAAAGGATGCTGGCCTGTTCGCACGACAGAATCGCGCGCATCTGGAAGGCATAGCTCGCAAATGACCAGTTGAAGTCACGGGCGAAGGCGACGGGAATGGGCAGAATCAGCTCATTCACGACGTACCAACGTGTCTTGTCCCACCGCGCGAAGTCATCGGAGTAAACGATGATCTCCTGAACGGAAGAGTTGACCTTGGCCTTATCGTCTTGGGCTTCGGCGGTTCCGAGGCTCATGGCCAGCAGCGCGATCATCGTGTCTCCTCCCCGTTCCCAAACGTGGCCTAGCCCTCCATATTGTTCAGGTCGAGGGAGCCAGGAGCGCATGCCATGATCGATCTACGTTCCGACACCGTTACCAAGCCCACCGAAGCCATGTGGACCGCGATGCGGAATGCGGAACTTGGCGACGATGTTTTGGGGGACGACCCAACCGTTCAACGTCTGGAAGCTCGTGCGGCGGAGCGAGCGGGTAAAGAAGCGGCGTTATTCGTCCCATCTGGGACGATGGCGAACTTGCTCGGCATCGAAGTTCACACGCGAAAAGGCGACGAAGTCCTGATGCACGAAGGGGCTCACCCCTTTCATTACGAGTCGGGAAATGTCGCGGCGGTGGCGGGCGTCCAGATTCGCCTGATGCCCGGAGAACGGGGGATCCTGGATCCTGCCACGGTAATCGCGCACATCCGGCCCGATGCACCTCATTTTCCTCCTGCGACCCTGCTCTGCCTCGAAGACACCCACAACCGAGGGGGCGGTGTCGTACAGCCGCTCGAGACGCTGGATGCGTTGTGTGCGACGGCCCGGGAGCACGGCCTGGCCGTTCATCTCGATGGGGCTCGGCTGTGGCACGCCGTGGTGGCTTCCGGGATTCCCATGGCTCGCCGGGTGCGCGACGTGGACACGGTGAGTTTCTGCTTTAGCAAGGGTCTTGGGTGTCCCGTCGGGTCGGTGGTGTGTGGCACGAAGGACTGCATCCAACGGGCGCGACGCATTCGCAAGGCCCTCGGGGGGGCCATGCGGCAGAGTGGGTTGTTGGCCGCAGCGGCGCTCTACGCGATGGAGCATCACGTCGAGCGGCTCGCCGACGATCACGCTCGTGCCAAGGCGATCGCGGAAGGACTGGCCGCTCTGGGGCTCGGAGGTCGCCCTCCCGAGACCAACCTGCTCGTCGTTGAGGTCGCGGAGGCCCTAAAGGTCGCGGAAAAGCTTGCCGACCATGGCGTACGGTGTTTCGCCATCGGGCCTGACCGCCTGCGCCTCGTGGTCCATCTTGAAGTGACGGACGACGATGTGCCTAGGGTGATTGGCGCATTTGAGCGCGCTTTAGCTTAGAGCAGCTCGGCGACAGCCTTGCGTTCACTCTCGAGGTCGTCGACGTTGCGCTGGATCATGGCCCGAACCTTGTCATCGACATTGAGGTTGTCGACCACCTTCACGTTTCCATCGCCGTCTACGGTCACCGGGAAGCTGTACACCAGACCTTCGGGCACGCCGTACCAGCCTTGGCTGGGGATCGCCATGGAGACGATGCGACCGTTGGTGCCGAGCCACCAATCCCGCATGTGGTCCACCGCCGCGCTGGCCGCGCTGGCCGCCGACGAAGCGCCCCGAGCGTTGATGATGGCCTTGCCGCGCGTGGCCACGGTGGTCTGGAATTCGCCGTCGACCCACGCCGATTCGACCTGACCAAGTGCGGGGAGCCTGCTCACCGTGGCCTTTTGGAGGTCGGGGAACATCTTGTCGGAGTGGTTGCCCCAGATGAAGACGTCCTGCACCTGCGCCACCGGAACCGAAAGCTTCGCGGCGATCTGACCCGCGGCACGGTTCTGATCGAGGCGGGTCATGGCCGAGAACGCCGAAGGCGAAAGGTCGCCCGCGTTGCGCTGCGCAATGAGGCAGTTCGTGTTGCACGGGTTGCCCACCGTGATCACCTTCACCGTCGGCTTTGCGTTGGCCCCGATGGCCTTGCCCTGGCCCACGAAGATGGGTCCATTGGCCGCGACAAGATCGGCTCGGTCCATGTCCTTGCTTCGTGGACGTGAACCCACGAGGAAGATCGCATCCGTGTCCTTGAATGCCACATTGGCATCGTCGGTGGCCACGATCCCGTGAATGAGTGGGAACGCGGAATCCATCAACTCCATGACCACGCCGTTGAGCTTCTGGAGAGCGGGGGTGATCTCGAGCAGTTGCAAGATCATCGGCTGGTCATCGCCGAAGCACGAGCCCGAGGCGAGCCGCCACAGCAGGGAGTAGCCGATGTTGCCGGCGGCGCCGGTCACTGCGACGCGGATGGGAGCTTTCATGTCGAGCCTCCAGAACACATGGATCCGGCCCGTAACCGGACTCGCCAGCGCTTGCGTAAGCCGCAGTGTCTGCCTTGCCCGGTCACTTCCCCGCTCCAATTTCCGCGACAGAGCTTGCCCATCGGGACACTTGGGCGCCGGAGCGTGCAATGGACTGGAGTGCGGTGGTTAGCGGCTTGTGGGTGTCGTGTTGCGTCGTGTGTGCAGCCGAAGAGGTTCACGGGGTCTGTGAGGCGTGTGCTGAACACTGGCAGCTGGTGCCGATTCCCAAGCCATTGGCGGGGGTGCAGCACGCGGTGGCGCTCACCCCTTACGATTCGGCGACCGGCGATCGCCTTCGCCGTGCCAAATACGGTGCAGACCGTGCGGCGATCGTGGGTCTCGCTCGGGCCTTCAGTGCGCATGTCGGGCCTTGGCTACGGGGTGCGGTCGATGCGGTGGTGCCCGTGCCCAGCGCCTGGACCCGACGCGCCCGTCGAGGCTTCGCGACCGCATCTGTGCTGGCCCAGGTGCTGGCAAAGCGCCTTCGTGTGCCGCTGATTCACGCTCTCCACATGCGTACAGGGGCCCCGAATGCGTCCTTCGATGCGATGCAGCGACGGGCCAACCTTCGACAGCGCATTCGTTCGATTCGGCCAGTCGTCGGTCGCGCGGTCCTCGTGGACGATGTCTTGACAACCGGAGCGACGGCCGAGGCATGTGTTCGAGAATTGCTGGGAGAACGTACCGAAACGGTCATCGTCGCCGTGCTGTGTGCCACGGAACGTCGCGATGAAGACGCGGGATGCGACAGGCCGTGACAGCTCGAATCGAACAAACACCGGTCTGGAACGTAGAAAGCAAGTGAGACGTCCCGTCACCACCGCCTTGCCGCACCCCCCTGCATCGTGGATCCGTGCGAGTGGTGGCGGGGCGTCTCCTCTTCCGCCGGGCTACGACACGCTTGAGGACGGCCATGGCCCCGGCGAACGCGCTGATCGACGTGCTGCTCACCGGACTCGACGGCCTGGCCCTGCTCATTGTCGTCGGGTTGCCCGTGCGATGGTTGGGTCTGCTGGTCCTTTCATTACTGGATTGGAACCGGCAACGCGCTCATCGAACGCCCGATCTCGCGCATCCGGTCCCCCTTACGGTTGTGGTTCCGGCCTACAACGAAGCCCGGGTCATTCGTCGCACCGTGGAATGCTTGCTGGGCAGCCAAGGGGTCGAGGTCACGGTGTTGGTGGTCGACGACGGGTCGCGCGATGCCACGGCCGACGAAGTGAGGCAGATCGAGGATCCTCGGGTGCACCTGCTCGTGCAAGAGCCGAATCAAGGCAAGGCCCGGGCGCTCAATCGAGGCTTTGGCGAGGCTCGCACCGACCTCGTGGTCACGGTCGACGCAGACACCCTGGTCGAAGAGACGTGCCTCGCGTGGTTGGTGGCCGCACAACAACGATCGAAGGCGGCAGCCGTGGCATCCAACGTGCGTGTGGGCAACCGTCGGCGGTTGCTCGCGATGTTGCAGAGCCTCGAGTACGTCGCGAGTCTCCACCTCGACCGACGGGCCCAAAACCTGCTGGGGGTCATCACTACGATCCCGGGTGCAGCTGCGTTGTGGCGCCGAGACGTCGTCGTCGAACACGGTGGTTTTTCGCCCGACACGTTGGCGGAAGACACCGACCTGTGCGTGACGTTGCTCCGAACCGATCAGACCTTGGTCTTCGAAGCCCGGGCGTGGGCCTTCACCGAAGTCCCTAGCACGCTGGGCGGTCTGTGGCGTCAGCGTCGGCGGTGGCTTTGGGGCAATCTGGCCTGCATCTGGAAGCATGGATGGCCCTGGTCTGCGCCGTGGCGCGTCCGGTTCCTCGCCCTCCCCAATCTGTGGTTTGCCCACATCGGTGTGTACTTGGTGCCGGTTTTGGCCGCGCTGCTCGGGTGGTGGCACCGGGACGACCTCGCGCGGGCCTTGATTGCTCCGTGGGCCACAACCTTGCTCGTCATCGATGCGGTCAGCCTCATCGCCCTGACCCTCGCCGATCGATCCCGGGGTCGGGACCTCATCGTTGCGCCGCTACAGCGGCTCGTCTGGCCCCTGCTCCTCGGCACGGTGTTTGTGTCGACCTGGCTGTGGCCGCCACGATCGTGGGCGACCATTGCCCGGACGGGGCGGGCCGAACGTCAGCGTCGGCTCATCCCGAGATGACCACCATGGGCGCTTTGAGGCCAGGCTCGACGCCGGCTTCAAGACCCAGCACCTGGGCGACTTCGTTGGCAAACGCCAGATCGTCCTTCGAACGGACCCACACCCCTTTGCCCGGCTTCGGCCCTTTGGCCTTCCGCACCTCGACCGTGCTGCCAAACACGTTGGCAAAAGGCTGGGCCGCTTTGACGACCGCAGCCTGATCCCCCTTGACGCCGATCGCGTAGGTTGGGGGCAGCAACCGCTGTCGCACGCCGTCCGTGTAGAGCCCCTCCGGGAACGACGCGAGGCTTTGGTCGAGCACGAACCCGAACGCTCGGCACCCCGGGCGATCCACACCACACGGCTCGATTTTTTCGCCCCACGCCCCGATCAGGACGTACTTGGGGGACCTCGAGAGTTCGGCGGTAAACAGCATCGTTTCGGGTTCGGGATCGTCGGTGGGGAAGACAGTGTGGACCACGAGATCGTGGACCTTGTCGTCCTCGGTGACGACCGTCACGCCGACGTACGCCGGCTCCGTTCGGTCGATGCGGGCCGATCCGGAGAGAGCGACCTCCACCAATAGGGCCCCGCCATCCTCGCTCCAGCGGATGGTCGTAGGATCCACCGACCAACCTTCGGCTGCGACGGCCAGGCTGCAGAGCCACCACGCGATTGGCATTCTCCTCCCTCCTCGTGTGTCGACACCAGCGCGGGCCGGACCCGGTACGTCAGATTGAGTCTGCCAGCTGCGGCCGCAGTCTAACCCTGGTCGCCGCCCACGTTCTCGCCAGAGGAATACCTCCAGGTTCCCTCGACCCGGACAAAGCGTGAGCGTTCGGTGAATGAAGCGTTGCGACCATCCTGGATCAAGGTGGCTTCGAACGTGACAAAACCCTCATCGGTCCCGGGAGGTGGGGCGTCCAGGATCCGAAGGCCTTCGAACCGGGTGTCCTGGCAGAACGCGAGGATCCGCGCTCGCCAACCTTCGGTATCGGGGTCCCACTGGGGACCCGCCGGATCCGTGGTTGCGATGATGTAGTCGACGAGCCCTCGGGCGTAAGCGGCGTACCGGGATCGCATGAGTGCTTGGGGGGTGGCGGCAGGTCGACCTGCATGCAACGGTCCGCAACAACGGCGCTCGAGGCGTCGGCTGTGGCAACGACAACGACTCATCAGGGGGCTCTTGGTTCGAAAAGGGCTTGCCAGACGCCTGCCGCTCGGAGATGCACCTTCGCGGTCGGGGCGCCATTGGTCCAGGGTTCTAAAGCGGAACCTCGCTTTCGTCGTAGCCCGTACACCATGGCGATGACCTGGCGATCTCCAATGGGCTCTGCGCGATGAGGTCTTCGCTCTTGCCGGTGGAGCCGCATTCTACGCCAGGCGCTCCGTCATCGGTTTGCAGGCTATTCGTCACGATTAAGACCATGTTTTTCGATTTTATACAACAGCGTTGACCGTGGCATGCCCAGAATTCGCGCCGCTTGGCTGCGGTTGCCGCCCGTCTCCGCCAGGGCCTGGCGGATCCGCAGCGCTTCTGTCGCCGGAGTGGCGGGGGCTGCGACCGCATGTCCGCTCGGCGGACGCCACGGTTCGAGTTCGATGGCTTCGGCGCGAATCGGGGCTCCGGCCAGCACGAAGGCGCGGGTGAGGACGTTGCGGAGTTCACGCACGTTGCCGGGCCAGCGGTGAGCCTCGAGCCGAGCCACCGCGTCATCGTCAAGGGCGACGCCCGGATGGTGGCGCTTGACCAGCGCATGGGCGATCTGTCGAACATCACCAGGTCGTTCCCGCAGGCTGGGCACCCGCACCGTGAGTACGGCAAGGCGCCAATACAGGTCGGATCGGAAGGTCCCCTCGGCCATCATCGTGGTGAGGTCGCGGTTGGTTGCGGCGACCACCCGGACGTCGGGGAACGTCGGTTCGTGGCCCCCTACGCGGCGCACTTCGCCCGATTCCAGCGCCCGCAGCAGCTTGGCTTGCAAGTCGAGCTTGAGTTCGCCCACTTCATCGAGAAACAAGGTGCCGCCATCGGCGCGATGAAAGGCACCGTCCATGCGACTGGTGGCCCCGGTGAAGGACCCCTTCTCATGACCGAACAGCTCGGACTCAAACAACGTCTCGGTCACCGCAGCACAGTTGATGGGGACGAACGGACCATCGGCGCGGGTACCTTGGTCGTGCAGGCCTCGCGCGGCGAGTTCCTTGCCCGTGCCGCTTTCACCGATCAACAGCACGGGCTGATCGTGCGCCGCAATCCGCGTGAGAGCGCCGAACAGCTTGCGCATCACGGGCGATCGTCCGACCATTTCACCGAACGTGTCCGCCTCTCGATCCACCTCGGCCCGATCCGCTTCGACGATGAAGCCATGTTCGCCAACGCGGACCTCCTCGGCGGGGAGGACCGGCGTGGCTTCCCGTACGCGCACGCCCGACAGGTACACCGCGGCCGTGCCAGGTTGAACCAAGGGACGTCCCCGCACCACCCGAAGACGGGCCGCACTGCGGGGGAGCTGATCGTCGAGGACTTGGTCCGAACCCGGTCCGCCAAGGGTGGTCGGGCTCACCTCGATCGCCTGCACCTCCCCTTGCCGAGGACCGCGCACGAACCGCAAACGGACCCCTTCGTAGGCCACACCGGCCTCGGAAGCGGCGACCAACTCGTCGTGAAGATGGCGGTGGATCAAGGTGCTGGACGTCACTTCGGAGGCCCGCGCATCACCTTCGGTCGCGTACCGGACCTGGACGTCGCCAATGGTGATGACGTCCCCGTCGGCTAGCGCCGCTTCAGTGACGGCTTGTCCGTTGAGCACGGTGCCATGCCGCGACCGGTCGATCAGGCGGGCGCCGGTTGGGCCAAGTTCCACCACACAATGCACCCGGCTGATGCCATCGGCCCGCAGTGCAATGTCGCATTGATGGTCGGATCGGCCAATGATGGTGCGTCCCGACCGCACGGGCACGACAAACAGAGGCCTTTGCTGGTCGTGGAAGGACAATAGGGGCATCGCGCCCTCTATCCAGCGTCAGTCGAGACAGGCGTCGCAGGTGCCCCGAAATTGAATCTCGACGTGACCGTTACGCAAGGCGCGCGGAACGGTGCCATCGGGCACGGACATCGCAATGCCGGGAAGGCAGCTCACATCACCACAGACGATGCACAGGAAATGGGGATGATCGGAGCTGTCGCCGCTTACCGAAGCAAGCTCGTAGCGCCACAGCCGATCCCCAAGGTCGCGTTTTCGCAAGAGCCCCGCATTCGTCAAGTCGACGAGATTCCGAAACAACGTGGCCCGGTCGTAGCCGTCGTTGCGAAGGGCCTCGTAGATTTCGGGGTGGCTCGCTGGAGCAGAAATCCCATGCAGCAAACGCAACACCGCCACACGAGGGTTGGTCGCCCGGAGTTTTGCGTCGCGAATCATGGTTCGCAACTCGGTATCTTCAGGTGGCCGAGGCATGCCGCCACCCTAACATCCTTCCCGGCTAAACTCCGTCCGCAGGAGGACGGAGGGTGGGACGCACGTTCGTCATGGGCCGATGCCTAGGGAAGGGTGGATTCGGCGAAGTGTACGCTGTAACCATCGATGAAGGCGCCGGGCCGCGGGTCCCCGTTGCCGTGAAGCTCCTGCACGAGGAGCTGGGCGGCAACCACCAGGCCGTTCAACGGATGCACGACGAGGCGAGGCTTCTTGCACGGGTCTCGCATCCCAGCATTCTTCAGGTCTATGGCCTCACACGACTCGCGGGACGCGTGGCCCTCATCACCGAGTACGTCGAAGGCGCGGACCTCTCGACCTGCATTGAGGAAGGGGGCATCGCCCCGCGTGCCTTGCTGATGGTTGCTTCGGCGGTCGCGCGAGCTTTGCATGCGGCGTACACGTCAAATCCTGAGGGACGAGGGCCGTTGCAGCTCGTCCACCGCGACATCAAGCCGTCCAACATTCGGTTGTCCCGCGATGGGGGCGTCAAACTGCTCGACTTCGGCATCGCCCGCAGCGATGCCATTACCCGAGCGGCGCACACCGCGTCGGACTTGGTGGTGGGGTCGCCGCCCTACTTGGCTCCCGAGCGGTTCCGGAAGGGCGCGCCACGGCCGGCATCGGACATCTACGCACTCGGCGCCACGTTGTTCGAAGGCCTGACGGGTCGTCGGTTCATGAACCTCACCCTGACGGTGCAGGCGGCCCACTCGCTCGATGCCGACATGTGGAACCCGTTCATGGATGCGCGTCTTCAAGGCCTCGCCACTCTGCCGGTCGCCGAGGCGATGGTTCCGCTGCTCCGTCGTGCACTGGCGCACGATCCGGAGGCTAGGCCCCCTGCCGAGTCGTTTGCCGCGGCCTGTGACGCGCTCGGTCAGAAACTGCATCCGCCGGATTTGGTCACTTGGGCTCGAGGACGAACGTGGAGTGAGGCGCGACGGAGTTCGGGGACCTTGGCCGGTCAAGTCCTCGAGGAAGACCAGCTTCAGTTCCGAACCACCGAGGTGCGACCCACCCGGGCGGTTCCCTCCGCAACCCCGACCTACCCGCTGCCCAAGCCCGTCCCCCCGCAGCAACGGGGTCGCTCTCCTGGGTTTGTGGTGCTTGCCTTGGCATTCGGCCTGACCGGATTTGGGGCGATGGCGTTGATGGTGGTGTTTGTGGTGGCTGGACTTTCAGGAAATCCCCGGCCGCGTCGGCTTCTCACCCCGACAAAGCCACCACCGGTGGTCACTGCACCGTCCTCCCCGCCGGCTTCGGGGCCCGCCATCGAGGTCGGGCCGCGAACCGACCCGATCCTCCCTGCTGCGCCTGACGTGGTGCCTCCCAAGCCCGAGGTCGCGGCCCTGGGTCCGACGGAAACCGTTGCGCCAGCGCCGCCGCAATCCCGGTTGCGGAGGGTCGGAGAGCAGCCCATTTGGGCTGTTCGCACCGATGTTCCGGGCCCTCGTGTGGATCTTGCAGCGTCTTTCATCGAGGTTCCACCCGGAACGTACACCGTCTGGGCGATCTTCGATCGTTCAGGACCCGTCCGCGCCATTTCGGAGTTGTCCGTGCGGCCTGACTACGCCTACACGATCCGGTGCGACGCAAACATGGAGACGTGCTCCCTGCAGTGACGAACGAGGGGTGGCCTTGTAAGATGCGCGCCACCGTGACCGTTGTCACGGCGGCGGGCAAGGAGCCTCATGTTCGAACCTTCGGTCTGGCAGCGGCTGCGCCGCGGGGGGGGCCCCGCGATGGGGATCTTCGCTGTCATGGTCGCAGCGATCGGGCTTTGTATCGGCTACCCCTGCGTCTGGCTGGGCCTCGTGCACGGGATCTGGACCGACCGATGCCCCACAGGCGATCTCCGATTGGATGTCGAGGCGCGCGCGGATGGGCTGTTGCGAGGTCTCGAGGACGGGCGGCTGACGGTGCGGCCCCGAGCGCG